>DASZOZ010000014.1:0-28575 GCA_035550515.1 Allostellaceae bacterium
CTCGCGGCGATCGTCAGCGGCCAGGCCGAGGCCGACACCGACCTCGGCTACCGGGTCAATCTCGACGGCACGCGGGCGGTGCTCGACGCCTGCCGCGCATTGGGCACGGCACCGCGCGTCGTCTTCGCCAGCTCTCTCGCGGTTTACGGCGGCGCGCTGCCGCCGGCGGTCGGCGACGACACCGCGCTGACGCCGCAGAGCTCCTACGGCGCGCAAAAGGCGATCGGCGAGCTGTTGATCAACGACTACAGCCGCAAGGGGTTTGTCGACGGCTGCGCGCTGCGGCTGCCGACCGTGGTGGTGCGGCCCGGCCTGCCGAACCGCGCCGCTTCGACCTTTGCCTCGTCGATGATCCGCGAGCCGCTGACCGGCAAGGACGCGGTTTGCCCGGTGTCGCCGGATACCGTGATGGCGCTGGCCTCGCCGCGCCGGATCGTCGCCTCGCTGGCGCATGCGCTGGGCGTGCCGGGCGAGGCGCTCGGGACCAACCGCACCCTGCAGCTGCCCGGCTACTCGGTCTCGGTCGGCGAGATGGCCGAGGCGGTGCGCCGCGCCGCCGGCGCCGAGGCCTATCGCCGCATCGCCTGGCAGCCGGACGCGGTGATCCAGGCGATCGTCGGCAGTTGGCCGCGCGAACTCAAGGCACCGCGCGCCGAAGCGCTCGGCTTCCAGCCCGACGCCGGCATCGACGAGGCCGTCCGCTTCTTCATCGAGGACGACCTCGCGATGCAGCGGGCGCTGGCGGGATAGCGGCTAGTCGCTCGCCGCCGCCGCACGCAGCACGGCGGGTTGCGCCGGCCCGCTTTCCGTGACGACTTCGAGCTGTCCGACCGTCTCGCGCCCAAACAGCACCGGCACCAGCGCGCCGGTCGTCACGATGACCGCCAGCGTGCCGAAGAAGATCGTCGCCGACCCGGTATAGGGCTCCAGCAGGAACGGCAGGCAGACGCCGGCCAGCAGGCGCGCCGACGATTCATCGAAGAAATGGCCGCGGCCGCGCAGCGCGGTGGGGAATTGCTCCGAGATGTAGACACGCACTGCCGGGAAGCAGGACAGCACGGTAAACCCGGTGATCAGGACGCCGACGATAAACACCGTCCCGGCGTAATCACCGAAATTATGGGCGAGCATCATCATCAGCAGGCCGGGGATCGCGCACAGGAATGCGAGGGTGATGGTCCAGCGCCGGCCGATCACCTCCATGATGTAGCCGTTGAACAATTTGCCGGGGATGCTGGCGCCGAAGATCAGCGTGCTGAGGCCGAAGCTCAGCGCAACCCCCGCCCCCTGGTCGACCAGAGCCTTCGGCAGCAGGATCGCCGAGCAGTAATAGCAGCTCGCGCCGCACAGGCCGCACAGGATGCCGACGATCGTCCAGCGCAGCTGCCCCCGTTGGAACAGCGCGCTGAACGGCGGCAATTGCTCTTGCGCGATGTCGATATGCGGGCCGAGCTCGGCCGCCATCAGCGGCGCGACCTTGTTGCCGCAGCGCCGGATCAGCAGGTTGACGGTGTCGACCGCATCCTGCACCCGGCCGCGGCGCAGCAGCCAACGCGGGCTTTCCGGCAGAAACAGGTAGATCAGCACCGGCGCGACAAACAGCGTCACGCCGCCGGGCAGCCCGACATACTTGTAGCCGTTGGTCGTATGGGCGAGGAGCCCGCCCGCGACCGGCAGCAGCGTGAAGGACAACGCCAGCATCACCTCATAGATCGCCCCGTAGGTGCGGCGGTGTTGCGCCGGCATCAGTTCGGCGGCGATCGGGAACGGCGCGGAGATCGTGAATCCCAGGCCGAAACCGGTGATCAGCCGCAGCACGATCAGTTGCTCGGCGTCGTTCGCCAGGACGATCAGCAAGGTGCACAGCGTGCTGATGATGACGCCGGCCTGCATGACGCCGACCCGGCTCACGCGATCCGACATCGCCGCGGCGCTGAAGCCGCCGATCACCACCATGAATTGCGGCGCCACCGCGAGCCAGCGGACCTCCTCCGGCGTCATGTGCAGCGGCCCCTTGGCGAGCACCAGCAACGAGCCGCTGAGCGCAAGATCATAGCCCTCGACAAACCCGACAAAGCCGAGCACGAGGATCAGCACGATGTGATAACCGCTGAACGGAATGCTATCGAGCTTGCGCCCCAGAACGTGCCCGGCGGACTCCCCGATGCGACCAGTAGACCTCATGACGTTCTCCCAGATTTGTCCAATCCGGGGTCCGGTGCGGTCGGGGAGCTGCTGTCGAAACGCGAGGGCGCGTGTCCGAAAAATGCTGCGGGTTCAAAATTTGCTGATGGCGATCGCCTTTCCGTCTCCTACACCGGCCGCCGGCCGGACCCGAATTGACGCTGCCTCGTTGCCGGGGAGACGTTTGCGGCGCCTCCCTTGATTCTCCGGCCGATTCTCGCGGCCGGTCGGGTCAGCGTAATCGAGATGGCGCGGTCTGTCACAAGGAAAAGCCGCGCCGCGCTGCCGCAGCGCGGCGCACCCGCCATGGACTTGGCCGGAAGGGCCGAGGCGACGGATACTTGCCGATGGGAGCCGGGCTGGGGAGATCGCGTTGCGGCAGGGTGGATCATCGCGTCTCGCGGCGATGACGCTGATCTTGGCGGCGGGGATCTTGGCGGGGGGCGGCTGCGAAGACGTGCCGTTGCCGCCGGTCGGAACGCCGCCGCCGGTCAACCTGCTCGCCTGTCACGGCGACTTCGCGCAATTCGCCAACGGCTTCATGGTGGCGCGGCCGATGCAGCTCGATTTCGTCGTCGACTGGACGACGCCGGCGGTGACGCCGCTCAACGGCGGCGGCGCGACCCGCATCATCGCGCTCAACGCCATCGAGCTGTCGTTCGAGGTCACATACGAGGGCTACCGGGCCGCCTACCATCTCGACCGGGTGCAGGGCATCTTCAGTCAGCGCCCCAATCTCGGCGGCGTATTCTTCGGGCGCTGCGACCTGCGGCCGTACCAGACCCGGCTTTAAGGCCCATCGACCGTGGCGCGCGCTACTTGCGCGCGGCGTCGTAGGGATAGATCACGTCGCCGTTCTTGTATTTGGGAGGCCAGACGATGACCGGGTTCTTGGCGTCCTTGAACTCGTCGAGACCGTTCCCGCCGACATGCTGGAATTGCACCATCAGCGAGTGCGACTCGCTCAGCTCGCCGTCTTTGCCGAACTGGATGTCGCCCATCACCGTCTTGAACGTATGGCTGCGCAGCCAGTCGGCGAGCTTGTCCTGGTCGAGGCCCTTGGTCCCCTCGACGGCGTCGGCCAGCACCTGCATATAGGCATAGGCCCAGGGCGCCAGGTAGTAGCCCAGCGGATCGACACCCGCGGCCGGCGCCTTGTCCTGATACTTCTTCAAGAAATCGAGGACGCCGGGGAACTGCATCGTCTTGGCGGGGATCCAGAAGTCGTAGTTGACGATCCCGTTCATCAGCGGGCCGAGCTGCTCCTTCACCGAGGTGGTCTGCAAACCGACCATGCCGCCGCCGAACAGCTTGGTCTTGAGCCCGACCTCGCTGGCGGCGCGGACCATGCCGACGCTGTCGAGCGGATAGGAGGCGACAAACACCGCGTCGGGATTGGTCGCCTGGACCGCACGGACGATCGGGCTGAAATCGGTGGTGTTGGGCGGATAGGTCTTGTCGTAGACGATGTCGAGGCCGAATTTCTTGGCGTTCTTGCGCACGCCTTCGGCCGAGGCGCGGGGATATTCGGCGTCGGCGGCGACGATGGCCAGCGTCTTCGGCTTCGGGTTCTGCGCCGCGCCGACCTCGAAGAAGCCGATGGTCGAGGACACTGTCGGGTCGGGGCCGGTCGGCGTGATCGTGAAGTATTTCGGGTAGTGGAACTGCTCGTTCACCGCCAGGCCGAACAGCGACAGGAACATGCGGTTGTGCTGGATGATGACCGGCATCGCCGGGGCGATGACGTTCGTGCCGTAGCCCGAGACGGCGAGGTCGACCTTGTCGACATCGAGCAGCTTGGTGTAGAGGCCGGGCACGGTCGACGGGTTCGACTGGTCGTCATAGGTCACGAACTCGACCTGCCGGCCGAGCAGCCCGCCTTTGGCGTTGATGTCGTCGCGCCAGATCTCCATCGCCAGCAGCGCCGACTTGCCGTTGGCCGCGAGCGGCCCGGTCTGCGCCATGCCAAAGCCGATGCGGATCGGATCGGCCGCCCGGGCCGGCGACAGCGCCAGCGCGGCGAAGGCGAAAACGACGGCGGCAAGCAGGCGGCGATGCATCGGCGTACTCTCCCGTGGTCTGCGCGGTGCCGAAAGCGTGACATCCCGCCCGACGGTCCCGCGTGTATTTTGCCGCAGTAAACAGGCTGCCGGGTGATGATGAAAGCGATTTTGTCGGCCGCGTCGATCGCGTTCGGGGTGTTGGCGGCGACTGCCTGGGCCGGCGCGACCCGGCCCGTTGTGGTCGAGCTGTTCACGTCGCAGGGCTGCTCGTCATGCCCGCCGGCCGATGCGCTGCTCGGCGAGCTGGCGAAACGGCGCGACGTGGTGGCGCTCGGCTTTCACGTCACCTATTGGGACGGCGCGGCGTGGCGCGACCCGCTGTCGCGCCGCGAATCGACCGAGCGGCAGCAGGCCTATGACGACCACCTGACGCGAGGCCAACTCTACACGCCGCAGATGGTGATAGACGGCACCGCGGACGTCGTCGGCTCCGACCGGAGCCTGGTGCTGGCGGCGATCGACCGGGCCAGGCCCGTCGTCGCGACGAGTGTGACCTTCGCCGCGGACGGGCGGTCCGTCACGATCGGCGCGGGCACCGCACCGGCGGGCGCCGGCGTGCTCCTCGTCCGCTATGCGCTGAAGCGGTCGACCCAGGTCAAAGGCGGCGAGAATGCCGGCCGCGGCGCGGTCGACGTGAACGCGGTGACATCGCTGAAAATGATTGGCGACTGGACCGGCAAAGCGGCAAGCTTCGCGATCGACCCGCCGGCCGACGGCGAGGGGATTGCCGTGCTGGTCCAGGCGCCCGACGGGCACTACCTCGGGGCGGCGAGTGCCGAAGGCCTGCCTGCATCGCTGCCCTCGGCACCTAAGGCGTAAACTCGTCCCCGCCGCCGACCAGACCATCCCGGCGCAGGCCGGGACTGTATCTCCGCCTCCCGCGCGGCTGAAGCATGGGCCCCGGCCTGCGCCGGGGTGGTGCCGGAAGGCTACATCACCGCCCCCTGCACCCAGGGCGTAAACTCGTCCTCGCCAAAGCCGAGGATTTCGCTCTTGGTCTTGGCGCCCGAGGCGGTGTCGAGCACCAGCCGGAAGATGCGCTCGCCCATCTCGGCGACGGTCGCCTCGCCGTCGGCGATCGGGCCGCAATCGATGTCCATATCGTCTTCCATCCGCCGGAACAGCGGCGTGTTGGTCGCCAGCTTCAGGGAGGGCGCCGGCTTGCAGCCGAACACCGAGCCGCGCCCGGTCGTGAAGCAGATGATGTTGGCGCCGCCGGCAACCTGGCCGGTGGCCGAGACCGGGTCGTAGCCCGGCGTGTCCATGAACACGAAGCCCTTCCCGGTGATCGGCTCGGCATAGCGGTAGACATCGACGAGGTTGGTGCTGCCGCCCTTGGCGACCGCGCCGAGCGATTTTTCGAGGATCGTCGTGAGCCCGCCGGCCTTGTTGCCGGGCGAGGGGTTGTTGTTCATCTCGCCGCCGGTGCGGCTGGTGTAGTCCTCCCACCAGCGGATGCGTTCGACCAGCTTCTCGCCGACCGCGCGGCTGGTGGCGCGGCGGGTCAGCAGGTGCTCGGCGCCGTAGATTTCCGGCGTCTCCGACAGCACGGCGCTGCCGCCATGCCGCACCAGCAGGTCGACACAGGCGCCGAGCGCCGGGTTGGCGGTGATGCCGGAATAGCCGTCCGACCCGCCGCATTGCAGCGCCAGCGTCAGGTGGCTCGCCGGCACCGTCTCGCGGCGCACGTCATTGGCCGCCGGCAGCATCGCCTTGAGCCGGGCGACGCCTTCCTTGACGGTCTTGGTCGTGCCGCCGGTGTCCTGGATCGTCATCGTCGTCAAAGTCGCGCTTTCCTCCAGCCCCTCGGCCTGCAGCAGGCCGCTGATCTGGTTGGTCTCGCAGCCGAGCCCGAGCACCAGCACGCCGGCGAAATTCGGGTGGCGGGCATAGCCGGCGATGGTCCGGCGCAGCAGGTTCATCGGCTCGCCCTCGATCCCCATGCCGCAGCCGGTGCCGTGACCGAGCGCGATGACCCCGTCGACATTGGGGAATTCGGCGAGGGCGCCGCCTCCAGGCCCAAACCTGAACTGCTCGGCGATAAAGCGCGCCGCGCTGGCGGAACAGTTCACCGTCGTCAGGATGCCGAGATAGTTGCGCGTCGCGACGCGGCCGTCGGCGCGCACGATGCCCTGAAACGTCGCCGGCGCCGCGACCGGCTCGGTCGGATGGGCGTCGACGCCGAACGCATAGTCGCGGGCGAAGTCGCCCATCGCCAGGTTGTGGGTATGAACATGATCGCCCGGCGCGATGGCCGCGCTGGCAAAGCCGAGGATCTGGCCGTATTTGCGTACAGCCTCGCCGGCGGCGATCGGCGCGGTCGCGATCTTGTGGCCGGCCGGAACATGGCCGGCGGCGCGAACCTTCTCGGCCGCGATCTCGGTCCCCGGCAGCAGATCGACGCGCGCCACGACGACGTTGTCGAGCGGGTTGAGTCGGATGGTCAGCGGTGCCATGGCGTTCCCCGGGTGGTTTGGTTCGGGAATTTACAGAGGCTCACCGAGCGTGGCAATTTGGCCCCGGCGGCGGATCAGCGGAGGGACGATGGCGGGGCGGCTCGAAGGCAAGCGCGCATTGGTGACGGCCGCCGGCCAGGGCATCGGGCGCGCGACGGCGCTCGCCTTCGCCGCCGAGGGCGCCATTGTGCTGGCCACCGACATCGCCTCCGAAAAACTCGCCGACCTGCCCGGCTCGCTGATCACGACCCGGCGGCTCGACGCGCGCGACGAGACCGCGATCGGCGCGCTCGCCGCCGAGCTGCCGGCGCTCGACATCCTGTTCAACGGCGCCGGCTTCGTGCATCACGGGACGGTGCTGACGACGACGCCCGCCGACTGGGACTTCTCGTTCGACCTCAACGTGCGGTCGATGTTCCTGATGATCCGCGCCTTTCTGCCGAAGATGATCGAGGCCGGCGGCGGGTCGATCATCAACATGTCGTCGGGCGCTTCGTCGATCAAGGGCGTGCCCAACCGCTGCGCCTATGGCGCGACCAAGGCGGCGATCATCGGGCTGACCAAATCGGTCGCCGCCGATTTCGTCACCGCCGGCATCCGCTGCAACGCGATCTGCCCCGGAACCGTGCAGACGCCCTCGCTCGACGAGCGCATCGCCGCGGCCGGCGCGACGGTGCTTGGCGGTGTCGAAGCGGCGCGGCAGGCCTTTATCGACCGCCAGCCGATGGGGCGGCTCGGCACCGCCGAGGAAATCGCCGCGCTGGCCGTCTATCTCGCATCCGACGAAAGCCGCTTCACCACCGGCACCACGCAGGTCATCGACGGCGGCTGGAGCCTCTAACCCTCACCCCGAACCCGGAGGAACCTCATGAAGCTTCTGCGCTACGGCCCGATGGGCCACGAAAAGCCCGGCATCGTCGACCGCGACGGTCATATCCGCGACCTGTCCGGCGTGGTGAAGGACATCAACGGCGAAACCTTGTCGCCTAGCTCGCTCGACCGGCTGAAGAAGCTCGACCTCAACACGCTGCCGCTGGTTTCGGGTTCGCCGCGCATCGGCGCCTGCGTCGGCAATGCGGGCAAGGTCGTGGCGATCGGGCTCAACTACCGCAAGCATGCCGAGGAAGCGGGCATGCCGATCCCCTCCGAGCCGATCTTCTTTCTGAAGGCGACGAGCAGCATCTGCGGCCCGAACGACGATGTGATCATCCCCAAGGGCTCGGAGAAGACCGATTACGAGGTCGAGCTGGCGATCGTCATCGGCACCAAGGCGAGCTACGTCCACGCCAATGAGGCCAAAAAATACATCGCCGGCTATTGCGTCGTGAACGACGTGTCGGAGCGCGAATACCAGCTCGAACGGCTCGGCCAGTGGACCAAGGGCAAGAGCTGCGACACGTTCTGCCCGATGGGGCCGTGGCTGGTCACCGCCGACGAAATCCCCGATGCCGGCAAGCTGCAGGTCACCACCGACGTCAACGGCGAGCGCCGGCAGGACAGCAACACCGCCGACCTGATCTTCGGCATCGAGCACATCGTCAGCTATGTCAGCCATTTCATGACGCTTTACCCCGGCGACGTGATCCCGACCGGCACGCCGTCGGGCGTCGCGATGGGCTTCAAGCCGCCGAAATTCCTGCGCGCTGGCGACCGCATGCGCATCGCCATCGAAGGGCTCGGCGAACAGAACAACCGCCTCGTCCCCTACGCCGGGAGCTGAAGCGGAGGCCCATGGCGGCGCTCGATGGCGGCGGCGCGCACCCTCGGCACACTGACGATCGGGCAGGCGCCGCGCGCCGACGTCGTGCCGATCATCGAAAAGCATGTGCCGGCCGGGACGCGGCTGGTGCATCGCGGCGCGCTCGACGGGCTGAGTCGCGCGGCGATCGCCGCGCGACTGGCGCCGCAAGGCGGCGAAGCGGCGCTGATCACGCAGCTCCAGGACGGCGGCAGCATCCGGCTGTCGCGGCGGCTGATGCGCGATCAGGTGCAGCGCGTGCTCGGCCGCCTCGAAGACGACGGCTGCGACGTGATCCTGATCCTCTGCACCGGGACGTTCGAGGGTCTCGCCAGCCGCCGGGCCTGGCTGGTCGAGCCGGACCACGTCATCCCCGGCACCGTCGCCGGCCTCGTCGAGCACCGGCAGATCGGCATCCTCATGCCGATCGCCGGGCAGATGACCTCCGAGGCCGCGAAATGGCGGCCGCTCGGACGTCCGCCATTATTCGCCTTCGCCAGCCCCTATGGCGATGACGGCGAGGACGCAGTGCAGCGTGCCGGCGACGAATTGCGGGCGAAGGGCGCCGAGGCGCTGCTGCTCGACTGCATCGGCTTCACCGAACGCCACCGCGCGATGCTGACACCGCTCGGCCTGCCGGTCATCCTGTCGAACGCCGTCGTCGCCAAAGCGGTCGGCGAACTGCTCGAAGGCTGACGTTGCCGCAACTCGATCACCCCCACCCCAACCCTCCCCCGCCAGCGGGAGAGGGAGATGCATGCACTTGGCCACAGTTCAGACGCGCCCCCTCCCCCGCTGGCGGGGGAGGGTCGGGGTGGGGGTCAAATTGACCCTCGATGCCGACGATTTCGGCGCCTTTGTGCCCGGTGAGCGGTTCCGGATCGAGGGCGCACCCGGCGGGCCGCTCGCCGGGCTGAGCTTTGCGGCGAAAGACCTGTTCGACGTTGCCGGGCACGTCACCGGCGGCGGCAACCCGGACTGGCCGCGCGGTCGGCCGGTTCCGGCGCGGCACGCCTGGGCCGTGCAGCGGCTGCTCGACGCGGGCGCGACGCTGATCGGCAAGACGATCACCGATGAAGTCTCGCTCGGCATCCTCGGCGAGAACCCGTTCGACGGCACCGCGCGCAACCCGCGGGCGCCGGGGCGGGTGCCCGGCGGCTCGTCTTCGGGTTCCGCCGTGGCCGTGGCGGCCGGGCTGTGCGACACCGCGCTCGGCACCGACACCGGCGGCTCGGTGCGGGTGCCGGCGAGCTTTTGCGGGCTCTACGGCATCCGCCCGACGCATGGCCGGCTCGATCTCACCGGCATGATGAGCCAGGCGCCGAGCTCCGACACGACCGGCTGGTTCGCCCGCGACGCCGAGACCTTCGCCCGCGTCTCGGCGGTGATGCTCGGCGACGCGATCCCGCAGGAGCTGCCGGCCAGGGTGGTCGTCGCCACCGACGCCTTCGCGGTCGCCGACCCGGCCGCGGCCGGCGCGCTGCAACCGCTTGTCGAGCGGCTCGGCAAGCTGATCGGCGACGTGGCGCAGGAGGTCATGGCGCCCCAGGGGCTGGTCGCCTGGGCCAATGCCCAGCGCACGCTGCAGCCCTCCGAAGCGTGGGAGACCTTCAAGGATTGGATCGACCGGGTGAACCCGCGCATGCAGTTCAGCGTCGCCCGCAACCTGACCGCCGCCGCGTCGATCACCGGCGCCGAACGCGCCCGCGCCGGCTCGGTGCGCGACATGGCACGCGCCCGGATGCGCAAGCTGCTGCCGCCCGGCACCATCCTCTGCCTGCCGACGACGCCGTTCCCGGCGCCGCTCTGCGGCCAGAAGCTGTCGGTGCTCGACCCGCTGCGCGAGCGCATCACCCGGCTGTGCTGCCATGGCGGGCTGACCGGGGTGCCGCAAGTCTCTATCCCGGGCTGCACGGTCGACGGGCTGCCGGTCGGGCTGTCGATCCTCGGCGCGCCCGGCGCCGATGCGACGCTCGTCGCGGTGGCACGCGCGCTGGCGCATTAAGCCGGGCGCTCGTATGCTCCGGCCGTCCCTGCAAGGAGGATGCGGATGATCCACCACGTCTCGATCCCGGCGCGCAACCCCGAGCATGTCGCCAGCGTGCTCGCCGAGGTGATGGGCGGAAAATGCGTCCCGTTCGGGCCGCTCGAAGGCGCCTACATGGCGATGAGCGGCGACGCGCACGGCTCGATGATCGAGGTCTACCCGGACAAGGCGACGCTCGACATCCCCGCCAATGACGACCAGGTCGTGTTCGGCGAAAACCGGGCGCCGCCGCAGACCTGGCCGTTCCACGTGCTGCTCTCGGTGTCGCGGCCGCGCGAGGAGGTCGAGGCGATCGGCGCGCGCGAAGGCTGGCGCGCCAAGACCTTCGGGCGCGGCATGAAGGGCCACAAGCCGTTCTTCCACGTCATCGAATTCTGGCTGGAGAACCGGCTGATGATCGAGGTCGCGCCGCCCGACATGGCGCAGGAATACGAGGATTTCCTCGCTGGCGCCGCCAAGACCATGCGCAACGATGCCGAGGCGCTGCGGCTGATGCGGGCGACGCACGTCAAAGAGCCGGCCTAGTCGGACGGGCTTTCAGGGGAGGACGACCATGCCGAAAATCCAGGCGGACCGGCTCGAGGAGATCGGCCGGGCGCTGTTCATCGCCGCCGGCACGCCGCAGGACGAAGCCGCGCTGGTCATGCGCCACATCGTCGGCGCCAACCTCGTCGGGCACGATTCGCACGGCATCATCCAGGTGCCGACCTATATTGAGCGCATCAAGGTCGGCCATATCGTGCCCGGCGCGCCGTGGACGATCGTCAAGGAATCGCCCAATCACACGGTCGTCGACGGACATTGGGCGTTTGGCTACGTCGCCAACGACAAGGCGATGCGGCTGACCATCGAGAAAGCGGACAAGGGCAGCGTCGCGGCCGCGACGGTCTTCCGCCAGGGTCATATCGGACGGCTGTCGAGCTATTCGCAGATGGCGGCGAAGGCCGGGATGATCGGCCTGATCACCGCCGATTCAGGGCGTTCGCCAAAAGCCGTCGCGCCGTTCGGCGGCCGCGAGGCGCGGCTCGGCACCAACCCGATCTCGATCGCCATCCCGTCCGATCTGGACGGCCCGCTCTATCTCGACATGGCGACCTCGGCCGCCGCGGCCGGCAAGATCGGCGTGGCGGTGGCGCGCGGCGAGAGCGTGCCCGACGGCTGGGTCATCGGCAAGGACGGCAAGCCGACCAACGACCCGCGCCAGCTCCGCCAGGGCGGCGCGCTGCTGCCGATGGGCGGCCCCGACGGCGGCTACAAGGGCTATGGCCTGGCGGTGATGGTCGAGATCCTGTGCGGCCTCCTCACCGGGCTCGGCTTTGGCGTCGAGCCGACCGGCCGGCACAATGACGGCTGCTTTATGGCCTGCTTCAAGGTCGATGCGTTCCGCCCCCTCGCCGAGTTCAAGCAGGAGGTCGGCGAGTTCATCCGCTACCTCAAGGCTACCCCGCCGGCCGAGGGCTCGACGGGCGTGCTCTACCCCGGCGAGATCGAGCACATGAAAGAGCAGGACCGCCGCAAGAACGGCATCGATGTCGAGGACGCGACCTGGGTGAAGCTCAAGCTGCTGGCCGAGGAATACAAGCTCGTCGACCAGCTCGGCCTGGGGGACGTCGAGTGATCGGCCAACCCAACAGCCCCGACCGGCTGACGCTCTACGGCAGCTTCACCTCCAGCTCCAGCTACAAGCCGATGCTGTATCTGGCGCTGGCGCGGCTGCCGTTTTCGTTCCGCACCGTCAACCTCAAGACCGGGGTGCAGAACAGCCCGGAATACCGCGCGGTCAACCGCTGGGGCGTGGTGCCGAGCCTCAAGCACAAGGGCCTGACGATCCTCCAGTCGAATGTGATCCTCGACTACCTGGCGCGCGAAACCGGGCATTTCGAGGGCCGCAGCGAGCAGGACAAATGGCGGGCGCGCGAATGGCTGTCGTGGGAGGCCGACCATATCACCGCGGTCGCCCGCGTGCGGCACTCGGCCCGCTTCCGCAAGATGCATGACGAGGTCATTGCCGAGTTCCGGCCGCGTGCCGAGGCGGCGCTCTCGTTTGTCGACAAGACCGTGACGGATCAGGCGTTTCTCGTCGGCGACTACCCGACGATCGCCGATATCGGTTGCTGGGGGCGCATGGTGTTCATGGCCGAAGGCGGGTTCGCGATTGCCGACTGGCCGCATCTCGAAGCCTGGGCCGGCCGGCTCAAGGCGATGCCGGGATTCGCCCTGCCCTACGATCTGATCCCGAGCAAGGATCGCGAATTCGACCCTGACTGACGCCGCGTTCGCCGGCAGTGGACGCGGCGGCTTTGCTTGAGCAATATCTCTACCGATGATCGTCAGAACCTTGCTGCTGTTCGCGCTGCTGGGCGCCGCCGCCTGCGCCGAGCTCCCCACCGAAACCGCCAATGCACCGGTCGCCGCCGACCCCGCCGGCTGGCGGCTGTCGTCGGGGAAAACGCCGACCAAGGCCGAGTTCGTCGCGCTGTCCGCGACCTGCGAGGCCAAAGGCGGCGATCCCGACGCCTGTTTCAAGGAGTTGGGGCTGAAGCGGGCGCCCTGACGTCATCGCGCCATCCTCAACTCAGCAATTCACGCAACTTGGTGATGATCCGGTCCGGCCGGATAATGCAGCCGGGCGGCAGGCCGACGCCGTAGCCGTCATGCCAGATCGCATGGATGCCGAGGCGTTGGGGGCCGACGACCTCCCATTCGAGATTGTCGCCGACCATCCAGGTCTCGTGCGGGCCGACCCCGAGCACCTCCATCGCATGCGTATAGGCGCGCTCTTCGGGCTTGCCGAAACCGTGCTCACCTTCGATCTGGATGTGATCGAAACGATGTTCGAGCGCGAAACGCACGACCTTGGCGCGTTGCGGGACCGCCGCGCCGTTGGTGATCAGCGCGAGCTTGACGCCGCGTTCCTTGAGCCGGTCGAGCGTCTCGTGCGCATCGGGGAACATGTGCAGCTCGGCGTCGTGCAGCGCCTCGTAATGGTCGGCCAGTTCGTCGCCGATCGCGCGCGACGGCACCGGGAAGCCGCGCGCGGCGAGCGCGGCGAAGGCGTTGGCGACAATCGCCCGGCGCGCCGCGCCGATGCGGTGCCGCCAGTATTTGTGGCGACCGGGATCGGCCCACAGCTCGCGCGCCGCGTCCTGGATCGCCGCGACGATGACCGCCGGCTCGACCGGCGCGAAATGCGCCGCGGCCGCGCCGATCGTGCGCTCCCATTGCGATTGCGACGGCCCGAACGCCACCAGCAGCGTGTCGTCGAGGTCGAACAGGATCGCGGCCGGGAGTTCGGTCATCAGCGGTGCGTCCTTCGAAGCTCCGCTGCGCGGAGCCTAGCCCCGGTCATTCCGGGGCGGCTCTCCGGGCCGGCCCCGGAACCCATGAACACAGTCTTTTCCAGAGAGGCGCGGCGCCGGAACCGGCTTTTTTCGCAGTCCGTGTTCATGGGTTCCGGATTCATCGCTGCGCGATGCCCCGGAATGACAGGGAAAATCGCATCTTTGGCGCAAGGACCGGCGTCATTGCAACGGCGTCGCCTGGGGCACGGTTTGCCAGAATTCGGGGTCGTGGCCGAAAAAGATGCGTGCGCCGGCGCGCTCCAACGCATCGAGCCTGTCGAGCGACGCGAGCATCGCCTCCTTGTCGTAGGCGAAGCGCGGCAGACGGCGCTCGCGCAGGGTCCGGCAGAAATAACAGGCATCGGCGGCGAGGACGACGTCGCCGGTCGCCAACCGCACCTTGAGCGACTGGTGCCCGGGCGTATGGCCATGCGTCGGCAAGCAGACCACCGAGCCGTCGCCAAAGACGTCGTGTTCGCCGTCGACCAGCCTGAGCTTGTGGCCGAGGTCGAAGTCGCGCGGGTTGAAGCCGCGCTTTTCGAGCGCGTCGGCCGCCATGCCCGCATCCCATTCGCGGCGCTGCACCAGCAGCGTCGCGTTGGGGACGAGCGCATTGCCGCCGCAATGGTCGAAATGAAAATGCGAATTGATCAACAGGTCGATCCTGGCCGCGTCGCGGTCGATCGCCGCGAGCCGGGCGCTGACCTCTTCGCCCGGCCGGAAGCCGACGCGGAACAGATCGGTCAGCCGCTCGCCGAGCCGGCCGGTCGGGTCGTGCTGGCAGCCGGGGTGGAGCCCGGTGTCGAACAGCGCGCGGCCGTTCGGGTGCTCGATGAGGAATACCGGCACCGGCACGGTGACCTCGCCGCGGCCTCCATCCATCAGCCGGCCGAACTCGCCGGTGACGGTGCCGCAGGTGAAGGCGAACAGCCTGACGGTCATGATCAATCCGCCGCCTGAACCAGCTCCGCCGCGGACGATTTATGGCCTTTCTGGTGGAAGTAGTTCGCCCGGTAGAACGCCAGCACCAGGTCGCGATAGACCGCCGGCGCGTAGCGCGGCGGGTTGTCGCCGGAGACGCAGCTCGGCAGGCAGCGGATCGTCGCGCTCGGGTTCGGCGAGTGGAAATAGGCGATGGAATAGCGGTCGGTGCCGCTTTCGTTGAGCACGCCGTGCGGCGTCGACAGGAAGCGGTCGTTCGAGAAACGCCGCATCATGTTGCCGAGATTGATGAGGAATGTGCCTTCGATGATCGGCGGCGGGAACCACTCGCCGGACGGAAGCCGCACCGCGAGGCCGGGCACGTCGGTGCGGGCGAGCGCGGTCATGAAGGAATTATCGGTGTGCGGCGCCTGGCCGAACAGATTGTCCTCGTCCGGGTCCTGCGGCGGGTAATGCAGGAAGCGCAGATTGTGGTGGCCGTCATCGGCGAAAAGCGGCGCGAAAATGTCCGCCGGCGCATCCAGCGCCAGCGCGAAGGCCGGCAGCATGCGGTCGCACATCGCACCGAGCGTCTTGAAATAGGTCACCATCGGCGCGCGGATATCTGGCAGCGACGGCGGCCATTGGTTGCAGCCGCGCAGCGGCGCCTTGGCGACGACCTCGGGATGGTCCGGCGCGCGGTCGTGGCTGATGAAGAAGCTCTCGTTCTGGTTCGGCCGCGTCGCCTTGTGCACGGTCGAGGCGCCCTGCACGGAAGCGTTCATCGGCAGGTAGCCGATGTTCCACTCGTTGAGCCGCAGCGCGAGCTTCTCGTCCATCGGCAGCGCGTGAAAGCGGCGCGATGCGGCAAAAGCGGCGTCGACGACCGCATCCGGTACGCCGTGACCCGTGATGTAGAAGAAGCCGACATTCTCGCAGGCATGGCGGACCTGCGGCACCAGCCGCTCCAGCGCCCCCGGCTCGCCGCGGAAATATGGGCCGTAGTCGATGACCGGAATTTGCGCCGCCGCCGCGGCATGGTCCTTGACGCCGTGTTCCTTGAACAGGTTCATCTCGTTCGCCCTCGCCTTTTGCCGGCCGACTATAGCCCCTGCCGCCGCCGCCGTTCCAGACCGCCGGGTATCGTCAACGGAACGAGATTGCGTCGTTGCGCTCGCAATGACAGCCTGTGCGAAACCAGGAGGCAGCATGTCCGTCATCACTGTCGAGCAGCGCGGGCCGGTTTCGGTCATCGCCATCAACCGGCCGGAAAAACTGAACGCGATCAACAAGGCGGCGGCGGTCGAATTGCAGGTGGCGTTTGGCGAATTCGACCGCTCGGCGCAGCGCGTGGCGATCCTCACCGGCAAGGGCGGCAAGGCGTTCTCGGCGGGTGCGGACGTGACCGACCTGCCGGAATTGTGGCGCTGCGTGCCGACGGTCGGGATCAAGACCGAGAAGCCGATCATCGCCGCGGTCGGCGGCTGGTGCATCGGCGGCGGGCTCGTCATGGCGATGATGTGCGACCTGCTGGTCGCGGCGGACAACGCGCGGTTCTCCTATCCCGAGGGCAAGATCGGCGTCACCGGCGGGATGATCGCCGGGCTCGCCGCCCGCATCCCGCACAAGATCGCGATGGAGCTGATGCTGCTCGGGGAGCCGATCGACGCGGCGCGCGCCTATGAGGTGGGGTTCGCCAACCGCGTCGTGCCCGCCGGCGGCGAGCTGGACGCGGCGCTGGCGCTGGCCGAGAAGATCGTCGATCTGGCGCCGCTGGCGCTCGCGGCGATGAAGCGATTCGTCAATGACGGCGTGCTGCCGAAGGGGCCGGCCGAGCTGGCCGCGCGCTACGGCGCCGAGCTGGCGGCGGTGCGCAACAGCGCGGATGCCGCCGAGGGAGTGCGCGCTTTCCGCGAGAAACGGCGGCCGCAATATAGCGGTCGATAAGGCGACGGCGCCTCTGCCGTGCCGCCTCCGCCGGGCTGGACCCGGCGGTCCACGTCTTCATGGATCGGCGCCCGGTCGAACGGCGTGGATGGCCGGATCGGACCCGGCCAAGGGGAACAGGCGAGTCGGCAACTAAGCGGCGAAGAGGTGGAAAGTCTTGGCTTTTTCGACCCGGGCCGCTTCCCTGGCGGCGTTGTAGTCGCGCAATGCGGCGCGGTCGGCTTCGGGCACGGCGGCGTGGGTGGGTACGGCGCAAGCGGTCGGGCAGCGGGTGATGCCCTTGTTGCGCATGAACTCGGCGATCAGCGCGTCCTGTTCACTCTGAGACATGGGGGTATCTCCTCGTGCCGTCGATTAACCCTAACGCTGACGCATTGGTTACATCGCCACCGGTTAACAACGCGTTAGAGCAAAACCTCCGCTAAAATTTCCTGGTTCGCGTACATCACCCAGTGCTGTGGCCTTCGAGGGGTTAGAAACGTTATAGTTCGCGCTAGCGGACAGAAGAGGGCCTGGCTTGCCCAAATCCGATGTGACGATTCGCTTTTGGGGCGTCCGCGGCAGCATTCCCTGCCCGGGTCCTGAAACGGTCCGGTATGGCGGCAATACCTCGTGCGTCGAGATGCGCTGCGGCCGTCATCTGCTGATCTTTGACGGCGGCTCGGGGCTGCGGCCGCTGGGCCGGGCGCTGACCTCGCACGGGCGGCCGGTCGATATCGACCTGTTCTATACCCACACGCATTTCGACCACATCGTCGGGCTGCCGTTCTTCGCGCCCGCCTACTCGGCCGGGAACCGCATCCGCTTCTGGGCCGGGCATCTGAAACCGGTCGGGTCGGACATCAAAGCGGTGCTGAGCCAGATGATGTCGGCGCCGCTCTTCCCGATCCCGATCGACGTGCTGACCGCCAAGCTCGAATTCCGCGACTTCTCGGCCGGCGAGACGCTGAGCCCTTATCCGAGCGTCAAGCTGGTGACCGGGCCGCTCAATCACCCCGACGGCGCCACCGGATACCGCATCGAGTATGCCGGGAAGGTCATCGCCTACATCACCGACACGGAGCACCATGCCGGACTGAGCGACCCGGAGGTGCTGAAGCTGATGCACCGCGCCGACGTGGCGATCTACGACAGCACGTACACCGACGAGGAATACGCCGAACACCGCCACTGGGGGCATTCGACCTGGGAAGAAGGCGTGCGGCTCGCCAGGAAGGCGCAGGTCAAGCAGCTGGTGATCTTCCACCACGACCCCAGCCACAACGACGACATGATGGACCAGATCGCCGCCGACGCCGCCAAGGCCTATCCCGGCACGATCGTCGCGCATGAGGGGCTGGTGCTGCAGCCGTAGGGCGATGCGGTCGCACGCGCCCTCCGCGCTGAGCCTGCGATCTTCGCCCTGATTGTCGGCTTTCGCCGCTTCGCCAGCCGCCCGATGCCCTATGTCTGCCACTGGCGGAAGCAGCGCGGCGGTTGCGCGATCAATGATACGGGTCGGCGGCGTCGCGCAGCCCGTCGCCGAAGAAGTTGAAGGCCAGCACGGTGACGATCACCGGCACCACGGGCAGCATCAGCCAGGGATAGAGCGCGACGACGCTGATGTTCTGCGCCTCGCCGAGCAGCACGCCCCAGCTGGTGATCGGCGGGCGCAGGCCGAGGCCCAGGAACGACAGCGCCGTCTCGCCGAGGATCATGCCGGGGATCGTCAGGGTCGCCGAGGCGATCAGGTGGCTCATAAAGCTCGGCAGCAAATGGCGGCCGATGATCCGCGCCGGGGTCGCCCCCATCAGCACCGCGGCGGTGCAGAAATCCTCCTCGCGCAGCGCCAGCAGCTTGGAGCGCACCGCCCGGGCGAGATGCGTCCACTCGATCATGCCGAGGATCAGGGTGATGCCGAAATAGACCAGCAGCGGGCTCCACGTCACCGGCAGGATCGCCCCCAGCGCCATCCACAGCGGCAGGTGCGGGAAGGACTGCACGACCTCGATCCCGCGCTGGATCAGGATGTCGGTCCAGCCGCCGTAATAGCCGGCGATGCCGCCGATCAGGATGCCGAGGGTAAAGCTGACCGCGACCCCCAGCAGCCCGACGGTCAGCGAGATGCGCGCGCCGTAGACGATGCGCGACAGCAGGTCGCGGCCGAGCCGGTCGGTGCCGAGCAGGAACAGCTGGCCGCCCTCGGCCGGGCACACCAGGTGAAACCGCAGCGGCACGTAGCCCCAAAACAGATACTTGTCGCCGCGGCACAGGAAACGCAGCGTCTGGTGCTTCGCCGGGTTGGGGGTATAGACCCGGCGCAGATTGGTCATGTCGAGGCGGTAGTCGTAGCCCTCGACATAGGGCGCGACGAGGCTGCCGTCGGCGTCGAAGATGTGCACCTTCTGCGGCGGCGCGTAGATGAAATCGGTATTGCGGGTATCGAGCGCGTAGGGCGCGAGAAGCTCGCTGACCAAGGTCGTCGCGTACATCGCCAGCAGCAGAAAGCCCGAAGCCACCGCGACCCGGTGGCGCAGCAGCCGCCACCACATCAGCCGCCATTGCGACGCCTGGTTGTAGCGCTCCTGGGCCGCGGTCATCGCCTCGACCGACATCGGGTCGAACGGCGCCGGCGAGACGTAATGCGGCAACGGATCGAGGCTCGGGTCGTTGCGCCGATCACGCGGGTCGAGTGTGATGTCGGTCATGCGCGGCGCCCCGATTGCAGCCGGATGCGCGGATCGAGCATCGCCAGCGCCAGATCGGAAATAAACACGCCGATCACCGTCAGGAACGACATGAACATCAGGAACGAGCCCGCCAGGTACATGTCCTGGCTGCGCAGCGCGTCGAGCAGCATCGGCCCGGTGGTCGGCAGCGACATCACCACGGAGACGATCACCGCACCCGAGATCACCTGCGGCAACAGCGAGCCGATATCGCTGATGAACGGGTTGAGCGCCATGCGCAGCGGGTATTTGAGCAGCACCTTGATCGGATGCAGGCCCTTGGCGCGGGCGGTGACGACATACTGCTTTTGCAGCTCGTCGAGCAGGTTGGCGCGCAACCGGCGGATCATGGCCGCGGTGCCGGCGGTGCCGATGACGATGACCGGGATCCAGATATGGGCCAGGAGCGAGCCGACCTTCGCCCAGCTCCAGGACTGGGTCAGGTAGCGCGGGTCCATCAACCCGCCGACCGAGATGCCGAACCAGACATGGGCGAAATAGACCAGCACTAGGGCGAGCAGGAAGCTCGGCGTCGCCAGGCCGAGAAAGCCGAGGAAGGTCAGTCCGTAATCGCCGAGGCTGTACTGGTGCGTCGCGGAATAGACGCCGATCGGGAAGGCGACGATATAGGTGAAGACGATCGTCGCCAGCGACACGCAAAAAGTCAGCGTCAACCGGTCGCCGACCACCTTGTTGACCGGCATGTCGTAGAGGAACGAGTACCCCATGTCGCCGCGCAGCAGATTGCCGACCCAATAGAGGTATTGCTGCCAGAGCGGCAGGTCGAAGCCGTACTCGGCTTTGAGAAAGGCGATCTTTTCCAGGTTCGCGTGCTCGCCCGAGCTTTGCAGCTGGGCGATGTAGGTCGAAAAATAATCGCCCGGCGGCAGGTGAATGATCGTGAAGATCGCGATGCTGATGATGATCAGCGTCGGGATCATGATCAGGATGCGGTGGACGATATAGCCGAGCATGTCGCCCCTAGGTCCCGGTCGTGTGACTGGACGGCACAAATCTACCTCGTCGTCCCGGCGAAGGCCGGGACCCACGGGTCAACCACCCGTGCCGCCGACAAGTGGGTCCCGGCTTTCGCCGGGACGACATCTGGACGGAGGCGGCGCTCATTTCTCGCCGTCCGAGAGCGAGGCGGTCGAGCCGCCATTGGGCTTGGCGAACCAGAAGCCGTCGGGCTTGTAGATGCCGAAATGCGCCCCGGGGTCCCAGTTGTAGATGCCGTCTTCCGGCACGTTGCGCAGCCGGTCCTCGACCACGACCGGCTGCAGCACCCCGGCGATCAGGCCGATCGAGAACACCTGATCCGAATAGAGGGCCAGCATCTCGTGCCAGATGCGTTCCTTCTCCTCGTCGGTGACGGCGGCCAGCCAGCCTTGGTTGAGCCGATAGAGCTTTTCCGCCGCGGGGAGGTCCGGCGCCTCGCCGGACTTGCCCTTGGTCTCGGCGTACTCGCCCCATTTCGGCCATTCGAGCTGTTCCTGGGCGGTCGGCGCAAACTCGGCCGGCGACATCGTTGCGGTCGCAAGACCGTTCTCGATGCCCTTGTCGAGCGACATCAGCGCGTCGCCGGAAAACACCCGGCGGCGGAACAGGGTCAGCTGCGCCGGCTTCGAATAAAGCTGCACGCCGATATGGCGCCAGGAATCGCGGATCAGTTCGAGGACGTCCGACTTCTCGCTCGATTCACCGGAATCCTCGACAATGATCGCGCAGGGCCGCCCGTCGGGCAGCAGACGCACATTGTCGGCGCCCCGCTCGGTCAGTCCGATCTCGTCGAGCAGTTTGTTCGCCTGGGCGACATCGTATTGAGCCCAGTCGGCGCGATACGCGGTCCGGAAAAGCGGGCTTTGCGGCAGGACGGTGTTCTGCCCCTCGATCGCCAGCCCGAAATAGAGCGCCTGATTGATCTCATGCCGGTCGATGCCGAGCGACAGCGCACGGCGAAAACGCACGTCGCGCATCAGCTTGCGCCAGGCCTCGTCGCTGACGTTGAGATTGGGGTAGAGCGCGAGCTGGCTGCCGGGTCCGGTGCGCCACAGCCGGACATGGTAGTCGCCGTCGGCCTCGCCCGCCTTGAGGAAGGTATAGTCGTCGAAACGCAGATAGCGCGCCTGCAAGTCGCTTTCGCCGGCGCCCGTCTTGGCGGGAATGATCTGGCTGTCGGCAACGGTGAAGACGACCCGGTCGATATAGGGCAGCTGATGGCCGGCGCCGTCGACGCGGTAGTAATACGGGTTGCGCTCGAAGACGATGCGCTCGGCCGGCAGCTTGGTTTTCAGCACCCAGGGGTCGAGCGTCGGCAGTTTTGGGTCCTGGTTCTTGTAGGGCGCGTCCTTCTTGGTGTGCAGCGCTGCCCAATTATGCACGCCGGCATCCTTGACCAGTTCGGCGAGCTTGTCCTTGTCGGCGTATTTCTCGTGGAACTGCTTCAGGTAGTGCGCCGGCGCGTAGATGAACAGCGGGTCCGGCCCGGCCAATGCGGGAAGGAACAACGGGTTCGGCTTCGCCCAGGTATAGCGGATCGTGGTGTCGTCGATGACCTCGAATTTCGGCGGCTCGCCGTCGGCCAGCATCTGTATCGGCAGCCCGCTGGGCGACAGCTGCTTGTTGCCGGCGATGTCTTCGAACCAGTAGCGGAAATCCTCGGCGGTGAACGGCTTGCCGTCCGACCATTTATGGCCCGGGCGCAGGTGCAGCGTGAAGATGCGCCCGTCCTCGACATCGACGCCGAGCAGCATATCGGGGACGATCGCCAGCGCCGGGGTATAGGCGACGAGCCGCGCGTAGCCGTAGACGACCATCAGCCGGGTGTCCTTGGGACTGGCCATCAGCATGCGCAGATCGCCGCCGGGCCGGCCGAGCGCCTCCAGCTCCGCCAGCGCCGGCTCGCGCGGGATGCGCTTCTGCACCGGCGGCAGCTTCCCGCCGGCAACCGCGTCGGCAAAGAACGGCGTTTCCTGCAACGCGGCCTGGGCGGCCGGCGTGAAGAGCAGGAGCAACAGCGCGAGGACCGCCATCACCCTCGCCCGCGCTGCGGAGATGCCCCTCATTTGCCGGCCGCCAGTTTCATGTCGCGGTCGGCGATGACGGGCATGGCGGTGGCCTCGACAAAATGATGGGGCGCGGCCTCGATGAGGCGCGGCGGATTGTCGGGATGGCGGCGGAATGGCTCGGGCCACTCCCTCGGGTCGGAGGCCTTGTCCTCCATCAGCCGCGCGAAATCGAGCGGGTGCGCGAGGTCCGGTGCCGGCACGGCGGCGAGCAGCGCCTTGGTGTAGGGATGCAGCGGCTCGCGGAACAGCACGCCGCGGCCGGCGATCTCGACGATGCGACCGGCGCACATCACCGCGACCCGGTCGGCGATGTAGTCGACCACGGCCAAATTGTGCGAAATGAAGATGTAGGTGAGGCCCAGCTTTTCCTTGAGGTCGATCAGCAGATTGAGGACCTGGGCCTGGATCGACACGTCGAGCGCGGAGACCGGCTCGTCGCAGATCACCAGGTCGGGGCGCAGCGCCAGCGCGCGGGCGATGCCGATGCGCTGGCGCTGACCGCCCGAAAAACTGTGCGGGTAGCGCCGCAAATGGCGCGGATCGAGGCCGACGAGCGTGGCCAGCTCGGCGACGATCTCGCGCCGCGCCGCAGCGTCGCCGATGCCGTGGATCACCAGCGGCTCGCCGATGATGTCGGCGACCGTCATGCGCGGGTTCAACGAACCGAACGGGTCCTGAAAAATGAACTGCACCTTGCGGCGGAACTGTTTCAGGTCGTCGCCGTCGAGCGCCAGCACGTCCAGGGCCTTGTCGCGGTCGTGAAAGACGACGCTGCCGCTGTCCGGGGTGACGGCGCGCAGCAGCAATTTCGACAGCGTGGTTTTGCCGCAGCCGCTCTCGCCGACCAGGCCGAGACACTCGCCGCGCGCGATGCTGAGGCTGACGCCGTCGACCGCGACCGCCCGGCCCGCCACCCCGCCGCCGAAAATGCCGGCGCGGCGCAGGCTGTAGGTCTTGCGCAGGTCGACGCATTCGAGCAGCGGCGCCGCCCTGGCGGCGGCCGGGTCGAATGCAGGGGCCGCCCCGTTGGGCTTGCTCGGATGCGCCGCCATCAGGTAGGGCGCGTCGCCGGTCGGGATTTCGCGGATCGGCACCAGCCGCTCGCCCGGCTTCATGTCGAAACGCGGCACGGCGCGCAGCAGGGCCTGCAGATAGGGGTGCTCGGCGCGGCGGAAGATGTCTTCGAGCGACCCCGATTCCATGACCTCGCCGTGATACATCACGACGATTTCCTCGGCGATGTTGGCGACCACGCCGAGATCGTGCGTGATCAGCAGCACCGCCATGTTGAGCTCGTGCTGCAGCTCGACGACGAGCTTCAGGATCTGCGCCTGGATCGTCACGTCGAGCGCGGTGGTCGGCTCGTCGAGGATCAGCAGCGCCGGGCGGCAGACCAGGGCCATCGCGATCATCGCCCGCTGGCGCAGGCCGCCGGACAATTCGAACGGATAGCTGCGCCAGGCGCGCGCCGGGTCGGGGAAACCGACCAGGCGCAACATGTCGATCCCCATTTCCTGGAGCTCGGCGCCGGCGCAGCCGCGATGCAGGGCCAGCGCCTCGCCGACCTGGTTGCCGACCGTATGCAGCGGCGACAGCGAGCTCATCGGCTCCTGGAAGACGATCGAGATGCTGCCGCCCCGCAGCATCCGCATCTCCGGCCCGTCGGCGGCAAGCCGGGCAAGGTCGATCGGGCCGCGGTCGCTGCGCGGGTCGTCGAATAAAATCTGGCCGCCGGCGATCTCCCCGTTATGCGGCAGGATGCGCAGGATCGCCTGGCTGACGGTCGATTTGCCCGACCCGGATTCGCCGACGATCGCCACGGTCGACCCGGGCCGCATGCGGAAACTGAGGCCCTTCACCGCGTCGATATGGCCGCCGGGTGTCGCGAAGCGCACCGACAGATCGCGGACCTGCAACAGCTCGCTCATCGCGCCGGCACCCTGATGCCGAGCGCCTGGAGGTTGGCGGCGGTCGCTTCGCTCAGTTCGAGGCCGTGCTCCGCCGCCGCGGTCGCGGCATGACGCACCAGCCGGTCAAAGCCGTCGAGCCGGCTGTCGAGGCTGAGCCGCGCTCTCCCGGCGCCCAGTTCGAGCTGCATCCAGCCGCTCTTGCGGTCGCGCCGCGTCGAGTAGAAGGCGAGCTTCATGCGGTCGAGCCGGTCCCAGGGGATGGTCGCCGAGCGCAGGCCGGTGGCGCGCAGCCCGGCATCGCTGACCTCGAGCCTGGTGCCGTGACGCAGCGCGGTGCGGATGGCGAAGGCACCGAAGATCGCCGCGAACCCGCCGAGCACCACGGCGGCCACGCTGCCGACCGAGACCGTCGCGAGGATCGCGCCGCTGGGCACCAGGCCCGCCGCGGCCCGCAGGTAATCGCCGGCCATGGCCGACGCCGGATAGCCGAACCGCGCGACATCGGGCGCGGCACTGCCCGCCGCCTCGATCTGCGTCATGCGATCAGCTCGCCGATGCCGGCCCACCGCGCCGCCGCATGCGCGTCGACAAGGGCGCCGAAGCGGGCCAAAAACGCCTCGCTCGGCGCATCCAGCACCAGATGGTGGGTCAGCAGACCGACCGCCCCGCCATCGCCGGCCTCGCGCCGGGCGCGCAGCGCGACGACGAGGCCGCCGAGCGCGGCCGCCTCGCCGATAAAGCCGCGATCCGCGTGCCAGGCGACGATGTCGAGATGCACATCGATGGCGGCGATCCCCCTCGGCGGTGCGGTCTTGCGCGGCGCCATCTGCGAGACGGCGACAAACCCGGCCTCCGTGAGAAGCGGTACGAAGCGCTCGGAAAAGCGGTTCCACGGCGGCACGAAGACCGGGTGCGCGCGGCTGCCGAACAGCGTCCGCAGCCGCTTGCGCCCCTCGTCGAGTTCGTCGGCGACCTCGACCGGGTGGCGCTCCGGGGGATATTCGCTCTTCTTGCCGGAGGCGGCACGGTTGGCATGGCACCAGCCGTGATGCAGCACCGCGACCTGCGGCTGCCAGCGCAACGCGGCGGCGAGCGCGTCCTTCACGTCGGCGGGGATCACCGCCAGCGCCAGCGGCGCGCCGTCGGCGACCGCCAGCAGACGATCGAGCTGAGGGTTCGGCATGGCCGCATCGTCGTCGCGCCACCAGAATCGGGCGACCTTCCCGGCTTCCTCCCAGCGGTCCAGCTCGACCGCCAGGTCGGGCCATTCGGCGACCTTCGCCGCGACCTGCGGCATATATGTCATGTCGCGATGATACCGCCGACCGCGCCGCTAAAGAAGCCTCCCCACGCGCTCACGTGCCGGCAAGCTCCGCGATCAGCGCGGCCGAATGACGCGCGCCGCCGGTATCGAGCCCGACCGCGGCCGGCGTGCAGCGCGCGGCACGCTCGATCGCGGCGGCCAGAGCGGTAGGGGACAGCGCGTCCTCGCGCACCACCAGCGCGGCGCCGCGCGCCGCCAGATGCCCGGCGCGGATCAGCTGCTCGGTCTCGCGTTCGGCGGCAAACGGCACCAGCACGGCGCGGGCTCCCGCGGCCAGAAGGTCGAGGACGGTGTTGTAGCCGGCCTGGCTGACCGAAACGTGACAGCGGCGCAGCAGCGCCGGGAAATCGCGCCGGAACCGCTCGACGACGAGGCCGGCCGGCGCGGCGCGGCGAATCCCGTCGAGCTGCGCGTCGGTGAGGTTGGCCCCGGCGAGGATGCGCCAGGCGCGCGCCGCGAGGCAGCCGCCGCGCCGCGCGCCGAGCGCCGCCTCCAGCAGCGCCCGGCCCGTCGCCCCGCCGCCGGCCGAGACGAGGACCTCGCCGGGTTCGTCCCCTCCCCGTCCGTCGGCGATGGAGGGGGTGTCGGCGGCCACATACCCGGTGTAGTGCAGCCGGTCGGCGATCTGCGGCGCGGCGGGAAAGGCGGCGTCGAACGGGATAAAGGCCGGATCGCCGTGGACCAGCACGGCGGCGAAATCATCGCGGATGCGCGCGACGATCTCGCCGAGGCGCACCGGGTCGGCGCGCACGGTGGGGATGTCTCGTACCGAGCAGATGACGGGCTTGCCGGCGGCGCGCGCGTCGGCGATCAACGGGTCCAGCTCGAAGCGGAAAGCGCGGCGGGCGAACGGGAACCCCTCGATGACCACCGCATCCGGCCGTGCCGCCGCCACGGCGTCGCGCAGCGCCGCGCGGCGGACGGCGCGCAGGGCGTCATCGACCGGTGCGCCGCTCTCGTCGACCAGCGCGAATGTCGCATCGCGCGCGCGGATCGGCGGCAGCTGAACGACGTCGACGCCGCCGGCGCGGGCGACGTCGGGGACCGGCGGCCCGCCCTGCACCAGCGTCACCGCGACACCGGCCTCGACCAGCGCTTCGGCGATGCGCAGCGAACGCTGCAGATGGCCGATGCCGAGCAGGTACTGCACATGGAAGAGGACGCGCGGCATCACACAGCCAACGGGATGTTCAGCCGCTCGACGCTCGGCCGCCCGTCGGGGTCGAGCCGGAACAGATGCGCGGCCGACCAGTCGAGGCGGTGCGGCGGCTTGCCCAGCATGTCCCAGCCGGCGGCGAGCGCGAAGACCGGCCGGATCACCCCCTTATGCGTGACCGCCGCGGTGCCCGCCCCCGCGGCGGCGATCTCGGCGAGCAAGGGCCGCACCCGGTCTTGCACGTCGCGCGGGCTTTCGCCGCCGGGCGTGCGGAAATCGAGACCCTGCGCCTCCAGCTCGTCGATATCGGCATAGCGGGCGCGCAGCTCGCGCAACGTGTGGCCTTCCCACCTCCCCCACGACATTTCGGTGAGGCGCGGGTCGAGCAGCGGTGCAACGCCGAGCCGCGCCGCCGTTTCCCGCGCCCGGGCCAGCGGGCTGGCGAGAAAGCGGAACCCGGCAAGCTCGGCCGGCAGCCGCCAGGCCGGGATCGCGTCCGGGTCGAGCGGCGTGTCGCGCCGGCCTTGCAGCCGGCCTTGCCTGTTCCACACGGTCGGCATGTGGCGGATAAAGGCGATGAGGGTCATGCGGCGTGTGCCCGGTCGAGCCCGGCGATGATGGCGGCCAGCCGCGCCGCGGCCGCCGGCAGGTCGTGCTCGCGGCGCACCTTGTCGCGCGCCGCGGCGCCGAGCCCGGCGCGGCGCGCCGGATCGGCAAGCAGCGCGCGCAGCGCGGCGGCAAAAGCGTCGGCGTCGCCCGGCGGGGTCAGCAGGCCGGTCACGCCGTCGGCGACGATGTCGCCGACGCCGCCGCTCCGGCCCGCGACCACGGCCAGCCCGCTCGCCTGCGCTTCGAGCAGCGCCATGCCGAACGCTTCGTTGATCGCCGGCCAGACAAAGCAATCGGCGCCGGCGAGACGGCTGGCGATGGCCGCCTCGTCGAGCGCGCCGGCCTGGCGCACGCGGTCGCCGAGCGGCGCCAGCGCCGCCGTCACCTCGGCGCGCGCCGGACCGTCGCCGATCACTTCCAGCGACCATGGCAGGTCGAGCATTGGCGTCAGCGCCGCGCCGAGCACCCGGTACGAGGCGAGCTTGTCACCCGGCCGCATCATCGCGACGGTGATCAGGCGCGGCGATGACCCCCGCCCCGATCCTTCCCCGCCTGCGGGGACGGGAGCGGCGCCGTAGGACGCGGCGTCGAGGAAGGGCGGCAGCGCGACAAAGCGGTCCGCACCGGCGAGCAGCGGCAAGACCCCGTCGCGGTCGGCGGTGTTGAGGCCGATCACCCGGTCGGCGCGGCGCAGCGCCGCGGCGACCGCGCGATGGCCGATATCCCACGGCCCGCCGGCGCGCTTCGCGGCGAACGACGCCTCGGCGACGACATAGGGGATGCCGAGCGCCGCCGACACCGCCGGCCCGAGCCAATCGGGCGCCTTGTAATAGAGGTGATAGGTGAACCACAGGCCGGGGGCGGTCTCCGGCCGGGCGCGCCAGCGGGCGATCAGCCGCTCGGCGGCCTGGCGGCCGTGCGCCGCCAGCTTCTTCTGGCGGAAGGCGCGGCCGAGCGGGTCGAAGCTGCGCAGATGCGCGGCAAGCACCGGCTCATGCCCCGCGAGCCGCAGCGCGTCGAGCAGCAGGCGCGCGACCCGGCGGTCGCCCGACGGCGTCGGGTGATCGGGCGGCTTCAGCGGTGCGTAGAAGGCGATGCGCATC
>DASZOZ010000015.1:0-10260 GCA_035550515.1 Allostellaceae bacterium
CGTGCGGGCGCCGCGCGCCGACAGCGGCAATGCCGCGCCGGCGATGGTCGCTCCGGAACCGGTCGAGCCGCGGCCGCTGCCCGCCGCGCCGCCGCATCCGCCCGCCGGCCCCGGGCTCGACCCGATGCCGCGGAATTTCACCGAGCTGCTGGCGCTGTTCGAGGCGCATGGCGAGGTGATCACCCGTGCCCAGCTGCGCTCGCAGGCGCATCTCGTCGCCTTTGAGCCGGGGCGCATCGAGTTCCGCCCCGCCGACAGCGCGCCGCGCGACTTGTCGAACCGGCTGATGCAGCGGCTCAAGGAATGGACCGGCGTGCAATGGGCGGTGGCGATCTCGCAGGCCGACGGCGCGCCGACCGTGGAACAGCAGGAAGCGGCCCGCGATAGCGAGATGAAGAGCCAGGTGGCGGCGCATCCGCTGGTGCGCGCGGTGCTCGACGCGTTTCCCGGCGCAACGATCGCCGCGGTGCGGGAGCGCTTTGTCGTCGCCGAGCCGGCCGCCGAAGAGGCATCAGCCGGCGACGACGAGGCCGGCGCGAGCGAGGAGGACGAGCCATGAAGAATCTCGGGCAGCTGATGAAGCAGGCCCAGCAGATGCAGCAGAAAATGGCCGACATGCAGGCGCAGCTCGAAAGCGTCGAGTGCGTCGGGGTTGCCGGCGGCGGGCTGGTGCAGGTCACCCTCAACGGCAAGAGCGAGCTGAAAAAGATCAAGATCGACAAGTCGGTGCTCGATCCCGAGGAAGCCGAGGTGGTCGAGGACCTGATCGTCGCGGCGTTCAACGACGCCAAGCAAAAGGTCACCGCCCACGCCGAAACCGAAATGCACAAGCTGACCGGCGGGCTCAACCTGCCCGGCGGCTTCAAACTGCCGTTCTGATCCACACCTCATGACCGTGCGTATTGCGTACGCAGCGCGCGGGAGCGTCTTATGCCCGAACAAATCGCCAAAACCCTGCGCGAGACGGAAAGCCGGATCGCTCTGCAGATTGCCAGGATCGAAGAACTCGACCGTGCCGGGCGGCATTCCGAGGCGCGCCGGGCGCGCGAAACGCTGAGCGTGATTACCGAAACCCGCGACGCGCTGCGACTGCGGCTTGCCGTTGCGCGCAAAATCGTCGCCACCAGGACAAGATGGCTTCGGCAGGCGGCTGTCCGGCCCGGCGATATCGCAAGCGTGGCGACGAGGAAAAGCTGGTAATCGGCACGGGAGTGCCCACATGCGATTTATCGGTGCCACGATGCCTCGGCTCGGCACCGGCTGAGAGACCGGCGCGCTCCCGCCATATGGCCATGAGGGAGCGCGACCATGGCGCACAGCAAACCGGCTTTATCCGCCCCGTCCGACCATTACACTGAAATCGGCCGCCTGGTGGCCGAGAGCAACGATGTCGTGCAGCAGTCGATGGCCCGGCTTCGGCAGGCTCACGAAGCGCTGAGCCAGGCGCATCGCGACAATTCGCTGCAACGAAAACAGCTCGCGGCGTTTCGCCGTATCCTCGACGCCCCGCGATCTTCGCGATAACGCCTCAAGCCGTTGCGCCGACCGCCCGGCCGGCAAAGCATCGCGCCATCAGCGCCAGCTCGACGAGCAAGAGCAGCAAGACGACATACTGTCCGAAGGCGAGAACGGCGTCCGCGAGCAGTGGCAGCACGCCAAATCCCGCACCAAGCCGCCCATTTCCGACCAGTGCCGCGGTGAAGGCGTAAAACATGCCAAAGGTGAAATTGCGCGCCCATTGCGACAGGTCGTAGACGAGCACCGCCTCGCGCCAGCCAAGGCTCCGCACCCGCGCGGCGAGCCGAGCCAATTCCACGGTCTCGATCACGACAAATACCGCCAGGGTCGCGGCCCAATAAGGCACCAGCACATCCGGGCCGATCGCACCGCCGACGGTCATGGTCAGGCCGCTGATCGACAGCGCCCCGTGCAGGATGCAGTTGGTGTTGTCCCAATCGGTGGCGAGGCGCCAGCGCGGCCCGTCAAGGTAGCGGCGGGCGATCAGCACGGCGCCCGCCAGATAGCAGACGAGGCCGAGCCCCATCAGCGCATCGGCAACGCCGCGGACGACGGCGACATCGGGAAACAGCCGGAGCGCGGGCAGCGCCACCGCCTGCGTCGCCACGGTCGTGAGCAGAATGACGCCGTTGGGTCGCGCCTCGCCGGGCGGCGAACGGGCGATGCGGACCAGGTTGCGCAGGGCTTGCGGCAAAAACCACAACCAGATGCCGGCCGTCGCCGCGAACATCGTTTCGGCGAGCCACCGCGCGTCGGGTGCGGCCAGCATCGCCATGCGGGCGACCACCGCGCTGGCCGCGACCCAGGTGCCGATCGCGAAGCTGCCGATCAGCGGACCGGTGTAGTGACCAAGCCCGCGCTGCAGCGTGCTCCGCAGGATCAGCCCGGCGATGCCGAGCCAACCGAGCGCGAGCACGAGGGCGAACGGCGCCGTCAGCAACGCACCGTCGGGAAGCTGCGGCAACGCCGCGGCGGCAAAGATGCCGCCGGCCATGATCACCGCCCCGACCCCGGCCGGCGGCGGCTGTCGCCGGGTGCTCACTCCGCCGCGGCGAATTCGCTGGCGCTGACCTCGCGCAACAACGCCCGCAATGTCGCGGCACGCTCGTCGCCGAACACGGTGTTGAACCGTTTTTGCGCGTCCTCCCAGTAAACGAGCGAGTCGCGATGCCGCTTGATGCCCGCCTCGGTCAGGCCCAGTTCGCGGCGGCGCCGGTCGCTGGCGCCGCGGACGACCTCGATCAGTCCGTCGCGCTGTAGCGGCAGTATGTTGCGGCCGAGCGTGGTGCGGTCCATCACCAGCAGGTTGGCGAGCGCATTGATCGGCATCGGCCCCATCTGGCGCAGCCGGCTCAGGATCGCGAATTGCGTCGCGCGCAGCCCGGTCGGCGCAAACAGCTGGTCATAAAATTGCGTCACATGCCGCGCGGCCTGGCGGATCGCCAGGCAGTTGCATTCGGAAAACCGGACCTTGGCGTCACTCATCCCTGCCTCTGGACAAAGGCGTATATGCACTCTTATATGTGGGTGCATATGCGCGCAAATCGATACTAGCGGAAGGCAGCATAGCAATGCCCCTCGGCGCGGCAAACCAGGCAGTCGCCGAAGATATCGCCGCCGTGCCGGTACCGGAGCCCACTTCGGCCGCTGCCGTCCGCCCGGCGCTCGACCCGCGTACCCGCCGGCTGGTCGAGGCGCCGATCGCGCCGACGCTGATCCGCCTCGCCGCGCCGAACGTCCTGGTCATGGCGGTACAGGCGAGCCTCGGCATCGTCGAGACTTATTTTGTCGGCCGGCTCGGCACCGCCGCGCTCGCCGGCGTGGCGCTGGTGTTTCCGGCATTGATGCTGATGCAGATGATGTCCGCCGGCGCGGTCGGCGGCGGCATCGCCGCGGCGGTGGCGCGCGCGCTGGGCGGCGGACGCCGAGACGACGCCGACCGGCTGGCCGTCCATGCGGTGGCGATCGGCGTGGTTTTCGCGGCTGCGTTCAGCGTCGCCATGTGGCGCGGCGGTGCCGCGCTGTACGGCGCGATGGGCGCCAGCGGCGAGGTGCTCGCTGCTGCGCTGACCTATTCGGACATCGTCTTTGCCGGGCTGGTGCTTATCTGGGTGTTCAACGCGCTGGCCAATGTGATCCGGGGCACCGGCAATATGGCGGTGCCGGCGGGGGTCAGCGTCGGCCTGACGCTGATCCTGGTGCCGCTGTCGCCTTGCCTGATCTTCGGCTGGGGGCCGTTCCCGCGGCTCGGCGTCGCCGGCGGCGCGGTGGCGCTGCTCGTCTATTACGCGCTTGGCGTCGCGGTGCTGGGCTGTTACCTCGCCTCCGGGCGCAGCGTGGTGCGGCTGCGGCTCGGCGGCTGGCGGCTCGAGGCGCGGCTGTTCAAGCAGATCCTACAGGTCGGCCTGGTCGCCGCGTTGATCACCGTCGGGACCAACGCCACCGTCGCGGTGACCTGCGGCCTCGTCGGGCATTTCGGGGCGGCGGCGATCGCCGGCTACGGCATCGGCGCGCGGCTCGAATACCTGCTGGTGCCGCTGGTCTTCGGCTTCGGCAGTCCGCTGGTGGCGATGGTCGGCACCAGCATCGGCGCCGGCCGCCCCGAGCGGGCGCTGCGCATCGCCTGGACCGGCGCCGCGATCGCCTTCGGCCTGACCGAGATGATCGGGCTCGCCGCGGCGGCGCGGCCGCTCGCCTGGCTCGGCCTGTTCGACAGCGACCCGGCCATGCTCGCCGCGGGCAGCGCGTATCTGCACATCGTCGGCCCCTGCTACGGTCTGTTCGGCCTCGGCATGGCGCTCTACTTCGCAGCGCAGGGCGCCGGAAGGCTGCGCTGGCCGCTGACCGCGGCGGCCGCCCGTTTTGCGATCGCGGCGGGCGGCGGCTGGATGGCGTTCCGGCTGACAAACGAGCTGAGCTGTGTCTTCCTCGCCCTCGCGGCGGCATTGATCGCGTTCGGCGCGGTCAACGCCGCCGCGGTCGCCGCCGGCGCCTGGCGCGACAAAGCCGCGAGGTAATCATGCTCTATTTCGAGGACTTTGCGGTCGGCCGGAAATTCATCACCGCCACCCGCCGGATCGACGCCGCCGAGATCATCGCCTTCGCGACGCAATACGATCCGCAGCCTTTCCATCTCGATCCCGAAGCGGCCAAGGCGAGCCTGTTCGGCGGGCTCGCCGCCAGCGGCTGGCACAGCGCGGCGACGATGATGCGCCTCATCGTCGACAGCGAGTTTCGCCCCGCCGGCGGCATTATCGGCGGCGGCGGCGAGCTGCAATGGCTGAAGCCGGTACGTCCCGGCGACGAGCTGCACGCCGTGAGCGAGATCGTCGAGCTGCGCGAGAGCCGCTCCCGCCCGCGGCAAGGTCTCGTCAAAGTCCGCATCGCCCTGTTCAACCAGCACGGCGAGACGGTGCAAACCTTCACCCCGACGCTGCTGGTCGACAAGCGCGGTTAGTGCGGCTCGGACGGGAGCGTGCTAGCGTTTCTCCACCATAAAGGGGAAGCGCATGGCCTTATTGAAGCATCTCGCCAAGCTCGACATTCCCGGCGGCGGGCAGGTCGTTGCCGAGGGTGACCACGCCTATGTCGGCCATATGGGGCCGCCCGACGGCACCTCGATCGTCGATGTGTCCGACCCGCGCAAGCCGCGCGTCACCGCCCGCATCGAAATCCCCGGCTTTATGCACTCGCACAAGGTGCGGGTGAACGGCGATGTGATGATGGTCAACCAGGAGCTGTTCCGGGCCAAGGCGGCGGAAAAGCCGGAAGGCTGGCACGGCGGCATCAAGACCTACGACATCAAGGACAAGACCGCCCCGCGCGAGATCGGCCATTACAAATCCGGTGGCTCGCATCGCTTCGACTCCGACGAGCGGTACGCCTACATCTCCTCGGAGGAAGAGGGATATGTCGGCGACATCGTGGTGATCCTCGACCTGCAAGACCCGACGAGACCCGAGGCGATCGGCAAATGGCACATGCCGGGCCAATGGACCGCCGGCGGGGAGACGCCCAGCTGGCCGGGCCGGCGGCATCGCTGCCATCATCCGCTGCGGCGCGGCGACCGGCTCTACACCAGCTATTGGCATGGCGGGTTTGTGATCCTCGACTGCACCGACCTCACGCAGCCGACATTCATTTCCGGCCTCGACTGGAGCCCGCCCTATCCGTGCCCGACGCACACCGTGCTGCCCATCCCGCACGCGCTGAAGGGCCGCAAGGTCGCGGTGGTGACGGACGAGGAAGTCTCCGACCGGCTGACCCCGTCACCCAACGCCTTTATGTGGATTGTCGACATCACCGACGAGGCGCACCCGGTGCCGATCTCGACCTGGGCGGTGCCGCATGACGAGCCGTTCGACCCGCTGTGCTGGTACGGCGCGCATCAGCCGCAGGAGACGGTGAACGGCGACATCATCCTCGTCACCTGGTTTGGCGGCGGGCTGCGCGCGGTGGACATCTCCAACCCCTACCGGCCGGAGGAGGTCGAGAGCTTTATGCCGACGCCCGGGGCCGGTCAGACGATCGTCCAGTCGAACGACATCTTTGTCGACAAGGCGCGCGGCCTCGTCTTTCTGATCGACCGGCTCAACGGGCTCGATATCTTCGAATGGGGCGGATGAGCCCTGCTGGTTTGCCGGCGATAACAAAAGACGGACAGGGAGAAGACCATCGTGACGATCGCAACCGTGCTGCGCCCGGCGGCGGGTACCGGGCTGGGCCGCCTGCTGGCGGCTGCCGGCCTTGGCCTGGCGCTGCTGGCGGTGCTGGTGCTGGCGGCCGGGCCGATCGGCTGGCGCGCCGGCTGGTGGCACTATCGGATCGGGCTGCTGATGTTGATGCCGGCCGCCGGTTATCTCGGCGTCGCGGCGGCGGTCGTGTCGGCGGCGGGGCTGGTCGCGGGGCTGCGCCGGCGCGGCCGGCGAGAGATTGCGCTTGCCGTGCTGGGCGCCCTGATCGGTGTCGGCGCCGCTTATTTCCCGTGGCACTGGAGCCAGGTTGGCGGCGATATCCCGCGCGTCAACGATGTGACCACCGATTTCGCCGATCCGCCATCGCTCGCCTTCGCCGCCGCCATGCGCGCGGCGGAGCACGGTCATCCTGTCGCCTACGCCGCCGCTGACGCCGCACCGGTGCAACAGCGCGCCTATCCCGACATCGTGCCGGCGAGGCTCGCCGTGCCGCCGCCGGCGGCCTTCGCCAAGGCGCTGGCGCTGGTCAAGGCCGGCGGCTGGACGATCGTCACGGCCGATCCGGGCACCGGCATCATCGACGCCTGCGCCAAGAGCTTCTGGTTCGGCTTCACCGACGACATCGCCATCCGGGTGACGCCGGCCGACGGGGGCAGCCGGGTTGACATGCGCTCCGGCGCACGCCAAGGGCGCGGCGATTTCGGCGTCAACGCCAAGCGGGTGCGCGACTTCCTGGCGGCGCTGAAAGGGCCATAGTTGCCGACCCTAACCCTCCCGCGCCGGCGGGGGAGGGTTGGGGCGCGGGTGACGCTCGGTGTAAGCTCGCCGCATGTCCGAGCTCGACACGCTGATCGGCCTGCTGGCGAAGCTGCCCGGCCTCGGGCCGCGCTCGGCGCGGCGTGCGGCGCTGCACATGATCAAGCGGCGGGAGAACGTCATGGAGCCGCTCGCCGCGGCGCTGCGCGACGCGGCCGCGGCGATCCGGCCGTGCTCGACCTGCGGCAATCTCGACACGACCGAGCCGTGTGCGATCTGCCGCGACCCGCGGCGCGAGACCAACGTCATCTGTGTCGTCGAGGACCTCGCCGATCTCTGGGCGCTGGAGCGCACCGCGGCGTTTCGCGGCCGCTATCACGTGCTGGGCGGCACGTTGTCGGCGCTCGACGGCATCGGGCCGGAGGACCTCAATATCGGCCGGCTGATCGCCCGGCTCGCGCCGGGCATGGAGCTGATCCTCGCCCTCAATGCGACGGTCGATGGCCAGACCACGGCGCATTACATCGCCGACCGCGCCGCCGCGACCGGCGCCACCGTCTCGCGCATCGCCCAGGGCGTGCCGATCGGCGGCGAGCTCGACTATCTCGACGAAGGCACGCTGACCGCGGCGCTCAAGGCGCGGCGCGCGGTTTGACGATTCGCGCTTTGGCAAAAGGAGAGGCTCGATGATCGACTTCTATTACTGGCCGACGCCGAACGGCTGGAAGGTGTCGATCATGCTCGAGGAATGCGGGCTCCCCTACCGCATGATCCCGGTCAATATCGGGCAGGGCGACCAGTTCAAGCCGGAATTCCTCGCGATCAGCCCGAACAACCGCATGCCGGCGATCGTCGACCATGACGAGCCGGAGGGCGCCGGCTCCGGGCCGCTGGCGGTCTTCGAATCGGGCGCGATCCTGCTGCATCTGGCCGAGAAAAGCGGCCGTTTCGCGCCGGCCGGCCGGCGCGGCCGCAAGGAAATGATGGAGTGGCTGTTCTGGCAGGTCGGCAATCTCGGGCCGATGGCCGGCCAGTTGTCGCATTTCGTCAACTACGCGCAGGGCGAGCACCCCTATTCGCACCAGCGCTACGCCAACGAGTACAACCGCTGCCTCGGCGTGCTGGAGCGGCGGCTGGAAGGGCGCGAGTTCATCCTCGGCGAGTACTCGATCGCCGATATGGCGTCGTGGCCCTGGGTGCTGATTGCCAAGCCCTTGGGGCAGGAGCTCGACGAGTTTCCCAATGTCGCCCGCTGGCGGGGAGCGGTGCGCGATCGCCCGGCGGTGCGGCGCGGCGTCGATCTCGGCAAGGAACTGCGCCGCGCCGCGCCGCCGAGCGATGAAGAGCGCAAAATTCTCTTCAACCAGACCGCCGGACACCTGCGCGGCTGAGCAGGCTCGCGGCGCTATTTTCACAGGGAGACGGTGAGGCGGTGAGATTACCGTCGCTCCAATCTCACCGCCTCCTTGTGCATTGATGCGGCTTCGCCGCCTTAAGACAGGGAGGAGCAAATGCAAGTGCGCCGTATCGTCACCGGGCATGACGCGAACGGCCGTGCGGTCGTCGCGACGGACGAGACCTTCGAGGCGGTCGCAAGCCCGACGCGGCCCGGCATCTCGCGTGTCGAGGTGTGGTCGACCGACACGATGCCGGTCGATAATTCCGAGGGTCCGGCGGCAGAGGCGCAGCGTGCCGGGTTTGTGAAGCGCTACAACTATGTCGGCACCGGGCAGGGGACGGTGATCCGCGTCACGTCGTTCGCGCCGGGGTCACCGGGGTTTATGCACCGCACCGAGACCTGCGACTACGCAATCCTGCTGTCGGGCGAATGCGATCTCGAACTCGACGACGGCAAGACCGTGCCGATGAAGCCGGGCGATATCTGCGTCCAGCGCGGCACGATGCATGCCTGGGTCAATCGCGGCAGCGAGCCGGCGGTCTTCGCCTTTATCCTGGTCGACGCCGATCCGGTCGAGATCGCCGGGCGGAAGCTCACCACGCATTATCCGTCGCGGTGAAAGCCGGGACCTTACCCCAGATTGCGCCGGTAGAGGGCAATCAGCCGCTCCCAATGGCGCTCGGCGGCCGGCACGTCGTAGCACCAGCGTTCGGGGAAAGCGAAGCCGTGGTGCACGCCCATATACATCTCGATCTCGCCTCGGGTGCCGGCGCGCCGAAACAGCGTCTTCAGCTCCTCGACCATCGGCAGCGGCGCCAGCGCGTCATGTTCGGCGCAGGCGATGTGCACCTCGCCGGTGATCTTGGCGAGGTTCAGATGCGGGCTCTCCTCGGCATCGTTGACGAGCCAGGTGCCGTAAAACGACGCCGCGGCGGTGATCCGGTCGGGATAGCGCGCCGCGGCGGCCAGCGCATAAGGGCCGCTCATGCAATAACCATGGATGCCGGCGGGTCCGCCTTTCGCCGCGCGCTGCGTATCGGCGAAAGCGAGCATCGCGGCGACATCGTCCATGATCGGCGGGATCGTCATCTTGGTACGCACCGCCCGCATGCGCGCTTGTTCAGCGCTGCCCTGCGTCAGTACATCGGGGCCGTATTTGGTGTCGCGTCCGGCGCGGTAATAGAGATTGGGCAGCAACACGTAATAACCCACCGTCGCCAGCCGCCGCGCCATCATCCGCAATTCCTCGCGGATGCCGGGCGCATCCATCATCAGCATCACCACCGGATGCGGGCCGCCGCGCTCGGGATGGGTGATAAAGGTCTCCATCGCCCCGTCCTTGCTGGCGATGTCGATGGTCTGTTCGAGCATGGCGGCCCCTCCCGACTGGCGATGACGCCCTACTGGCGATGACGCCGGAGCGGCGAGCCTTTCATGCCCGGCGGGCTGGTTCAAGCACCGGTCACAACTCGCGCCGCGGTTACCTCCCGGTTACGCCATTGCCGATGACGCGTAGCGGAAAAATCTGCATTATGGGGTCGGCGGGGTATTGTCCCCGCGCCTGGAATTGGAATTTTAGTCGTGGAAAACGGGCGAGGGCATCGCGATCGGGGCCGGCGGCGCGATTTTGATGACGATTTTGGCGGCGGCGGTTACGGCGGCGGCGGTGGACGGGATTACGGCGGCGGTGGCGGCTACGGCGGCGGGCGCGATTACGGCGCGGCGCCGCGGCACGGCTCGCCGCGCTTTGAGGAGCAGCCATCGGGCCCGCCGATCAAGGCGGTGGTGAAGTGGTTCCGCGCCGATCGCGGGTTTGGCTTTGTCGAGTTGGCGGACGGCGGCGGCGACGCGTTTCTGCACGCCAGCGTGCTGGGCCGGCTCGGGGTGCAGCAG
>DASZOZ010000016.1:0-11044 GCA_035550515.1 Allostellaceae bacterium
GTGGGCGATCTCCTCGCACCAGGAGGTCGCCGGCGGCGAGGAGGCGACCTTCGCCGCGCGCGCCATCGGTTTCGGGCTCGCCTGCTTGCGGGTCGACGGCAACGATTTCCTCGCGGTCTACGCCGCGACCAGATGGGCCGCAGACCGGGCGCGCGCCAATCACGGCGCGACCTTGATCGAGCTGTTCACCTACCGCGCCGGCTCGCATTCGACGAGCGACGACCCGACCCGCTACCGTCCCGAGGACGAGCCCAAGACCTGGCCGCTGGGCGACCCCGTCGATCGGCTCGCCCGCCACCTGATCCGTCTCGGCGAATGGTCCGAGGAACGGCACCAGGCGCAGGAGCAGGAGCTGACCGAGCTGGTCCGCACCGCCGACCGCGAGGCGCAGGCTTTCGGCACGCTCGGCGAGGGCGCGCATTTCGGGGTCGAGACCATGTTCGAGGATGTCTACAAGGAAATGCCCTGGCACCTCCGCCGCCAGCTCAAGCAGGCGCTGGGGGACCAGTGATGCAGCAGCCTACCCCCACCCCGAGGGTGCGCCGATGCCGGTGATGTCGATGGTCCAGGCGCTCAACTCGGCGATGGACGTGATGCTCGCGCGCGACCCGAAGGTGCTGATCTTCGGCGAGGATGTCGGGTTCTACGGCGGCGTGTTCCGGGTCACCGACGGCTTGCAGAAAAAACACGGTGAGCGGCGGGTGTTCGACGCGCCGATCGCCGAGGGCGGGATGCTCGCGGCGGCGGTCGGCATGGGCGCCTACGGCCTGCGGCCGATCGTCGAGATCCAGTTCGCCGACTATATCTACCCGGCGACCGACCAGCTGATCTCCGAGGCGGCGCGCATCCGCTACCGCTCGGCCGGCGAGTTCGCCGCGCCGATCACGGTGCGCGCGCCGTGCGGCGGCGGCATTTTTGGCGGCCAGACCCATTCGCAGAGCGTCGAGGCGATCTTCACCCATGTCTGCGGGCTGAAGACGGTGATGCCGTCCAACCCGTACGACGCCAAGGGGCTGCTGATCGCGGCGATCGAGGACGACGACCCGGTGGTGTTTTTCGAGCCGAAGCGGCTCTACAACGGCCCGTTCGACGGCCATCCCGACCGGCCCGCCACCTCCTGGTCGCAGCACAAGGCGAGCGAGGTGCCCGAGGGCTACTACACCGTGCCGCTCGGCCAGGCGGCGGTCGTGCGGCCGGGCCGCGCGGTGACGGTGCTCGCCTACGGCACGATGGTGCATGTCGCGCTCGCCGCCGCCGCGGAAGCGCAGGTCGACGCCGAAGTGATCGACCTGCGCACCCTGCTGCCGCTCGACATCGAGACCATCGTCGCCTCGGTCAAGAAGACCGGCCGCTGCGTGATCGCGCATGAGGCGACGCGCACCTGCGGCTACGGCGCCGAGCTGTCGGCGCTGGTGCAGGAGGAATGCTTCTACCATCTCGAAGCGCCGATCGTGCGGGTGACCGGGTTCGACACGCCGTATCCGCACGCGCTCGAATGGGCCTATTTCCCCGGCCCGAAGCGCGTCGCCGACGGCATTCGTCGGGCGCTGGCGGACTGACATGGCGCGCCGCGTCGTCAAGCTGCCGGATATCGGCGAAGGCACCACCGAGGCCGAGATCGTCGGCTGGCTGGTCAAAATCGGCGACCATGTCGACGAGGAAGCGCCGCTCGCCGAGGTGATGACCGACAAGGCGACGGTGGAGATCCCGGCGCCGGTGTCCGGCACGGTCGTCGCGCTCAACGGCAAGGTCGGCGAGAAGCTCGCGGTCGGCTCCGACCTGGTGGTGCTGGAGACGGAGGCGGCCGCCGCCCCGCGGCCGGCGCCGTCGCTCCCGCCAGCGGGCGAACCCCTCCCCCGCAATGCGGGAGAGGGCGGCTCCGGCCGCAGACCGGAAACGGGTGACGGCAAGCCGCTGGCCGCCCCTGCGGTGCGCAACCGGGCGCGCGACCTCGGCATCGACCTGCATCTGGTGCAGGGGACCGGCCCGGAAGGCCGCATCACCCATTCCGATGTGCTGGCCTATGCCGAGCGCCGCGCGCCGCGAGCGCCGGCCGCGGCGCCCACGGCGGCAAGGGGCGAGATCGAGGACATCCCGCTCACCGGCCTGCGCCGCGCCATTGCCGAGCATCTGCAGTCGGCATGGCGGCGCATCCCGCATTTCGCCTATGTCGAGGCGGTCGATGTCAGCGCCGTCGAAGAATTGCGCACGCATCTGAACGAGACGCGGTCCGAGCGCGGCCACCTGACGCTGCTGCCGTTCCTGATGCGCGCGATCGTCGCCGCCGTCGCCGTGCATCCGCAGGTCAACGCCCGCTTCGACGACGAGGCGGGCGTGCTGCACCGCTATCGCGCGGTGCATCTCGGCATCGCGACGCAGACCCCGGCCGGGTTGACCGTGCCGGTGGTGCGCGACGCGCAGAAACTCGATCTATGGCAGGCGGCGGCAGCGATCGCGCGCCTCGCCGCGGCCGCGCGCGAGAGCAAGGCGAAGCGCGAGGAACTCACCGGGTCGACGATCACGATCACCAGCCTCGGGCCGCTCGGCGGGCTCGCGGCGACCCCGGTGATCAACCACCCCGAGGTCGCCATCGTCGGCGTCAACCGCATCGTCGAACAGCCGGTCGTGCGCGGCGGCCAGGTCGTCATCCGCAAGATGATGAACCTGTCCTCCTCGTTCGATCACCGCATCGTCGACGGCTGGGAAGCGGCGTCTTTCATCGCCAAGGTAAAGGCCGGCCTGGAACATCCGGCCACGCTGTTCATCGGGTGAGGGACTGCCGGACCGAGGCGCGATATGCTCGGCGGCCGGCTCGGAGGTCGTGATGATGAAGTTCCTTCGGATCACCATCGATCCGTACCAGATGGGCGGCGTCCCGTGTATCCGCGGACTCCGCATACCGGTGGCGACAATCGTCGGGATGGTCGCTGACGGGATGAGCGCGGCGGAAATCTTGGCGGCTTATCCCGACCTCGAACAGGACGACATCGTCGAGGCCTTGAGATATGCGGCCGCAGCGGTTCGCGAACGTGAGCTGCCGCTCATCGCGACGTGAAATTTCTTGTCGATAATGCGCTATCGCCGATCGTGGCCGAGCGTTTGCGGCGCGAGGGGTACGACGCAGTGCATGTCCGGGACTACCACCTGCAAACGGATCCGGACGACCTGATACTGGCGCGAGCGTTGACGGAAGGCCGCATCCTCGTCTCGGCGGATACGGATTTTGCAATGCTGCTCGCGCAAAACGGGGAGAGCGCACCGTCTATCGTCATCTTCCGCCGCGGCACGACGCGCCACCCCGACCGTCAGGCGGATATCCTTCTCGCGAACTTGGCGTCGATCGAACAGCCACTGCAAGAGGGTGCGGTCGTGGTGATCGAGGACACGCGCATTCGCGTGCGGCAACTGCCGATCACCGGGGCATAGCGCTCGTCAATGTCCGGGATCAGGCGCGGCCGGCAAACAGCAGGCAGGTCAGGCGGTCGCTGGTGGCGTCGTCCATCGCATCGAAGCTGAGGCCGAGAGTATCGGCGGTGGCTCGCGCGACGCGCGCGGTCATGTCGCCGACGCGCGGCAACCGCAACTCGACCCGCTCTCCCGGCCGCAGCGTGTTCGGCTCGGCCAGGTCGAGGCGGATACCGCCGCGCGAGGCATCTTCGACCAGGCCGATCCGCCAGGTGGCGTCGCCGAGCGGGCGCCAGCACGCCGCCGTCTCGAAGGCGCGGCGCCGGTCGGCACGACGGCATGGTCCGTCGCCGATCCGCGCGGGGTTGGAGTTCGTTGAAAGTGCCGTGGTCGCCATTCTCTTGCCCTGCCAAGGTTTGTTCCGTAGGGGCAATGAGAATCGTGTGCCAAGATGCTCGAGGCAGTCGGGCAGCCGATAATTACTATAAATCCGCGGCTTAGGTTGGAACGGAGGCATCTTGAAGCAAGTCGCCGTCGCGGGTTGCGTCGCAGATTGCGACGAACCTGGCGGCTTCGCGCAAAACGAAACGCGGGCAGCCGAGGCCGCCCGCGTTCCCGTCACACCCACCCTCGCGTAAACCTATCGCACCATCGGCTCGTACTGGTCGAACGAGGCAAAGCAGTCCTGCCGCAGGTTTTCCATAAAGCGGATCGGCCCGCATTCCTTGCGCTCGCGATACGCGCGGAAGCCCGGGCTGTGCGACACCAGCCAGTCGTAATGCGCACTGCGGATGTTGTTCTGCTGCGGCGTCTCGAACGGGCCGTTGTAGTGGAAGGCCATCTGCGCCTGCGCCGGGGAAAACGCCAGCAAACCGATCACCGCGGCGGCACCGAGTAGTTTCGACATCTCACCGTCTCCTCGTTGGGGGTTCTCGTCCGTAACGTTCGACGCGCTTTCGCGGTCGGATTGATCGCCTGTAGCAACGCACGGCCGATCACTTCGTTCCATCCGCAACCCTGACGATGAGTTCGCGACCGGGCACACGGGCGGACGAGGGAGGCCGGCAAGGGAGGAACGCGAGGCGAAAATGCGGCGTTTCCGTGGCATGGTCGACACCCCGCTCCGCTACACTGACCGCTCCCGGAGCCGGAGCGTAACGCCCATGCCGAGGCGGGGTTGGGGACGGAGACTGCACCACGTCTGGCAGCAGATGGGGGAGGACAACATCTCGATCATGGCGGCCGGCATCGCCTACTATGCGATGTTGTCGATCTTCCCGGGCATGTCGGCCCTGGTGTTGACGTACGGGCTCGTCGCCGACCCGCAGATCATCGAGCACCATGTCAGCTCGCTGGGCGGCGTGCTGCCCGGCGAGGCGCTGAAGCTGTTGTCGGACCAGCTCAACGCGCTGGTCACCGCACCGCGCGAGGGGCTGGGCCTCGGTCTCATCGCCAGCGTCTTTATCGGGTTGTGGAGTTCGACCAGCGGCACCAGCGCGATGATGAACGCGCTGACCGTCGCCTATGAGGGCAAGGAGGAGCGCGGCATCCTGCATTTCTACGCTCTGTCGATCGCCCTGACGGTAGGCGGCGTGATCTTCCTGCTGCTCTCGCTGGTGCTGATCGCCGGCGTGCCGGCCGCGGCGATGCGCTTGCCGCTGCCGGAGTTCTGGCGGCAGCTGCTGCCGCTACTGCGGTTCCCGATGCTGGCACTGCTCGCGCTGGTGGCGATCGGCACGCTGTACCGGCTGGCGCCCGATCGCCGGCGGCCGGGGTGGGATTTCTTCCGCCCCGGCACGATCGCCGCGAGCCTGTTATGGCTCGCCGCGTCGTCGGCCTTTTCGTTCTATGCGACGCATTTCGGCTCCTACGACCGGACTTACGGCTCGCTCGGCGCGGTCGCGATCATGCTGGTCTGGCTCTATGTCTCCGCCTACATCGTCCTGGCCGGCGCCGAACTGAACGGTGAGGGCCTGCGCGACGACAAGGCGTGAGCGCCGCAACAAAGGAACCAATCCGGCGCCGCCTTTGTTGACCCGGCACGATCCCGAAGGGAGGACATCGTGCCCAAAACGATCGCGATCGCCGCCGGACTGTCGCTTGGGCTGTTGCTCGCCTCGCCGCTCGTCCTGGCGCAGGATTTCGGCGCCGTGCATCCTCATTCCGGCCAGCCGGCGCATCTTCTGACGATCGCCCTGACCACCCAGTCGGGCGGATTGCGCGCCAGCCAGCTGATCGGCAGCACGGTCTACGACGTGCAGAACCGGAACATCGGCAGCGTCAAGGACATCGTGCTCGATCGCGACGGGAAGGTCGGCGCGGTCATCGTCGATGTCGGCGCGTTTCTCGGTGTCGGCGGCAAGTACGTCGCGGTCACGCTCGACGACCTGAAGACGGATCACGACCGGCTGACGCTGAGCCGCAGCAAGGAACAGCTGCAGGCGGCCCAGAGCTACCAACTCGACAACCGCCGCTGACGCCGGCAGGGGAATTCGCTGCGATCCCTTCAGCGCGACAGCGGAACCGTCGCGCAGGAGGCGCGTTGGCCGATTGCGGTAAACCACAGCGACCGGCACCGGGGAAGGCCCAGGATCGTGCAGCGAAAATTCCTCGTCGTCGACGACAACCCGGATGTGTGCGAGGTGGTGACCGCCATGCTGAGCCCCACCGGCGCTCGCGTGCTGACCGCCTTCAACGGCAGCGACGCCGTCGGATGGCTGGAAAAGAGCCCGGTCGACCTGGCCATCATCGACCTGCTCTTCGCCGGCCCGGTGTCGAGCGACATCGTCGTGCAGCTCGCCAAACTCAAGCGTTGCCCGGTCATCACGATGAGCGGCACGCTTGCCTCCGACCGGCGCGGGCGCGACCTTGCGACTCCGCATCTGATCAAGCCGTTCGGGGCGGCCCAGCTGATGAACCTGGTGGAGACGACGTTGTCGCAACACGGGCGGCAGGCCGTCCTCTCCTGAGCCGCCGCCTGCCACCGGCCGGGGTTATGCGCCCGGCCGGGCAATTTCATCCCCGATAGAAGCGCCGTCCCGACCTGCGGCGACGACCGGCACGCCCGGACGTTAGCCGCCGTAACGATGGGCATGAACAAATTGCGCCGTTCCCGCAAGCTCCTGGTGATGCTGGGCGCCGTCGCGGTCGTCACGCTCGCGTGCGCTGCCGCCGCCTGGCATGGGCGCGCGGCGCCGGAGGTCGGCCAGGCGCAACAAGGCCAGCAAGCCGCCGTGCCCGTCTTTGCGGGCGAGGCCAAGGCCCAGGACGTGCCGATCATCCTGCGCGGCATCGGCTCGGTGCAGGCTTACAACACCGTCTCGGTCAAGAGCCGGGTCGACGGCAACATCACCCAGGTCGCCTACAAGGAAGGGCAGGACGTCAAGGCCGGGCAGTTGCTGGTCCAGCTCGACCCGCGCCCGTTCCAGGCGGCGCTCGACCAGGCGATCGGCACGCAGGGCAAAGACCAGGCCAACCTCGCCAACGCTCAGCTCAACCTGAACCGCGACGCCGCCATCGTCGGCAGCAACCTGGCGATCAGCCGCCAGCAATACGATACCGACAAGGCGACGGTCGCCGCCGACCAGGCGACGGTCGACGCCGACAAGGCCGCGGTCGAGGCGGCGAGGGTCAACCTCGACTATGCCTCGATCCGCTCGCCGATCGAGGGGCGCACCGGGCAGCGGCAGGTCGATATCGGCAACCTGGTGCAGGCCAGCGCGGCGACGACGCTGGTCGTCGTGACCCAGATGAAGCCGATCTACGTGACCTTCTCGGTCTCCGGCACCGATCTCACCCGCATCCGCGAGAACATGGCCCGGCACCCGCTGAAGGTGGCCGCCTACGACGCCGCCGACCAGAAAGAGATCGCGGCAGGACAGCTCACGCTCATCGACAACCAGGTCAACGCCACGACCGGCATGGTGACCTTGAAGGCGACCTTCCCGAACAACGACGAGGTCTTGTGGCCGGGTGCCTTCGTCAACGCGCATTTGATCCTCGACACCGTCAGGAACGGCGTCACGGTGCCGTCGGCGGCGGTGCAGATGGGGCCGAAAGGCGCCTTCGTCTATCTCATCAAGCCCGACTCGACCGTCGACGTGCGCCAGGTCGACGTCACCCAGATCGAGGCCGGTGCCGCGCTGATCGGCAAGGGATTGCAGGCCGGCGACAAGATCGTCGTGTCGGGTCAGAGCCGGCTCTACCCGGGCTCCAAAGTCGCCGTGCAACAAGGCTCCCCCGGGCAGATGAACGCGCAGTCTCCCGAGATCGGCCCCGAGGGCGTCGGCAGCACCGGCGTCAACACGCCGGCACCGGGCGGCGGCGGCATCACACCGCGATGAGCGCAGCCGCCGCCCGCGGGGGAGAAAGCGCTCCCCCTCCCCCGCCGGCAGGGGAGGGTCGGGGTGGGGGTGAGACGGCACCGCGATGAACATCTCCGAACGCTTCATCCGGCGGCCGATCGCGACCGCCTTGCTGATGGCGGCGCTGTTTGTCGGCGGGGCGATCGGCTACAGCCTGCTGCCGGTCGCGGCGTTGCCGACGGTCGACTTTCCGACGCTGCAGGTCACCGCCAACCTGCCCGGCGCCAGCCCGGAGATCATGGCGTCGTCCGTGGCGCAGCCGCTGGAGCGGCAATTCGCCGACCTGCCGGGGGTCAACCAGATCACCTCGACCAGCATCCAGGGCACCACGGTCATTTCCTTGCAGTTCGACCTGTCGCGCAACATCGACGGCGCCGCCTCGGACGTGCAAGCCGCGATCAACGCTGCCGGCGGCCAGCTGCCGAAGCAGCTCCCCAACCCGCCGACCTACAAGAAGGTCAACCCGGCCGACCAGCCGGTGCTGATCCTCGGCCTCACCTCCGATGTGATGACGCTGCACGAGCTCGACCAGTTCGCCGACCTCAACATCGCGCAGCGCATCTCAATGCTGCCCGATGTCGGCCAGGTGGTGATCTTCGGCGAGCAGAAATACGCCCCGACGGTGCAGGTCAATCCCGGCGCGCTGGCCTCCCGCGGACTGGGCTTCGACGATGTCAGCAACGCCATTGGCAACAGCACCGTGCAGTTGCCGGTCGGCACGCTGCAAGGCACGCAACAGGCCTACCAGATCGGCGCCAACAGCCAGCTCCTACAGGTCAACCAGCTTGCTCAGGTGATCATCGCCTACCGCGACGGTCAGCCGGTGCGGATCGCCGATATCGGCCGGGTCGTCGACGGCTCCGACCAGCCGCTGCAGCTCGACTGGGTCAACAACCATATCGGCGAGATGATCGGGATCTGGCGGCAGCCGGGGTCGAACACGCTGCAACTGGTGAACCGCATCAAGAAAATGCTGCCGAGCTTGCAGGCCGGCATCCCGCCCTCGGTCAAGCTGATCATGGTCAGCGACCGCTCGCTGTCGATCACCGCCAGCTTCGCCGACGTCAAAAAGACGCTGAGCCTGACGATCGTGCTGGTGGTGATCGTGATCTTCGCCTTCCTGCGCAGCCTGTGGGCGACGGTCATTCCCAGCGTCACCGTGCCGCTGGCGCTGGTCGGCAGCTTCGCGGTGCTCTATCTCGGCGGCTACAGCCTCGACAATCTGTCGCTGATGGCGCTGACCCTGGCGGTCGGCCTCGTGGTCGACGATGCCGTGGTGATGCTGGAGAACGTCTTTCGCCATCTGGAAGCGGGCGAGGATGCGCTGACCGCCGCGCTCAAAGGTTCGGCCGAGATCGGTTTCACGATCGTGTCGATCACCGTCTCGCTGATCGCGGTTTTCATCCCGCTGTTGTTCATGGGCGGGATCATCGGCCGGCTGTTTCGCGAGTTCGCGATCACCGTCACCGCCGCGATCATCCTGTCGGCGCTGATCGCGCTGACCCTGTCGCCGATGATGGCGGCCCTGTTCCTCAAGGACCCGCGCGAAATGCGGCATGGGCGGCTCTATCAGTGGAGCGAGCGCGCCTTCGACGCGCTGTATCGCGGCTACGGCCGGGCGCTGCATTGGGTGCTGCGGGTGCGGCTTTGGGTGATGCTGGTGAACCTCGCGCTGATCGCGCTGACCGCCTGGCTGATCATTGTCATCCCCAAGGGTTTCTTCCCGGAAGAGGATACCGGGATGATCTACGGCTTTACCGAGGCCTCGCCCGACGTGTCGTTCATGGGTATGGCCGACATGCAGCAGCGCGCCGCGGCGGTGGTCATGAAAGACCCGGCGATCGCGACGGTGGGATCGGCGATCGGCGGCGGCGGCAGCTCCGGCCTCAACACCGGCCGCATGTTCGTCAGCCTCAAGCCGCAGGGCGAGCGCCCGCCGATCGGCCAGGTGATCCAGCGGCTGCGCGGCGCGCTGGCCAAGGTGCCCGGCATCACCACCTATCTCCAGCCGGTGGTCAGCATCCGCATCGGCGGGCGGCTGACCCGCACGCAGTATCAGTACACGCTGCAAGACGTCGACATGCAGGAGCTCTACCAATGGGCGCCGAAGCTCACCGAAAAGCTCAAGAGCGTGCCCGGGTTGCAGGATGTCGTCAGCGACCTCGAGTCGACGAGCCCGAAGCTGACCATCCAGATCGATCGCGACCTGGCGTCGCGGCTCGGGGTGACGCCGCAGAGCATCGAGACGACCTTGGGCGCGGCCTTTGGCCAGGGCTACGTCACGCAGATCTACGCGCCGCTCAACACCTATCACATCGTGCTCGAGGTCGAACCGCAATACCAGGAGGACATCTCGGCGTTGTCGCGGCTTTACGTGCATGGCAGCGGCGGACAGCTCATCCCGTTCAGCACCTTCGCCAAACTGGCGCCGGCGACGACGACGCTCGCGGTCAACCACCAGGGCCAGTTTCCGGCGGTGACGATCTCGTTCAACCTGGCCCCCGGCACCGCGCTCGGCCAGGCGGTCGACCACATTCAGCAGGCGGCGCAGGCGATCGGCATGCCGAAGACGGTCGAGACGTCGTTCCAGGGCACCGCACAAGCCTTCCAGAGCTCGCTGTCGACGCAGCCTTTGCTGATCGCGGCGGCGATCTTTGCGGTGTATGTCGTGCTCGGCGTGCTCTACGAGAGCTTTGTCCACCCGATCACGATCCTGCTGAGCCTGCCGCCGGCGAGCGTCGGCGCGCTGCTGTTCCTGATGCTGTTCGGCTTCGATCTCAGCGTTATCGCGATCATCGGCCTGATCATGCTGATCGGCATCGTCAAGAAGAACGCGATCATGATGATCGACTTCGCGCTGCATAAGGCGCGCGGCCATGCCGGCGTGACGTCCGAACAGGCGATTGTCGAAGCCGCCATCATCCGTTTCCGCCCCATCATGATGACCACCATGGCGGCGATGATGGGCACCTTGCCGATCGCGCTGGGGACCGGCATGGGGGCGGAATCGCGCCGTCCGCTGGGCCTGTGCGTGGCGGGCGGGCTTCTGCTGTCGCAGCTTCTGACGCTCTACATCACGCCCGTGATCTATTCCTATCTCGACCGGCTGAGTGGCAAGCTGCAGCGCCGCAAGACGGCGCGCCGCGCGAGCGGCCCCCGCATCGCACCGGCCGAATAGCGCACGCTACCGGCAGGCGGCCAGGACGGTGTTGTTGGTCCAGAGACCCGATCTGGCCTGGAGAAGCGGGGCGGAGCAGAACCTTCCTTCTTCGCCA
>DASZOZ010000017.1:0-67599 GCA_035550515.1 Allostellaceae bacterium
GTTTCGAGATCATGGCGTCTCTCCCGTCAGCGGCAGTAACGGTCGCGTCTGGCGCTGTGCTTCGACGCGCCGGCCAAGCCGCCGATCAACCCGCCGAGCGCAGCGCCCTCGCCGGGCCGGCCGCCGATCAGGCCGCCGAGCACGGCGCCCGCCGCCGCACCCGCGGCGGCGCCGCGCAGCGCTCCGCGATTGGGCGGGCAGGGGGGCGGGCCGTAATAGCCGGGCGGCGGCCCATGGTGATAGCCGGGCGGAGGGCCGTGGTGATAGCCGTACCCCGGCGGGCGGTACTGCGCCGTCGCTGAACCCGTCAATGCCGCCAGCATCACGGCGGCAATCAGCAGGGTGCGTCGCATCTGCAGTCCCTCCGCCCGTTGCCTCGGCGCCCAGAATAGAGGCGGCGCGAGCCGCCGCGTCAAGCGCCCGGACCTACGGCTTTGACGCATCTCCGGAGAGCGCACCGGCTGGCGGCGCCGACTGCGGCGGTTTGCTTGCCGGGGCTGGCGCTTCCGCGGCCTTGTCCGGCGCGGCAACCTGCCCTGATTTCTCCGACGGCGGCGCCGATGAACCCGACGGCGATGAACCCGACGGCGACGGTTCGGCCGGCGATGCTGGCGTCGTCGCGGAATCGGCTGCCGATGGTGGCTGCGCGGAATCGGTTGCGGATGGCGGCTTCGCGGGCTCGGCTGCCGGTGCCGTTTCGGCCGGCGGTGCCGGAGCGGGGGGCGCCGTTGCCGCCTTTTCCTCAGGCGTTTTCGTCGCCGGCCCCGACTCCATCGGCGTTGCCGGGGACGGGGTATATTGCAGCGGCGACAGGCTCGGCGGCGCCGGCGCGGCAGCAGGGGTCATCGTCACTTTGCGGCGCGCACGATGCGCCGAATGCTCGGCCAGCGCGGCCTTGAGCTGCGCCGCGGCGAAGACCTTGTAAGCGCTCTCCTCGGGCTTGGCGGCGCATTCCGCCACCGCCGCCTGCACGATCGCGTCGATCTGCTTGGTGTCGAGCACGCGCGAATGCACCATCGCCGAGCGATAACCGAGCAGGAAGGTCGAGGCGTAGGCCTTGTCGTCGTCCGAGGCCGAGTTCAGCGTCGTGCATTTCATCTGGCGCACATTGGCCGGCGGCATCGGCTTCGGTTCCGGCTCCTCCGGCATGGCCGGCGCGGTTTTTTCCGCCTGCTGCGGAGGCGGCGGCGGCGGAGGCGCCGTCCCGTACGGCGGCGGGGGCACGCATCCGGCCAGCATCGCCGCCATCGCAAACCCGGCGAGGATCGCCTTCATGCCTCGTTACCCGCTGTTGCTGTCGCCGCGACATAAGGGCCGCGCCGGCCATTCGCGTCAAGCGCGAGAGACGGAGCCCAGCCCTGAGAGGGATGCCCGAGAAGATGGCGGAGCCGGAACAGGCGCTTTAAACTCGCGCCAACCCCAGCGGAAGAGGTCGCCGATGATCGTCGAACAGGTCTGGACCGGAAATGCCGGCCGCAACTTCAACTATCTGATCGCCTGCAGCGAAACCGGGGAGGCGCTGGCGGTCGACCCGCTCGACCACGAGAAATGCCTTGCCGCGGCGAAGGCCAAGGGGTGGACGATCACCCAGGTCCTCAACACCCATCATCACCGCGACCACACCGGCGGCAACGAACAGGTGATCGCGGCGACGGGCGCCAAGCTCCTCGCCCATAAGAACGCGAAGGACCAGATCGACGGCATCGATCGCGGTCTCGGCGCCGGCGACGTGATCAAGGTCGGCCGCACCGTCGAACTGCAATGCCTCGATACGCCCGGCCACACGATGTCGCATATCTGCATCCTGGCGCATGACGACACGCCGGCGCTGTTCTGCGGCGACACGTTGTTCAACGCCGGCGCCGGCAATTGCCACAACGGCGGCCACCCGAACGAGCTCTACGGCACCTTCGCCACCCAGTTGTCGAAGCTGCCGGGAACGACGCTGATCTATCCCGGTCACGATTACATCGTGAACAATTTGCGCTTCACGCTCGACCGCGAGCCCGACAACGCCAAGGCGCGGGCGATGCTGCCGACGATGGAAAAGCAGGACACCAACAAGGCGCTGGTCACGACGCTGGGCCTCGAGATGGAGATCAACACCTTCTTCCGGCTGACCAGCCCGTCGGTCATCAAGCGGCTGCGCGAAGCCTTCCCCGACCTGCCCGACCATCCCGACCCGAAGACCGTGTTCCTGAAGCTGCGCGAGCTGCGCAACAAGTGGTGACGCCGACGGGGCGCCGACGCGGCAAATCGCCCTGCGGCGGTGCGCGAACTTCGCGCGTTGCGTTGCCCTCTCTAGCTGTACCCGAGCAGCCGAAGGGAAAGCGACACGATGAGCGATCGCGCCTGGCGGGAGACCTGGAGCAAGGTTCCTGAAGCCACCCTCGCGTTCTGGGTGCTCAAGGTCGCCGCCACGACGCTCGGCGAAACCGGCGGCGACACGGTCACGATGACGCTCGGGTGGGGCTATCTCGCCGGCACCGCGGTTCTTCTCGGTGCGCTCGTCGTGCTGGTGATCGCGCAGATCCTCGCCAGGCGGTTCCACCCGTTGCTGTACTGGGCGACGATCGTCGCCTCGACCACCTTCGGCACGACGATGGCCGATTTCGCCGACCGTTCGCTCGCCATCGGCTATACCGGCGGCTCGGCGCTGTTGCTGCTCTGCCTGCTCGCGGTGCTGACCGTGTGGTACGCCTCGGAGGGGACGATCTCGGTCAACACGGTCACCACGCCGCGGGTCGAGGCGTTCTATTGGGCCGCGATCACCTTTTCACAGACGCTCGGCACGGCGCTCGGCGACTGGGCCGCCGATACCGGCGGCCTCGGCTATGGCGATGGCGCGCTGGTCTTCGCCGTCGGCCTGGCGGTGATCCTCGGGCTCTATCTGTGGAGCCGCGTGTCCCGGGTGCTGCTGTTCTGGGCGGCGTTCATCCTGACCCGACCGCTCGGCGCGACGGTCGGCGATTTTCTCGACAAGCCGGTCCATGACGGCGGCCTGGCGCTGAGCCGGCCGCTCGCATCAGCGGCGATCGGCGCGTTCATCCTGCTCGGCTTGCTCGTATTGCCGCAGCGCACCGGCCGCCACGCCACGGCATCGGAGGCGTAGCGCCTACCCCAGCGGGCAAAGCCGACGCATGACGGCGTGTCCGGATCGTCGCCGCTCGGCGCAGCCGGCTCGATCGTCTCGTTGGAGCCGACCGGCGGCGGGCTGTCGCTGTCTTGCGCAAGCGGGTTTACCGGCAGCCCCGGTGAAGTGTCGTCCTCGGCGTCGATCGTCGGCACGGCCGGACCGCCACCATCACCGCCGGCATCGTCGGATGTGGGATCGGCGGCGACTGGAAGTCGGCTCTCGGGCGAGCCGTTATTTGAATCCACTCGCTGTGAGCTCCCTGATTATTCGCCCTCAGTCGATCGGCGGATCCTCATCGCTAAAATATTCGGGACGCAGTTCGATCGGGTTCCCGTGCGGCGTCGCGTCGGCGGCGCGTTGCCAGGCGTCGCGATAGCGGGTGAGGGTGGTGCGGTCGGTCACGCCCTTCTCGGCGACCAGCCGCTCCAATGTCCTCAACCAGTGGCGGTAATAGGTCTCGCCGGTGTCGGGATCGCCCGCGGCCTGCGCCTGCTTGATCTCGTCGGCAAGCGTCGCCGCCCATTCGGGCCAGGTGAACAGCCCCTTCCGGTGCAGCGCCAGCGCCATGGCGAAGGCCTGCGCCTCCCACGGTTCGCGGAACACCGGCCCGTCCTCGCCTTGCGGCAGGCCCGGGACCTCGAGCGCGGCTCTGGCGACGGCGTTGCGGTCCACCACGGGGCTCACGCCGGCAGCAGATACGGCTCGAACGCCTCGATCGACACCTTGATCGACGGGTCGGCGTCGTCGCCCCACAGCTCTCTGCCGGTGAACACGACCGTGTAGAGCCATTGCGGGCGCTCGTCGTGCACGTCCAGCGCCGCCGTGTCGGGGTAGACATGGCAACCGCGCACCGCCTCGATCACCCCCTCCTTGTCGCGCGCATAACGGGGCAGGCGCGTATGCGTCGTCGGGTTGATGTTGGCCGTGCGCACCCGGTCGCCGGGCTTGAACCGGGCCGAGCTATTGGTCGGCCGCTCGAAATTGCCGCGGATCGGCGGCTGTTGCGCGTCGGTCAGCGTCATCCTGCGCGGCAGCGGTTTTGCGGTGCGCAGCGAGCGGCCCGCCGCCAACTCGTCCTCGCCGACCAGGCCGTGCGCGACCACCCGTTTTTCCAGGCCGAGAAACCAGCGCTGGTAATAGGACGACGAGAGGTAGGTGACCGGCGGCAGCCGCTCCAGCGAGGCGCGCCCGCCGTCGATCGACCACAGCCCGGCGGCGCCCATCGCGCGCTGCAGCGCATGGACGCGGCCTTCCCACGGCGCGTGGAACACCGGCTCGTCGGGCTCCGGCTCGACCGGGCCGAAGCCGTGCATTCCGCCCATGTCGTGGATCGTGTTGCTCATCTAAGCCCCCTTAGGCGTCGGCACGCCGGTGCCGATCATGCTGTCGCGGGTGACGATCTCGGCGAGCTGGTCCTCACTCCAGGTCTCGGTGCCGGCCGGGCGCATCGGCAGGACGATGAACCGGGTCTCGGCGGTCGAGTCCCAGATGCGGATTTCGGTCTCCGCCGGCAGGCTCACCCCGAAATCGCCGAGCACGCCGCGCGGGTCGATGACCGCGCGCGAACGGTAGGGCGCCGATTTGTACCATACCGGCGGCAGCCCCAGCACCTCCCAGGGATAGCAGGAGCACAGCGTGCAGACGACGAGGTTGTGCGTCTGCGGCGTGTTCTCGACCGCGATCAGATGGCTGCCGACCGGACTGACATGGCCCAGCGAGTTCGCCGCCGCGGTCGCGTCCTTGAGCAGCGCCGCCTTGAACGTCGGGTCGCTCCAGGCGCGGGCAACGATGCGGGCGCCGTTCTTCGGCCCGATCTTGGTCTCATAGCTCTCGACCAGCTGATCGATCACCGCCGGCTCGATATAGCCTTTCTCGGTGAGGATGGTCTCCAGCGCGCGGACCCGCAGCTGGACGTCCGACAGCTCTGAACGGTCGTGATCGTGAGAGTGTTCCGACATGGCCGAACCTTTGTGCAGCGGGGCGGAATGCCCCAGGTTCGCACAGCGCCCCGACGGCTTCAACGTATCGGCGCACCGCGCCCGCCCAAGCGCCGATCACCCGATGATCTGCGGGATCACCAGGAACAGGTCGGTGTCCTCGGTCTTCTCGCCCGCGGCGGTGATCAGCGCATGCGCCTGGCCGCGGTGATGCGTCTGGTGGTTGAAGAAATGCGTCACCAGCAGCCGGTAGGGGGCGCTCACCTCGCGCTGCGCCGCGCCGCTGAACCAGGTCATGTCCCGCGCCAGATAGGTCTCGTCGACCCGCCGCGCCCAGTCTTCGATCCTGGCGTCGGCCTCGACCCGCCTGGCGCACAGCTCGCCGTAATCGACGAGCATGCCGCCGCTCTCCTTGATCGGCGTCGCCGGCCGCTCCCAGCCGTCGAACCGGCTCATCCACTGCGCGTCGCCCCACAGGATGTGGACCAGCGTGTTGTGCAGCGAGCTCCAGAACGCGCCGCGGTCGCGCCGGCGTTCGTCGTCGGACAGCCGCGAGGCGGCCGCGTAGAGCCGCCGGTTCATCTCGCTGTTGTAGGCCGCCATGGTGCGGACATAAGTGGGGGTGATCATCGCAACATCCCTCCGTCAGTGCGAGGCGCCGTTCCGCAGAGGCCGGGACGGCGCGAGATTGCTTGGCCGCGCGCGCAAAGACACGTTGGTTCGGATCGCGATTTGCCGCAATCTTGATTCGGGTCAACCAAGGGGATGGCGACAATGCCTGAAGGACAGCGGCCGAAACCGCAGCCGACACCGGAGACGCAGCATTTCTGGGACGGCACCAAATCCGGCGAATTGCGCCTGCAGCGCTGCAATTCGTGCAGCAAGGTATACTTTCCGCCGCGCCCCTTCTGCCCGAGCTGCGCCTCCCGCGCGGTCGGCGTCTTCGCCGCGAGCGGCAAGGGCCGGCTCTACAGCTATGTGATCCACCACCGCCCGGTGCCGGGGTTCACCCCGCCTTACGCGATCGCCGTCGTCGAATTGGACGAGGGGCCGCGCATGATGACCAACATCGTCGATTGCCCGCAGACGCCCGAAGCCCTGGTGCTCGACATGCCGGTCGAGGTCGCCTTCGAAAAGCTCGACGACGACATCACGCTTCCCCTGTTCCGCCCCTCCAAAAGCTGATTGACGAAAGGCTGAGGCCATGCCCGGAAAACGCAACGACGTCGCCATCGTCGGCGCTGCCGAGACCACCGAACTGGGCCGCATCCCGAGCCTGTCGCAGATCGGCCTGCACGCCGACGCCGCGCTCAACGCGATGCGGGACGCGGGCCTCGGCCCGAAAGACATCGACGGCATCGCCACCGCCGGCGAGACCCCGACGACGATCGCGCACTACCTCGGCATCACCCCGAAATGGGTCGACGGCACCGCGGTCGGCGGCTGCTCGTTCATGATCCATGTCCGCCACGCCGCGGCGGCGATCGAGGCGGGGCTGTGCAAGACCGTGCTCATCACCCATGGCGAGAGCGGCCGCTCAGGCGTCGCGCGCAGCCGGCCGGCGGTGTCGCCCGGCAGCCTGCAGGGCCAGTTCGAGCTGCCCTACGGCCCGATGGGCCCGCCGACGCTCTTCACCATCCCGGTGCTGCGCTACATGAAGACCTACGGCATCACCGAGGAGCAGCTCGCGACGGTCGCGGTGGTGCAGCGCGAATGGGCGGCGAAAAACCCGCGCGCCACCTTCCGCGACCCGATCACCGTCGACGACGTGCTCAATTCGCGGATGATCGCCTATCCGTTCCGCCTGCTGATGTGCTGCCTGGTGACCGACGGCGGCGGTGCGCTGATCCTGGTGTCGGCCGACCGTGCCAAGGACTTCCCGCAAAAGCCGGTCTACCTGCTCGGCACCGGCGAGAGCGTCGAGACGCCGATGGTCTCGCAGATGGAGGATTTCACCTCGTCGCGCGCGTTCCGCGTCGCCGGGCCGACGGCGTTCGCGGAAGCCGGCATCAAGCACGGCGACGTGGACCACCTGATGATCTACGACGCCTTCGCGCATCTGCCGATCTACGGTCTCGAAGACCTCGGTTTCTGCGGCAAGGGCGAGGCGGCGGCGTTTATCGGCGAGCGCAACACCGCGCCCGGCACCGGCAAGCTGCCGCTCAACACCAACGGCGGCGGGCTGTCCTACATGCATTCCGGGATGTACGGCATGTACGCGCTGCAGGAGAGCGTGCGCCAGATGCGCGGCGTCGCCCCGGCGCAGGTGCCCGGCGCGAGGATCTCGGTCTGCCACGGCGTCGGCGGCATGTTTGCCGCCAGCGGCACCGTGATCATGACGAACGAGCAAGGGGTATAGCCGCCCCGGACACCGAGGGTTTCCAGCTCACCGAAGGGAGGCGGCGCCATGACCGCGAAAGGCTTTGTCGTACCGCCGGGCGGCGGCAAGCATCATGCATCGCCGACCCCCGGCCGCTGCTTCGACCTGAAGCTGCTGAGCGGCGACAGCGCGGGCAGCATCATGCTGTTCGAGGAGACCTTGCCCGCCGGCACCGCCAGCCTGCATCACCTGCACCACGATAGCGACGAGGTCGCCTGGGTGCTGGAGGGCGAATTCACCTTCAAGATCGGCGACGAGATCACCTCGGGCGGCCCCGGCACCTGCGCGTTCATGCCGCACAACGTGGCGCATGCCTGGAAAAACACCGGCGGCGAGACGGGCCGGGTCCTGTTTCTTTATACTCCTGCCGGCGCCGGCGGCTGGATCGAGGCGATGGCGGACGGCGGTGCGCCCAGGGACGCCGCCGAGCGGGCCGCGTTCTGCGAACGCTACCGCTGGGAAATCCTCGGTGCGAACCCGCTGTGATGCCCGGCGGCGCCGCGCAGAAAAAAGGCGAGGCCGTGCGGCGTTTTATGCTGCGCTGGGCGGCGATCGGGTTGGCCGCGATGCTGGGCACCGCGCCGGCGTCGGCGGCGCAGAAGGGCGGAGTGCTGCGGCTTTTCCAGTACGACAGCCCCGCCAGCATGTCGATCCACGAGGAGGCGCTGAATTCGGCCCAGAACCCGATGATGGCCGTCTTCAACAACCTCGTCGTCTTCAAGCAGGACGAGCCGCAGAACCGGATGGACACGATCGTTCCGGAGCTGGCCACGAGCTGGTCGTGGAACGCCGACATGACCGCGCTCACCTTCCGGCTCCGGCAAGGCGTGAGCTGGCATGACGGCGCGCCGTTCACCGCCGCCGATGTCAAATGCACCTGGGACCTGCTGCTCGGCAAGGCTGCGGACAGGCTGCGCGCCAACCCGCGCAAGACGTGGTACGGCAACCTGGAATCGGTCAGCGCCGACGGCGACAGCGCGACCTTTCACCTGAAGCGGCCGCAACCGGCCTTTATCGCCTTGATCGCCTCGGGCTACTCGCCGGTCTATCCCTGTCACGTCTCGCCGCAGAGCATGCGCCAGCATCCGATCGGCACGGGACCGTTCAAATTCGTCGAGTACAAGCCCAACGAATACATCAAGCTGACGCGGAACGAGCATTACTGGCGCGAGGGACGGCCCTATCTCGACGGCATCGAGTGGACGATCATCCCCAACCGCTCCACGGCCATGCTCGCGTTCATCGCCGGCAAGTTCGACGTCACGTTCCCGTTCGGGCTGACCGTGCCGCTGATGAAGAACCTCCAGGCGGAAGCGCCGTCGGCGATCTGCGAAGTCGCGCCGGCCGACCAGAGCACCAACCTGATCGTCAACCGCGATGCGCCGCCCTTCGACAATCCGGACATCCGCCGGGCGATGGCGCTGACGCTCGATCGCAAGAGCTTTATCGACATCCTCGCCGACGGGCAGGGCGATATCGGCGGCGCGATGCAGCCGCCGCCGCAAGGCGTGTGGGGGATGCCGGCCGACATGCTGAGCACGCTGCCCGGCTATGACCCGAATGTCGGCAAGAACCGCAGCGAGGCCCGCAAGCTCATGGAGGCCGCCGGCTACGGCGCCGACCACCGGCTCGCGGTCAAGGTGTCGGTGCGCAACACGCCGCCGTTCCGCGACCCCGCCGTCATCCTCATCGACCAGCTGCGGGAGATCTACATCGACGGCGAGCTCGACATCGTCCAGACCGCCAACTGGTTTCCCAAGGTCTACCGCAAGGACTACAAGCTTGGGCTCAACCTCACCGGCGTCGGCGTCGACGACCCCGACGCCCAGTTCTACGAGAACTACGCCTGCGGGTCCGACCGCAACTACACCGGCTACTGCAACCCGGCGATCGACAAGCTGTTCGACCGGCAATCGGCCGAGCCCGACCAGGACAAGCGCCGCCGTCTCGTCTGGGACATCGACCGGAAGCTGCAAGAGGACGGCGCCCGGCCGATCCTCTACCACAACCGCTTCGCGACCTGCCGCCAGCCTCGGGTCAAGGGGCTGACGATCATGGTCAACAGCCTGTTCAACGGCTGGCGCATGGAAGACGTCTGGCTCGACCGGTGATCGATGCGGCGGGCTTCATTTGACCGCCAGCGCGGCGACGCCCGGCAGCTCCTTGCCTTCGAGCCATTCGAGAAAGGCCCCGCCGGCGGTCGAGACATAGGTCAGCTTGTCCTCGACCCCCGCCGCCGCCAGCGCCGCGACCGTGTCGCCGCCGCCGGCGACGCTCAGCAGTTTCCCGGCGGCGGTCAGCTCGGCCACGGTCTTCGCCAGGGCGACGGTGGCGCGATCGAACGGCTTGACCTCGAACGCACCGACCGGCCCGTTCCACACCAGGGTCTTGCACGTGGCGAGCGCGGCGGAAATCCGGGAAACGCTGTCCGGACCGATATCGAGCATCATCGCGTCGCTCGGCACGGCATTGACCCCGACGGTGCGCGTCACCACCCCGGCGGCGAGCTTGTCGGCGGTCACCGCGTCGTCCGGCAGGATGATCGCGCAGCCCTGCTTCTCGGCCGCCGCGAGGATGTCGCGCGCCGTGTCGGCCATCTCCTTCTCGCATAGCGAGCGGCCGACGCCGCGTCCTTGCGCGAACAGGAACGTGTTCGCCATCGCCCCGCCGATCGCCAGAAGGTCGACCTTGGAGATGATGAATTTCAGCAGGTCGAGCTTGGTGGAAACCTTCGACCCGCCGACCAGCGCCATGACCGGCTTTTGCGGATGTTCGAGCGCCGCGCCGAGCGCCTCCAGCTCGGCCTGCATCAATTTGCCCGCCGCGTTCGGCAAGAGATGCGCCAGCGCCTCGATCGAGGCATGCGCGCGATGCGCCGCCGAGAAGGCGTCGTCGACATAGACATCGCCGAGCGCCGCGAGCTGTGCGGCAAAAGCCGGATCGTTCTTCTCCTCCTCGGGATGGAAGCGCAGGTTTTCCAGCAGCGCCACCTCGCCGGGCTTGAGGGCATCGACGACCGTCCGCGCTTGCGGGCCGATGCAGTCGGCGGCGAAATGCACCGTCTTGCCGCCGATCGCTTGGCTCAGCGGCCCGACCAGCGGCTTCAGCGACTGCGACGGGTCGACGCCCTTCGGCCGGCCGAAATGGGACAGCACGACGATCTTGGCGCCCTTGGCGCTCAGCGCCGCGATGGTCGGCGCCAGCCGCTCGATGCGGGTCGCGTCGGTGACCTTGCCGTCCTTCACCGGCACGTTGAGGTCGGCGCGCAGCAGCACGCGTTTGCCGGCGACGGCGAGATCGTCGATCGTGTGGAACCGCGGCATCGCTCTGGGCCTCCTGGGACATGGGTCGCGGCCGATTAAAGCGGAGCCGCCCAGTTCTTTGCAAATCCGGTGCTTTGCAAAACGCGCCGGCGCGGCTTAAGTCCTGCCGCATCATGGCGACGGCATTCGACAAGCTGATCTATGACGCCGCGCAGACCGCCCGCGTCTCGTGGTTCTTCGGCCAGAAACTGCTGGCGGCGCGGTTCTCGAAACCGCTGCCGCTCCCCGACAGTCTCAAGGGCCGGCCGATGCCGGACCGGCGCCGCATCCTGGCCGATCTGCGCCGGCTGCTGGAGCAGGACTGGCGCAACATCCGGGCCGGGCTTTACGCCGCGCCCGACGACTGGCGCGGCAACCCGCTCGCCGGGCTGCGCGAGGCGGCCGATTTCTTCGCCGATCTGCGCGCCGTCGAGGCGCGGCGCCACGGCGCGCCCGGCGACGCGCTGCTGCGGCACCCCGACGCCGAGCGCTATCCGGCCTATTACCGCCGGCATTTCCATTTTCAGAGCGACGGCTATCTGAGCGCGGCCTCGGCCGGACGCTATGACCATCAGGTCGAGGTGCTGTTCGGCGGCGGCGCGGCGGCGATGCGCCGGCAGGCGCTGGTGCCGCTGCGCGCGGCGCTGCTGGCGATTCCCGGTGGTGCGCGCGCCGCCCGGCTGGTCGACATCGCCTGCGGCACCGGCACCTTCCTCACCGAGGTCAAGCGCAACTACCCGCGCCTCGGGGTGCTCGGGATCGACCTGTCGCTGCCTTACCTGGACGTCGCACGCCGCCGGCTCGCGCGCTGGTCGCGGGCGCATTTTGTCGATGCCAATGCCGAATCGCTGCCGCTCGCCGATGCGAGCGTCGATATCGTGACCTGCATCTATCTGCTGCATGAGCTGCCAAGCGCCGCGCGCCGCGCCGCCGCCGCCGAAATCGCCCGCGTGCTCAAGCCCGGCGGCCGGCTGATCCTGGTCGATTCGCTGCAAACCGGCGACGCGCCCGATTACGACGCGATGCTCGACTGGTTCCCGGTCGCGTTCCACGAACCCTATTACGCCAGCTATTTACGCGAGGATTTGGATCGCCTGGTCGCGCCGACTTTCCAAAAACTTGACGAAATCCCGGCTTATCTATCAAAGGTGGTGAGCTATCGCCGCCGCTTTGTTTAACACCACATCTAGTTCCCTATTGGCGGCGACCCACAAGGATGCTACCGTATCTTGTAGGAAGACGAACCCGGTCCTACAGCATACGGTGGGGGATATGATCGACCTAGGCACCTGGACGCCCGAACGCATCGAGCAATTGACGCTTCTCTGGGACGAAGGCGTGACCACCGCCGAAATCGGCCGCCGGATCGGCGTGACCAAGAACGCGGTGATCGGCAAGGTGCACCGGCTCGGCCTGGTTCCGCGGGTGATCACCCAGAAGCCGGCGCCGCGCCGCAACGTGTTCGAGTTCACCGGCCCGGTCTGCATGTGGCCGCACGGGCATCCCGGCGACGAGGATTTCCACTTCTGCGGCGGCAAGCCGATGCCCGGCAAGCCGTATTGCGAGACCCACTCGGCGGTCGCCTACATCAAGCCGAAAGAGCAGAAGGCGAACGCCGCTTAAAGCACCTTCAGCACCGCCTCGGGCGGCCGGCCCAAGGCCGCCTTGCCGCCCGAGACGACGATCGGCCGTTCGACGATGATCGGGTTCTCGGCCATCGCCGCGATGAGCTGGTCCTCCGACAGCTTGGCGGGGTCGATCCCCGCCGCGGTCGCTTCTTTCTTGCGGACGATCGCCTTCGCCGGCATGCCGAGTTGGCCGAGCAGCGTCTTCAACTGCGTCTCGCTGTAGGGCGTCTTCAAATACTCGACGATTTCCGGCTCGACGCCTTTGTCGCGCAGCAGCGCCAGGGTCTTGCGCGAGGTGTTGCAGCGCGGGTTGTGATAGATCGTGACCGGCATCGGGGCTCCTTATTGCGGCTCGGGCAGCGTCACGGCGGCGGCGCCGCGTCGCGAAGCCGGGTCAAACGCAGCAGGTCATCCTGAGCGAGCTTCGAATCGACGACATCGGCTGAGGCGTCTCGGATGAGCTGATCGTCCGCCATGCGTGGAGTATAGCATGACATCATCGTCCAGCCTTCCGCGCGAGACATGAACGATCTTCGCATCACCGCCGGGCCTTACCGTTTCATCGCCCGCTTCGACCGGGCCGCCGCGCCCAAGACCTGTGCCTGGTTCGCGACCGTGCTGCCCTACCGCCAGCGGATCATCCATGTGCGGTGGAGCGGCGAAGCCTGCTGGATCCCGCTCGGCGGTCTCGATCCCGGCCTCGGCCACGAGAACGCGACCAGCTATCCGGCGCCGGGGCAATTCCTGTTCTACCCGGCCGGGATCAGCGAGACCGAAATCCTGCTTTCCTACGGCGCCTGCCGCTTTGCCAGCAAAGCCGGCCAACTCGCCGGCAACCCGTTCCTGACGATCGTCGAGGGGGTGGATCACCTGCGCCCGCTCGGCGAGTTGACCCTGTGGCACGGGGCGCAGGATATTGTCTTCGAACCAGCGCCGTAGCCGCTGCCGGAGACACCGATGCCCGACGATATCCGCAACGACGGCGGTGCGATCAGCATAGCCCGCGTGCTACACAGTGCGCAGAAATGGCCGCCTTAAGGCGAAATCAGCCAACTTGCCCGCCTTGCAAAGCTCAGGAGGTCGCCGCATGCCCGCTTTCACCACCCGGCCCGAGATCCGCGGCACGTTTGGGGTCGTTGCGTCGACCCATTGGCTGGCTTCGGCGGTCGCGATGGCGGCGCTGGAGAAGGGCGGCAACGCCTTTGACGCCGCCGCGGCGGCGGGGCTGACGCTGCAGGTCGTCGAGCCGCATCTCAACGGCCCGCTCGGCGAGGTGCCGATCCTGGTGTGGAGCGAGAAGAACCGGCGCTGCGACATGATCTGCGGCCAGGGCGTCGCGCCGCAGGGGGCGACGATCGCGCATTACCGCGGTCTCGGGCTCGATCTGGTGCCCGGCACCGGATTGCTGGCCGCGACGGTCCCCGGCGCGTTTGACGGCTGGATGCGGCTGCTGCGCGATTACGGCACGCTGCCGCTCGCCGACATCCTCGGGCCGGCGATCGCTTACGCCGAGAACGGCTACCCGCTGGCCTGGCGCATCCCGGTGACGATCGGGACGGTCGCCGAGATGTTTCGCACCGCCTGGCCGACCTCGGCCGCGGTCTATCTGAAGAACGGCCAGCCGCCGAAAGCCGGCCAACTCTTCCGCAACCCGCAACTGGCGGCGACCTACAAGCGCGTGCTCGCCGAGGCCGAGGCGGGCGGCGGCGATCGCGAGCGGGTCATCGACGGCGCCCGCAACGCCTGGTATCGCGGCTTTGTCGCGGAGGCCATCGACACGTTCTGCCGCACCGAGAAGGTGCTCGATTCCTCCGGCCGCCGCCACCACGGCGTCTTGCGCGCCGACGACATGGCACGCTGGGAGGCGCCGGTCGAAGCGCCGCTGACCTTCGATTACCGCGGCTACACCGTCGTCAAGGGCGGCCCGTGGAGCCAGGGGCCGGTGCTGCTCCAGCAGCTGGCGCTGCTCGCCGGCTTCGACCTCGACGACACCGACCCGACCGGTCCCGACTTTGTCCATACCGTTACTGAATGCGCCAAGCTCGCCTATCTCGACCGCGAGGCGTGGTACGGCGACCCGGATTTTGTCGACGTGCCGATGCAGACCCTGCTCGGCCCGGCCTACAACGACGAACGGCGCAAGCTGGTCGGCGACCGGGCCTCGATCGAGTTGCGGCCCGGCCGGCCTGACGGGCGCGCGCCGCATATCATGGTGGGCGGCGCCGAACTGGTCTCGGCGGTCGGGATCGGCGAGCCGACGGTCGGAGTCCTCGCCGGGATCGGCGAGCCGACGACGAGCCCGATGGGCGCGGTCGCCGGCGACACCTGCCATGTCGACGTGATCGACCGCTGGGGCAACATGGTCTCGGCGACGCCGAGCGGCGGTTGGCTGCAATCCTCGCCGGTGATCCCGGAACTCGGCTTCTGCCTCGGCACGCGGCTGCAGATTTCCTGGCTCGACGAAAGCTCGCCGTCGAGCCTGCAGCCCGGCAAGCGGCCGCGCAGCACCCTGTCGCCGACCCTCGCCTTCAAGGACGGCGTGCCGTACATGGCGTTCGGCACCCCCGGCGGCGACGGGCAGGACCAGTGGTCGCTGCAGCTCTTTCTGCATCACGTGCATCACGGGATGAACCTGCAGGAGGCGATCGACTGCCCCGAGTTCAACACCGACCACGCGCCGAGCTCGTTCTATCCGCGCGCTGCCGACCCCGGCCACCTGACGCTCGAAGGCCGCTTCCCGGAGGCGACGCGGCGCGCGCTCGCCGCGCGCGGCCATCGCGTGCAGATCGCCGAGGAATGGGCCGGGGGACGACTGGCCGCCTGCGCCCGCGAGGAGACCGCCGAGGGGCGCATCCTCAAGGCTGGCGCCAACCCGCGCGGCATGCAGAGCTACGCCGCCGGACGATAGCCGCGATCACGGCGGGTTTACGGGCGCCGGGGCGTCAAATCGGTCGAGATCGTCGATGACCACTCGGTCAAGCTGGTGCTCGACAAGCCGTTCGCACCGCTCCTGGCGCAGCTCTCCGACGGCACCGGGATGATCGCCCTCGGCCTCGGCGAGCAGCCCGACCCGTCCCGCTTGTTCGGCGACGGGCTGCGCGACGCGCTCGATCCGTGGCGCGCCTAGCGAGGCCGTTGCGCCGCCGTCGCGAAAAAGCCAAGATATCCGAGCTAAGCTCAAGTTCCGGCAAAACTATCTGATCGATGCGGCGGTCGGGGCCGACTCCCGCCGGCGCACGCATCTTAGACAGCCGGGAGGATAATCGTGCTGCCGACGAAAACCTTGCGGCCGATGCCGCGTATAATGTCACCGACCTGTCATCGCAGCCGGCGAGCATGACCGTGCGGGCCTAGCCCGAGACCGCCGTGCCGCCGCGGAAGAGGCAAGCCATGAACATGCCGACCGGGACGATCGACGAGATCTGCATCAACACGATTCGCACGCTGTGCATCGACGCCGTGCAGCAGGCCAATTCCGGGCATCCCGGCACGCCGATGGCGATGGCGCCGGTGGTCTATACGCTGTGGCAGGAGTTCCTGCGCTTCGACCCCGAGGACCCGATCTGGCCGAACCGCGACCGCTTTGTGCTGTCGTCGGGCCACGCCTCGACGCTGCTCTATTCGATGCTGCATCTGACCGGGGTCAAGGCGGTCGATTCGGCCTATGAGCGGCTCGGCACTCCGACCGTCTCGCTCGACGACCTGAAAAAGTTCCGCCAGCTCGACAGCAAATGCCCGGGCCACCCCGAATACCATTGGACCTCCGGCGTCGAGACCACCACGGGGCCGTTGGGGCAGGGGATCGCGACCAGCGTCGGCATGGCGATCGCCGCCGACTGGCTTGCCGGCCATTTCAACAAGCCCGGCTTCCCGCTGTTCGACTACCGGGTCTACGCGCTGTGCGGCGACGGCTGCATGATGGAAGGCGTGTCCAGCGAGGCCGCCTCGCTGGCCGGCCATCTCAAGCTCGGCAATCTGTGCTGGTTCTACGACAGCAACCACATCACCATCGAAGGCAACACCGCGCTCGCCTTCACCGAAGACGTGGCGGCGCGGTTCATGGCCTATGGCTGGCATGTCCAGCGCATCGCCGACGCCAATGACTGCGAGCGGCTCGCCGCCGCGATCCGCGCCGCCAAGGACGTGACCGACCGGCCCAGCCTGATCATCGTCGAGAGCCACATCGGCTATGGCGCGCCGCACAAGCAGGACACCTCCGGCGTGCACGGCGAGCCGCTCGGCGCCGAGGAGGTCAAGGCCACCAAGCGCAATTACGGCTGGCCCGAGGATGCGCAGTTCCTGGTGCCCGACGGCGTCTATGCGCATTTCAAGGCCGGCATCGGCGCGCGCGGCGCGACGGCACGCGCCGACTGGGAGGCGCTGTTCGCGCGCTACAAGGCGGAGTTCCCGGCGCTCGCGCTGCAATGCGAGCAGATCCAGCGGCGCGACCTGCCGGAAGGCTGGGACAAGGACATCCCGGTCTTCCCCGCCGACCCGAAAGGCATCGCCAGCCGCGATTCGTCGGGGCAGGTGCTCAACAAGATCGCGCAGAACCTGCCCTGGCTGGTCGGCGGCGCGGCGGACCTCGCGCCCTCGACCAAGACCCGGCTGACCTTCGAGGGCGCCGGCGACCTCGAAGCCGACAGCCGGCTCGGCCGCAATTTCCATTTCGGTGTGCGCGAGCACGCGATGGGGTCGATCTGCAACGGCTTGGCTTTGGCCAAATTGCGGCCATTCGGCTCGGGATTCATGATCTTTTCCGACTACATGAAGCCGCCGATCCGGTTAAGTGCGATCATGGAGCTGCCGGTCACCTACGTGTTCACGCACGATTCGATCGGCGTCGGCGAGGACGGGCCGACGCACCAGCCGGTCGAGCAGCTGATCGGGCTGCGCGCGATCCCCGGTCTCACGGTGTTCCGGCCATGCGACGCCAACGAAGTCGCCGAGGCGTGGCGCGTTTCGGTCGAGGCGAAGCACGAGCCGCATTGCCTGATCCTCAGCCGGCAGAACCTGCCCACCCTCGACCGCGGTAAATACGCCGCGGCAAGCGGGTTGCGCCGCGGCGCCTACGTCCTGGCCGACGCCAAGCCCGGCACCCCGGAGGTGATCCTGATGGGCACCGGCAGCGAGGTGTCGCTGTGCGTCGAGGTTTATGAACGGCTGGCGGCGGAAGGCGTCGCCGCCCGCGTCGTCAGCATGCCGTCCTGGGAATTGTTCGAGAAACAGGACGACGCCTACAAGGACTCGGTGCTGCCGCCGAGCTGCACGCGGCGCGTCGCGGTCGAGCAGGCTTCGGCGTTGGGCTGGGAGCGCTACACCGGGCTGCGCGGCACGATCATCGCGATGAAGACCTTTGGCGCGTCGGCGCCGCTCAAGGAACTGTTGGTCAAGTTCGGGTTCACCGGAGAGAACGTCTATGCGGCTGCCAAGGCGCAGCTCGCCCGCAAGGAGTAGCGATCGATGGCCAATCCGCTCAAGGAACTGAACGAATACGGGCAGTCGGTGTGGCTCGATTTCGTCAGCCGCGACCTGCTGAAAAGCGGCGAATTGAAACGCCTCATCGCCGAGGACGGGCTGCGTGGCGTGACCTCGAACCCGTCGATCTTCGAGAAGGCGATCGGTCACGGCGACGATTACGACGAGATGATCCGCACCGCCGAGGCCAACGGCGACCTCGACCCCGCGGCGCTGTTCGAAGAGCTGGCGGTGCACGAAATCCAGGAAGGCGCCGACCAGCTTGCCGGGGTCTACGAGCAGACCCAGCGGCGCGACGGCTATATCAGCCTCGAAGTCTCGCCCTATCTGGCGATGGACACGCACGGCACGATCGAGGAGGCGCGCCGGCTGTGGCGCGAGGTCGACCGGCGCAACCTGATGGTCAAGGTGCCCGGCACCAAACCCGGCATCCCGGCGATCCGCACGTTGATCGGCGAGGGCATCAACATCAACGTGACCCTGCTGTTCTCGCAGCAGGTCTACGGCGAGGTGGCTGACGCCTATATCGCCGGCATCGAGGATTTTGTCGCCAAGGGCGGCGACCCGCACAAGGTGGCGAGCGTCGCCAGCTTCTTCGTCAGCCGCATCGACACGCTGGTCGACGAGGCGCTCGACAAGAAGATCGCCGGCGCCGACCCGGCGGCCGCCGCGCAGCTCAAGGCGCTGAAGGGCAAGATCGCGATCGCCAACGCCAAGCTCGCCTACAAGCTCGGCAAGGAGATCTATGCGAGCGAGCGCTGGCAGCGCCTGGCGCAAAGCGGGGCACAGAGCCAGCGCCTGCTCTGGGCGAGCACCGGCACGAAGAACCCGGCGTATAGCGACGTGCTCTATGTCGACGAGCTGGTCGGCGCCGACACGGTCAACACCATGCCGCCGGCGACGATGGACGCGTTCCGCGACCACGGCCGCCCGCGCAACAGCCTCGAAGAGGATGTCGCCGCGGCCGAGGCGACGATGAAAGGGCTCGCCGCCGCGGGGGTTTCGCTCGACGAGATCACCGAGCGCCTGGTCAAGGACGGGGTGCGCCAGTTCGCCGACGCCGCCGACCAGCTCTACGCGGCGGTGCAGAAGAAGCGGCGCAGCGTGCTCGGCGGCAAGCTCAACGCCATGAGCGTCAAGCTGCCCGAGGCGCTCGACAAGGACGTCAAGGCGGCGCTCGAAGACTGGCGCAAGGAGGGCAAGGTGCGCCGGCTATGGGCCGAGGACGCCTCGCTGTGGACGGAGACCGACGAGGCCAAATGGGTCGGCTGGCTCGGCGTCGTCGACGATCAGATCAAGGCCGTCGCAGCGCTGCAGAACTTCGCCGCCGATGTGCGGAAAGCCGGGTTCAGCGACGTATTGCTGCTCGGCATGGGCGGGTCCAGCCTCGGCCCCGAGGTGTTCGCCGAGACCTTTGGCTCGAAGCCCGGCTTCCCCAAGCTGCATGTGCTCGACTCGACCGATCCGGCGCAGGTCAAGGCGTTCGAGAACAAGGTCGACCTGAAGAAGACGCTGTTCCTGGTGTCGAGCAAGTCGGGCAGCACGCTCGAACCCAACATCTTCAAGGCGTATTTCTTCGACCGCGCCAAAGCGGCGCTGGGCGGCGATCCGGCGAAGCATTTCGTCGCCATCACCGATCCCGGCTCGTCGCTCGAAAAGGCCGCGCGCTCCGAAGGTTTCCGTTCGGTGTTCCACGGCTTGCCGAGCATCGGCGGGCGTTATTCGGTGCTGTCGAATTTCGGCATGGTGCCGGCGGCGGCGATCGGCGTCGACCCGAAGGCCTTCCTCGACAGCACCGCCGAGATGGTGCGCTCCTGCGCGGCGAGCGCGCCGCCAGCCGAAAATCCCGGCGTCATCCTGGGCGCGATCATGGGCGTCTGCCAACGGCAGGGCAGGGACAAGGTGACGGTGCTGGCCTCGCCCGGCGTCGCCGATTTCGGCGCCTGGCTCGAACAGCTGCTCGCCGAATCGACCGGCAAGATCGGCAAGGGCATCGTCCCGGTCGACGCCGAGGCGGCGGCGCCGCCGTCGGCCTACGGCAATGACCGGCTCTTCGCCTACATCAAGCTCGCCTCCGACGGCGACGCGGCCCAGGAAGCCGCGGTCGCGGCGCTCGAAGCGGCCGGACAGCCGGTCGTCCGCATCGTCGTCAACGACAAGATGCAGCTCGGCCAGGAATTCTTCCGCTGGGAGATCGCCACCGCCGTCGCCGGCTCGATCATCGGCATCAACCCGTTCGACCAGCCCGATGTCGAGGCCAGCAAGGTCAAGACCCGCGAGCTGACCAGCGCCTACGAGCAGACCGGCAAGCTGCCGCCGGAAAGCCCGTTCGCATCGTTCGACGGGATCGAGCTGTTCTCCGACCCGCGCAACGAGAGCGAACTGAAGCCGCAGGCGACCAGCCTGGTCGCGGCGCTGAAGGCGCATCTCGGCCGCGCCAAGGCCGGCGATTACGTCGCGCTGCTCGCCTATATCGAGCGCACGCCGGCGCATATCGAGGCGATGCAGAAGATGCGGCTGGCGGTGCGCGACGCCAAGAAGGTCGCGACCTGTCTCGGCTTCGGACCGCGCTTCCTGCATTCGACAGGCCAGGCCTACAAGGGCGGGCCGAACAGCGGCGTGTTCCTGCAGATCACCTGCAGCGACCCTGCCGACCTGCAAGTGCCGGGCGCGAAATACACGTTCGGCGTCGTCAAGGCGGCGCAGGCGCGCGGCGATTTCGACGTGCTCGCCGAGCGCGGCCGGCGGGCGCTGCGCGTGCATCTCGCGAACGGCGCCGAGGCCGGGCTCAAGACGCTGGCCGCGGCACTCGCACAGGCTTTGCAATAACACCCGACAGGGTAGGGGAGATCAGCGATGCAACTCGGGATGATCGGGCTCGGCCGCATGGGCGGCAACATCGTGCGGCGGCTGATGCGGAACGGCCACAGCTGCGTTGTCTATGACCGCAGCGATGCCGCGGTCAGCGCGCTCACGGGGGAAGGCGCGACCGGCAGCTCCGGCCTTGCGGACTTCGTCGGTAAGCTGACCGCGCCGAAAGCGGTGTGGGTGATGTTGCCGTCCGGCAAGATCACGCACGACACGATTGTCGAGTTGAGCAACCTGCTTGGCAAAGGCGACATCCTGATCGACGGCGGGAACTCGAAATTCCTCGAGGACATCGCGCACGCCGAACTGCTCGAGCCGAAGGGGATCACCTTTGTCGATGTCGGGACCAGCGGCGGCGTCTGGGGCCTGGAGCGCGGCTATTGCATGATGATCGGCGGCACCGACGAGGCCGTCCGCCATCTCGATCCGATCCTGAGCTGTCTGGCGCCGGGTGCCGGCACCATCGACAAAACGCCGGGCCGCGAGGGCCGCGACCCACGGGTCGCGAACGGCTACATCCATGCCGGACCGGCCGGCGCCGGTCATTTCGCCAAGATGGTCCATAACGGCATGGAATACGGGATCATGCAGGCCTATGCCGAGGGCTTCGACATCCTCAAGGGCGCCTCGCAGGCGTTTATCCCGGAGAACCGGCGCTACAAGTTCAACCTCGCCGATCTCGCCGAAGTGTGGCGCCGCGGCAGTGTCATCGCCTCATGGCTGCTCGACCTGACCGCAATCGCGCTGGCCGAAGACGAGACGCTCTCGGAGTTCTCGGGCTACGTCCAGGATTCGGGGGAGGGCCGCTGGACCATCGAAGCGGCTATCGAGGAAGCGGTGCCCGCCGATGTATTGACGGCATCGCTCTACACCCGGTTCCGCTCGCGACAGGACCATACCTTCGCCGAGAAGATCCTGTCGGCGATGCGCAAGCAGTTCGGTGGACACACCGAGCAGATGGCGCACGAGGCGCACGGGAGCGAGCACCACTGAGACCGGCACGTCCCTGAAGTAAACGCTGACAAGAGGGCGAGCGATGGCTGACCCGAATGGAGCCCCCAGGCGCGGCGAAAAGGCGCCACCCTGCACGATCGTCATCTTCGGCGCGACGGGCGATTTGACCGCGCGCCTGCTGATGCCGGCGATCTACAATCTGTCGCGCACCGGGCTGCTGTCCGACCGTTTTTCCGTGATCGGCATCGGCCGGTCGCCGGAAACCGACGACTCGTTCCGCGACGACCTCACCAAGGACATCCGGCATTTCGTGACCGGCAGCGGCGAGGGCGCGTCGAACACGCCCTTTGACGCCAAAGCCTGGGACTTCATCGCCAGCCGCATGAGCTACATGTCGGGGGACGTCACCAAGCCGGAGCTTTACGAGCGGCTGAGGCAAAAGCTCGCCGCGGTCGGCGAAAGCCACGGCACCGGCGGCAACGTGCTGTTCTACCTGGCGGTCGCGGCCAGCCTGTTCGGCCCGATCGTCGACCAGCTCGGCGCGTCCGGCCTCGCCGAGGAGAAGGACGGCGAGTGGCGGCGCGTGATCATCGAAAAGCCGTTCGGCACCGACCTTGCCTCGGCCAAGGCGCTGAACACCCGCGTGCTCAAGGTGCTGCGTGAGTCGCAGGTCTATCGCATGGACCATTTCCTCGGCAAGGAGACGGTCCAGAACATCATGGCGTTGCGCTTCGCCAACGGCATCTTCGAGCCGCTGTGGAACCGCGACCATATCGACCACGTGCAGATCACCGTCGCCGAGACGGTCGGCGTCGAGCACCGCGCGGCGTTCTACGAGCAGACCGGCGCGATGCGCGACATGGTGCCGAACCATGTCTTCCAGCTCGTCAGCCTGACCGCGATGGAGCCGCCGAACTCGTTCGATCCCGACGCGGTCCGCACGGAAAAGACCAAGGCGCTGCAAGCGATTGCGCCGTTCGACGACGGCGACCTGATGCGCAACGTGGTGCGCGGCCAGTACGCCGCCGGCACGGTCAAGGGCGATCCGGTCGCGGCCTACCGCAACGCGGAGGGCGTGGCGCCGGACAGCATGACCGAGACCTATATCGCGATGCGCCTCAACATCGACACCTGGCGCTGGGCCGGCGTGCCGTTCTACCTGCGCACCGGCAAGTCGATGACCCGGCGCACGACCGAGATCGCGATCCAGTTCAAGGGCGCGCCGCTCGCGCTGTTCCGCGACACGGCGGTCGAGAATATCGCGCCGAACGTGCTCGCCATGCAGATCCAGCCCGACGAGGGCGCCTCGCTGCAGTTCAGCGCCAAAAAGCCGGGTCCGGAGATCCAGCTCGGCGGCGTGCGGATGGATTTCCGCTATCGCGACTATTTCAGCGCCGCGCCGGCCACCGGGTACGAGACGCTGGTCTATGACTGCATGATCGGCGATCCGACGCTGTTCCAGCGCGCCGATTCGGTCGAGGCGGGATGGAGCGTCGTGCAGCCGATCTTCGACCTGTGGAAGAACGACCGCAGCGCACCGCTCGAATTCTACCCCGCCGGCAGCGCCGGCCCCGAAGGCGCCGACCAGTTGCTGTGGCGCAGCGGCCGGGCCTGGCGGCCGATCGCCTGAGCCTTCGCGCATGGACCGCTCGATCATCGTCGCGCCGTCGATCCTGTCAGCCGATTTCGCGCGGCTGGGCGACGAGGTGCGGGCGGTCGACGCGGCCGGCGGCGACTGGATCCATGTCGATGTGATGGACGGGCGCTTCGTGCCGAACCTGACGATCGGCCCGGTCGTCGTCTCCTGCCTGCGTAAGGCGACAAAAAAGCCGCTCGACGTGCATCTGATGATGGTCGAGCCGGAGCGTTACCTCGACGATTTCGCCGCGGCCGGCGCCGACCATCTGCTGGTGCATTGCGAGCCGAGCGCGACGATCCACCTGCACCGCACGCTGTCGCATATCCGCACGCTCGGCAAGGTGCCGGGGGTCGTGCTCAACCCGGCGACGCCGCTGGTCCAGATCGAATACGTGCTCGACCTGGTCGATATCGTGCTGATCATGACGGTAAACCCGGGCTTTGGCGGGCAGAAATTCATCGCCTCGATGCTGCCGAAGATCGCCGCGCTGCGCGAGATGTGCGAAACGCGCGGGCTGCAGGTCACGATCGAGGTCGATGGCGGGCTGAGCGGCGAGAATGCCTGGCGGGTCGTCGACGCCGGCGCGACGGCGATCGTCGCCGGCTCGGCGGTGTTCCACGCACCGGATTACGCGCAGGCGATCGCCGCGATCCGCCATTCCACCGCACCGGGACGCTAGAGGATGGCGCAGACACCACGCATCGATATTTCGGCCGATTTCGAGAGCCTGGCGCATCGCGTCGCGCAATGGCTGGTCGACCTCGCCTGCGCGACGCCGGGCCGGTTCGCGATCGCGCTGTCCGGCGGGTCGACACCGAAGCGCCTCTATCAGCTCCTCGCCGCGCCGCCGCTGCGCGACGCGATGCCGTGGCGGCGGGTGCATCTGTTCTTTGGCGATGACCGCTTCGTGCCGCATGACGACCCCAACAGCAACTACGCGATGGCGCGCGATGCGATGATCGCGCATGTGCCGATCCCGCCGGAAAACGTCCACGGCATCCCGGTCACCGGCAGCCTGGACGCTAGCAGTCTAGATGGGGCCGCGCGGGCCTATGAGCACACCCTCAAGGCCTATTACGGCGCCGACGCGCTCGACCCGGACCGGCCGCTGCTCGATGTGAACCTGCTCGGCATGGGCGCCGACGGCCACACCGCGTCGTTGTTTCCGGGAAAGCCCGCGCTCGACGAAAAGCAGCGCTGGGCGGTCGGCGTCCCCGAGCCGGGCCTGGCGCCGTTCGTGCCCCGCGTGACCCTGACCTATCCCGCGCTCAACAGCGCGCGGTCCGCGGCCTTCGTGGCGGCCGGAGCGGACAAGGCGGCGATGATGCACCGCGTGCTGTCGGGCGAGCACAGCCTGCCGTCGGCGCGGATCGCGCCGGTCGGCGAGCTGGTGTGGTTTGTCGACCGCGCCGCGCGGGGCGAGGCCTGACCGATGGACCGCGACGAACTGAAACGCGCCGCCGCCTTGCGTGCGCTCGACTACGTCAAGGACGGCATGGTGCTTGGGCTCGGCACCGGCTCGACCGCGTATTTTGTCGTCGAAGGTCTTGGCCGGCGCGTCGCCCAAGGTTTGTCGATCACCGGCATCCCGACCTCGGAGCGCACCGCCGCGCATGCGCGCAGCCTCAATATCCCGTTGTCGGATTTTGGCGCGCATTCGCGCATCGACCTGACGATCGACGGCGCCGACGAAGTCGAGCGCGGATCGCTGAACCTGATCAAGGGGCTCGGCGGCGCCTTGCTGCGCGAAAAGATCGTCGCCGCCGCGAGCCGTCAGCTCGTCATCGTGGTCGACCAGGAAAAGCTCGTCGCGCGGCTCGGCGACCATACGCCGGTGCCGGTCGAAGTCGTCCAGTTCGGCTGGCAGGCGACCGCGGCGGCGCTGACCCGGCTCGGCGCCGAGCCGGTGCTGCGCCATGCGACCGAGGACCATGTGTTCATCACCGACGGCGGCAATTACATCCTCGATTGCCGTTTTGGCCCGATCACCGACCCCGCGCAGCTCGAACAGCGGATCGGCATGACGGTCGGCGTGGTCGAGAGCGGGCTGTTCGTCAATCGCGCAGCAGCCGTCATCGCCGCCACCGCCGGCGGTGTCGAGGTTTTGCACCGGAGCACGTCATGAGCAAGATCAAGCTCGTCATCACCGATGTGGACGGCACGCTGGTCACCACCGAGAAGGCGCTGCGCCCGTCGGCGGTCGCGGCGGTGCGCAGGCTGCACGATTCCGGCATCGGCTTCTCGATCTGCAGCAGCCGGCCGCCCTTCGGGCTGACGACAATGCGTGACGCGCTGCAGATCACGCTGCCGTTTGGCGGCTATAACGGCGGGTCGATCGTCGAGCCCGACCTGACCGTCATCGAACAAGTCTGCATCCCGCCGGACGTCGCGCGCAAAGCGGTCGACGTATTCCACGCCAACGGCGTCGGCACCTGGGTGTTTGTCGGCAACGAGTGGGTCATTCTCGACCGTCAGGGCGACCACGTCGACCACGAAATCCATACGATCGACGTGCCGCCGACCGTCGTCGAGCATTACACCGACGACCATTTCAGCGCGGTCGGCAAGATCGTCGGCGCCAGCAACGACCACGACCTGATCGCCAAGGTCGAGCACATCATGCAGGAAACGCTCGGCCATGCGGCGCATGCGGCGCGCTCGCAGGCCTATTACTGCGACGTCATCGCGCCCGGCATCGACAAGGGCCGCATCGTCGAGGTGTTGGGACAGCGCCTCGGGCTGGCGCGCGACGAGATCGCCGTGCTCGGCGACATGACCAACGACCTCGAGATGTTCGCCGCCGCCGGCTTCCCGATCGCGATGGGCAACGCGCCCGATCACGTCAAAGCCAAGGCCAAAGGGGTCGCCCCCGGCACCAACGACGAGGACGGCTGGGCTGGAGCAATCGACCGCTACATCCTGTCGGGCGGATAAGCGAAGCGTCTCAATAGAACGAGGCGACGCACTGATCGTACAGCGCCGGCTCGGTGATCGGCCCGCATTCCTGGCGGATGCGCGAGGCGCGGAAGGCGGGATTGGTCCGCGTCAGCTGCTCGTAGCGCCGGCTTTCGGCGACGTTCCGGCGCGCCGACCAGTTCGCCGGGTCGTCGCCGGGGTCGGCTTGCGGCATATCGGTGTAGATGTCGACCCGTCCGGGCGGCGGTCCGATCTGCGCCCGCGCCGGCAGCGCCACGCCGGTCAGCGCCAGCAGCGCAGCCGCCGCGGCCATACCGGCCAATTTGCTGTTTCGCATGGCTCTTCCTCGGTAACGCAAAGCTACCGGGTCAACAGGCGGACGCGCGAGGCGGTTCCGCCGCCCTCAGGTCAGCTCCGGTTCGGCCAGCTCCGGCTCGGCCAGCCCGCGCCGGCGGCAGGCGGCAATCACGGTATTGCGCAGCACGCAGGCGATCGTCATCGGCCCGACCCCGCCCGGCACCGGGGTGATCGCCCCGGCGGTCTTGCGCACCGCGGCGAAATCGACGTCGCCGACCAGCCCGCGGTTGCCCGCGGAATCGGTGATGCGGTGCGTGCCGACATCGATCACCGTCGCGCCGGGCTTGATCCACGCGGCGGTGACGATCGCCGGCCGCCCGAGCGCGGCGATCACGATGTCGGCCCGCCGCGCGATGCCGGCGACATCGCGGGTTCTCGAATGCGTCACGGTGACGGTGCAGTCGGCCGTGACCAGCAAGGCCGCCATCGGCCGGCCGACAATCGACGAACGGCCGAGCACGACGGCCTCGGCGCCGGTCAGGTCGCTGTGCACCGACCGCAGCAGCATCAGGCAGCCGAGCGGCGTGCAGGGTACGAGGCTGCGTTGCCCGCTCCACAGCCGCCCGACATTCAGCGGGTGAAACCCGTCGACATCCTTCTCTGGATCGACCGCGCTCAACACCGTCGGCACCGCCATCGCGTCGGGCAAGGGGAGCTGGACGAGAATTCCGTCGACCCGCTCGTCGCGGTTGAGGCTTTCGATCAGGCGGATCAGCTCGCCCTCGGTCGCCTCGGCCGGCAAGCGATGCTCGAAGGACGCCAGGCCGGTCTCGAGGCAGGCCCGCGCCTTGCTGCGCACATAGATGCGGCTTGCCGGATCATCGCCGACGATTATGGTGGCGAGGCCCGGCGTCATGCCGTGCTGCGCCCGCAGCGCGCCAGCCGTGGCCGCCAGCCGCTCGCGCAGCCGGGCGGCGATGGCCTGACCGTCGATGATCGTCGCTTGCGCCATGGCCCATTATGTCCGGCTTCGGGCTACTGCGTCGCCTGCTTCAGTTTCGCCAGCAGATCGGCGAGCGCGGCCTCGTCCTTGATGCCGGGAAACGACATGTGATTGCCGGGAATCGCCGCCCTGGGGTCGCGCAGAAACGCCGCCATCGCCGCATCGTCCCAGACGATGCCGCTCTGTTTCATCGCCGCGGAATAGGAGTACCCGGCAACCGTCCCCGCCTTGCGCCCGAAGACACCGAACAGGTCGGGGCCGACACGGTTGGGGCCGCCTTTATCGAGCGAGTGGCAGATCTTGCATTTCCCCAACTCGCTGGCACCGTCAGCGGCGGCGTTTGCCGCGAGCAGCAGCGGCAGAACAACGGCCAGCGCAAAGCGCCCCATCACGACCCGACCTCAGCCAGCATTTCACATCCCGTGCAGTCGCCGGCGATCCTAGCGCAAGCCCACCGCCGGCGATAAGGTCGCGCGATGACGCAACCCCGTTATCGCTGTCCCGCCTGCGGCAAGACCATCGCCGCCGACCGCCCGATCTGGCGCTGCGATTGCGGCAGCCACCTGAACCTGGCGCCGGGTGAGGGCCTGTCGCGCGGCCGGATCGACACCGGCGACGCCTCGCTGTGGCGCTACCGTGCGGCGCTTGGGCTGCAAGGGCCGCCGCGCGTATCGCTGGGCGAAGGTTGGACGCCGCTGGTGCAGCGCGGGTGGGACGGCGCGCCGATCCGCTTCAAGCTCGAAAGCCAGATGCCGACCGGCTCGTTCAAGGACCGCGGCACCGCGGTGATGCTGAACCACCTGCTGGAGGTCGGCGTCGGCCCGATCCACGAGGATTCGTCGGGCAATGCCGGCTCGTCGATCGCGACCTATGCGGCGGCGGCCGGCATTCCCTGTCGGATCTTCGTGCCGGCGACCGCGCCGCGCGGCAAGGTGGTGCAGATCGCCGCGTCCGGCGCGGCGGTCGAAGCCATTTCCGGGACCCGCCAGGACGTGACCGACGCGGCGCTCGCCGCCGCCAGCGGCGCCAGCTTCTACGCCAGCCACAACTGGCAACCCTTCTTTATCGAGGGCACCAAGACGCTGGCCTACGAGCTGTGGGAGCAGCTCGGCTTCGCGGTGCCCGACAATGTGCTCGTGCCGACCGGCTACGGCAGCAACATCCTCGGGCTGGAGCGCGGCTTCGACGAGCTGATGCGCCGCGGCGAGGTGAACCGGATGCCGCGGCTCTTCGCGGTGCAGGCGGCGAATTGCGCCGCTTTCGCCGCCGCCTGGGCCGGCGACACGGCGTTCTCGCCGCGGCCGACCATGGCGGACGGCATCGCCACTGCAAAGCCGGTGCGCACCGCCGAGGTGCTCGCCGCGTTGCGCCGCTCGGGGGGCGGCGTGATCGCGGTGCCAGAGGAGGAGATCGCCCCGGCACTGCTCCGCCTCGGCCGGCTCGGACTCTATGTCGAGCCGACCTCGGCGACGGCGGGCGCGGCCCTCACCCGCTTGCTGGCGGATGGAACGGTCACGCCGTCCGAGACGACGGTCGCCGTCATCACCGGCCACGGCCTCAAAGCCGCCGACAAGATCGCCGAAGTGACCGGGCTCGGCGCTTAGAGCCGCATTGTCGGCGATGATGCGGGTACGGACGTGCTCCGGCGCTGGCTGATCATCTAGGGGCGCCAGGCGCGGCCCTCGAACTGGCCGTGCTGGAGAAAATGCTCGCCGGGGTCACAGCCGGCGGCGGCGACATCGGGATGCCTGCCGAGATACCAGGCGGCGTCGAAGCCGGCCGGCAGGCGATCGCGCGGCGAGCGGCCGCGCGGCGCGAGGCGGGCCGATTGCTCGATGACGCGCAGCGCCGGGGTCGGCGCCTGGCCGAGATAGAGCGTCTCCCGCCGCGGGAAATCAAACGGCCGGCCCCGCAGCCGCATGTATTCCTCGTGATATTCCAGGTGCTTGTCGGGCACGGTCGCATTGGTCGCGACGCCGCCATGGACCTGGTGAAAAGTGCCTTCGCCGAGCATGACGACCAGCCGGGTGTCGGGCAGCTCACAGGCGCGGCGATAGAGGTCGAGGTTGACGTAGCCGCCGCCGGGACTCTCGAACCGCTCGTCGAGGCCGCCCAGCTCGCGCCACAGCCGGCGCGGCAGAAACAGCGCGTTCGACTCACCGACCGGCAGAAAAAAGCCGCCTTCAGACGAACCGGACAGCGCGGCGATGTCGAACAGGCGGTAGCCATCATCGGTCCACTGCGCGGCGTCGAGCAGTGCGTCCTCGCGCGCCTGGTCGTAGCCGTTGCGCACCGCCTCCATCTGCGCGGTGAAGCCGAGATGGAAGCCGAGCGACGAAATCACCGGGCGTTCGTCGAGCCTCTCGGCCAGCAATGCCGTTGCCAGCAGGCCGGGCGAGGCCAGGCGCGCGCCGTCGATCATCATCCCGATCAGCCGGCCGCGCGCCTGCTTCAGCCCGAAATTCGCCGCCGCGGCGGGCGAAGGAGAATTGGTCTCGAAGCGATGACGAAAGACCTGCGCGCCATACGCCGCAAAGCTGTCGAGCGGCATCGGCGCCGGCGAGCCGTTGTCGATCAGGATGATCTCGTACTGGTCGGGCTTGATGCCACGCTGCATCGCCAGCGACAGCGAGCGCAGCGTGCGCGGCAGCTCGCGCGCCATGCGGTAGCCGATGACGACGACCGACAGCTCGGGCGGCTTGCGCGCCATGCGGGCTCAGAGCCGGTGCTGCAGGCGCCACGCCTGCAGCCGCGCCCGGACCGTGCCGTGCGTCGCGCCGGACAGCGCCAGCTCACGGAGCAGCGTCAGCAGGCTGGCGATGCGCGGGTCATCCGGCGCGAGCACCCCCTGGCGATTGAGCACCTCGGCCGGCACTTCGGCAGGCGCGAGATAGACCAGCTCGCGGGCGATCGGGTTGTAATTGTCGCGCAGCGCGCGGCTGCCGGGATCGAACCCGGCCACCAGCAGCAGCCCCGCCGGCTCGACATCGAGCCGCAGCACCAGCAGATCCGGACGATGGCGGGCGAGGACGTAGGGAATCTTCCAGACGTCGCCGCACCAGACGCGCGAGCGGCGGTCGCGTTCGGCTTGCAGCGGGTGCGACGGGAGCACGTCGTCGATCGCCGCGACCAGCGTCGGCCGCGCGTAGCGCTCGACATTCATGATGTCGCGCAGCACGTATTCGGAACGATGCATCCCGTCGATAAAGGCGAGGTCGACGCCGCGCGCCAGCGCCTTCTGCGCATGCCCCTCGAAGAACCGGTCGCTGGTCTCGCGAAAGATCGACGCGCCCGGCGGCGGCGCGACTTGCAGCTCGGGCGCGGGGTCGACCGCGACCGCATTGCCGCCGGCCAGCGCCAGGCTGCGGCCGTGCCGCACGCCGATCTCGAAATAAAGTTGCGGCGCGACGGTTTGGTGCAATTGCCGCAGCGTCGCGAGATACGACGCGGCGCCTCGGGTGCAGTCGGCCTCGGGCGGCGCGTCAAAGGCGGATTGGCCGACCATTCCCGAAGCCACCAGCCGCCGCTGCACCTCGTCCTGCGCCGCGGTCAGGTTGGCGACGATCTCGTCGACCGCCGGGGCAAGTGCGCCCGCGTGGCGGAAGATGCCGACCAGGTCGTTCCACGGGCCGCGGTCGTCATGCCACAGGTCGAGCAGCTCGCAGCCGCTGTAGCGCGCCAGCGCCCGGAACGAATCCGGGTAGAAGCGATAGCAGTCGACCGGATAGTTGTGGATCGGCCCGCCGGACGGCGCGATCAGGAACAGATACCCGTCCGGCTTGAGGACGCGCATCATCTCGGCAAAGGACAGCCAGAAGAACTCGCAATGCTCGAGCATCTGGCCGGACACCACGTAATCGGCCGAGGCGTCGGGCAGCGGCAGCTTGTAGGGGTCTTCGAGGACCAGATCGACCCCCGGACCCGGCGCCCGGTCGCAGCCGATATAGGCAAAGCGCTCGTCGGCGAAGATGTGCCGGTAGGCGCCGTTGAACTCCTCCGAGCCGATCTCGACGACGGTCAGCCGCTCGTCCGGCGCCACCCGCCGCGCCGCCACGTAGAAATCGTAGCAGCGCTGCATGTTCTCCAACGACGACTGATGCATCGCCTTTGTGCCCGTCAAGATCGCCCATCGCGATCGAGGGCACAATATACGGCAGCCGTGCGTCCTTATCGTACCAGGCGGTGAGTCATCATGGCCGGATCAGCGGCAATGCGTTCTTTGCGACGGCGCCTCGCGCCGCCTCGGGATGAAGATTTCCCGAATGCCGTCAAAGGTATCGCTCATCCTGCGGCGCCTCGCGCAGCGAGGCTTCGAAGGACGCACCCGGGTGCCGGCAGGCGGCTATTTCTTCGCCGCGAGCAGGTCCTTGAGGCCCTTGAGCGCCAGCGCGTAACCGTTGATGCCGAATCCGGCGACGACGCCCTGGCTGACCGCGGCGGTCTGCGAGGCGGGGCCGCGGCGGATCGGGTTGGAGATATGGACCTCGATGGTCGGGAACTTGACCTGCGACAGCGCCGCGACGAGCGCCGGATAGCCGGTGCCGAACGCGGCCGGGTTGAAGATTGCCGCGTCGATCCCCTTCTCGTTCGACTCGTAGATCTTGTTGACGATCTCGCCTTCGATGTTGGAGTGGAAGATCTCGACCTCCAGCCCCAGCTCGGCCGCGAAACCGCGGATGCGCTCGTCATATTCGGGCAGCAGCATCGGCCCGAAAATCTCCAGCTGAACCTTGCCGCGCATGTTCATGCCGGCGCCGTGGATGACGAGGATCTTGGGCATCGCGGAATCTCCGTGAGGGGGATGAAGAAGGATGGGGACGGCGATGCTAGCGCATTCGGCGCGGCTTCGCCTATCGCCGCCGCGCCGCATCCTCGGCGGCGCGCAGCCCGAAGACGCAGGCCTTGATCAGCCCGCCGACATAGCCGAGCGCGCCGCCGCCCTCCAGCCCGCCGGTCGCGCCGCCGGCCGCGTAAAGCCCGACGATCACCGCGCCGTCGGGCCGCTTGACGCGGCCGTGCCCGTCGATCGCGATGCCGCCCATCGTATTGGTGATCCCGGCGCAAATCGGGATCGCAACAAACGGCGGCGTCTCGATCGGCCGCGGCGGGCCGCTGCGGGTCGAGCGGGGAGGGGACAATGTCGGGAGCCGGCCGGCGCGGACGGCGTCGTTATAGGCGGCAAGCGTCTCGGCCAATGCCGCCGGCGGCAATCCCGCCGCCTCCGCCAGCGCCTCGACCGTCTCGGCCTGGTGAAGCGTGCCGCCGCCGGCGAGGAGTTGCGGGTTGGGCGGGATCTGCGCCGCTCGGCCGGCGGTCTCCCAGATCGGCGTGTCGCAGATCACCGTGCCGCACAGCGGGTCGTCGAGCCGCGCCAGGTCGTTGGCGACGGCGATGCCGCCGCGCCCCTCGTCGAGCAGCCGCCTTCCGGCGCGATCCACGACGATGCCGGCGGCCGCCGGCGCATCGATCTGCGGATAGGGCCGCAAGCCGTCATTCGCCATCGCGTCGCGGCTCAGCAAATGCCCGTAGAAACGGTCGAGATTGACCAGCGCCGCACCGGCCGCCTCAGCCATCCTCAGCCCGTCGCCTTGCGCGGTGCCGGCATGGCGCATCAGCACCAGGTCGGGCCGCGGGCCGATATGGCGGCGGAACAGCGCGTGGTTGGCCGGAAAGCCGCCATCGGCGATGACCACCGCCCCGGCGGCGACCGCGAGCGGGGCCGCCGTGCCCTCGGCATCGATCCCGGTCACCCGGCCGCGCTCGATCCGCAGCGATGCCGCGCGGGTGCCGAGCAGCATCCGGCCCTGGCGTTCTTCCAGGCGCCGGCGGAGCGTGTCGATCATGCGGTCCGGGCCGCGGCCGCGCCAATCCTGGCCGGCAACGGCGGCGCGCGGCGGAGCGAGGGTAAAGCGATGCCAGTTGATCGGGCTCGCCTGCGTGAACGAGGCACCCTGGCGCGCCAGCCAGTCGACGGTGCGGCCCGCATCGTCGGCGATCGCCGCCGCCAGTTCGGGGTCGGCCGCGCCGCTCGTCTGGCCGTCGATCGCGGCGAGCAGCTCGTCGCGGCCAAGCTTCACGTCGTGGTACGAGACATGGAAGATGCCGCCGGCCCAACGCGAACTGCACAGGTAGTCATCGTCGGCGCCGGCTTCGAGCACCGCGGTGCGCAAGCCAAGCTCGGCGCCCCGCAGCGCCGCGCACAGCCCGGCGAACCCGCCGCCGATCGCCACCAAGTCGAAACGCAAAGGTTCGGTCATGTCACCTCATCTCACCGCCATCGTGCAGGATGCGGCCAGCGAGACATAGCAGGGAAGCCCTTGGGGCGCATGACATAAGCATGACGCAGGCGTATCGTCCGCCGGTCGTTCACGGCAGCAAGGCAGGTTCGATGGCGATTGCGGTCCGCCAGATCCATCCGGTTTTTGTCGGCGAGGTCAGCGGGGTCGACCTGCGGCGGGCGCTGGCGCCGGATGAAGTCGCGGCGATCGAGGAGGGAATGGACCGCTATGCGGTGCTGGTCTTTCACGACCAGAACATCACGGACGAGCAGCAGATCGCCTTCAGCCGCAATTTCGGCGAGATCGAGAACTCGGCCGGCGGCAACGTGACGCGGCCGAACCAGAAACGCCTCAGCCACCTGATGAACGACGTCTCGAACCTCGGCGAGGATCATCGGCCGCTGGAGCGCGACGACCGCCGGCGGCTATTCAACCTCGGCAACCAGCTCTGGCACTCGGACAGCTCGTTCCGGGCGATCCCGGCGAAATATTCGATCCTTTCGGGGCGCATCGTCGTCGACAAAGGCGGCAACACCGAGTTTGCCGACATGCGCGCCGCCTACGACGCGCTCGACGCCGAGACCAAGGCGCTGTGCGAGACGCTGGTCTGCGAGCATTCGTTGATGCATTCGCGCGGCGCGCTCGGCTTTCCCGATTTTTCCGAGGAAGAGAAGGCGATGTTCCGCCCGGTGCGCCAGGCGCTGGTGCGGACCCATCCCAAGACCGGGCGCAAGTCGCTCTATCTTGCCTCGCATGCCGGCGCGATCGTCGGCTGGCCGGTGCCCGAAGCGCGGGCCTTTCTGCGCGACCTCAACGAGGAGGCGACCCGGCCGGAGAATGTTTACGTCCACCAATGGCGGCCGTTCGACCTGGTGATGTGGGACAACCGCCAGACCATGCATCGGGTGCGCCGCTTCGATGAAACCAAGGTGCGCGACATGCGCCGGACCACGGTGGCCGGGGACGCGCCGACCGCGGAGCAGATCGCGGCCTGAGAGAAAAGTGCCGGCTTCCCCGCCGACGACAGGGAAGCAGGCCCATCGGGGTAGAAGATTTTGCGCGGGGAAACGCCGGCCGCGGTGCCCAATCGGGGCTGGATCACCGCCTCGATCATGTTGGCAAACATCATGCAGGGCGTCGACAACACGATCGCCAACGTCGCCCTGCCGCATATCCAGGGGAGCCTGTCGGCGTCACAGGACCAGATCGCGTGGGTACTGACCTCGTATATCGTCGCCGCGGCGATCACCATGCCGCTGACCGGCTGGATGGCCGGCCGGATCGGCATCAAATACGTGTTCCTGTTCTCCGTCGCGGGGTTCACGTTCGCCTCGGCGCTGTGCGGCGCGGCGACGAGCCTCGAGCAGCTCGTGCTGTACCGCGCGCTCCAGGGCGTGTGCGGCGCCGGCCTGATCCCCCTGTCGCAGGCCACGCTGCTGTCGATCAACCCGCCGGAGCGCCACGGCCAGGCCATGGCGGTGTACGGCATCGGCACCATCATGGGGCCGATCAGCGGCCCGCTGCTCGGCGGCTACCTGACCGAAAACTTCAGCTGGCGCTGGATTTTCTACGTCAACCTGCCGGTCGGGCTGCTCTGCGTGATCGGCATCCTGACCTTCATCCGGCACAACCGGAACGCCCACCGCGAAACCTTCGACATCTTCGGCTTCCTGACCCTCAGCATCGCCGTCGGTGCGATGCAGCTGATGCTCGACCGCGGCGAGTTGAAGGACTGGTTCCGCTCGACCGAAATCTGGGTCGAGGCGACGGTCGCGGCGCTGAGCTTCTATCTGTTCGCGGTGCACACGGCGACCAGCATCGGCAGCTCGTTTATCAACCGGGCGCTGCTGAAGAACATCAACTTCCTCGCCGGCACGGTGCTGATGTTCTCGATCGGCGGGATCATGACCGGAACCATCGCGCTGCTGCCGACGATGCTGCAGCAGTTGATGAACTATCCGGTCTTCACCACCGGGCTGGTCGTGTCGCCGCGCGCCTTCGGCTCGATGCTGGCGATGTTTTTCGTGGCCCGGGTGATCAACCGGATCGACAACCGCCTGATCATACTTTTCGGCCTGGTGCTGACCGCCTTTGCGATGTGGCAGATGACACAGTTCTCGCTCGACATGAACGAGACGCCGATCGTGGTCTCGGGGTTGATCCAGGGGTTCGGGCTCGGCTGCACCTTTGTGCCGCTCAACATCACCGCCTTGTCCACCTTGCCGCGCAACATCCTGACCCAGGGCACGGCGATCCGCAGCCTGATGCGCAATCTCGGCGGCAGCGTCGGGATCAGCATCCTGGTGGCGATGCTCGCCGAAAACACCCAGACCATCCATTCCCGCCTGGTCGAGGGGTTGCGGCCGGACAACCCGCTGGTTCATTCGCCGCTGTTCGCCGCACCGTACAGCCTCAGCGCGGTCAACGGCGTCGCCGCGCTCAACGCGGCGGTGACGCGCCAGGCGGCGATGGTGGCGTATATCGACGATTTCAAGCTGTTGATGCTGGTGTGCCTCGTTTCCATTCCGTTCCTGCTGCTGCTGCGGGACGCAACGCCGACCAGGACCGCCGCACCGGCGCCCGCGCCGGCCTCGGCCACGGCGGCGGCCGATGACTGAGCCAGCGCGATGATCGGCGAACGATCCGCGGCGCCCGCCGCGCCGCCGATCAATCGCGGCATGATCACCGCGACGGTCATCTGCGCCTGCGTGCTGCAAGGCATCGACACGACGATCGCCAATGTCGCGCTGCCGCACATCCAGGGCAGCATGTCGGCGGCGCAGGATCAGATCTCCTGGGTGCTGACGTCGTACATCGTCGCCTCGGCGATCATGATGCCGTTGACCGGCTGGCTCGCCGGGCGGTTCGGCATCAAGCTGATCTTTATCGCCTCGGTGATCGGCTTCACGATCACCTCCGGCCTGTGCGGCGCGGCGGAAACCCTGCCGCAGCTCGTCATCTACCGGGTCTTGCAGGGGGTTTTCGGCGCCGGCCTGGTGCCGCTCGGCCAGGCGACGCTGCTGACCATCTACCCGCAGGAGAAGCACGGCCAGGCGATGGCCATCTTCAGCACCGGCGCGATGATGGGGCCGATCCTCGGGCCGACGATGGGCGGGTGGATCACCGACAACATCAATTGGCGCTGGTGTTTCTACATCAACCTGCCGATCGGCACGCTGTGCGCGCTCGGCATTCTCCTCTTTATCCGCCAGAGCCGCACGGTGCGCCGCACCGAGTTCGACGCGCTCGGCTTCGGCATGATGAGCGTGGCGATCGGCGCGCTGCAACTGATGCTCGACCGCGGGCAGATCAAGGACTGGTTCCACTCGACGGAGATTTGGATCGAGGCGACGATCGCCGGGCTCGCCTTCTACCTCCTCGTCGTCCACACCGCGACGGCGGGCGAGAAATCCTTTGTCAGCCGCGAGCTGCTGAAGAGCCCCAATTTTATCGCCGGCAGCTTGCTGATGCTCGCGGTCGGCTGGATCCTCAGCGGCACCTTGGCGCTGATGCCGTCGATGATGCAGGACCTGATGAATTATCCGGTCTTCACCAGCGGCTGGATGATGGCGCCGCGCGGCTTCGGCACGATGCTGGCGATGATCTTTGTCGGCCGTACGATCAACAAGATCGACGGGCGGCTGTTCATCGTGGTCGGGTTTGCCCTCACGGCCGCATCCCTATGGCAGATGACCGGGTATTCGCTCGGCATGGGCTCCTGGCCGATCATCTCGGCGAGCTTTACTCAGGGCTTCACCCTCGGCCTGACTTTTGTCCCGCTCAACATCCTGGCGCTGTCCGACCTGCCGCGGCACATCCTGACGCAGGGCACCGCGCTGCGCAGCCTGATGCGGATGATCGGCGGCAGCGTCGGCATCAGCATCCTCGAAGCAAAGCTGACCCAGAACACCCAGATCGTGCATTCGCGGCTTGCCGAAGGGCTGCGGCCCGACAACCCGCTGATGCAAGGGCACATGCTGCCGCCGCATTTCAGCCTGACCGCGCCGTCCGGCGTGGCCGCGCTCAACGCCGAAGTCACCCGGCAGGCGGCGATGGTCGCCTATATCGACGACTTCAAGATGATGATGCTCGTCATCCTGTGCGCGCTGCCGCTGGTCCTGTTGATCCGCACGGGACCCAAGGCGCCGGTCGCGCCGGCGCCGGCGCGGGCCACCCCTGCCGCCGCTGGCGAAGACTGACCGTCAGCGAACCGTTGCCCGGTATCGTCCGTTGTGAGACAAGGGCGGGGGGTAGGTGGGGTTCGCGGGTTGTCGCGATGAGGCCGTTCCGGCTTAGTCGGCGTGCATTGTTTGCCGCGCCGTTGGTGATGGCGGCACAGCGCCCAATGCGGGCGCTGGCGGCCGATGCGGGTTTCGCCGGCTTTATCGCCGGGGTCCGGCGCGACGCGCTGGCGCAAGGCGTCCGCGCCGCCACCGTCGAAGCGGCGCTGCGCCGTGCGGAATTCCTGCCCCATGTCATCGAGCTCGACCAGAAGCAGCCCGAGCGCACGATGACCCTGGGCGGCTTTCTGCAAAAGGTCGTCACCCAGCAAAAGATCGACGACGGCCGCGCCGCGCTGTCGGAGAACTGGCCTCTGCTGACGAGGGTCCAGCAGCGCTTCCGCGTGCAGCCGCGTTTTGTCGTCGCGCTGTGGGGCGTCGAGAGCGATTTCGGCCGGGTCATGGGCAATTACGCGGTCGTCTCCGCGCTCGCGACACTGGCCTTCGAGGGGCGCCGCGCCGCCTATTTCCGCCCGGAGCTGATCTCGGCGCTGCGCATCATCGACCAGGGGAACATCAGCGCCGAGGCGATGCTCGGCTCCTGGGCCGGCGCCATGGGGCAGTGCCAGTTCATGCCGTCGACCTTTCTCAATTACGCCGTCGATTTCGACGGCGACGGCCGGCGTGACATCTGGAGCGACCGCGCCGACGTGCTCGGCTCGATCGCCAACTACATCGGCCGGCTCGGCTGGCGCGGCGACCAGGGCTGGGGCCGCTCGGTCGTGGTGCCGGCGAATTTCGATACGAAGATGACCGGCCTCGACATCCGCCGGCCGACCGCGGATTGGAGCCGCATGGGGGTGCGCGCCGCCGATTCCTCGCCGCTGCCCGGGGTCGATGCGTCGCTGGTCATGCCGGACGGCAACGGGGGTCCCGCGCTGCTGGTCTACGACAATTTCCGCACCATCATGAAGTGGAACAAATCGACGTATTTCGCCGCCGCTGTCGGCATGCTCGCCGACAGCTTCGGCGCGGGGTAGGGGGCCGCCCGCTGGGGAGCGGGCATTCGACCGTGCTGGGGGGCACATGGGGGAAGGAATTCGGCGGGCCGGGCTGCTCGCCGCACTCGGATTCGCGCTGGGGTTCGTGCTGAGCGGCTGCGTATCGATCCCGTTTGTCGGCGGCGGGCATCAAGCGCTGAACCCGCATCCGACCTACAAGGTGGGCGCGCCCTACACGGTGAAGGGCGTCACCTATTACCCGCATGTCGATTACGATTACGACCAGACGGGGCTGGCCTCATGGTACGGCCAGGCGTTCCAGGGCCAGTACACCGCCAACGGCGAGATCTTCGACCTCAACCAGCTTACCGCGGCGCACACGACGCTGCCGCTGCCCACCATCGTCGAGGTGGTCAACCTGCAGAACAACCGCGCCTTGCGCATCCGCGTCAACGATCGCGGCCCGTTCGTGCGCGGGCGGATCATCGACCTGTCGCGCCGCGCGGCCCAGCTGCTCGGGTTCGAGTCGACCGGCACGGCGCTGGTCCGCGTCCGCGTGCTCAAGGAGGACAGCATCCGCGCCGCCGCCCTGGCCCAGCACGGCCGCATCAGCGAGGACGACAACCCGGTCGCGCAGATCGCGGCGTCGCCGGAGCCGCGCTTCCTGGTCGAATCGTCGCGGTATCATACCGAGGCCGGGCCTGTCGCGACGGAAGCGGAGGCACGGCGTTTGTTGACCCGGATGATCGCTAGCGGCTACCGCGACGCGCGGATCGTTTTCGATTAGATTGGACCCATCCCGTCAATCTCGCCGGGTGGCCTCGGCGACCGGTCACGGGGTTCGGAGGCATCGATGCAAGCTCGTTGGCGGCATAGGATCGCGGCACTTGCCGCGGCGGCGCTGCTGCTCTCCGGATCGGCCGCCGCGGTCGACCTTGCCGCGCAGACCAGGCCGTCCAATGCCCCGCGAGGCGGCTTGCCGGCAAAGAAGGGGCCGGCGCCGACCGTCCCGCCGCCGCCCAGCACCGGGATCGACACGCTGGCGCGGCACGCGATCATCGTCGAAGCCGATACCAACACGGTCCTGTTCGAGAAGGCCGCCGAGGAGCGCATGCCGCCGGCCTCGATGAGCAAGATCATGACCGCCTATGTCGTCTTCAGCATGCTGAAGGAAGGGCGGGTCAGCCTCGGCGACGAGCTGCCGGTCAGCGAGCACGCCTGGCGGATGGGCGGCTCCAAGATGTTTGTCGGCATCGGCGGGCGCATCAAGGTCGAAGACCTCATCAAGGGCATGCTGATCCAGTCGGGCAACGACGCTTGCGTCGTGCTGGCCGAGGGGCTGGCCGGCAGCGAGGCGGCCTTTGTCGAGAAGATGAACCAGAAGGCCCAGGACCTCGGCCTCAAGGACAGCCACTTCGCCAACACGACGGGACTGCCCGATCCCAACGAGTGGATGACGGCGCGCGACCTGGTCAACCTGTCGCTGCGAATCATCAGGGACTTCCCCGAGTACTATCACTACTTTTCGGAAAAGGACTTCAACTTCAATAATATCGACCAAGGCAACCGGAACCCGCTGCTATACAAGAACATCGGTGCGGACGGGCTCAAGACCGGCCACACCGAGGAGGCCGGTTACAGCCTCGATGCCTCGGTCGTCCGCGGCGACCGGCGGATCATCGTGGTGGTGTCGGGTCTGCCGACGATGAAGGACCGCGCCGCCGAGAGCGAGCGGCTGATCGAGTGGGCGTTCCGCGAGTTCAACAACTACAAGCTGTTCAGCGCCGGCGACAAGGTCGACGACGCCGAGGTCTGGCTCGGCGCCGAGCCCAAGGTCGGCTTGGTGGTCGCCAACGACCTCACCGTGACGCTGCCGCGCCGGGTTCGCCGCGACATGAAAGTCTCGATCAGCTACGACAAGCCGGTGCCGGCGCCGGTCAAGAAGGGCGACCAGATCGGCAAGGTCATCGTCACCGCGCCGGATATCGGCAAGATCGAGCGGCCGCTCCTCGCCGCGGCAAACGTTGCGCCGATCGGCACGATCGGCCGCATGGCCACGCTCGCCGGCTATCTGATCTGGGGTAACCGCCACTGACGCCGCGCGGCCGATTCATCACCGTCGAGGGCGGGGAGGGGGCAGGGAAGTCGACCCAGGTCGCCCGCCTTGTCGCGGCCCTCGGCCGCGCCGGCATCGCGGCCGAGGCGACCCGCGAGCCCGGCGGGTCGCCGGGCGCGGAAGCGATCCGCGCGCTGCTGCTGCAAGGTGACGACGCACGCTGGGACGCGGTGAGCGAGACCCTGTTGTTCGTCGCCGCGCGACACGATCACGTCGCGCGCACGATCCGGCCGGCGCTGGCGGCAGGAAGGTGGGTCGTCTGCGACCGCTTCACCGATTCGACGGTGGCCTATCAAGGCTATGGGCGCGGCCTGCCGCTGGCCGCGCTCGAAGACCTGCGGCGCTTCGGACTCGGCGATTTCCGCCCCGACCTGACGCTGATCCTCGACCTTCCGGTCGCCGAAGGCTTGGCGCGCGCCGCGCGCCGCGGCGCTGCCGCCGACCGTTTCGAGCGCCTCGACCCTGCATTCCACCACCGGCTGCGCGACGGCTTTCTCGCCATCGCCGCGGCGGAACCCGACCGTTGCGCGGTGATCGACGCCTCGGGCGACATCGATGCGGTGCACCGGGCCATCGCCGGCACGGTCGCGCATCGTCTCAAGGTGAGCCTGGTATGAGCGGCGAACCGCTTGCGCCGCCGCCGCGCGCCAACCCGGACCTCGTCGGCCACGAAGCGGCCGAGGCGTCGCTGCGCCAGTTGGTCGACAGCGGCCGACTGCCGCATGCCTTGCTGCTGACCGGGCCGCGCGGTATCGGCAAGGCAACACTGGCGTTCCGGCTGGCGCGGTTCGTGCTGAGCGGAGCGGGCGAGGGGGCGGCGCACGACATGTTCGGCGCCCCGGCCGGACCGGGGCTCGCCGTGTCCCCCGACAGCGGCACGTTCCGCCGCGTCGCCGCCGGCGGGCACGCCGATCTGCTGACGATCGAGCGCGCCGTCGATCCGCGGCGCCGCCGCCTGCGCAGCGAAATCGTCGTCGGCGACATCCGCGAGATCGGCGCCTTCCTGCATCTGACGGCAGCCGAAGGCGGCTGGCGCGTCGTCATCGTCGACGGCGCCGACGCGATGAACCGCAACGCGGCGAACGCGCTGCTCAAAATCCTCGAAGAGCCGCCGCGGCACGCTTTGCTGCTGCTCGTCGCCCACAGCGTCGGCAAACTCCTGCCGACCATTCGCTCGCGCTGCCGGCAGGTCAAGCTGTCGCCGCCGCCGCCCGCGACGCTACGCGAGCTGCTCGACCGCTATTGCCCCGATCTGGACGCCGCCGCGGCCGACGCGATTGCCGATCTCGCCGACGGGAGCATCGGCCGCGCCCTCGAGCTCGCCGCTTCCGGCGGCATCGAGCTTTACCGCAACATGCAGGCGATGCTGAACCGCCGGCGGCTCGACCCGCTGGTATTGCACGGCTTCGCCGACAAGCTGTCCCGCGCCGACGCCGAGGAGGCCTACCGTGCGGTCGAGGAACTGCTGCGCCAGCATCTTGCGCGGCGGGCGCTGGACGCGGCGCAGGCCGGGCGAGGCGGCGAGGCCGCGCGCTGGGCGAGCGTGCGCGACGCGATCGGTGAGGAATTCGCCCGCACCGACGGCCTCAATCTCGACCGCAAACAGACCATTCTCAATGCATTCTTTGCGATCGAGCAAGCCGCCGCACCGAGGTGAGGCGGGGACGAGCCGGGGCGCAAAACGCGGCGCGGGGTGTTATCCTTGCGGGAGAAACGACTGCGGAGCGAGCAATGGCTTCATACCGCATCTATTTCTTCGGCGAGACCATGATCCACGGCCGGCACGACTTCGACGCCGATGACGACCAGGACGCGATCCAGATCGCCTCCGTGCTGTTCGATGCCTGTTCGGATGACTCCCGCAGCTTCGATCTGTGGTCCGGCACCCGGCGCGTCGTCGTCCCTCGTCCGTTTGTGCCGAGGACTTTCGAAGAGTTGTCGGCGGCGAACCAGGAGATTGCTGTTGATACCGAGGAACGCATCGCCCACAGCGAATGGCATATCGCCAGAAGCCGCCGTCTGCTCGACGCCATCGACGCGAAAAAGAGCAGGTGGATTTACCGCAACGCATCGTGACCGGGAAGGGCGGCCGCATCAGCTTTGCGCCGATCCCTCTGCCGTGCACATCCAACGCGACGTGCAGCTATTTCTTGACCATGTCGACGAGGTTCTGCGGCAGGCGGACGATCGCCTGATCAAGGCTGCGGCGTCGTTGCAGCGGGCGAAGTCGGACGCGGCCAGGGACCACGACCTCCTGCGGCGATGCCAGGACATCCTGGAACGGCTGCGGACGGTTTGAGCCGCCGGGAGATGGCCGGATCAAGTCCGGGCACGACGACACCGGGTTGGCGCTAGGCGACGACTTCCGCCAGGACGCCGAGAGCCTGGGCAATCCGCGGCGGTGACATCATCAGGTCGGCGTGGCCGAAATCGAGCGCGGCCGTGGGCATCTCGAAATAGCGGCTGGTGGCCTCGTCCTGGACGATCGTGATCCCACCCCCCTTGGCGACGGCCGCAATCCCTTTCGCACCGTCCCACATCATGCCGCTCAGGATGACCGCCGCGACGCCGGACCCGTAAGTGTCGACTGCGCTTTCGAACAGCACATCGATCGCCGGCCGCCAGAAATCGACGCGGTCGGCGGACGACAGGACGAGGCGTCCACCCGCCTGGAGCAGGAGGTGCTGGTCCGGCGGGGCGATGTACACCGTGCCGGCTTCGGCGATCTCTCCGTCCTCGGCCCATTTGACCGCCAGCCGTGTCCGCCATCCCAGGACGGCAGGGAGCTGACTGGCCTTTTCGGCCGCGATGTGCTGCACGACGAGAATCGGCAGGGCAAAGTTCGCCGGCAATCCTTCCAGGACCGTCATCAGCGCCGAGATACCGCCGGCTGACGCGCCGATGACGACCGCGCTGTAAGCGAGCGCGGGCGTCGCGGCTTCTGCTCCGGCCTGGGGTGCGGAACTTTCCATATGTTCGACCAGGAACATAAGCCGATGGGCCTGTGTTAGCCAGCCAACAATCGAGCGCGGGAACCTCCCGATGCCGCAGCCTCAACCCGCGACAAACCAGATATTGGCAGCACTCCCGTCCGACGAGTTCGAGCGGCTTGCGCGCGACCTGCAGCCGATCGACCTGCCGACCCGCATGGACCTCTACGAGAGAAGCAACCCGGTCGAGTTCGTCTATTTTCTCCATCGCGGCGTCGTGTCGATGACGACGCCGTTCGACAATGGCACCTCGGTGGAGATCGCCACCATCGGTCCCGAAGGCATGGTCGGCATCCCGGTGTTTCTGGGCGCCGACCGGATGCCGAGCAACGCCTTCGTCCAGGTAGCCGGTCACGGCGTTCGCCTGTCCGCGGATGCGTTCCGACGGATCATCGCCATGTGCCCATCGCTCAATCACCTGCTGCTGCGCTATACATTGGCGCTGATGGACCAGATGGCGCAGACCGCCGCCTGCAACCGCACCCATGCGATCGAGGAACGTTGCGCGCGGTGGCTGCTGATGACGCACGACCGGGTCTATGCGAACGAATTCCCGCTGACCCAGGAGTTCCTCGCCCAGATGCTCGGCGTGCGCCGCCCGAGCGTCTCGATCGCCGCCGGTATGCTGGCCAAAGCCGGGCTGATCTCCTATGTCCGCGGCCGGATCACCATCATCGATCGCGAAGGTCTGGAAGCGGCCGCCTGCAATTGCTACCACATCATTGCCGACGAGTTCCGGCGGCTGGTCGGCAAGCCGGGTTGAATTGCACGAAAAAAGAGAGCCGCACACTCGACAGCCGCAAACGGCAGGCGACGAAAGACATGCTGGTCGACAGCCATTGCCACCTCGATTTTCCGGATTTCGCCGCCGAAAGGGACGCGGTCATCCAGCGTGCTTTCGGCGCGGGGATCGGCACGATCCTGACGATCTGCACCCGGCTCGACCAGTTCGACGGCGTGCGCGCGATCGCCGAGAGCGATCCACGCATCTGGTGTTCGGTCGGCGTCCATCCGCACGAGGCGGCCGAGCATGCCGGGGTGGCGGCCGATCGCCTGGTGGCGCTGGCCGCATCTCCGCGCGCTGTCGGCATCGGCGAAACCGGCCTCGATTTTCATTACGATCTGAGCCCGCGCGACGCGCAGGAGGCGGTGTTTCGCGCCCACATCGCCGCCGCGAAAGCCACCGGCCTGCCGCTGATCATCCACGCCCGCGAGGCGGACGCGGCGATGGCCGCCATCCTCTCCGCGGAAAAGCCGCCGCCCGGCGTGCTGCATTGTTTTACCGCCGGCCGGGCGCTGGCCGAAGCGGCGCTCGATCTCGGCTTTTACATCTCGATCTCCGGCATCGTGACCTTTCGCAATGCCGAGGACCTGCGCGCCATCGTGCGCGACATCCCGCTCGACCGCCTGCTGGTCGAGACCGATGCGCCGTATCTCGCGCCGGTGCCGTACCGCGGAAAGCGCAACGAGCCCGCTTTTGTCGCCGCGACCGCCAGCTTTGTCGCCGATCTCAGGGGCATCGCCCGCGATGCGCTGGCCGAGGCGACGACCGCCAATTTCTTCCGCCTGTTCGCCAAGGCGCGGCCGCCGCAATGAAAGTCACGCTGCTGGGTTGCGGGCCATCGACCGGTATCCCCGCGATCGGCCCCGATTGGGGCGACTGCGATCCGGCCGACCCGCGCAACCGCCGCAGGCGCGCCTCGCTGCTGATCGAGAGCCGCGGCAAGACGCTGCTGATCGACACCTCGCCCGACATGCGTGAACAGCTTCTCGATGCCCAGACGGGCCGGCTGGACGCCGTGGTGATGACCCATGCCCATGCCGATCATCTTCACGGGCTGGATGATCTTCGCTCGGTCAACCGCCGGATGCAGCAAGCGATTCCGCTCCACGCCGACCGCAAGACGCTTGACGAGATCGCGCATCGTTTCGCCTATGCGCTGGAGCCTATCGCGCGGGGTGGCTTCTTCTTCAAGCCGACGATCATCCCGCACGCCATCGACGGTCCGTTTATCGCTGCCGGCCTGCCGATCATCCCGTTCAGCCAGGACCACGGCTACAGCCGGACGCTCGGTTTTCGCATCGGTGCGCTCGGTTATTCGACCGACGTCAACGAGCTCGACGACAATGCTTTCGCCGTGCTCGCCGGCATCGAGTTGTGGATTGTCGACTGCCTCCGATACGAGCCGCATCCGACGCACAGCCACCTGGCCAAGACGCTGTCATGGATCGCGCGGCTCAAGCCCAAACATGCGGTGCTGACCCATATGGACCGGCAACTCGATTACGCGACGCTCGCCGCGAAACTGCCGCCGGGCATCGAGCCCGGTCGGGACGGGCTGGTTTTCGCGTTGCCGGATCCATGATCCGGCGCATCGATCGCCGTTGGCCAATATTTTCCATAATATATATTATGCGACTTTTTGGTACCCAAGTTGCCGGGTACTCTTAGCGATACGCCAGGCACCACCCCTCACCCCGCAGCCAGCAATCGTCCTCGGGGATATTCGAGTGGCGGTAGAGGCGCGTCACATTCTCGGAGCCGCCTTTTGCAAAGGCTGCGGCGAGCGCGTTCTCGCCGTCGGGATCGCGGCCGCCGGCGCATGGGAAGATCGCGACAGCCGAAACCCGCCGCGCCGCATATTCCGCGGCCCGGCGCTCGATCCGGAACACCGCGCCGTGCCGGGCATCACCCAACGGAAAGCCGGCCGCGGTCAGCGGCAGGATCAGCCGGCCACCCTCTTTCAGCCGATCGAGCCAGTGCGGCAGCGGCGCGGTCGCACCGGCATTGACGTATAGCACGTCGGCCGGCGCAAACTCGGCCTGCGTCCCGTCGCCGTGCACAACGGCGACGTTGCGGCGGTCGCGCAGATTACCGGCGCTGAGCCGCGCCAGTTCGGGGTCGTACTCGATCGCCGTGACCTTGCCGCGGCTGCCCGCGAGCTGCGCCAGAATGGCGGTGTAATAGCCGGCGCCGATGCCGATATGGACGATGTGCTCGCCGGTTTTCGGCGCGGCCGCATCCATCAGCCAGGCGTGCAGCGCGGGTTGGCCGTTGTTGAGGCTGCGCTCGGGCAGGATCGCGACGATCACATCGTCGTAGATATAGGCGAGGTCGCGGCTCGGGGTCGTCACATAGCCGCGCCGGCCGCGCCACGGGTCGAGGCGCACGACCTGCCACGGTCCGCGCGGCAGGAACTGCTCCCGCGGCACCGCCGCAAACGCCGCTTCGAGTCGGCGGTCGGCGGAGCCGGCGATGAACATGACGCGCTTGGCGTAGGCGCGTCGGAGGATCTCGATGTCGCTGCTGCGGTTCAGGCGGAGCCTCGGCGAATGACGCGGCGGTACGGGCACGATAGCATGCGCGGCCGCACCTATCGGAAGCTGCTTCTCTTGGAGGGTTGCGATGCCGATGCACCTCGAAGGCTCCTGCCGCTGCGGGGCGATCCGCTTCTCGGTCGAGAGCCATACGCCCTATCCGTATCAGCGCTGCTATTGCTCGATCTGCCGCAAGAGCGCGGGCGGCGGCGGCTACGCCATCAACATCATGGGCGACGCGGCGACGCTGAAGATCGGCGGCAAGCGCGCGCTCGGTGTGTGGAACGCGCCGATCGACGGCCGGGTCGGCTCGGCCGATCGCCACTACTGCAGGAAATGCGGCACACCGCTATGGGTCAGCGACAAGCAATGGCCGGCGCTGATGCATCCCTTCGCCTCGGCGATCGATACAGAGCTGCCCAAGCCGCCGCGCAACGTGCACCTGCTGCTGCGCGACAAGGCCGCTTGGGTCGAGCCGCAAATCGGCCCCGACGACGAATGCTTCGACGGGTATCCCGAGCTGTCGATCGAGGACTGGCACAAGAAGCACGGGCTGTGGATCGCGTGAGACGCCGATGACCCACGCCTACCGCCCGCTCGACAGGCTGCTCGGCATCATGGCGCGGCTGCGCGACCCCGAGCGCGGCTGCCCGTGGGACCGCGAACAGGATTTCGCGACGATCGCGCCCTACACGATCGAGGAGGCCTACGAGGTCGCCGACGCGATCGAGCGCGGCGACATGGCGGCGCTCAAGGACGAACTCGGCGACCTGCTGCTCCAGGTCGTCTTCCATGCGCGGATGGCCGAGGAGACCGGCCTGTTTGCATTCGACGACGTCGCGACGGCGATCGCGGACAAGATGGTGCGCCGCCACCCGCACGTCTTTGGCGATGCCGACATCGCCGGCGTCGCCGCCCAGAACGAGGCCTGGGAGGCGCATAAGGCCAAGGAGCGGGCCGCTTCCGGCACGACGAGCGCCCTCGACGGCGTCGCCCTCGCCTTGCCCGCGCTGTTGCGTGCCGCCAAAGTCTCCCGCCGCGCCGCGCGGATCGGCTTCGACTGGCCCGACAGCAGCGGCGTGCTGGCGAAAATCGATGAGGAAATCGCCGAGATCGAGGCCGAGATGGCCGCCGGTGACCGGGTGCGGCTGGAAGACGAAATCGGCGACCTGCTGTTCGCCGCCGCCAACCTCGCGCGCAAGCTCGATATCGAGCCGGAGACCGCGCTGCGCCGCGCGACCGCGAAATTCGAGCGGCGCTTTCGCCGGGTCGAGCAACTCGCTGCCGAGCGCGGCGTCGAGCCCGGCCTCGATGCGCTCGAAGCGCTGTGGCAAGAGGTCAAGAAAGCCGAATGATCCGCGTGGAACGGGTGACCGCCGCCCTTCCCGCCGGCTTCGACGCGCTGCGGGCGGAGGCAAGGCGCGACGGGCATCGCATGCTCGACACGCTGGCGGCGGAATGGGAACGCGGCACCCAGCGCTTCGTCCGCCCCGGCGAGCAACTCCTTATCGCCCTGGTCGGTGATGTCCTGGCCGGGATCGGTGGGGTTACCCTCGAGCCGGCGATCCCCGGCGCGCTGCGCATGCGGCGGTTTTACGTCGCCCTCGCCCACCGCCGCGCCGGTGTGGGCCGCGCCCTGGCGACAACCCTGCTGGACCACGCGGCCGGCCGCGCCGTGACCGCCAACGCCGCCGCCGGCAGCGAAGCCTTTTGGGAAGCGCTGGGTTTCGCCCGCGACCGCCGCGACGGGCGCACCCACATCCGGTTGGCTTCAATGGTTCGTCATGGCCGGGCTTGACCCGGCCATCTCCCGGACTGCCTCCGAGATCATCGGGTCAAGCCCGGCGATGACGAAACAAGTGGTCGAACCTGTTCGAATTCGGCCCTAATGCAGCCGCTGGCGATGCCGCAGCCGGCCGAGATCGGCTTCCGACAGCTTCACGGAAAGATGCGCCGCCTCGTCGTCGTCGCGCCGGCCGAGCACCTCGCCGCGCGCATAGATCCAGGCGAGCGTCTTGCCGTCGCTCAACGGCACGTCGATGCGCAGCGGCTGCATCGCGCGGCCGAGCCGCCCGGCGATCATCGACAGCAGCGCGTCGCATCCCTCCCCCGTCACCGCCGACAGCGCCACCACCTCCTCGTTGCGCTGCGACTGGTTGACGAGGCTTTCGCGCGCCTCTTCGCTCAGCAAGTCGATCTTGTTCAGCACCTCGATCAGCCCGTCCTCGACCAGCTGCCCGAGCCCGAGATCGCCCAGCACCGCCAGCACATCGGCGCGCTGCGCGGCGCTGTCGGGGTGATGCGCGTCGCGGACATGGATGACGATGTCGGCCTCGGTGACCTCTTCCAAGGTGGCGCGGAACGCGGCGACGAGATGGGTCGGCAGGTCGGAGATGAAACCGACCGTGTCGGACAGGATCACCGTCTTGCCCGACGGCAGTTCGAGCCGGCGCATCGTCGGGTCGAGCGTCGCGAACAGCAGGTCCTCGGCCGCGACGCTCGCCCGCGTCAGCCGGTTGAACAGCGTCGATTTGCCGGCATTGGTATAGCCGACCAGCGCCACCACCGGGTACGGCACGCGCTTGCGCGCTTCGCGATGCAGCGCGCGGGTGCGCTTCACGTCTTCCAGCTCGCGCCTCAATTTGCCGATGCGTTCGCCGATCAACCGGCGGTCGATCTCGAGCTGGCTTTCGCCGGGGCCGCCGAGAAAGCCGAAACCGCCGCGCTGGCGTTCGAGATGGGTCCACGACCGCACCAGGCGCGAACGCTGATAGGTCAGCGCCGCAAGCTCGACTTGCAGGCGTCCTTCATGGGTGCGGGCGCGCGCCCCGAAAATTTCCAGGATCAGGCCGGTACGGTCGATGACCTTGGTCTTCCAGCGGCGCTCCAGGTTGCGCTGCTGCACCGGCGACAGCGTGCCATCGACGACGACGAGACCGATCTGCGCTTCGTCGATCTTCGCGCCGAGCGTCTCGACACTGCCGCTGCCGAGCAGCGTGCCCGGCACCGGCCGCGCCAACCGCACGATCTCGCCGCCGACGACATCGAGGTTGATCGCCCGGGCCAGCCCGATCGCTTCGTCGAGCCGCGCATCGAGCGAGCGGGCGCCGCCGCTGCCGGGCCGTTGGCCGGGCGTCGTCTTCAATGCAGGGTGGACGACCAGGGCGCGCCCCGTCGTCTCCGGCACAGCGGACAGGGAAGAAACGGACGCGCTGCTCAGGGCAGGTCTTCCTCGCGCGCCCCTTCGAAGAGCTGGATCGGCTGCGCCGGCATCACCGTCGAAATCGCATGCTTGTAGACCAGCTGCGAATGCGCGTCGCGGCGCAGCAGCACACAGAAATTGTCGAACCAGGTGATAATGCCTTGCAGCTTTACACCATTGACCAGGAACACCGTAACCGGCGTCTTGTTCTTGCGGACGTGATTGAGAAACACGTCCTGAACGTTCTGCGATTTATCCGACGTCATACGGTGGCTCCCAACTCCACTCTTCGGCGCACGGCACCCCGTTTCTTTAAACGAGGGCGAAGGCTGCGCGGTTCCCCTTCTGCATACGAAGATGGGCGCGGCCCGCGCGATCACAACCCCTGCAAGGCGCGAAACAGCGCCGCATCGTCGGCCACGGTCAGGGCCGGCGGGCAGGCCGCGAATTCCGCCGCCGGCTCGGCGGACCCCAGCAGCACCGGCACGCAGCCGGCGGCGAGAGCGCATTCCATGTCGACCGCGGTATCGCCGACAAACCAGACATCGGGCCCCGGCACGATCCCGCTCGGCTGCAAGGCCATTTCCACCGGCGCCCGATGCGGCTTGTCGGCATGGCAGTCCCCTGCCCCGACGATCCGGCCAAACAGCGCCGTCCAGCCCAGATGCTCGACCTCCCGGCGCAGCACCGAGCCGGTCTTGTTGCTGACCAGGCTCAGATAGATGCCGTCGGCGCCCAGCGCGCGCAGCATCGCCTCGCGCCCCGGCAGCGGCGTGAGCCGCTCGATATGGATGGCGTTGAACCGATCCATGTAGATCTGCCGCGCCTCTTCCCAGCGTTCGCCGAAGATCGCGGGGAAGGCGTCGCGCAGGCTGAGCCGGACGCGCTCGCGCGTGTCCTGGAGCGTCCACAGCGGCTTCTCCATCGCCGCCATCAGAAAGTTGAGCGCGTCGTGGATCGTCGCCCAGCTATCGACCAGCGTGTTGTCCCAGTCGAAGACGATCGCCCGCGGGCGCTGGAGGATTGCCGCAGGCGGCATCGGCGGCGGTGCGTCCCTCATTCCGCCACATGCGCCAGGTAATCGGCCCGCAGCTTCTGGGTCAGCAGCCCGGGAACGCCGTTGGCCACCGGCCGGCCGTCGATCGATACGACCGGCGTCACGTCCGAGGTCGTGCTGGTCAGAAAGGCTTCGCGCGCCGCCGCGGCTTCGGCCACCGTAAAGGCGCGTTCGGCCAACTGGTAGCCTTCGCGCCGCATGACGGCGATCAGCGCCTGGCGGGTCACGCCGTTGAGGATCGCATTCTCTGCCGGCCGGGTGACCACGAGATTATCGCCGATGACGATCCAGGCATTGGTCGAGGTGCCCTCGGTGACGCGGCCTTCGGCGTCGACCATCCAGGCTTCATAGGCGCCGGCCTCGCGCGCCTGCTGTTTGCCGAGCACGTTGCCGGTAAGCGCGATCGTCTTGATGTCGCAACGCTGCCAGCGGATGTCGGGGATGGTGATGACGCCGACCCCCTCCTCGGCGACCTTCGGGTTCGCCGGGCGCGAGCGGCGCGCGGTGACGGTGAGCACGGGCCGCGCCGCCTTCGGGAAGGCGTGATCGCGCGGCGCGACGCCGCGGGTGATCTGCAGATAGACGATGCCGTTGACGACGCCGTTGCGGCGGATGACCTCGCGCAGCACCACCTTGAGCGGCGCATCGTCGAGCGCGCCCGCGATGCGCAGCTCGGCCAGCGAGCGGCGCAGCCGCACGAGATGCAGCGCCTCGTCGATCAGCTTCCCGCCGCGCACCGCGATCACCTCGTAGACGCCGTCGGCAAACTGGTAGCCGCGGTCCTCGATATGGACCGCCGCGCCGCGGTGCGGACGATAGACACCGTCAACATAAGCGATGCGCGACATCAGCCGGTCCCGGTCTTGAGCGGGCGGTCGACGATCGCCACGCCGAGCGATTTGAGTTTGCGGTGCAACGCCGAGCGCTCCATGCCGACAAAGGAAGCCGTGCGCGAGATATTGCCGGCAAAGCGCGTCACCTGCGCCAGCAGGTACTCGCGCTCGAACACCTCGCGGGCATCGCGCAGCGGTAGCGTCATGATCTCGCTGCCCTTGTCCCATTTGACCACGGTCGGGGCGATCGAGGTGATCTCGTTGGGCAGATGCTCGGCGTGGACCGGCTCGCGCGGGTCGCCCGGCGCCATGATCAGCAGCCAGTCGACGACATTGCGGAGCTGCCGCACATTGCCCGGCCAGCTGTAGGATTGCAGCGCCGCCATCGCATCCTCGCCGAAGTCGCGCGGCGGCAGGCGCGCCGCCTCGGCCGCGCGCTCCATGAAGTGGCGCGCCAGCAGCGGGATATCCTCGCGCCGGTCGCGCAGCGACGGCACGCGGATCGGCACCACGTTGAGACGGTAGAACAGGTCCTCGCGGAAGCGGCCGGCGGCGATCTCGGCGCCGAGGTCGCGATTGGTCGAGGCGACGACGCGCACATCGACCTCGACCCGGTGCGAGCCCCCTACCCGCTCGAAGGTCTGCTCCTGCAGCACGCGGACGATCTTGCCCTGCGTCTCGAGCGGCATGTCGGCGACCTCGTCGAGGAACAGAGTGCCGCCATGCGCGCGCTCGAACGTGCCGATCTTGCGCGGCGAACCGTTGATCGCGGTCTCCGAGCCGAACAGTTCGAGCTCCAGCCGGTCGGGGTGCATCGTCGCGCAATTGACCGCGACAAACGGCCCGCCGGCGCGGCGCGAGCGCGCATGCAGCAGCCGCCCGACGACCTCCTTGCCGACGCCGGGTGCGCCGGCGATCAGCACCCGGCTGCCGGTCGGCGCGACGCGCTCGACCTGCTGGCGGAGCTGGTTGGTGGCGAGCGAGCCGCCGACCAGGTCGAGATCGCCGCCGGCGCGCAGCTTCAGCTCCTCGTTTTCCCGCCGCAGCAGCGCGGTCTCGATGGCCCGCGCGACGATCAGCAGCAGGCGGTCGGATTTGAACGGCTTTTCGATAAAGTCATAGGCGCCGATCTTGATCGCCTCGACGGCGGTCTCGATCGTGCCGTGGCCGCTGATCATCACCACCGGCACCGAAGGCATCTCGGCACGCAGCCGGCGGAGGATTTCGATGCCGTCGAGCTCGCTGTCCTGCAGCCAGATGTCGAGGATCACCAAAGTGGGCTGCCGCGCCTGCAATTCGTGCAGCGTCTCGGTGCTGTCGGCGGCCTCGCGCGTCGCGTAGCCCTCGTCCTTCAGCACCCCCGCAATCAGCATGCGGATATCGGCTTCGTCGTCGACGATCAGAATGTCATGCGCCATGGACAACCGCATTCAAATCGGCCGCTGACGGGGGCACGGCGCGCAACGCACCGCTTGCCTCGGTCACGAATACCAGCCTGACGCGCGCGCCCCCCGCTTCCGTATCGTCGAGGAGCAACTCGCCCTGATGGTCTTCCATGATCTTTTTGACGATGGCAAGGCCCAATCCGGTGCCCTTGGCACGCGTCGTCACGTAAGGCTCGGTCAGCCGTTCACGGCCGCGCTTCGGCAGGCCCTTGCCGTTATCCTCGACGGCGACGACCGTCCGGCCGGCCTCGACATCGACCGAGACGGCGATTCGCCCCGGCGGGTTCGGCCCTTTTTCGACGATCCGCGCCTCGATCGCCTCGATCGCGTTCTTGACGATATTGATCACCGCCTGGCTGGTGAGCCGCGAGTCGCAGCGCACCATGATTGGCCGAGCGGCGAAATTCATCGAGAAGCCGATGTCGGAATGCGCGGTGCGCTCGAGGAACACCGCCCGCTCGACGATCGCGGTCAGATCCTCCGGCTTGAGCACCGGCGCCGGCATCCGCGCGAACGACGAGAACTCGTCCACCATGCGCCCGATATCCTCGACATGGCGGACGATCGTGTCGGTGCAGATGCGGAATGTATCGGGGTCTTTCTTGATTTCCTTCAGGTAATTGCGGCGCAGCCGCTCGGCCGAGAGCTGGATCGGCGTCAGCGGGTTCTTGATCTCGTGCGCGATGCGCCGCGCGATGTCGGCCCAGGCGGCCTTGCGCTGCGCCGACAGCAATTCGGTGATGTCGTCGAAGGTCACGACAAAGCCGCTGATCCCCTGTTCGTCCTGCTCGGCGGCGATGCGCGCGAGCAGGGTATGGGTGCTGCTGCCGGCGGCGATCTGCAACTGGGCCTGCGCGATCCGGTCGGGCCGGCGGATCGCATCCTCGAGCAGCGGGGCCATCGCCGGGACGACGGCGGCGAGATCGTCGCCGATCGACTGCTCCAGATCGACGCCGATCAGCGTCGACGCCGAGCGGTTGGGCAGATGGATGCGGCCCTGGCGGTCGAGACCGATGACCCCGGCGGTGACGCCGGTCAGCACCGTCTCGGTAAACCGCCGGCGCTCGTCGAGCTGGCGGTTCGCCTGCATCAACTCCTGCTGCTGGCTCTGGATCTGGTCGGTCATCCGGTTGAACGCACGGCTCAACGACGACATCTCGTCGTCCTTGCGGCCTTCCGGCACGCGCACCGACAGGTCGCCCGCGCCGACGCGCTGCGCCGCGCCGATCAGGCGGCTGATCGGGTCGGCGAGCTGCGCCGCCATGCTGATGCCGATCGCCACCGCCGCGACCAGGAACAACATCGCCACCAGGATGAAGACGACCGAGAAGGTGATCTGATAGCCCGCCCGTCTGCCTTCGAGCTGCTCGTATTGCGCCGCGGCCAACTGGGTCTCGCGGCGATGCGCCAGCACCTTCGGCTCGATAAACCGGCCGACATAGAGGTAAAGCCCGCTGAACCCGCCGAGGCTGACCAGCGCCCGGACGCGTTCCTCCTCGTCGTCGGTCATGATGACGACTTCGCCGTCCCTGGCACGGCGGATCGCGTCCTCGCTGACGTCCTCGAAACCCAGCGCGAAGGCGAGACCGGTGCGGGCGAGCATGTTGCCCTTGCTGTCGATCACCGCCGCCTCGGTCAGCCCGCGCATCGATGCCTGGATGGTCAGCGCCTGCACCAGATCCTGCGGGCTGATGACCATCGTCGCCGCATATTGTTCGAGGCCGTTGGCCATGCCGAGCGCGTCCGCACGGATCGCCTGGGTGTGCTCCTTGACGTAGGCGTCGGCGACCTGGACCGATTCGGAAATCGCGGTCCGCACCCGGTTGCTGAACCAGCTCTCGATGCCGAAGCTGAAAAACAGGTAAGAGAAGACGGCGACGATGATCGTCGGCAGCACCGCGATCAGGCTGAACAGCATGACCAGCCGGACCTGCAGCCGCGACCCGGCGAGACCCCGCCGGCGGCTGGCCCACATCTCGACGAGGCGCTTGGTGACCAGCGCGCCGAGCACCAGCAGCAGCACCAGGTCGAGGTTCAGCAGCGAATAGATGACGACCGGGCGCGGCCCGTAGGGCGGCGCGCTGGTCAGCGCCAGATAGGTCGCGATGCCCGACGCGGCCGCCGTCACGGCCAGCGCGACGGCCAGCTTGCGTCGCAACCCGAAGCGGCCAGCCCAGGTACCGACCTGCTGCGCCACGCTCATTTCGCGTCCCCACCAGACGTCGCAGCAGGGCCGGGTCCGATAGTCGGGTCGGCGCCGGCGCCGCGACCGGCTATTTTAGGCCGCGCACGACCGGGATGTCCAATTCGCGGATTTTCTTGCGCAGGGTATTCCGGTTGAGGCCGAGCACCTGGGCGGCCTTGATCTGGTTGCCGCGCGTCGCGACCAAGGTGGCGACGATCAGCGGACGCTCGACCTCGCGCAGGATGCGGTCGTACAGCCCGGCGGCGGGCATGGTGCCCTGATGGGCGACAAAATAGTCGTTGATGTGCCGCTCCACCGCGCTGCCCAAGCCTTCGCCGGCGACCGCCTCGCTCGGCGCGGGCGCCTCGGCAGGGGCGGCCGCGAGTTCCGCCTCGATGACGTCGACGCCGATGACCTCCTGCGAGTACAGCGCGGCGAGCCGGCGGATAAGATTTTCCAGCTCGCGCACATTGCCGGGCCAGCGATAGCGGCGCAGCCGCTCCATCGCCGCGTCGTCGACCATCTTAGCCGGCAGGCCCTCCTTGGCCGCGGCGCCGACAAAATGCCGCACCAGCGCCGGAATGTCGGACGCACGCTCGCGCAGCGCCGGGATGCGGATCGGGGCGACATTGAGGCGGTAGAACAAGTCCTCGCGGAACACGCCTTGGCGGATCAGCTGCTGCAGGTCGCGATGCGTCGCGGCGATGATGCGGCTGTCGGCGCGGATCGGCGCGCGGCCGCCGACCGAGGTGTATTCGCCCTCCTGCAGCACGCGCAGCAGCCGGGTCTGCGCCTCGAACGGCATGTCGCCGATCTCGTCGAGGAACAGCGTGCCGCCCCTGGCCTGCTCGAACCGCCCGGCGCTGCGCTGCGCCGCGCCGGTGAAGGCGCCGCGCTCATGGCCAAACAGCTCGCTTTCGATCAGCTCGCGCGGGATCGCCGCCATATTGATCGCGACAAACGGCCCGGACCGCCGCTTGCCGAAATCGTGCAGCGCGCGCGCCACCAGCTCCTTGCCGGTGCCGCTTTCGCCGGTGATCAGCACCGACAGATCGGTCCCCATCAGCCGGGCGATGGCGCGGTAGATCTCCTGCATCGCCGGCGAGCGGCCGATCAGCGGCAGCGGCTCGTCGTCGATCGCCTCGTCGACCGCCGGCACCACCGGCGCGCTCAGGGCGCGTTCGACGATGCTGATCAGCTCGCGCAGGTCGAACGGCTTCGGCAGGTACTCGAACGCGCCGCGCTCGGTCGCCTTGACCGCGGTCAGCAGCGTGTTCTGCGCGCTCATCACGATGACGCGCAGATCGGGGCGCAATTTCTTGATGCGCGGGATCAGGTCGAGCCCGCTTTCGTCGGGCATGATGACGTCGGTGATGACGAGATCGCCCTCGCCGTCCGCCACCCAGCGCCACAGCGTCGCCGCGCTGCCGGTCATGCGCACGTCGTGCCCGAGGCGCGCCAGGGCCTGGTTCAGCACCGTGCGGATCGCCCGGTCGTCGTCAGCTACCAGTATCGTTGCGCTCATCGCCCATACGGTCTTGTCGACTGTCCCGGGGCGCCACCGGCAGGAAGACGCGAAAGACCGTCTTTCGCGGCTGGCTGTCGAATTCGATGATCCCGCCGTGGTCGCCGATCACTTTCGCCACCAGTGCAAGACCAAGGCCAGTTCCGTTGCGCTTGGTGGTGACGAACGGATCAAACAGGTGCGGCTTGAGCTCGTCCGGGATGCCGGCGCCGTTATCGGCGATCGAAACCATGAGCGGAACCTGCAGCGGACGGCCGCCGCCCACCGGGGTGAACCGGCGCCCGTGGCGATACGCGGTGGCGAGGACGATCTCGCCGTTCGCGGCCGGCACCGCGTCGGCCGCGTTCTTGACGAGGTTCAGAAACACCTGGACCAGCAGGTCGCGGTTGCCGTGCACCGGCGGCAGCGACGGGTCGTACTCCTCGCCGAAGCGGACATGCCGGGCAAAGCCGGACTGCGCGATACGCCGTACCCGCTCCAGGACCTCGTGAATATTGACCGCGGTTCGCGCGATCGGCTGATGGTCGGAGAACGCCTCCATGCGGTCGACCAGCGCGACGATGCGATCCGTCTCGTCGCAGATCAGCTGGGTCAGCTGGCGGCCGCCTTCGTCGGCGTCCTGCTCCAGGAGCTGCGCCGCCCCGCGAATGCCGGACAGTGGGTTCTTGACCTCATGCGCCAGCATCGCCGCCATCGCCGTCATCGAGCGGGCGGCGTCGCGATGCGCGAACTGGCTCTCCATCTGCTCGGCGATCGCCCGCTCGTGCAGCGCCAGCACCAGGATGTCCGCCCCCTCCCCGACCGGCGCGCCCTGGATCGTGACCGGACACGGCGGCAGCCGCGGGCCTTCGAGCAGTACGTCGTACTCGGCGATCGAGCCGCCGTCGCGCCACACCGCTTCGACCAGCCCGAACAACGGGCTGCGGGGCGCGATAAAATCGCTCAGCCGCATGCCGCGCAAGGCCGCGGCGCCGACCCCGAGAAACTGCTCGGCCGCCGGATTGACGAACCGCACCACGCCCTGCCGATCGAGGGCGATGATCGGGTCGGGCAACGCGGCGAGCAGCAGCGCCGAGTCCAACCCCTCGTCGCCGGAAGAGCCGCCCATCGCCTAAACCGCCTCGCGTTCGACCAGCGGTTCGTAGAAGCGGCGGATCAGCGCGTGGACGGAATTCGCATCATCGCTCTGATTGACCGCGGCGCGGAACTCGGCGGAGCCGGGCAGCCCCTTGGAATACCAGCCGATATGCTTGCGCGCGATCTTGATCCCGACGGCGCTGCCGTAATGTTCGAGGATCGCATCGTAATGCGCGCGGAGCGTCGCATATTGCCGGGCGAGCGCCGGATCGGCCACGCGGCGGCGGTTTCGCAGCCATTCGATGACCTGGGCGACAAACCACGGCCGGCCATACGCGCCGCGGCCGATCATCACCCCGTCCGCCCCCGATTCGTCGAGCGCCCGCGCGGCATCGTCGAGGCTGTTGATGTCGCCGTTGGCGATGACCGGGATGGCGACCGCCTCCTTGACCTCGCGGATAAACCGCCAGTCGGCGCTGCCCGAGAACATCTGGCAGCGCGTTCGGCCATGCACCGTGACCATGCGGATGCCGCAGGATTCCGCGATCTTCGCCAAGCGCGGGGCGTTGCGGTTGCGGTCGTCCCAGCCGGTGCGCATCTTCAGGGTCACCGGCAGGTCGACCGCCTTGACCGTCGCCTCGAGGATGCGCGCCGCATGCACCTCGTCGCGCATCAGCGCCGAACCGGCATGGCCGTTGACCACCTTTTTCACCGGACAGCCGAAATTGATGTCGATGATCGCCGCGCCGCGATCGGCGTTGAGCTTGGCGGCCTCGGCCATCACCGCGGGCTCGCAGCCGGCCAGCTGCACCGCCATCGGCTGTTCGTCGGGGCAGGTTTTCGCCATGGTCAGCGACTGGCGCGTCTCCCGGATCGCCGCCTGGCTCGCGATCATCTCCGACACGACCAGCGAAGCTCCGCTCTCCTTCACCACGCGCCGGAACGGCAGATCGGTGACCCCGGACATCGGTGCGAGGATCACCGGGTCATCGAGCGTCACGGGTCCGATTGAAATGCTCATGAAATAAGCACACTTTCATTATGCCTATATTTTAGGCAGCATCATACGGCAAATGCTTTTGCGCGGCAATATCGGCCAGCCCGCAATGACCCAGCCCGCTATGCCCAGCCCGCTATACATTGCGCGTCTTTTCTCCGCGCTGATACCTTGCCGCGATGAGCGGGACTTATGCCCTCATCCTCGCCGCCGGCCGCGGGACGCGGTTTGGCGGCGACCTGCCGAAACAATACCTGCCGCTCGGCGGCGTCAGCGTGCTGCGGCATGCGGTGGCGGCGTTCGCCGCGGATAAGCGGATCGGCGGCATACAGGTGGTGATCCGGCCGGAAGACTGCAACCTGTGCGCTTGTGCGCTGAACGGCCTCGACCTGTTGCCGCTCGTCCCCGGCGGTGCCGAGCGGCAGGACTCGGTGCGCCTCGGGCTGGAGGCCCTGGCGCCGCTAAAGCCGGCCCGGGTGCTGATCCATGACGGCGCCCGGCCGTTTCCCGACGCGGCGCTGACCGGCCGGGTGCTCGGCGCGCTCGACCGGGCGCCGGCGGCCATCCCCGGACTGCCGCTCGGCGACACCATCAAACGGGTGCGCGACGGGATGATTATCGAGACCGTCGACCGCACTGGGCTGTGGCGGGTACAGACGCCGCAAGGCTTTCATTTCGACGCGATCCTCGCGGCGCACCGCGCCTTCGCGGGCCAGGCGCTCACCGACGACGCCGCGGTGGCCGAAGCCGCCGGGATGACGCCGCTTGTCGTGCCGGGCAGCGAAAGGAACCTGAAGATCACCACCGCCGATGACCTCGCCGCGGCCGAGCGGCTGCTCGCCCTGCGCCTGGCCGATATCCGCATCGGCCAGGGGTTCGACGTCCACCCGTTCGGATCGGGCGACGGGCTCATGGTCTGCGGCGTGTGGGTCCCCCACAGCGCCGGTGTCGTCGGTCACTCCGATGCCGATGTCGGGCTGCACGCGCTGACCGACGCGGTGCTGGGCGCGATCGGCGCCGGCGATATCGGCATGCATTTCCCACCCGGCGACCCGCAATGGAAAGGCGCCAGCTCCGACCGCTTTCTCGCCCATGCGGCCGGGTTGGTGCGCGCCCGCGGCGGCAGCATCGCCCAGCTCGACGTGACGCTCATCTGCGAGCGTCCGAAGATCGGCCCGCATCGCGCCGCGATGATCGAGCGCATCACCGCGATCGCCGGGATCGCCGCGGACCGCGTCAGCGTCAAGGCCACGACCACCGAGAAGCTCGGCTTCACCGGCCGCGGCGAAGGCATCGCCGCACAGGCGGTCGCGACCGTGCGATTGCCGTTGTGACCGCCGTTTGCGGATGAAAATGTCCGGGCGGCGGCCGCTCGGCCTGCCGGCCCTGCACCCGGCGGCGCTGATCGCCACGGGCTGCGGCATCGGGTTGCTGCCGGTTGCACCGGGGACCTGGGCATCGCTGGCCGCACTGCCCTGCGGCTGGCTGCTGCGCGCCGAGTTCGGGGCCGCGGGGTTGCTGCTGGCGGCGGCCGTCGCGTTCGCCGCAGGCTGTTGGGCCGCCGGGCGGGTCGCCGAGGCGAGCGGCATCTTCGATCCGGGTTTCGCGGTCGTCGACGAGGTCGCGGCGCAGCTCCTGGCGCTCGCCGCGGCGCCGCTGGACTGGCGGTACTATCTCGCCGCCTTCCTGCTGTTCCGGCTGTTCGACATCTGGAAGCCGTTCCCGGTCGACTGGCTCGACCGCCATGTAAAAGGCGGGTTCGGCATCATGCTCGACGATGTCGCGGCGGCCCTCTACGCTGTCGTCCTGATCGCGATCGGCGAGGGAGTGCTTGGTGTTCGACCCTGAGACCCGCGAGTTGGCGGCCTCGGTTCTGGCCGCCTGCCGCGCCAAGGGCTGGCGCGTCGCGACCGCCGAAAGCTGCACCGGCGGGCTGGTCGCCGCGGCGCTGACCGCGATCGCCGGCTCGTCGGACGTCGTCGATCGCGGCTTCGTCACCTATTCGAACCGGGCCAAGCGGGAACTGCTCGGCGTGCCCGAGGCGACGCTCGTCGCTGTCGGCGCGGTCAGCGCCGAGGCCGCGCTGGCGATGGCGGCCGGCGCGGTCACGCGCGCCGGGGTCGATCTCGCGGTCTCGGTCACCGGCATCGCCGGCCCGCACGGCACCTCGGCCGACAAGCCGGTCGGGCTGGTCTATCTCGGCCTCGCCACCCGGCAATCCTGCCGCAGCGAGCGCCATGTCTTTGCCGGCGATCGTGACGCCGTCCGCCGCGCCGCGATGGTCCACGCGCTCGAGATGCTGAGGGACGCCTCGGCCGCCTGAGGCTAAGCCGGCGCGCGCGCCGTTTCCGCGGTGGGCTTGTTGTAGAGCTGGTGCGCGCGGGCTTCGAAGGCGGCCACCATGCGGCGCACCGCCTCGCCGAACAGCACCTCGATGACCCGTTGCAGCACGCGCGACTTGAACTCGAAATCGACAAAGAAGTCGATCCGGCAACCGCCCGGCACGCGGTCGAAGATCCAGTGGTTGTTGAGATAGCGGAACGGCCCTTCCGCATAGGTCACGCCGATGCGCTGCGGCGGATCGAGCCGGACCCGCGACGTGAAGCGCTCGCGGAACAGTTTGAAGCCGATGATCAGATCGGCGCTGATGAAATCAGCCCGGCGCTCGCGGATGCGGGCCGCGACGCACCACGGCAGGAATTCCGGATAGCGCTCGATATCGGCGACCAGCGCATACATCTGTTCGGGTGTGTACGGCACCATCCGTTGTTCGGCATGGGTCGGCATCGGCTATGAGATCGTCGCTGCCCGCGCCGCCTTCAATCGCGCGAAATCGTCGCCGGCGTGATACGACGACCGGGTCAGCGGCGAGGCGGAGACCAGCAGGAACCCCTTCCCCAACGCCTGTTTGCGGTAGGTCGCGAACTCGTCCGGCGTCACGAAGCGATCGATCGCATGGTGCTTTGGCGTCGGCTGGAGATATTGGCCGACCGTCAGGAAATCGACCTGGGCGGCGCGCAGATCGTCCATCACCTGGAGCACCTCGCCCTTCTCCTCGCCGAGCCCGACCATGATGCCCGATTTCGTGAACATCGTCGGGTCGATACGTTTGACCGCGTCGAGCAGCCGCAATGAGGCGAAATAGCGCGCACCGGGGCGCACCTCGGCATAAAGCCGCGGCACGGTTTCGAGATTGTGGTTGAGCACGTCGGGCCGGGCGGCGACGACGGTCTCGATCGCCCCCTCCTTGCGCAGGAAATCGGGGACCAGCACCTCGATCGTCGTGTCGGGCGCGGCGGCGCGGATCGCCGCGATGGTGCGGGCGAAATGGCCGGCGCCGCCATCGTCGAGGTCGTCGCGGTCGACCGAGGTCACGACGATGTGTTCGAGGCCGAGCTTGCCGGCCGCCTCGCCGACCCGCTCCGGCTCATGCGGGTCGAGCCGCTCGGGGCGCCCGGTCGCGACGTTGCAGAAGGTGCAGGCGCGGGTGCACACCGCGCCGAGGATCATCACCGTCGCATGCTTCTGCTTCCAGCACTCGCCGATATTGGGGCAGGCTGCCTCCTCGCACACCGTGTGCAGCCGGTGCTCGCGGATCAGCCGGCGGGTCGCGTGGTATTCGGGCGAGGTGGGCGCCTTGACCCTGATCCACGCCGGCTTGCGCGGGCTCGGACTGTCCGGCAGCGCGGCCTTCTCGGGGTGGCGGAGGGCGAGATCCACAGCCACGGTCACCACTTATTGGAGCATCGCAGGCAGGATGGTCGCGTCGTCCAACACCGCTTCTGCCAATTGCTGCCTGGTAAGGTTTTTGACGCCAGTCAGATCGGCGCCCCGCAGGATCGTTCCTTTCAGGACCGCGCCGTCCAGGTTTGCTCCCCGCAAATCCGCACCCGTCAAATCTGCGTGGCTCAGATTGGCGCGAGTCAGGTTCGTCCGCGCCAGATTGGCTCGCCGCACCTTGGCACCGGACAGGTCGAGAACGAAACCGTCGATCGATGGCATGCGCTATCCCAGCTCGCTTCTTTCAGATAGGGCTTCATTGAGGAATTTCAGGATTTCGCGGATATCTGTCGGCGATTCGTCCTCCGGGTACGCACGCGACCTCTCGCGGACATAGGCCGTCAAGGTTTCCAAGATCGGTACCCGGTAGTCGGCATACTGCGCGTCCCCGCTGATGCGCTTGAGTGTATAGATCGCGCCCAGGCGAACCTCCAGCTTGTCGCTGCCCAACTGATCGATGGCGTGATTGAACATTTCGACTACATGGTCGCGCTGAACGACTTCGGCCTGCCGCAAGGCGGCGGTGGCTTGGCGATTTGAAGCGCGGCTGCGCCACCACGCCAGGACCAGACCGAGAGCAGCAGCGACAACAAGGCCAAAATTTCGGATCAGTTCGCTGATCTGGATCAGATAAGCAATCTGGTCCGATGATCCGCCGGCCATCAGCAAACCCGAGTCAGATGTGGAGCGCGCGCCCATAGGCATCAAGCACGCTCTCATGCATCGCTTCGGAGATCGTCGGGTGCGGGAAGATCGTCCGTATCAGCTCGGCCTGCGTCGTCTCCAGCGTCTTGGCGATCGCGTAGCCCTGGATCAATTCGGTGACCTCGGCGCCGATCATATGCGCCCCCAACAGCTCGCCGGTGCGCGCGTCGAACACGGTCTTGATCATGCCCTCCGGCTCGCCGAGGGCGATCGCCTTGCCGTTGCCGATAAACGGGAAATGGCCGATCTTGACCTCGAAGCCCTTGTCGCGCGCCGCCTTCTCGGTCAGGCCGACGCTGGCGACCTGCGGCCGGCAATAGGTGCAGCCGGGGATATTGGTCAGGTCGAGCGGGTGGACGCCCGGGGAACCGGCGATCTTCTCGACGCAGACGACACCCTCATGCATCGCCTTGTGCGCCAGCCAGGGCGGGCCGACCAGGTCGCCGATCGCGTAGACGCCCGGCTCGCCGGTGCGCAGCCATTCGTCGACGACGACATGCGTCCGGTCGACCGTGACGCCGGTGCCTTCGAGGCCGATGCCCTCGACATTGCCGACGATGCCGACCGCCGAGATCACCCGGTCGACCGTGAGGTCGAAGCTCTTGCCGCCAGCCTCGATCTTAGCGGTCACGCTGTCGGCGCCTTTTTCGAGCGATTTCACCGTCGCGCCGACATGGATCTTGATGCCCTGCTTGTCGAACGCCTTGTGCGCGAAGGCGCAGATTTCCTCGTCCTCGACCGGGAGGATGCGCGGCAGCACCTCGACGACCGTCACCGCGGCGCCCATGTCGCGGTAGAAGCTGGCGAACTCGATGCCGATCGCGCCCGAGCCGACGACCAGCAGCGATTTGGGGATCGCCTCGGGGACCATCGCCTCCTTGTAGGTCCAGACGAGCTTGCCGTCGGGTTCGAGGCCGGGCAGCGAGCGGGCCCGCGCGCCGGTGGCGAGAATGATGTGCTTGGCGTCGAGATCGGCGACTGGCTTGCCGTCCTTGGTGACGGCGAGCCTGCCCTTGCCGGCCAGCCTTCCCTCGCCCATCACCACGGTGACCTTGTTCTTGCGCATCAGGAACGCGACGCCGTTCGACAGCTGCCGCGCCACGGCGCGCGAGCGGGCGACGACCTTTTTCGCGTCGAAGCCGATATTCTCCGCGGTCAGGCCGAAATCGCCGGCCTTGTGCATCAAGTGATAGATTTCCGCCGTGCGCAGCAGCGCCTTGGTCGGGATGCAGCCCCAGTTGAGGCAGATGCCGCCCAGCTGCTCGCGCTCGACGATCGCCGTCTTCATCCCGAGCTGCGCCGCGCGGATCGCCGCGACATAGCCCCCCGGCCCGCTGCCGAGCACGACGAGGTCGTAGGCGTCAGGCATCGGCTACCCCTGCTGCAATCGCCGGGTTCACAGCAGCATCCGCGACGGTTCGTCGATCAGGCGCTTGAAGGCGCGCAGGAATTGCGCGCCGACCGCGCCGTCGACCGCGCGATGGTCGCAACTGAGGGTGCAGCTCATCACGGTCGCGACCGCGAGCTCGCCGTTTTTCACCACCGGGCGCGGCGCGCCCTCGCCGATTGCGAGAATGCAGCCATGCGGCGGGTTGATCACCGCGGCGAACTCCTTGATCCCGAACATGCCGAGATTGGAGATCGAGAACGTGCCGCCCTGGAATTCTTCGAGCTTCAGTTTGCCGCCGCGGGCACGGGCGGCGAGGTCCTTGGTCTCGGCCGCGATCTGCTGCAGGCCTTTGAGATCGGCGCCGCGGATGATCGGGGTGATCAGCCCGTCCTCCAGCGCGACGGCCATCGCGATGTCGGCGCGCTCCCAGAGGATGATCGCGTCGTCGCTCCACGACGCGTTCGCCGCCGGCACCTGGCGCAGCGCCAAGCCCGCGGCGCGGATCACGAAATCGTTGACCGAGAGGTTGAGCCCCTCCTGGCCGTCGTTCAGCACCTTGCGGATGCGCAACAGCTCGTCGATCTGGCAATCGACGGTCATGTAGAAATGCGGGACGTTCTGCTTCGATTCGGTCAGCCGCCGCGCGATGACGCGCCGCATCTGGCTGTGCGGTTTTTGCGTGAACGGCGGATCGCCGGTGACGGGGGCGAAGGGCTGCGGGGCGCGCGGCGGCGCTTGGACCGGCATCGGCGCGCGTTCGGCGGGTGCCGGACCGCGTGCCAAGGCGGCATCGATGTCGGCTTTGACGATGCGGCCGCCGGGGCCGGAGCCTTTGACGGTGGAGAGGTCGAGCCTAGCGAGCTCGGCCATGCGCCGCGCCAAGGGGCTGGCGAAGATGCGCACGCCGTCGGCGCGACCCCCACCCGCCGCTTCGCGGCTTCCCTCCCCTGCTTGCATGGGAGGGTTAGAGGGGGATTGCGTGGCGGCCGGCTCGCTTTCACCGCCGGCGGGAAGAGTATTAGGGTGAGCGGCGGCAGCCGCCTCGGAGCCGTTGCCGCGCGAGGCCGGGGCGACGTTGTCGAGGGTGGACGCATCCTCGCCTTCTTCGAGCAGCACGGCGATCGGCTGGTTGACCTTCACGCCCTGCGTGCCCTCGGGAACGATGATCCTGCCGAGCCGGCCTTCGTCGACCGCCTCGTATTCCATGGTCGCCTTGTCGGTCTCGATTTCGGCGATCACGTCGCCGGAATGAACCGCGTCGCCTTCCTTCTTGAGCCAGCGGGCGACCGCGCCCTCGGTCATCGTCGGCGACAGCGCCGGCATCAGGATCTGGATCGACATCGCTATCCCACGTCGCCATGGCCAAGCTGGACCCGGCCATCCAGGGATCCCCGGGTCAAGCCCGGAGATGACGATAAAGACGATAAAAGGGGCATCACCGATACGCCACGCCGCGGGCCGCGGCGACGATGTCTTCGACCTGCGGCACCGCGAGGCGTTCGAGATTGGCGGCGTACGGCAAGGGCACATCCTTGCCGGCAATGCGCTTGACCGGCGCGTCGAGCCAGTCGAAGCATTCCTCCATCATCACCGCGGCGAGCTCCGAGCCGATACCGGCGAACGGCCAGCCTTCCTCGACCGTGACCAGGCGGTTGGTCTTCTTGACCGATGCGGCGACCGTCGCGCTGTCGAACGGGCGCAGCGAGCGCAGGTCGATCACCTCGGCCGAAATGCCGTCCTTCGCCAGCTCCTCGGCCGCCTGCAGCGCCAGCTTGACCATGCGCGAGAAGGCGGTGATCGTCACCTGATCACCTTCTCGCGCCACCCTCGCCTTGCCGATCGGCACCAGGAACTCGGGGTCGGACGGCACCTCGAAGCTCTCGCCGTAGACCAGCTCGTGTTCGAGGAAGACGACCGGGTTGGGATCGCGGATCGCCGCCTT
>DASZOZ010000018.1:0-42314 GCA_035550515.1 Allostellaceae bacterium
GCCATCCCGCATTGCGCGTCCTTTGTCGCGCCGCTCTTGTATGCGATCCCGATCCAGCTCCTCGCCTACCACACCGCCGTCATCAAAGGCACCGATGTCGACCAGCCCCGCAACCTGGCAAAAAGCGTCACGGTGGAGTGAGGCGGTATAGAGTTGCCTGCGGTCCAACCGTATTGAATCCGTGCGCAGCGACCTCTCCATCGGTGTCGATTTCGGCACCACCAACACGGTGGTGGCGCTCGCCCGGCCCGGTGAGCCGGCGCGTGCGGTGGTCTTTCGCGGCGATCGCGAAACCTCCGACCTCTACCGCTCGGTGCTGCTGTTCGAGAAAGGGCTGTCGGCGGCGGGGCTCGACCTCGATGTGTCTGCCGGGCTGGCGGCGATCCGCGCCTATCTGACCTCGGCCGCGGAAATCCGCTTTATCCAATCGTTCAAAAGCCATGTCGCGAGCCCGATCTTCGAGGAGACCCGCGTCTTTGGCCGCCGGTTCAAATTCGAGGATTTGCTGGCGATCTTTTTCCGCCGCGCACTCGCCGACGCCGACGCCGCGCTCGACCCGGCGGCGGCGCGGGTCGTCGCGGGGCGGCCGGTCGCCTTTGTCGGCGCCGCGCCCGACGAGGCGCTCGCCGCGCAGCGTTACGGCGAGGCCTATCACCGTATCGGCGTAGCCGCGCCGGCCTATGTCTACGAGCCGGTCGGCGCGGCGTTTTATTACGCGCAGCGCCTCAAGACCGACGCCTTGGTGCTGGTCGCCGATTTCGGCGGCGGCACCAGCGATTTCTCGCTGATCCGCTTTACCCGGCAAGGCGATGCGGTGACCGCGACGCCGCTCGGCCATGCCGGGGTCGCGGTGGCGGGCGACAGTTTCGATTACCGCATCATCGACGCCGTCGTCTCGCCGCATCTGGGCAAGGGCACGCTGTTCCGCTCGATGGGCAAGCTGCTCTCGGTGCCGCAATATTACTTCGCCAGCTTTGCCCGCTGGCATCAGCTGGCGATGCTGAAGACGCCCGAGCATATCCGCGAGCTCGAAGCGCTCGCGCGCAGCTCGCTGTCGCCGGAAAAGATCGGCCGCCTGCTCGACGTGATCCGCAACGATTGGGGCTTCAACATCTACGGGGCGGTGTCGGCGGTGAAGGCCGCGCTCTCCGCCGCGCCGCATGCCGCGTTCACGCTGCGGCTCGGCGATCTGGTCATCGAGCAGCAGATTGCCCGCGCCGATTTCGAGGCCTGGATCGCCGGCGACGTCGCGCGCATCGCCGGTGCGGTCGACGGCCTGCTGGCGGCCGAGGGGATCGCTCCCGAGGCTGTCGACAGCGTGTTCCTGACCGGCGGAAGTTCGTTCATCCCGGCCGTGCGCCGCGTCTTCGCCGACCGGTTCGGCCCGGCGCGCCTCGCCGGCGGCGAAAATTTCCAGTCGGTGGCGTTTGGCTTGGCGCTGATCGGCCTCGAAGACGATCTCGGCCCGTGGCTGGCAAATCCGGCTCCCGCCGTCCGCTCGGCCGCGACCCGGCAAGGCGCGTCGCCGTAGGCCGCGCCGAAATTGCATGATAATTGAGCACTGTGCCGCCCCCGGTCGTGGGAGCCGGCAGACGGGTGTGAGCTGAACGGGGCGCAAGATCGTGCAGGGTTCGCAAGTCCGGGCTGGCGCGGGTCCGGTGATCTCGCGCCACGCATCCGCCTGGACGCCGCTGGCGGTGCCGGCGTTCCGCGCGGTGTGGATCGCCAGCCTCGCCTCGAATATCGCGATCTGGCTCGGCAATGTCGGTATGGCCTGGCTGATGACCGAGCTTCGCCCGACACCGGTGATGGTGACCCTGGTGCAGGCGGCGACCAGCCTCCCGGTCTTTCTCTTTGCACTGCCGGCCGGCGCCGTCGGCGATCTCGTCGACCGGCGGAGCTTGCTGGGGGTGCTGCAAATCGCTTCGGCGCTGCTGTCCGTCGGGCTTGGCGTGTCGACGGCGCTCGGGCTCACCACGCCGGCGCTGATCCTGGCGGCGGCATTCTTCCTCGGCACGACGCTGGCTTTCGGCATGCCGGTGTTTCAGGCGATCGTGCCCGACCTGGTGCCGCTGCGCGAGCTGGCCCCGGCCGTGTCGCTCAACAGCATCGGCATCAACATCGCCCGCGTGATCGGCCCGGCGCTGGGCGGCGCGATGATCCTTTATTGGGGTGCCGCCGCCCCCTTTCTGATCAACACCGTCTTTTACGCCGCCGTCATTTTCCTGCTGTACCGATGCCTGCCGGCGCTGCCGGCGATGCATCGCGGCGTCCGCATGGGGACCGCGGTGCTCGACGGCATCCGGCATACGCTCGGTTCTCCCGCCGCCAGGGCGACGCTGATCCGTTCGGGCGGCTACGCGTTCTTCGCCAGCATGTATTTTTCGCTGCTGCCGCTGATCGCGCGCGATCAGGTCGGCGGCGGCGCCGGGGTTTACGGGCTGCTGCTGGGTTGCCTCGGCAGCGGCGGCATCGTCTCGGTGATCCTGTTGCCGCGCTGGCGCCTGCGCCGCAGCCCCGACAGCGTCGCGCGCGCCGGCAGCGTGGCGTCGGCCGTGCTGCTCGTGGCGATTGCGCCGACGCACAGCGAGTGGCTGATGGTCCCGCTGCTGCTCGCGGCCGGTCTCGCCTGGGTGGCGCAGGTCGCCACGGTCAATGTGGCGGCGCAGAGCATGCTGCCCGGCTGGGTCCGGGCGCGCGGGTTGTCGATCTTCATGATCGTGTTCAACGGCATGATGGCCCTCGGCAGCGCGCTGTGGGGCCTGATCGCCAGTGTGGTCGGGCTGTCCTGGGCCTTTGCCCTGTCGGGCTGCGGCCTGCTGCTGTTCGAGGCCGCCGCCGCCCGCTGCCGCCTGCCGGGCGACGACTTCGCCGGAACGGCGAAGCTCGACGAGCCCCGCGACCTGGCGAGAAGCGCGACCGTGGAATAGCGGAACGGCCGCTTCCCCTGCGGAGCCGCGACGACGCAGCGGGGAACGGGAACCGGCCACGCCGTCGGCCCGCCTTGTCAAAGCCCGGTCCGGCCCGTACCTATCCCTCAACACGGCGGCGTCGCGCCGCCCGCGACAAAGGGAGGGTGCGATGCAGCTGCGTGACCAAAAGCTTTTCCGGCAACAAGCCTATGTCGACGGCAAGTGGGCCGACGCGCTCAACCGCGGCACGCTCACGGTCGACAACCCGGCGACCGGCGAGGTGCTCGGCACCGTCCCGCGCATGGGCGCCGAGGAGACCCGGCAGGCGATCGAGGCGGCGAACCGCGCGCTCCCCGCCTGGCGCGCCAGGACCGCCAAGGAACGGGCTGGGATCCTGCGCAAATGGTTCGACCTGATGATGGCGAACCAGGACGATCTGGCGCAGCTGATGACCGCCGAGCAGGGCAAGCCCCTCGCCGAGTCGAAGGGCGAGATCGCCTATGCCGCGTCGTTCATCGAATGGTTCGGCGAGGAGGGCAAGCGGCTCTACGGCGACACGATCCCTGCGCACGGTGTCGACAAGCGCATCGTCGTATTGAAGGAGCCGATCGGCGTCTGCGCGGCGATCACGCCGTGGAACTTTCCGGCGGCGATGATCACCCGCAAGGCCGGTCCGGCGCTCGCCGCCGGCTGCACGATGGTGCTGAAACCGGCCTCGCAGACCCCGTTTTCGGCGCTGGCGCTGTGCGAGCTGGCGGAGCGCGCCGGCGTGCCGGCGGGCGTCCTCTCCTGCGTCACCGGCAGCGCGAGCGAGATCGGCGGCGAGATGACCTCGAACCCGATCGTCCGCAAGCTGACCTTCACCGGCTCGACCGAGATCGGCAAGCTGCTGATGGAGCAGTGCGCCGCGACGGTGAAGAAGACCTCGATGGAACTGGGCGGCAACGCGCCGTTCATCGTCTTCGACGACGCCGATCTCGAAATGGCGGTGCGGGGCGCGATCGCCTCGAAATACCGCAACGCCGGCCAGACCTGCGTCTGCGCCAACCGCATCCTGGTGCAGGACGGCATCTACGACGCCTTCTCGAAGCGGCTCGCCGAGGTGGCGGGCGAGATGAAGGTCGGCAACGGCGCCGAGACCGGCGTGGTGATCGGCCCGCTGATCGACATGAAGGCGGTCGAGAAGGTCGAGAGCCACATCGCCGACGCCCTCGAAAAGGGCGCGCATGTCGTCATCGGCGGCAAGCGTGCGGCGCTCGGCGGCAGCTTCTTCGAGCCGACCGTCCTGACCGACGTCACCACCGACATGATCATCACCCGGGAGGAGACCTTCGGCCCGGTCGCGCCGCTCTATCGCTTCAAGGACGAGAGCGAGGCGATCAGGATGGCCAACGACACCGAGTTCGGCCTCGCCTCGTATTTCTACAGCCGCGACATCGGCCGCATCTGGCGCGTGTCGGAGGCGCTGGAATACGGCATCGTCGGCGTCAACGAGGGCATCATCTCCACCGAGATCGCCCCGTTCGGCGGCATGAAGGAGAGCGGCATCGGCCGCGAGGGGTCGAAATACGGCATTGAGGACTATCTCGAGATCAAATACCTCTGCATGGGCGGCATCGATCGCTAAGGGGCGCAATTTCGCCAAGCGCGGCGCCGGCCCGACGCGGCAGCGGTCAGAGTTCGCGGCCGTTCACGTCGAAGAAGATCACCGCGGCGATCACCTTGTCGACGTTCTCGCCATCGGTTGCGAGCGGCGCCAGGCAATTTTCGACGAAGCGGCCGCCGGGCTCCTGGCGCCACCAGGCCGGGCCGCGGCGCCATGTCGGCTGCTTGGCGTCGATCATAAAGCGATAGCGGTCGCGCAGCTCGATGTTCTGCGCCGCCTCGGGCTGGGCCTCGTCGAACCACCAGCCGGTGAACTCGCGATGGACGGTCCGCGTAATCGCCGTGCCGACCAGCCGAAACCGCAGGCGGAACGGGTTGGTGTGAATATCGACCATCCACAGCCGCGGCAGCAGCGGTGCGATATCCTCGGGTTTGATGTGCTGGCGGCCGGGCAGGCGGCCGGGCGGCGTAATCGCCCGCCAATAGTCGTACAGGCCGCGAACCGCGGGGTGCCAGGACGAGCGGTCGTCGGGGATCCGGTAGCCGGTCCACGCTCCGTAATCCGCGTCGTGCGGCGCATCGCCGCGAAGAGTTGCGCCCGGGGTCATGCCTGCGCCTAGATTTCGCGGCCGTTCGCGTCGAACAGCACCGAGACGGCGATGATCTTGTCGACCGTCTCGCCATCGCTCGCGAGCGGCGCCAGGCAGTTCTCGACGATGCGGTGGTTGGGGTCGCGGGCCCACAAAGTCGGCCCGCGCCGCCACGTCGCCTGCCCGGTTTCGAGGATGAAGCGATAGCGGTCGCGCAGATTGACGTTGCGCATCGATTCCGGCTGCGCCTCGTCGAGCCACATGCCGGTCAGCTCGCGCTGCACCGAGCGGGTGATGTCGGTGCCGACCAGCCGATAGCGAAAACGCAGCGGGTTGCGGAAAACGTCGAGGATCCACAGCCGCGACAGCAGCGGCACGATGTCTTCCGGGCGGATGTGCTGGCGGCCGGGGAGGCGGCCGGGCGGCGCCGCGTCTCGCCAGTAATCATGGAAGCGGCGGACCAGAGGGTGCCATGGCGAACGGTCGCCGGGGATGCGATGACCGGTCCAGATGCCGTAATCCGCGGTGCGGGCCGGGGGGCCGGCGCGGTCGCGCCTCGCCATGATCAAGCTTTCCGCCATGGCGCCCACCGTAGCCGGGAATGGTTAGCGCAAGATTGACTGGCCTCTCGACAGGGCGGCGCGGCGCAACCGACAATCGCTGCGTTTCGAGACCCACCGGCGAGGCGCCGAGGACCATGCGACCGCTCAAATCCTGGCACGTCATCCACCGCGAAAACAGCTCGGCGGGGGAGCGCATCGCCGACCATGTCGCCGCTTTCATCGGCTCGTGGCAGTTCATCATCATCCAGAGCGCGATCTTCCTCGTCTGGGTGATCGTCAACACGCTGTGGTTGTTCGAGCGCTATCAGTTCGACCCGTATCCGTTCATCCTGTTCAACCTGTTCATGTCGGCGGAAGCCGCCTACAGCTCGCCGCTGATCCTGATGAGCCAGAACCGCCAGTCCGATCGCGACCGCATGCAGGCGCAGCACGATTACGACACCAATCTCGCCGCCAAGGAGGAGATCGAGACGATCTTGCGGGAGCTCGGCCGCCTCGAACTGGAGAAGCTGGACAAAATATTGGCGCTGCTGGAGAAATCGGCTCAGCCGGCGATCGCGACCGGGAACGGCTAGGATCGCCCGAAGCCGCCCCGGCATCTTGCAGTGCTGCATGCCATGAGCGAAACGCCGGCCACCTTTCCGAAAACGCATGGCTCGGCGCGCCGATAAGGAGCGCAAGCTTCAACCCGTCAGGCGTCCTCAGGTTGGTAAGGGTCTCGCCACAACGCTGCTGCGTGCAGCCAACCCAGTCACCATTCTTGCGGAGGAAACCCCATGAGCGGTCACGGCAAGCATACCCCGGCGGAAATTCGCGCCAATTTGAAGCACCCCGTCATCGACGGCGACGGGCATTGGGTAGAGTACGACCCGGTGTTTGCCGAACAGATGCGCAAGGTCGGCGGCGACCTCGCGGCCGACGGGTTCCTCGCGGCAATGGCGGTCACCCGCGACTCGCTGTTGCTGAGCGTCGAGGAACGGCGGCGGCGCCGGATATCGATGCCCGGGTTCTGGACCCGGCAGACCGGCAACACCTATGACCGCGCGACGGCGATGCTGCCGCATCTGCTCTATGAGCGGCTCGACGAAATCGGCTCGGATTTTGCGATCATCTATCCGACCGCCGGCCTCAGGCTGCCGCGCATCAAGGACGACGCGACGCGGCGCGCGGTGATCCGCGCCTACAACATCGTCTCGGCCGGCTATTTCCAGGACCTCAAGGACCGGATGACGCCGGCGGCGATCATCCCGATGCACACCCCGGACGAGGCGATCGAGGAGCTCGAATTCGTCACCTCGCAGCTCGGCTCCAAGGTCGGCATGTTCGGCAGTGCGATGCCGCGCCAGACCGACTCGATCAAGAAGGGCGAGAACCCGGACGTCGACCGGCTGGCGGTGTGGTACGAGGTGTTCGGCATCGACAGCCTCTACGACTACGACCCGGTCTGGCAGAAATGCCTCGACGTCAAGATCGCGCCGACCTTCCACTCGGCCGGCAGCAACCAGGCGCTGCGCAACTCGCCGACCAACTTCACCTATAACCATATCGGCCATTTCGCCGATGCCGGCCACGCTGCGGCCAAGGGCATCTTCCTCGGCGGCGTCACCCGGCGCTTCCCCGAGCTGCGCTTTGCGTTCCTCGAAGGCGGCGTCGGCTGGGGCTCGCAGCTCTGGGGCGACCTGATGGAGCACTGGGAGCGGCGCAACGCCCGGGCGCTCGAAAACATGAAGCCCGACAAGCTCGACCGCAAGCTGCTGATGGAGCTGGTCGAGAAGTACGGCTACAAGGAGCACGCCGAGGCGCTCAAGGCGCGTGACGGCTGGCCGGACCCGGATCTGTGGATGACCGGCGGGATCGCCGATCTCGACGATTTCAGCGCCTGCAAGATCACCAAGAAGCAGGACTGGATCGACCTCTACGCCACGCCGTATTATTTCGGCTGCGAGGCGGACGACCGGATGAATGCGACGGCGTTCTGGAAGGCCAACCCGTTCGGCACCCAGCTCAACGCGATCTACAGCTCCGACATCGGGCATTTCGACGTGATCGACATGCGCGAGCCGCTGGCCGAAGCCTTTGAGCTGGTCGAGGACGGCCACATCACCCAAGACAATTTCCGCGACTTCGTCTTCACCAATGCGGTGACCTTGTGGGGCCACCAGAACCCCGACTTCTTCAAGGGCACGCGGGTCGAGAAGGAAGCCGCGGCGGTGCTCAACGCGCGCCGCCAGCCGGTGCTCGCCGACGCCGCCAAGTGAGCCGAACGGTCATCCCGGCAGCAGCCGGGATCTAGCGCCGACGTGGAAAGGGCGGGTTGCTGACCCGCCCTTTTTGCCGGATGGACGCACGGACCTTTCGCTACACGACTTTCCGTTCGCGCAGGCTGTGGATTTCGTCGTCGGTGTAGCCGGCGAGGTGCAGCACCTCCTCGCTGTGCTCGCCGAGCAGCGGCGCCCGGCGCGGCGCGATCGGCGAATCCGACAAGCGCACCGGGCTGAGGATCGCCTTGAACCGGCCGCGCGTCGGATGGTCGAGCTCGCGGATCGTGCCGCGTTCGGCGAGATGCTCGTTGTCGAGCACTTCGGCGGTGTCGAGCACCGCGCCGCACGGGATGCCGCGGCTGGCGAAGGCCTGCATCACCGCGCGCTTGTCGCGGGTGCGCGTCCAGCCTTCGATAATCTCGGTCAAGGCAGGGCCGTTTTTGGCCCGGCCGGCGGCGGTCTTGAAGCGCTCGTCGGTCTTCAGCTCGGGACGGCCGATCGCATCCATCGCCGCCTGGAACATTTCGGGGTTGTCGGGCGGCACGATCAGGTAGACGGCGTCGTTGGCGCCGGCGCCGTCGGGTCCGCTCGGGGCGCAGCGGATGAGGTCGGAATAGCCGCCGGTCGCCGAGCGGTTGCCGCTGCGCCCCAGCGGCTTCCCGGTCGCCAGGGTGCCGGTATACTTGACCCGGGTCAGGTTGAGCACCGCTTCCTGCATCGCCACCTCGACGAGCTGGCCCTGGCCGGTGCGGCCGCGCTGCACCAGTGCGGCGAGGATGGCGATCGCCAGATGCATGCCGGTGCCGCTGTCGCCGATATTGGCGCCGTTGACGAGCGGCGGGCCGTCGGTCTCGCCGGTCACGCTCATCGCGCCGGAGGTCGCCTGCGCCACCGGCTCGAAGCATTTGTAGCCGCTATAGGGACCGTGAGAGCCGAAACCCTTGACCGAGGCATAGACCGCGCGCGGGTTCAGCGCGTTGACCGCCTCGTAGCCGAGGCCGAGCCGCTCCATGACGCCGGGTCCGAGATTCTCGGCGACAATGTCGCATTCCTTGATGAGGCGGCGGACAATCTCCTTGCCGTCCTCGGTCTTCAGGTCGACGGCGATGCTGCGCTTGTTGCTGTTGAGCAGCAGGAAGAAAAAACTGTCGATGGCGGGATTGTCCATGTTCCATAGCCGGCGCGCGCGGTCGCCGTGCGGCGGGCGCTCGATCTTGATTACGTCGGCGCCGAGCCAGGCGAGCATCTGGGTGCAGGAAGGACCGGCCTGGTCGTGGGTGAAATCGATGACGCGAATGCCTTCGAGCGCCTGACTCATGCCTTCCTCCTGCCGCTGATCGTTGGCTTGCAGCAGGATCATAGCGGCGCGGCATCGCTCGCGAAACGCCGCGGCCGGCAGGCGGCGCGCGTCACGGCAGCTCAGGACCGGTGCGCCGGCCGCTCCCAGACCGCCAGGGTCGCGCCCGGCTCCAGTTCGCGCTCGTCGGTGAGCCGCAGGCCGGCGCGGCGGAGAATGTCTTCGGGCGTTTGCGCCGGCACCGCCGCGAAGACCGGGCGGCCGCCGGGCAGCGAACCGCGGGCCGAGCGGGTCAGGTAGAAGGCGTCATAGCCGATGGTGAGAAACAGGTCGAAGACCTCGGTGCCGCCGACCACGGCGACGATGCCGCCGCTGAGCGCCAGGCGCTCCAGCAACCCGGCGAACGGCAGGCCGCGCGGGTTCCACAACCAAATGTCACTGTCCGCAGCCGTCCGCTGCAGCGCCTCGATCCGGCGGGTGACGATCGCGCGGCGCCGCCGGGTGGCTTGCGATCCGGGCTCGGCCGAGTTGCGGCCGTGCACGATCAGCGCCGCCCGCGACAGCGACTCCGCGTAAAAGCGCTGGTCCGCCTCGACGATCAGCGCATCGGTCATGCGTCCGTCCTTGTCGGCGATCATGCCGTCGAGCGAGACGATCGCGTAGCCCTCGATGCGCACCGCCATGACCGCGCTCCAACGGGATGGGCTTGCCCCTCCTATAAACGCGTCTCTCCTGGTAGAATTGCGCGGGAAACGTTGACGGCAAAGGACGGGGGCTTGCCGCGGCGCTATCTGATCCACTGCGTCATCCGGTCCGATCTGCTCAACCACGATCGGCGGCTGCGCGGCATCGGCGGGATCAACCCCGACGGCGCGCATTGGCGCATCAGCGAGGCCGGCGCCATTGCCGCCATCGAAGCGGGCCGCTGGCATTTCTATGTCGAGACCGGCGGCAGGGAGCAGCCGGTGGTCGTCGCGGTCAGCCGCTACGGCGCCAAGTACCTGAAAGGCGCCGGCGACGGGCTGCAGCCGGACAGCCTGCTCAAACTCCCCGAGTGCGGCTGATCAGGATGCCGGCGCCGGCTGGTCGGCACCCGGGCCAGGGCCAGGCGGAAGGTCGCGTATGGTGGCAGATGGCCCGTGGCGCGAACGCGCCGGCATCGTCGATTCGCTGTTTATTGGCGAGGACGAAGATCTTCTCGGCGAGCAGCTTGCGCTCGAGAAAGCCGAGGCGCCGCGTCTGCTGGCGGCGTCACAGGTCAAGACCCGCCGCGTCGTCGAGCGCGGCTGTCGCGGCGCGCCGTGGGCGATTCGCGCCTGCTCGAGAGCGGAGGCGGGGTTTGTCGAGAAAACGCACCGTGCCGATGCCGGCCATCGCCTCGGCTTCGTCAAAGCGCTTACCGGCGCGTATTCGATCGGATCGGCCAAGTTGGGCAGCGCCCCGGCAAGATACCGTCTCGCCCGGGCGCCGTGGGTCGTTATGTCGACGGCTTACTCGGCCGGTGCCTGCTCCAGCGCCTCGCGGCTCGCGGGGTTCGGGATTTCCAGGAACAGTGCACAGACGATCGCCGAGACGACGCAGAGGAAAGCGAGGCCGTAGATGCCGCCCGCATAGTTTCCCGTCCAGTCCTTGAGCACGCCGACATACCAGGGGCCGAAGAACCCGCCGAGATTGCCGATCGAGTTGATCCAGGCGATCGACGCGGCGGCGGCGGTGCCGGTCATGAACATCGGCGGCATCGACCAGAACGGCCCCTTCGAGCCGTAGAAGCCGAACGTCGCGATGCACAGCCCCGCCATCGACCACCATGTGCCGGCGGTCGCGCCGGCGATCGCTAGACCGATCGTCGACACGACGCAGGCGCCGAGCAGGTTCCACCGGCGCTCGTTCATGCGGTCCGAGACCAGGCCCCAGCCGACAAGGCCGATGCCGCCGCAGATATAGGGGATCATCGTCAGCCAACCGACCGTCATATTGTTGGTGACGCCGATGTCTTTGATCATCTGCGGCACGAAGAACAGGATGCCGAGGCTGGCGACGACGATGCCGAAATAGTTGAGCGCCAGCAGCAGCACCTTGGGATTGTAAAAGCCCTCCATGACGCTGAACTTCTTGACCGCCTCCTTGGCCGTGCGCTCCGAGGCGAGCTTGGCCGTCAGCCAGTCTTTTTCAGGCTGCGTCAGCCACCGCGCCTGACTCGGCCGATCGGTCAGCACGAAGAAGGTGATGAGGCCGAGGATCACGGTCGGCACGCCCTCGGCGAGGTACATGATCTGCCAGCCCTTCAGGCCGAATAGCCCGCTCAGCCCCAGCAGCGCCGTCGAGATCGGCGCGCCCGCCGCGACCGCGATCGGCAGGCCGATCAGGAAGCCCGAGACGATGCGCGCGTGGTGGTAGGTCGGGAACCAGTAGGTGAAATAGAGCACGATGCCGGGGAAGAACCCGGCCTCCGCCACCCCCAGGAAGAAGCGGACAAAGCCAAAGCTGGTCGGCCCGGTGACGATCGCCGTCAGTCCGGCGAGGATGCCCCAACTGATCATGATGCGGGCGATCCACAGCCGGGCGCCGACCTTTTCGAGCACGATGTTGCTCGGCACCTCGAAGATGAAATAGCCCCAGTAGAATGTGCCGACCGCGAAACCGTATTCCGCGGCGGTGATCTTGAGGTCGCCGCGCATCGTCAGTGCCGCGAAGCTCGCATTGATGCGGTCGATATAGGCCAGCAGATAGCTGAGCAACGCGAACGGCAACAGGCGCCAATAGATTTTGCGTATGCAGGATTTTTCGACAGCGTCTTCCACAGGTACTGCTCCCTCCCCATGCCGTCATGATGTGCGGCTGATGTATCTGATCATATCATAAGCTCGCGAACTATATAGTTCAGATAACTTCAGCGAGAATCTGGTCCAGTGCGAAACAAGACGGGCCGGAGGTGGCTCCGGCCCGTTGCCGCGGCGGCAAAATCTAGGGTTGGCCCGGGAGTTGGCCAGGGGGGTGGCCCGGGGTCGGCGGCGGCGGACCGCCGGCGCCCTCGCCATCCCGCATCGCATCGCTCCGCGCGGGCAAGCCGGCGATGCTGACCGCCACGCCGAGCGCGGCAAGGCCGATCGGGTAGAGCAACCCGTAAAGCGGGCCGCCGAGCGCCGTCGCGATGGCGGCGCCCGCGATCGGGACCAGGCCGCCAAACACCCCGTTGCCGACATGGTAGGGCAGCGCCATAGAGGTATAGCGGACCCGTGCCGGAAAGATCTCGACCAGGAACGCCGCGATCGGCCCGTAAACCATCGCCGCTAGCAGCACCATGTAGAAGACGAGGACGCCGAGCAGCAGCGGGCTGTCCTTCACCGCCGCCATCCAGCTGAATACCGGCCAGTAGCTGATCGCCGCCAGCAGGAAGCCCAAGGTCATGACATTGCGCCGGCCGACCCTGTCCGACAGCGCGCCGAAGACGACAAAAAACGGCGCCGCGCCGAGCAGCACGACCATCATCATCAGCTGCACCGTGACGTAGGGCAGCTTGAGGACCGTCGTCAGGTAATCCAGCGCGTAGAATTGGCCAGTGTACCAGATTACCCCCTCGGGGGCCGCGGCGCCGAATAACGCCAGGCCCATGAGCCTCCCGTTCTTGAGGTCCGAGAAGCTTTCCCGTGCGGGATTGGCCGCCAGCCTGCCTTGTTGCTTCATGCGCGCGAACAGCGGCGATTCGTCGAAGGTCTGCCGGATATAGATCGACAGCCCGACAAGGACGGCGCCGAGCCAGAACGGCACGCGCCAGCCCCAATCGGCAAAAGCCCGGTCGCCGAGGCCGAGCCGGCAGCACAGGATGACCAGCAGCGCCAGGACGATGCCCAGCGTCGCCGTTGTCTGCAGCCATGAGGTGTAGAGGCCGCGTTTGCCGGCGGGGGCCTGCTCGGCGACATAGGTCACCGCGCCGCCGTATTCGCCGCCCATCGCCACGCCTTGCGCCAGTCGGCACAGGACCAGAAGGAGGGGCGCCGCCCAGCCCGCGCTGGCGAAACCGGGCAGACAACCCATGACGAAAGACGCGGCGCCCATTGTCGACAGGGTGGCGACAAGGGCGAATTTCCGGCCGATCCTGTCGCCGACATGGCCGAAGAGGACCGCGCCGACGGGGCGAACGGCGAACCCGGTCCAAAAGATGCCGATGCTGTAGAGGATGCCGTGGTCAAGCCCGTCGGGGAAGAATTGCGGCGTCAAACTGCCGGACAGGCCGCTATACAGATAGAAGCCGTACCATTCGAGCAGCGTCCCGACGGAAACCGCGCCGACGATAAAAGGCAGCTTTGTCTTGAGCGCGGCTTGCGGTCCCCGTTCCATCGCCATCGCGACCATCGGCTGTTCCCTCCCCCACCGAATGCGGCCGGAGGACAGAATGCGAGGGGAAGACGGCGAAAATATGGAAACAGCATCGGAGCGTTAGTTGGCTCCGATCATTCGTGATGGCCGGGCTCGATCCGGCCATCCACGTCTTCTCGTGCAGGCACCGCCGGAGGAAGACGTGGCCCCCCGGGTCAAGCCCGGGGGAAGCGACGAGGCCAGGGTGAATACGGCCGGCCCCTTATACGCCGAGATGGCGGTGCAGCAGCTCGGGCCGCTCGCGCGCGTCCTTGGCGCTGGTCTCCTCGACCATGTGGCCGTTGTTGAGGATGTAGATCCGATCGGCGAGGCTCACCGCGGCCGAGATGTTCTGTTCGACGACGACGATCGTCTGGCCCGCCTCGGCTAGCGTGCGGCAGGTCGCGAGCAGGTCGCGCACGATGATCGGCGCCAGCCCCTCGAACGGCTCGTCGAGCAGGACGATCTTGGGCGAGCGCACCAAGGCGCGGGCGATCGTCAGCATCTGCTGCTCGCCGCCCGAGAGATCGGTGCCGCGGCTGCGCCGCCGCTCCTTGAGCCGCGGAAAGAGCTCCCAGGCGCGCTCCAGCGGCCAGCGCGATTTCGCCGTCATCCCGGCGAGCACCAGGTTCTCTTCGACATTGAGGCTGCCGAAGATGCGGCGGTCCTCGGGCACGAGCTGGAGTCCGCGCCCGGCGATCGCGTGCGGCGGCAGGCCGTGGATCGGCTCGCCGTCGAGCGCGATCTGGCCGGAGCGCGGCCGCACCGCGCCTATCAGGCTTTTCAGCGTGGTGCTTTTGCCGGCGCCGTTGCGCCCGAGCAGCGCCACCACCTCGTTGCGTTCGACGCGCAGCGAGACATCGAACAGGATGTGGCTGTCACCGTAAAAGCTGTTGATCTTGTCGACTTCGAGCAGCGCGCTCATGCCGCCGCCACCCCGCCGAGATAGGCCTCCTGCACCAGGCTGTTGCGCTGGATTTCGGCCGGCGTGCCCTCGGCCAACAGCGCCCCTTCGTGCAGCACGGTGATGCGCTCGGCCAGCTCGAATATCGCGTCCATGTCGTGATCGACGACGATCAGCGTGCGCCCGCGCCGGATGTTCTTCAGCAGCTGCACGGTTTCGACGCGTTCGCGCGGGCTCATCCCGGCAAGCGGCTCGTCGAGCAGCAGCAGCGACGGCGACGACGCCAGCGCCAGGCCGATCTCGAGCCGGCGCTTTTCGCCATAGGCCAGCTCGGCGACCGGCACGTCGGCGCGCGCGGTCAAGCCGACCAGTCCCAGCGTCGCCTCGACCTGGGTGACGAGCCCCGGCACCTTGTCGATGCGCCGCAGCAGGTCGAGCGAGAAGGTGCCGCGCCGCTCAGCGAGCGCGGCGATGATGATGTTCTCGCGCAAGGTCAGCCGCGCGAACAGCTGGTTGACCTGATAGCTCTTGGTGAGGCCGAGCTGACAGACCTTGGCGACATCCATCCCGGTGATGTCGCGGCCGTGGAAGACGATGTGACCGGAGGTCGGCGGCAGCTCGCAGGTCAGCATCTTGAAAAACGTGCTTTTGCCGGCGCCGTTGGGGCCGATGATGCCGCGCAGCTCGCCCTGTTCGACCGCGAAGTCGATGTTGCGGTTGGCGACGATGCCGCCGAAGGATTTGGTGACGCCGCGCGCCTCGATCACCGGGCCGGAAAACGCCGTCTCCTGCCGCCGGCGCGACGGGCCGATGCTGGCGAGCGGCTCGGCGGCGGCGATCGGCGGCGCTTCGTCCGGCGGCGGCGGTGCCTTGCGGGCCGCAAGGAGCGCCTCCAGGTCGCGGAACCCGCCGATCAGGCCGTGGCGGAGAAAGCAGACCAGGAGCACGAAGACGAGCCCCAGGACCAGCTTCCAGGTCGCGCCGAGCCCCATCGCGCCTTGCAGAAAATCGCGCAGGAACAGCCATACGGTGGCGCCGAGCAGCGGCCCGAACAGCGTGCCGCTGCCGCCGATCGCGGTCTGCATAACCAGCTGCCCCGACGTATCGAACATGAACGCGTCGGGCGGCATGAAGCCCTGCAGCACGCCGAGCAGCCCGCCGGCAAACCCGGAATAGATGGCAGCGATCACGAAAGCGGTCAGCTTGTACAACCCGACCCCGTGTCCGACCGCGCGGGCACGCAAGGGGTTGTCGCGGATGGCGGCGAGGATGGCGCCGACCGGCGAGCGCACGATGCGCAGCGCCAGCACCACGCCGACGAAATAGCAGACCGCAAGGAACCCGTACATCGACCAGCCGGTGCCGACGTGATAGCTCCAGCCGAACAGCGCGAAGCGCGGCGCCGGCACGCCCGGCAGACCGTTCTCGCCGCCGGTAAAGCGCGCCAGCGGCGAGAACTCGATAAAGTAAAACATCTCGGCGATCGCGACGGTGATCATCGCGAAATAGATGCCGGTGCGCCTCAGCGCGACGATGCCGACGAAAACTCCGGCGACCGCCGCGCCGAGCGTGCCGACGAACAGCGCCAGCATGACGTTCGACATCAGGTTGTTGGTCAGCAGATAGGCGGCGATAAAGCCGCCGGTGCCGTAAAACGCCGACTGGCCGAACGACAGCAGGCCGGTGTAGCCGAACAGGATATCGAAGCCGAGACCGAACAGCCCCCAGATCAGGATCTGGTTCACCGTGTTGGCGGAAAATCCGAGATGCGGCAGGACGAACGGCGCCGCGGCAAGCGCGGCGGCGGTCACGGCTTCGACCAGCAAAGGGCGCCGACGCAGCATCGTCGCGCCCTAGTCGCGGCCGATCGCGCCGAGCAGGCCTTGCGGCCGCACCAGCAGCACCAGCGTCATGACCGCGAACAGCATCACACCGGAATAGGCGGGGTCGATCATCGAGGTGAGGCTCAGTATTTCGCCGGCGATCAAGCCGCCGAGGATGGCGCCGGGGAATGACCCGACCCCGCCGATCACCACGACGACAAAGGTCTGCACCAGGATCGACTCGCCCATGTCGGGGGTCAGCGAGACGACGGGGGCGTTGACGATCCCGGCGAAACCCGCCGCCATCGCGCCGACGCCGAACACCACCATGAACACGCGGTAGACGTTGATGCCGAGCATGCCGACCATGCCGGAATCTTCGATCCCGGCGCGCACGATCATGCCGAGCCGGGTGCGGTAGAGGATCACGTAAAGCCCGCCGAGCGCCGCCGCCGCGATCCCGGCGACGACGATGCGGTAGGTGGGGTAGATGAGGAACCCCATCGGGGTTACGCCCATCGCCCAGCTCGGCGGCGGCACCGTCTTCGACAGGCTGCCGAACGCGAACCGCACCAGCTCGACGATGACGATGGCGATGCCGAAGGTGACGAGGAGCTGGTCTTCGGGCGGCCGGTCGTAGAAATGACGGATGACGACGAATTCGAGGATCGCGCCGACGACGACGAGGAACAGCGCCCCGGCGATGACCGCGACGATGAACGAACCCGTCGCCTGGAGCGCGACATAGCCGGCATAGCCGCCGAGCATGAACATCGCGCCATGCGCGAGGTTCAGCACGCCGAGCGTGCCGTAGATAATCGTCAGACCCGAACTGATCAGCGCCAGCAGGGCACCCGCCGCCAGTCCGTTGAACAGCTGCGAGACGAAATTAGGCCAGGTAATCATCGCAAGGTACGGATCGATCAGTCGGGGTGGCCGCGCCCGCCAGCCCCCGGGCCGGAGCCCGGGGGCCGGCGGGGCACGGCCGGGAAGATCAGGTGTATTCGCCGAGATGGCAGCCGAAGGCGTCCGGTTTCTGCATCAGCGACTCACCGGGCACGACCTCTTTGACCTCCCACCAATCCTCTTTCCCCTTCATGTCGCCGGGCTTCTTGCCCTCGACGATGATGACCGGGCGGACCAGCTGGTGGTCGGCGCCCCGGAAATGCACGTCGCCGACCAGCGACTGGAAGGTCTCGCCCTTCTCGTAGGCCTTGATGACGTCGGGCGGATAGAAGCTGCCCGCTTCCTCGACCATGCGCGCCCAGATCGCGATCTGCGAATAGCCGTTCTCGGCGCTCCAGTCGGGCTTGTAATTGTACTTCTTGTCGAACGCCTCGACGAACATCTTGGCTAGCGGGAACTTGTCTTCGAGCGTCCACCAGAAATCGGTCGATGCCAGCACGCCTTGCATGATTTCCGGCCCCACCTCCTTGGCGAGGAACGGGGTCTGGTAGGGGACCACCAGCTTCATCTTGTCGAGAACGCCGAACTGCTTGGCCTGCTGGGTCGACAGCACCGCGTCGTGCCCCCAGTTGATGTTGAGCAGGTAGTCCGCGCCGGAATTGGCGATGTTCAGGAGATATGAGCTGTAATCCGGCGCGCCGAGCGGTGCGACCTGGTTGGTCACCGTCGTCCAGCCGGCGGTCTTGAGAAAATCCTCCATCGATTTCTGGACGGTATGGCCATAGGTGTAATCGGGCGTGAGATAGGCGGTCTTCTTGTTCTTACCATACGCCTTGACCATCACCGGCCCGATCGCCGCTGCCGCGGTCTGGCCGTAGAAGCACTGGCGGAAGCCGTAGCGCACGCAGTCCTTCCCGGTCGTGTCATTCGAGCCGGATACGCCCGTGACATAGAGAACATGCTGCTGCTGCGCCAGTTTGTTGAGCGCCACCGCGACGGCGCTCGACGTCGAGCCGATCATCACGACGATCTTGTTCTCGCTGATAAAGCGAGATTGCGCCTGCACCGCGGTATTGGGTTTCGCTTCGGAATCGGCGACAACCAGTTTTACTTCCTTGCCGAGAAGGCCTTTCTTGGTCTTCGGCGAGATTTTCTTGATAAGGTCGTTGCCCTCGTTGATGTGTTCGACGGCGAGCTGAATGCCCTTCAGCTCGTCCTCGCCCGCGGCCGCATAGGTCCCGGTGCGCGGTACGGTGGCGCCGATCGTGACCGACGACCCCGACGAGCCGTCCGGCCAGGTGCCGATCGGCGGCTGGTCGGCGGCAAAGGCAAAGCGCGGCAGCGCCGACGCCGCGGCCAGCGTGCCCCCGGCGCGGAGGATGCCGCGCCGTGTCGGGCTGATGATCCTGAAAATAGGCATAACTCCTCCCCTTCTCCCCCGCGGCGATTATCGGCGGCGAACCGCCGGCTCGCACGCTGATGCTTATCGGACCGCTGCGGCCAAGGGCCGCAGCGGCGCGCGATCATAATGCGGGGCCAGGCAAGGAGCTAGCGCAACTGCCGGCGCGCCGCCAAATAGACATGCGGCATAGCGCGCCCGGCGCGGGAAGATCGGAGCGGGGAATCAGGGCTTGAGCAGCGCCCGCAGCCGCTCGGGGATCGGCTCGGCGGCGGGGGCGCCATACAGCGCGCCCAACACGTCCTCGCCGTGGCTTTCGCCGTTGAGGAACGCACGTATCCGCCGGTCGATCGAGCCGCGCGCGCCGCCGGCGATCAGGGGAGCCGAGGAAAGGGTGGCCGTCTGCATGTTGGGCATCATGGGATCGTCTGGCTCGTTCAAGGGTTGCAACTCGCATCCGTCGCTTTGTGAACAGGCTGTAACACGTTTGTATCCATTGATGTCGCTGCAAATTTGCCATGCATTCTGCGCATGGAACGCTTCCGGCCGAATGCGATCGCAAATCGCGCCGACTCGCCGCCGGAAATCCGCGATATACTGCCGATAGACGAGAAGGCAGATGATCGATGGACGGTACGGGGCCAGAAGGATTTGTCGACCTCTTCCGGTCGCGCGGCGCGGCGATCGCCGATGCCTGCACGCGCTGCGGCGACTGTTTTCGCGCCTGCCCGATGACCGGGCCGGGCGGCATTGCCGACGCCGACCCGAGCGAAACCGCCGCCGGCATCGTCGACCTGATCACCGGCGGCGCGGGTAATGACGATGCGCGCCGCTGGACCGAGATCTGCAGCGGCAGCGGCAGCTGCATCCCGGCCTGCCGGCACGGCGTCAACCCGCGCTTCATGGTGCAGATGGCGCGCGGTTTCGCCCGCCGGGCGCGCGACGGCGCCCCGCTGGAGACGCGCTGGCGCAAGCAGTTCCAGACGGTGAGCCGCGGCGTGCGGGTCCTGTCGCGGTTGCAGCTCCCGCCCGAGACGCTCGCCCGGTTCCGCCCGTCGCGGAAAGCCGGCGCGGCGCCGCCCGACATCGTGTTCTACACCGGCTGCAACGTGCTGAAGACGCCGCATATCGCTCTGCTGGCGCTCGACGTGCTCGACAAGCTCGATGTCAGCTACGAGGTGATGGGCGGGATCGGCCAGTGCTGCGGCGTCTACCAGTTCCGCGAGGGCGATTTCGCCAATAACGTCAAGATGGCGAACGCGACGATCGAGGGCTTGGCGTCCGCCGGAACCTCGACCGTGCTGTCCTGGTGCCCGAGCTGCCAGCTTACGCTCGGCGAGACCGGACTGCCGAACTACATCGCGCAGCACGGCGAGAAGCCGTTCGACCTCAACCCGTTCTTTGTCTTCGTCGCCGGCCATCTCGACCGGCTGGCCCGGTTGATGACGAACCGCGTCGAAAAGCGCGTCGCGCTGCACGAGCGGCCGGTCTTCCCGCAAACCATGGAGGCGGTGCGCAAGATCGCCGCGGTCATCCCCGGGCTGGAGCTGGTCGAGCTCGACGTGCCGCGCGTCGGCGTGCAGGCCAATACGGTGCTGCCGAAACTGAAAAAAGAGCTGCTCGACCGCGAGTTCCAGGAGGTGCTCGACGCCGGGGTGACCACGCTGGCGACGATCTACCACGCCGACCACCGCGAGATTTGCGATGCCGCGACCGGACGCAGCTTCGAGATCGTCAACTTCATGGAGCTGCTCGGCGCAGCGCTCGGCATCGGCAGCGACGACGCCTACAAGCGGCTGAAGCAAATCCGCGACATCGACGACATCATTGTCGAGACCGCGCCGCTAATCGAAGCCAACCGGCTCGACCTCGACACCGTGCGCGACGCGCTGGCCGCCGAGTTCGGAGGGTAGCTTGCCGATCCGGTCGTTTCTATTCGTCCCCGCCGACAGCGAACGCAAGCTGGCGCGAGGGTTGGAGTCGGGCGCCGACGCGCTGATCCTCGACCTCGAGGACTCGGTCGCGGCGGCGAACCGGCCGACCGCCCGCAAGCTGGCGCGCGACTTCCTCCTCGCAAACGATGGCAGCCGGGTCCGGCGCTACGTGCGCGTCAACCCGCTCGCGAGCGGGCTGGCGCTCGACGACCTCGCGGCGACCGCCGCCGCCCGCCCGGACGGCATCCTGCTGCCGAAATGCACGCCCGACGACGTGCGCACGCTCGACCATTACCTGTCGGCATTCGAGGCGGCAGCGGGGCATCCAGCCGGCGAGACGCGGATCGTCGCGATCGCCACCGAGACGCCGCAGGCGGTGTTCGCGCTCGGCAATTACGCCGGCAGCTCGCCGCGGCTGGAGGCGATCACCTGGGGCGCGGAGGACCTCTCGGCCTGCATCGGCGGCAGCAACCGCACGCTCGACGGCCGCTATGACGGCCCGTATTTGCTGGCGCGCTCGCTGTGCCTGCTGGCCGCGGCGGCGGCCGGGGTCGCCGCGCTCGACACGATCTACACCGATTTTCGCGACCCCGCGGGGTTGCAGGCCGAATGCGCGGCGGCCAGGCGCTCGGGCTTTGTCGGCAAGATGGCGATCCATCCGGCGCAGATCGCCGCGATCAACGAGACGTTCTCGACGAGCGCCGCGGAGCGCGACTGGGCCGAACGCGTCGTCGCCGCGTTCGCCGCGCAACCGGATGCCGGCACCCTCGCCCTCGACGGCAAGATGATCGACAAACCGCATCTGGTGCTGGCGCGCCGCCTGCTCGGCCTGCCGAACGACGATTGATCACACCCCCAGGGCGTAGCGGGTGTTGAGCTCCTGGCGCAGCCCGTCGATGTCGACGTCGTTGCGGTGGCGGTCGATGTAGCGCAGCTCGTTGCGGTAGCGGTCGCAGAACCGGATCATCGCGCCGTGCCAATCGGAGTAGCGGTTGCGCTCGGTGCGGTCGACCGGCGGGCCGAGATGGCGGGCGATCTCGTCCGGCCCGCACGACAGCGCCTGCAGCACGCCGATCACGGTGCGCAGCCGGTCGGTGACGAGCATCTCGTAATCGAGGCGGTAGGGCGTGATGCGCGCCGCGGCGAAGTAATCCTCCATGAGCCGCTCGCCCATCAGCATCACGATGATCTCGCGCCACCATTCGCCGTCACTGATCGTCTCGCCGCCGGCCTCGCCGAGGGGGGCCAGGCGCTTCTCGCTGCCGTCGGCGAAGCGGTGCCACAGCCCGGTCTTCTTCGCCTTGGCGAAGGACCAGCCCTGGCTGACGATGTCGCGCCGGGTCATCCAGAAAAATACCGTCCGGTGCGGCGGGAACAGCACGGGGAACGAGACCAGCTCGCGGAACTGCGCGAAACGGAACGGGTCGATCTCGAAGCCGAACCGCCGGTTGGTCACGCTGTGGCGGACGACGGCCCGGAAATAGCTGGGGAAATCGCCGACGCCCCATTCCCGGACGAGGTCGACGATGCGTTCTTCGTTGAAGAATTCGTCCGGGTTGCCGCACAGCCCGCTCTCGGCCAGCAGATGCGTCAGCAGGGTGCTGCCGCAGCGCCCGGTGATGAAGATCACGTAAGCCTGCGCGACACCCGAGCGCGCCCAGTCGAATTCCGTGAGCGGCAGCGCCCCGGCCGGCGTGTCCGGGAAGCAATCGGCCAAGCGGATCATCCGTACCTGCCGCAAGGTGCGCGACGAAAACCCGGCGGAATCATGCGGGAAGTGCCACTGCGGGACAAGCGCGCGCAAGGGCGGGCGCGGCCGGCCGCCGCAGATGGGGATGGTTGCGGCCGGCCTGTGGTACAATCACCGCAATCCAGCGTCCGGGCCGCATCGCATGACGCCTCGATCGCTTCGCTTTATCGCCGTGTTTGGTCTCGCCGTGCTTGCCGCCCCGCCGGCGGGCCTGGCGGAGACGCCGCCCGATCGGCAGGTCATCCACATCCTCAACCGCATGGCCTTCGGCCCGACGGCCGAGGATGTCGCGCATGTCGAGGCGATCGGCATCGACCGCTATATCGACGAACAGCTCCATCCCGAGACGATTACCGAGCCGCCGGCGCTGACGGAGCGTTTGGCCGGGCTCGATACGCTGAAGCTCAACCCCGCCGAGCTGTTTCGCGAATACGGCCCGATCCTCCCGGGGATGAACGGCGGCGTCAGGCCGACGCCCGAGGAGCAGAAAGCGCGCCGCCGGCGGGCGCAGATCATCGTCCAGCAGGCGCAGGACGCACGCGTCTGGCGCGCGCTCTACGGCAAGCGCCAGCTGCAGGAGGTGATGGTCGATTTCTGGTTCAACCATTTCAACATCTTTGCCGGCAAGGGGCTCGACCACCTCTGGGTCGGCCGCTTCGAGGCGGATGCGATCCGCCCGCATGCACTCGGCCATTTCCGTGACCTGTTGCTGGCGACCGCGCATTCGCCGGCGATGCTGTTCTATCTCGACAACCGGCTCAACACCGCGCCGGGAAGCCTGGGCGCCAAGGGCGACCAGACCGGGATCAACGAGAACTACGCGCGCGAGATCATGGAGCTGCACACGCTCGGCGCCGATGGCGGCTACACGCAGGACGACGTCGTCGCGCTGGCGCATATCCTGACCGGCTGGGGTTTGGCGCGCCGGGGGCTGGGACGCGGCGACGGCTCGGCCCAGGTGTTCGACGCGGCGCGGCACGACGTCGCCGCGAAGACCTTCCTCGGCCGCACCATTCCGCCTGGCGGCGAGGATGAAGGCGTCGAGGCGATCGGCATGCTCGCGGCGAGCCCGGCGACCGCGCACCACATCGCCTGGCAGCTCGCGCAGTATTTTGTCGCCGACCAGCCGCCGTCCGCCCTCGTCGACCGGCTGGCGCAGCGCTTCCAGGAAACCGACGGCGACATCGCCGCGGTGCTGAAGACGCTGCTCACCAGCCGCGAATTCCGCAACAGCATCGGCCGGAAATACAAGACGCCGTACCAATATGTGCTGTCGGCGGCACGTGCGGCGGGGGTCGTGGTCGACAACCCCCGGCCGCTGCTCGGGGCGATGGCCCGGCAGGGCGAGCCGCTCTACTACTGCCAGACTCCGGACGGCTACAAGAACACCGAGGAAGCCTGGCTCAGCGCCGACGGCACGACCCTGCGCATCGGCTTCGCCACCAGTCTCGGCCGCGGCGGCCTGCCGCTCAACGGATCGCCACCCGAACTGACGGCGGCAACCGCCTCGCCCGCACCGCAACAGGTCTCGGACCGGCTGGAGCCGCAACCCGCGCCGCTCGACCCCGCACCGCACAAGCCCGCGCCACTCGACCCCGCACCGCTGGAAAAGCTGCTCGGCCCGACGCTGAGTCGCAACACGCTCGACGCGGTGACCGCCGCGCCCGCCGCGCTCAAGGCGGCGCTGATCCTCGGCGGTCCCGATTTCATGCGGCGATGACGGTCGTCGGTGCACGACAAGCATCGCCTCTTCCGGGCTTGACCCGGGGCGCCACGTCTTCGCGCGTTGGCACCGGACGGAAAGACGTGGATGGTCGGATCAAGTCCGGCCAAGGCGAGTGAGAGTGCGAGAGAGCATGATGCGGGGGCGACAATGCAGCGACGCGATCTCCTTCGACTGACCGGCGGTGCGGCGCTGGTGCCGCTGCTCGGGGCGGCCCGGCCGGCGCGGGCCGCGGGCGACACGCCCCGCCGGCTCGTCGTGGTGATGCTGCGCGGCGCGGTCGACGGGCTCAACGTCGTCGTGCCTTATGCCGAGGGGGCCTATTACGACGGGCGGCCGACCATCGCGGTCCCGAAGCCCGGTGCGGAAAACGGCGCGCTGGCGCTCGATGCGCGGTTTGCGCTGCACCCGGCGCTGGCGGCGCTGCTGCCGCTGTGGCGCGACAAGAAGCTCGCGTTTATCCATGCCGCCGGTTCGCCCGACCCGACGCGCTCGCATTTCGACGCGCAGCAATTCGTCGAGAACGGCACGCCGGGCCGGCAGACCACCCCGGACGGTTGGATGAACCGCGCGCTCGGGGCGCTGCCGGGCGCGCGCGGGCCGACCGACGCGGTCGGCATCGGCGCGACGCTGCCGTTTATCCTGCGCGGCCCGGTCGCGGTCGCCAACCTGCCGCTCGGACCCGACGCGGCGCGGCCGACGGCGATCGACAAACCCGAGATCGCCACCGCCTTCGACCGGCTCTATGCCGGCCGCGACAGGCAGAGCGCCGCCTATCGGCAGGGCCGCGACGCCCGCGCCGCGCTGGTCGCGGACATGGCGGACGACGAGCGGAAGATGGCCGATAACGGCGCGCCGCCAGCCAATGCGCTGCCGGCAATGGCGCAGCGGCTGGCCGGAATGATGCGCCGCGACCGGCATATCCGGCTGGCTTTCGCGAGCCTCGGCGGGTGGGACACGCACGTCAACCAGGGCGGCCATGACGGACAGCTCGCCAACCGGCTGAAGCCGCTCGGCGAGGGCCTCGCGGCCTTCGCCACGGCGCTCGGCAGCGACTGGGACGATACGGTGGTCGCGGTGATCTCGGAGTTCGGCCGCACCGTGCGCGAGAACGGCAATCGCGGCACCGATCACGGCCACGGCAACGTGATCTGGGTGCTCGGCGGCAAGGTCAACGGCGGCAAGGTCTACGGCGATTGGCCGGGCCTTGCCGGCGCGCAGCTCTACCAGGGCCGCGACCTCGCGGTGACCACCGATTTCCGCCACCCGCTGGCGCTGATCCTGCAGCGCCACCTGCGGCTGCCCGATGCGGCGCTGGCGAAAATCTTCCCCGGCATGCCCGCCGCGCGCCGCGATTTGGACCGGATCCTCGCGGCATAAGCGGCGCGCAGCGCAAGGTTGATTCACCACAGAGACACGGAGGCACGGAGACGATCGAGCGGTTGCCCCTCCGTGTCTCTGCGCCTCCGTGGTGAATCTTGATGCGGCTTCGCCGCGTTCGGATGCCGCCGGCGCGATCATCGCCTATATAAGGGCCATGACCCAGAACCCCCTGTTCGAGACCTGGACGACGCCGTTCGGGCTGCCGCCGTTCGACCGTATCGAGCCGGCGCATTTCCCGCCTGCCTTCGACCGCGGCATGGACGAGGAGATCGCCGATGTCGCGGCGATCACCGGCTCCTCGGCGCCGCCGACCTTCGCCAACACGATCGAGGCGCTGGAGCGCAGCGGCCGGCTGCTGAACACGGTCGGCGACCTGTTCCACAACCTCAATTCGAGCGCGACCAACAAGGAAATCGACGCGATCGCGCGCGATTACGCGCCGAGACTGGCGGCGCATCGCAGCCAGATCGCGCTCGACCCGGCGCTGTTTGCGCGCATCGACGCGCTCTACCGGAAGCGCGACGCGCTCGGCCTGGCACCCGACCAGCGGCGGTTGCTGGAGCGTTACCACACGCGCTTTGTGCGCGCCGGGGCGCTGCTCGGCCCGGCCGAGAAGGCGCGGATGAGCGCGATCACCGCGCGCATGGCCTCGCTGCACACGCAATTCGGCCAGAACGTGCTGTTCGACGAGGATTCGTGGCGCCTCGTGCTGGGCGAGGACGACCTCGCCGGCCTGCCCGAGTTTGCCCGCGCCGCCGCGGCGTCGGCCGGCAAGGAACACGGGCTCGACGGCAAATACGTCATCACCCTGTCGCGCTCGTCGGTCGAGCCGTTCCTGTGCTTCTCGGCGCGGCGCGACCTGCGCGAGACCGCCTACCGCGCCTGGGTGCGGCGCGGCGAGCATCCGGGCGAGCACGACAACGCGCCGCTGATCGCCGAGATCCTGGCGCTGCGCCAGGAGCAGGCGCGGCTGCTCGGCTACGACAGCTATGCCGCCTACCGGCTCGACGACACGATGGCGAAGACCCCCGAAGCGGCCGAGCATCTGCTGGCGCAAGTCTGGGAACCGGCCAAGCGCAAGGCCGCCGCCGAGCGCGCCGAGCTGGTCGAAGCGGCCCATGCCGACGGGCTCAACGAGCCGCTCGCGCCCTGGGATTGGCGCTACTACGCCGAGAAGGTGCGGGCGGCCAAATACGATCTCGACGAGAGCGCGGTGAAGCCGTATTTCGTGCTCGACAACATGGTCGCGGCATTGTTCGACACCGCGGGACGGCTGTTCGGGCTGAGCTTTGCGCCGCGCCACGACTGCCCGGTCTATCACCCCGACGTCCGCGTCTACGAGGTGCGCGAGACGGCGTCGGGAAAGACGGTGGGGCTGTTCCTGCACGACAATTTCGCCCGGCCCGGCAAGCGCTCGGGCGCCTGGATGTCGAGCTATCGCGACCAGGAGAGCCTCGACAGCGAGGTGCTGCCGATCGTCGTCAACAACAACAATTTCTCGAAGGGCGACCCGACGCTGCTGTCGTTCGACGACGCGCGCACGCTGTTCCACGAATTCGGCCACGGGCTGCACGGCCTGTTGAGCCATGTCCGCTACCGCTCGCAATCCGGCACCGCAGTGCTGCGCGATTTTGTCGAATTCCCGTCGCAGATCATGGAGCACTGGGTGCAGGCGCCGGAGGTGCTGCGCCAGTACGCGCGCCATCACCGGACCGGCGAACCCCTGCCCGAGACGCTGCTCGAGGCGCTGCTCGCGGCGCGCAACTTCAACCAGGGTTTCGCGACGGTCGAGTACGCCGCCTGCGCGATGATCGACCTGGAGCTGCACGCCCGCACCGACCCCGCGCCGGTCGACATCGCCCGGTTCGAGCGCGATTTCCTCGCGCGGGTCGGGATGCCGGCGGAAATCGGCCTCAGGCATCGGCCGACGCATTTCCAGCATCTGTTCGACGGCGCCGGCTACGCCGCCGGGTATTACGCCTATCTGTGGGCCGAGGTGCTCGACGCCGACGGCTATGCCGCGTTCACCGAGGCCGGCGACGTGTTCGACCCGGGTCTCGCGGCCAGGCTCAAGGCGATCTACCGCGCCGGCGACACCCAGGACCCGATGGCGCTGTACCGGGAGTTCCGCGGCCGCGAGCCGGAAATCGACGCGCTTCTCGCGCAGCGGGGTCTCAACCAGTAATATCTTCGCCGTCATGGCGAAGCGCAGGGTCATCGGGGTGGTGTCGCAAAAGGGCGGCGTCGGCAAATCGACGCTGTGCCAGCTGATCGCGCGCGAGGCGGCGTCGCAGGGCAAGGCGGCGAAAATCCTCGATTTCGACACCAAGCAGATGAGCTCGGTCGACTGGGTGCGCGAGCGCCTGCAGCGCGATGTCGAGCCGGCGGTCGAGGCCGAGCCGACCAAGGATGTCCGCAAGGCCCTGAAGCTCAATCGCGACTACGACATCATCCTGCTCGACGGCGCGCCGGGGACGCCGAAGCGCACCGCCGACATGGTGTCGGCATGCGACGTGATCATCCTGCCGACCGGCGCGTCGCGCGCCGACCTGGTGCCGACGCTCGCGCTTGCGCGGCGCATCGTCGACATGAAGCACGCCGGCGCCGGACCGTTTTTTGCGCTGTGCCGGGTGCTGACCGAGCCGGAGGTGGCCGAGGCGCGGTCGATGATCGGCATGGCCGGCTTCACCACGCTCGATGGCGAGCTGATCGAGCGGCCGGGCTATCGCGCCGCGCAGAATCTCGGCCGCAGCGCCAGCGAGACGGCGTTTCCTTCGCTCAACGCCAAGGCGAAGAAGCTCGCACGGGCCGTCCTCGACCAGCTGGACGGCTGAGGCCGGGGGCGGCGCCTAGCGGTTCATGAACGAGCTGCGCACGCGCACCAGCGGCATCAGCACCAGACCGACGACGAACAGCACGCCGAGCAGCAGGATCACGTCGTTGAAGGTCAGGACCAGGGCCTCGCGATAGACCACCCGGCCGAGCAGCTTGATCGCCGCCGCCCCGCCGCCGGCGGCGAAATGCGGGTCGAAATGGCTGGTCTGCGCATCGAGGAAATGCTGTACGGCGGGCCGTGCCGGGTTGATGTCCTCGATCAGCCGGTTCCAATGGAAATGCAGCCGGTTGTTCATGATTGTGCCGATCGTCGCGAGGCCGATCGCGCCGCCGAGGTCGCGGGTCAGATTGTAGAGCCCCGCCGCATTCTTCAGCATGTCGGGCCGCAGCGTGCTGAGCGAGATCAGGTTGGCCGGCAGATAGCAGAACATTAAGGCGACGCCGCGCACGATCTGCGGTATCAGCAATTCGGCGAAACCCGCCTGGTTGGTCAGGGTCGCGGTCAGGTACATCGCGACCGCGAACAGCGCAAAGCCGATGCCGAGCATGACCCGCAGGTCGAGGGTGCGGGCGATGCGGGCGCTGAACGGCGAGATGACCATCTGCGCGAGCCCGGTCACCACCACCGTCATGCCGATCTGGTAGGCGCTGAAGCCGCGCACCTGGGCCAGGAACAGCGGGATCACATAGGTCGCGCCGTAAAGCCCGGTGCCGATCACGAATGTGTAGAACGTGCCGAGCGCGAAATTGCGGTTGCGGAACGTGCGCAGGTCGACGATCGGCTGGCGGTAGGTGAAAACCCGCCAGAAGAACAGCGCGGAGGCGATCGACGACACCACGACCGCGACGCGGACCGCGGTGTCGTCGAGCCAGTCCCAGCGCGGTCCCTCTTCGAGCGCGTATTCGAGGCTGCCGAGAAACAGCGCCATCAGGATCAGCCCGGTGATGTCGAAGCTGCGCAGCAGCGACCAGTCGGGCTTGTCGATGTCGATCGTCAGCCAGACGATGATCGCCACGGCGATACCCGGCACGATGTTGACGAGAAACAGCCAGTGCCATGACAGCGTGTCGGTCAGATAGCCGCCGACGGTCGGCCCCAGGGTCGACGACAGATTGAGGATCAGCGAGATGATCACCATGATCTGGCCGAGCTGCGGCTGGCGGAACTTGGTGTAGACCACCGGAAAGATCGTCGGGGTGATCGCGCCGCCGCAGGCGCCCTGCATCGCGCGGTAAAGGATCATCTGGCTGAGGCTGGTCGCGGTCGCGCACAGCGCGCTCGCCCCGGTAAAACCGAGCGCGGCGCTGACAAAGACGATCCGCGTCGACAGCAGCCGCGACAGGCTCCCCGACAGCGGCACCATCACGACATCGGCGATCAGGTAGGCGGTCTGCACCCAGCTTATTTCGTCCGGGCTGGCCGACAGCCCGCCCTGGATCTGGGTCAGCGAGCTGGTGACGATCTGCACGTCCATGATCGCCATGAACTGGCCGAACACCATCGCCAGCACGCCGATCCAGTCGCGCAGCGACGGCGGCGTGTGTTCGGCCGGGGCGGCGGCGGCCGGCTGAGCGGCGGGTTCGGCCCGCGCCGGCGCCGGTTCGGCCGGCCGGCTCTCGCGCCGCAGGGATACCAGGGTCATCGCGGCGCCGCCGCGGTCTTGCCGTCGGCCGCGCCGACGACCGCGTGGTCGGGCGCCTCGGCCCGTTCAGGCGCCTCCGCCCCGGGTGTACGGGTGTCGACGGTGACCTCCACCGACAGGCCGGGCCGCAGCAACGCCGCGAGCGGGCCACCCTCCGGCACGGCGATGCGCACCGGCAGGCGCTGCACGATCTTGGTGAAATTGCCGGTCGCGTTGTCCGGCGGCAGCAGCGAGAACTGCGCCCCACTGGCCGGCGCGAAGCTTTCGACCGTGCCGCGGATCACCTGCTCGGGATAGGCGTCGACCACGATTTCCGCCGACTGTCCCGGCCGCATATGGGTGAGCTGCGTCTCCTTGAAGTTCGCTGTGACGTAGACATAGGGCAGCGGCACCAGCGAGCAGAGCTGGGTGCCCGGCTTGACATACTGTCCGATCTGGCCGGCGCGGTTGCCGATGATCCCGTCGACCGGCGCGCGGATGATCGTGTCCTCGAGCTGGTTCTTCGCCAGTTTCAGCGCGGCGCGGGCCTGCTCGAGCTTGGCCTGCTGCTCGTGCTTCTGCGCGTCGACCACCGCGAGCTGCTCCTTTGCCGCCTGTAGTGCGGCCTGCGCCCGCAGCAGGCTCGCCGCTGCCTTGGTCGCATCGGCCACCGCTGTTTCGTAACGCTGCTTGGTCGCCACTTCGCTGGTGATCAGCGACTGGTAGCGCTGCTGGTCGAGATTGGCCCGGTTCACCTCGGCCTCGGCGGCATGCATCGTCGCCGCCGCCTGGTTGATCATCGCGATCTGCAGAAAACGGCGCGTGTCATAGGTGACGAGCGTCGCCTCCTCGTTCGCCACCGCCGCCTCGGCCTGGTGGAAGCGGGCGACGAAATCGTCGTCGTCGATCAGGAACAGGATATCCCCGGCCTTGACGCGCTGGTTCTCCTGGGCGCGGACCTCCTTGATCGTGCCCTCGATGGTCGGCGCGATCAGCGAGATGTCGCTCGCGACATAGGCGTCGTCGGTGGATTGCTGGAAGCGCCACTCGCGCCACCACTGCCAGCCGCCGTACGCCACCGCCGCTACCAGCAGAACCGGCAGCAGCCATAACAGCTTCTTGCCCATCAGACGGAAGGTCGCTTCCTGCCCTTAAATTAGACTGAACCGTTCAGTTCAGGGGTTGCGGACGATGAAAGCGCTGGTACATGCTGTCAAGCGATGGACGCAAAAAGCGCAAGCATGGCTGCCCCGCCCGCGCAAAGCGAGAAGGCCGAGAGCATCCTCGCGGCGGCGCAGCGGGCGTTTCTCGCCGGCGGTTTCGGCGCGGTCAGCATGGACGCGATCGCCCGTGCGGCCGGCGCCTCGAAGGCCACGCTCTACGCCTATTTCGCCAGCAAGGAGGAGTTGTTCGGCGCGGTGGTGGCGCGCGAGGGCGAGCGCTATTTCCACGGCTTCTCGGCGCGCGAGCTCGACCCGCACGAGGCCGAGGCGTCGCTGACCGAGATCGCCCACCGGTTCCTCAATCTGGTGCTGTCGCCCGACGCTATCGCCGTCAACCGCATCACCATCGCCGAGGCGGTGCGCTTTCCGCAGCTCGGCGAGGTGTTCTGGCGCGCCGGCCCCGAGCGTACCCGCGCCCAGATCGAGGCATTCCTCCGCCGCGCGGACAACGCCGGCACCTTGGCGGTCGGCGACGCCAGGCTCGCCGCCGAGCAGTTTATCGCCCTGCTGCGCGGCGACATCCATCAGCGGCAGCTGCTGCGGATCGACCCGGCGATCGACCCGGCGGAACTCGCCGCGGCGGCGCGCAACGCCGTCGCGACCTTCCTGCGTGCGTTCGGGAAAGCCGGGTCACCCCCACCCTGACCCTCCCGGGGAGGGTCAGGCGGCTGCGGCTGCGGCGGGCTTGCGTACCGGCGCGGTCGGCAGCGCGGTATCCTCGTCGACCGCGATCAGCGCGCGGTCGGTATAGGGCGCGGTGTCGCGCTCGACCTGCTTTCGGATGCGGTGCAGGAACAGGTAGTAGCGCACCAGCCGGACATGCGTCGTGACGATCTCGGCGACCCGGCGCGGATAGAAGATGAGCGGGTTTTCCAGCGGCAACCCGGCGCGGCGCTGGCGGCGCAGCTTGCGGCGGAAGAAGCCGCCCTGCAACGGATGCACCTTCTCCTGCATGAAGGTGAAATAAAACTGCAGCACATGGTTGACGAGCCGCACCGGCTTGATGCCGCTCGCCTTGGCGCGGCGGAACATGCGCTCGATATGCGCCGGCGAGTAGTACAGCTCGAAGGCCTGGCGATAGGCGTCCTGCCAGTCGGCGGCGCTCATCGCCGTGTGGCCGGTGGTGACGTGTTCGAGGTCGTATTTGTTCATGTCGGGGTCCATCCACACCCCGTTCTTCGAGAGCTGCTGATGGTCGGCCGAGCCGGGCAGCGGCGTCAGGATGAAGAATTCCAGCAGATCGACCGACAACTCCTCCTGCACCGTCCTGATGTCGCGCGCGAGGCGTTCCGGCGTGTCGTTGGGGAAGCCGAGGATGTAACCGGCATAGGTGATGACCCCGCGCTCGCGCCAAGCGAGGAACAGGTTGCGGTACTCGTGCACCCGGTTCTGCTTTTTCTTTGCCGACAGCAAATTGTCCGGGTTGATGTTTTCCAGGCCGATAAAGACGCGGGCGCAACCGGCGCGCGCCGCCTTGTCGACGAAATTGGGGATCTTGTGGCAGAGCGTATCGACCTGGATGATGAAGTTGAGGCCCAGCCCCTCCTTCTCGCGCATCTCGATCAGGCGGTCGAAAATCGCTTCCCAGTTGCGGTTGCGCGCGAAATTGTCGTCGGTGATGAAAAAGCGGAACACGCCTTGCGCCAGGTTGGCGCGCACCAGCGCCTCGACGTCGTCGGCATCGCGCCAGCGCGACTTGCGCCCCTGCACATTGATGATCGTGCAGAAGCTGCACTGGAACGGGCAGCCGCGCCCGGCGTCGAACGCGCCCAGCGTCTGGCTGTAGCGCTTGAGGATCTGCACCGGCAGGAACGGCGTCACCTGGCCTTGCAGGCCGGGCAGGTCGTTCATGAAATTGTAGATCGGCTTGAGCGTGCCGTTGAACGCGTCGCGGAACACGTCGGCCAGCCGGCCTTCCGCCTCGCCGGCGAACAGCGCGACGCCGAGATCGCGCATCGCCGCGATGTCGGCCGGCAGCTCGGGCAGCATCGCCAGGCAACCGGAGATGTGAAACCCGCCTGCCGCGACGGCGATGCCCTCGGCGCGGAACTGCTCGGCGATCGCCATCGCGCGCGGAAACTGGTTCGACTGCACGCCGACCAGACAGACGAGCCCGCCGCCCGCCGCGGCGATGCGCCGAGCGATCTTCTTGATCGGGATGACGGTGTGGCACTCGTCATAGGCGTTGATCTCGATGGCGACGTCGGGCCCGAGCACCTGATTGGTGGCCGCGTCCTGCGCGATCGCATAGAGGCAGGCGAGCGAGTTCGACGGCACCCACGACTTGGCCCACTGGATCACGTACCCGTCATCGTCGTAATGCGACGGCTTGATCAGCTCGACGACAAATCGGCGCTGCCCCATGGCGGGCAATCTACCTGTCGCGTCGCGGCGGAGAAAGCGATTAAATCGTCGCGATGGCTATCCCGGACAGGATGATCGGATGCTCGCTGCGCCGCATCGAGGATGCGCGCTTCCTGCGGGGCGAGGGCCGCTTTGTCGAGGACATCGACGCGCCCGGCCAATTGCACGGCATCGTGCTGCGCTCGCCGCACGGCCACGCCGATATCGCCGGCATCGATGCGTCGGCGGCGCTGACGCTGCCGGGAGTGCACGCCGTCTTCACCGCCGCCGATCTCGCCGCCGATGGCGTCGGCCCCCTGCCGTGCATCGCCCAGGTGGCGACGGTCGCGCCGATGATCGTGCCGCCACGATTCGCGCTGGCGGTCGATCGGGTGCGGCATGTCGGCGACCCGGTCGCGTTTGTCGTCGCCGACACCCGCGACCTGGCGCGCGACGCGGCCGAGCTGGTCGCGGTCGATTACCGGGTGCGCCCCGCGGTGGTCGATGCGCCGACGGCGCTGGCGCCGGACGCGCCGGCGCTGTGGGATGCGGCGCCGGGCAACGTCTCCTATCGCTTCGAGCGCGGCGACAAGGCGGCGGTCGACGCGGCGCTGGCGGGCGCCGCGCATGTCATCGCGGTCGAGCTGGTCAACAACCGGCTGGTCGTCGCGCCGATCGAGCCGCGCGGGGCGATCGGCTCCTACGATGCGGCAAGCGACAGTTTCGATCTGCTGCTGAGCGGGATGGGCGTGCAGAGCCTGCGGGCGCAGCTTGCCGATTCGGTATTCCATGTGGCGGCGGAGCGGATTCGGGTGCATGCGCCGGATGTCGGCGGCGGGTTCGGGATGAAGAATTTTCTCTATCCCGAGCTGGTGCTGGTGCTCTACGCGGCACGGCGGCTGGGGCGGCCGGTGAAATGGGTCGGCGAGCGCGGCGAGGATTTTCTGTCCTCGGCGCAGGGCCGCGACAACCACACCAAGGGCCGGCTGGCGCTCGACTCCGACGGCCGGTTTCTCGCGCTCGAAGCGGAGACCATCGCCAATCTCGGCGCCTATCTCTCGACCAACGGGCCGGGCAGCTCGACCAACGCGCCGTCGACCGCGATGGGCGGGGTCTATGCGATCCCGGCGATCTTCATGGCCGCCACCGGCGTCTTTACCAACACCGTGCCGATCGACGCCTATCGCGGCGCCGGCAAGCCGGAAGCCAACTACCTGGTCGAACGCCTCGTCGAGCTGGCGGCGCGCCGGCTCGGCCGCGATCCGGCCGCATTGCGCCGGCGCAACCTGATCCGCGAGTTTCCCTACCGGAAGGCGCTCGGCACGACGGTCGACAGCGGCAAGTTCGTCGCCAATCTCGATGCGGCGACGGCCTGCGCCGCGGCGCAGGCGCCATCGCCCGGCAGGCTGCGCGGGATCGGCATCGCCTGTTTTCTCGAAACCGCGCGCGGCAGCCCCGATGAGGGCGCCGAAATCCGCTTCGAGACCGACGGCGCGGTGTCGCTGCTGGTCGGCACGCAGTCGAACGGCCAGGGCCACGAGACCGCCTACCCGCAGATCGCCGCCGACCTGCTCGGCCTGCCGATCGAGGCGTTCCGCTATGTGCAGGCCGATACCGGCGAAATTCCGCGCGGCAACGGGCATGGCGGCGCACGCTCGATGCATCAGGGCGGGTTCGCGCTGCACCGCGCGGCGGCGGCGGTCATCGCCAAGGGCCGCGCGGTGGCCGCCGGGCTGCTCCAGGCGGAGGCGGCCGAAATCGATTTCGCGGACGGCCGGTTCACCGTGCGCGGCAGCGGGCGAAGCGTCGACCTGCTGGCCGCGGCGCGCGCGGCCGCGGACCCCGCGAACCTGCCGGACGGCACCGCGCCGGGGCTGGGCGCGCGGGTATGGAACGCGTGCGACCTGATCACCTTCCCCTCCGGCACCCATGTCGCCGAGGTCGAGATCGACCCGGAAACCGGGCGGGTGACGTTGCGGCGCTATCTCGCGGTCGACGATTACGGCCGGATGATCAACCCGCTGTTGACCCGCGGCCAGGTGCAGGGCGGCGTCGCCCAGGGCATCGGCCAGGCGATGCTGGAGCACACGGTCTACGAGCCGGGCTCGGGCCAGCTGCTGAGCGGCTCGCTGCTCGACTACGCGCTGCCGCGCGCCGACGACCTGCCCGCGCTCGACATCGTGCTCGACGGCCAGCCGACCGCGAACAACCCGCTCGGCGTCAAGGGCGCGGGCCAGGCCGGCGCCATCGCCGCGCCGCAGACCGTCGTCTGCGCGATCCTCGACGCGCTGGCCCCGCTCGGCATCGAGCATATCGACATGCCGGCGATACCCGAGCGCATCTGGCGGGCGATCAGGGACGCGCGATGACCGCCCCCGGGACCGCCGCTCGGACCGCCGCCGGGACCGCCGCCCGCGCCAATATCGATGCGCTGACCGGGCTGCGCTTTGTCGCGGCGTTCTCGATCGTCCTCGGTCACGCCTACCGGCCCTGGCTCGAGGTGACCGCCATCGGCATGCCGCTGTTCTTCACGCTGAGCGGCTTCATCATCCACTACGTCTATTCGGAGGCGTTTGGCGGCCGTTGGCGGCGCGCCGCAGGCGAGTTCGCGATCGCGCGGTTTTCCCGCCTCTATCCGCTCTATCTCGCGCTACTCGCCTTCCTGATCCTGCACGAGCCGGCCGGCCGTTCCTTCGGCCATTTGCAGAACATCCCGGCCTTTCTCGCCTATGCCGCGGCGTGCTGGACCTGGTGGCCGATTCTGATCGACGGACACCTGGCCGGGTTCTTTTACGTGTCGTGGTCGGTTTCGACCGAGATTTTCTTTTACGTCTGCTACGCATTGGTGCTGTACCGCATCGCCCGGATTCGCAGCGTCACGACATGCCTTGCCGCGCTGCTGCTGTTTTGCGTCCTCGCTTATGCGTTCTTCTTCGCGCTGTTCGTCATGCGCGACATGTGGGAGCCGGCGGTGCTGCAGGGGCATCCGGCACTGGTCGCCCGCACCGCTGACTACAACCGGTCGTTTTATCGCTGGCTGCTCTACCTCTCGCCCTATTGCCGCCTGCCGGAGTTCATCGGCGGGGTGCTGACCTGCCAGCTGTTCCTGCTCAGCCGGCGGCAGCGCAGCCTGCTCGACCGGGTGCGGCCGGCGGCGCTGGGCCTCGTCGGCATCGCGGTCATGGCGGTGCTTTACGCCCAGTTCCGCTATTTCGGCGAGCATGACCCGTGGTATGCGGCGGATCACTTCACCTACGGCGCGTTCATCGTCAACCTGCACCAGAACTTCCTGTTCGCGCCGTGCTGCTATGCGCTGATCTTTTCGCTCGCCTGCGGCGGCTGGGCGCTGGCGAGGGCGTTGTCGAGCCGGCCCGCGCTGTTCTGCGGCGATGTCAGCTACTCGACCTACCTGTCGCACGAGATGGTGCTCGCCAAGCTGCACCAGCTCGGCGTCGATGCCTCGGCGACCGTGCCCTATCTGGCGGTGCTGCTGGCGATCGTCTACGTCGTCTCGTGGCTGCTCTATTCGCTGGTCGAAATGCCGGCGAAGGGCCTGCTGCGAACCCTGCTCAGCAACCGGGCGCCGCGCCGCGCGGCGGTGCCGGCGAGCGAATAAGCGTCGCCAGCTGCGCGAGACAGGCAGCGCGGTCGGCGGCGAAATCGCCTTCCTCCCACCAGCGGCGCACCGCGGCCAACAGCTCGCCGACCCGCGGCCCCGGCGCGATGCCCCGCGCTGTCACATCGTCGCCGGTCAGCGGGAAGACCGGAATGCGCCAGGTTTCGACGCGGCCCAGCAGGGTTTTCAGTTGCGCCGCCGCGATGTCCCCATCGGCGGCGAGCAGCCGCGCCAGATCGCGGCAGCGCTCGCGGCCGAGCCGATAGAGCGCGCGGCGCTGCGCGTGGGCATCGCCCGCCGGGTCGAGCGGCCACGGCTTTGCCAGACCCGCAAGGCGCCGCTGCTGCGCGACCGACAGGCGCAGCCGCTGCGCCATGGCGACAGCGCCGGACGCGTCGGTATCGATCAGCGCCGCAAGGCGCAGGATGGAGTCGCCGGCCTCGCCTCCACCCCGACCCTCGCCCGCCGGCGGGGGAGGGGGCGCCGTCTCCCGTCCCCGCCGGCGGGGGAGGGTCGGGGTGGGGGCTTCCAAGGGTATCAGCCGCTCCAGTCGGTCGATCCGCGTCGCCTCGGGCAGGATGGCGGCCAGGACGCCGTCATCGCGCATCAGGCTCAGCGCGCGGACGGGGTCGGGGCCGGCGATCAGCCGCAGCAGCTCGCGCGACACCCGCTCGACGGACAGGGTCGACAGCTTGCCGACCGCATCGCGGCAGGCGGCGCGCGCCGCCGGGTCGCCGCCGCCATGTCCGAACCGCGCCTCGAAGCGGTAATAGCGCAGGATGCGCAGCACATCCTCGGCGATCCGCGTCGCCGGATCGCCGACAAAGCGCACCCGGCGCGCCGCGAGGTCGGCCCGGCCTCCGGCCGGGTCGTACAGCCGGCCATCCGGCGCGAGATAGACGGCGTTGACGGTGAAGTCGCGCCGTGCCGCATCCTCGGCCCAGCCGGCGTCGAACGCCACCCGTGCGTGCCGGCCAAACGTCTCGACATCGCGGCGCAGCGTGGTGATTTCGAACGTCCGCGGACGGATCACCGCGCTGACCGTACCGTGCGCGATGCCAGTCGGCAGCGCCTTGATCTGCGCGGCGGCGAGCGCCGCCGTCACCTGTTCCGGCCGGGCCGGCGTGGCGATGTCGATATCGCCGGTCTCGATCCCCAGCAGGGCGTCGCGCACGCAGCCGCCGACAAAACGCATCTCGATCCCCGCCGCGGCAAATGCCCGCAGCAGGCGCTGCGTCGCGGGTTCGTCGAGCCAGCCGGGGTGGAGTTCGCTCATCGCCTGGCCGGCTCGATATGGCCGGGCACGATGCGGCCGCTTTCGTAGCGCGGCGGGACGTAAACGCCCGGCCGCGCCGTGCCGAACCCGACCGTGACGACCGCCAGCACCAGCGCCGTCAACGCCACGCCGATCCCCGCCAGCCAGACCCAGGGCAGCTTGTGCCAGGCCGCGGCATCACCCGCCGCCGGCCAGCGCGAGAGCCGCAGCCACACGAGATAGAGCACCGTCGGCAGCAGGAGCGGCACGACCAGGGTCAGGATCTCGCGCAGCATCGCGCCCTCAAGAGGTCAGCACCTCCGCGAGGTTGACGAGCATCCCGGCGGTCGCGCCCCAGATGTTGCGGCCTTCATAAGGCAGCACGAAAAACACCCGTGTCCGCCCCGCCGATTCGCGTTCCGTGCGGTTGTGGTTGCGTGGATCGAGGATGTAGGAGAGCGGCACCTCGAACGCCTCGGCGACCTCGCCAGGGTCGATCGCCAGCGTGTAGGCGGGCGCCACGAGACCGACGATCGGGGTGATCTCGAACCCGGTGCCGGTAACGTAGGTGTCGAGCCGTCCGACCACCGTCACCAGGTCGCGCGGCAGGCCGACCTCCTCCTCGGTCTCGCGCAGCGCGGTGGCGACCGCATCGATGTCGGCTTCCTCGACCCGGCCGCCGGGAAAGGCGATCTGCCCGGCATGCGCCGAGAGATGCGGCGTGCGCTGCGTCAGCAGCACGGTCATCCCGTCGCTGCGCTCGATCAGCGGCACCAGCACCGCCGCCGGGCGCAGCGCGGTGGAGGGCGGCGTGTCGCCGGGGTTGAGGTCGTGGTCACCGCGCGTCGCGGCACGGATTTCGGCGGCTTCGAGCGGGTCGCTGGTGCCGCCGAAACCGCGCCGGCCGGGCTGCCGGCGTCCCAGCCGGGCGATCAATTCTTCGCGAGTCAAAAAGGCGGTGGTCACGGTGTTTCGTCTTCCGGGTCGCCGAGATCGAAGAACACGCCGTCGCTCCACAGCCCGAACGGCCCGCCGGCATCGCCGCGCTCCGCGTCCGCCAGATCGACAAGCTCGTAAAATACCGGGCGATTGAGCCTTGCCTCCAGCCCCGGCCGCACCAGCAGATAGGGTTCCGGCTCGCCGTTCGCCGCTGCGGCGATGCGCAGCGGATGCGCCGGCCCCGCCGCCACAATCTCGTCGAGATTGGTCCGGAAAGTCAGGCGGCGGTCGCGGCCGGCACCTTCGGTGTTGACCTCGACGGCGATAAACGGTGCATCCTCGACGGTGACGCGGCCGCGTTCGACCGGCGTGACGAGCCAATAGCTGCCGTCGGCCTCGCGGCGCAGGACGGAAGCGAACAGCTTCACCAGAGGTTGTCGCGCGATCGGCGAGCCGCGATAGAACCAAGTGCCGTCGCGGGCGATCTTCATGTCGAGGTCGCCGTGATCGACCGGCGGCGGCCGTTGGCCGCGATGCGCCCGGCCCGGCGGCGAATTGCCGGGCGCGGTGTTTTCCATCAGTGTCGGCGTTTCGCCGTCACCGTCAGAAGGTTTTACCAGCTTGGCTTCAACGTCATCCATCAATGTCCCTCCCGGCAATTCCCCTCCCGGGGATCTCGTCGCCGAGGTCGAAGCGCTCGGCGAACGGTTGCATCTCGTTCGCGAACGCATCGGCGAGGTCATTTTCGGCCAGCGCGAAGTCATCGAGCAAGCGTTGATCACGCTGCTCTGCGGCGGCCATGCGCTGCTGATCGGCGTGCCGGGGCTTGCCAAGACCCGGCTGGTCGAGACGCTCGGCACGATCCTCGGGGTCGACGACAAGCGCATCCAGTGCACTCCCGACCTGATGCCCGCCGACATCCTCGGCTCCGAGGTGCTGGAGGAAAGCGAGACCGGCCGCCGCTCGTTCCGCTTCATCCCCGGCCCGGTGTTCTGCCAGCTCCTGATGGCCGACGAGATCAACCGCGCCAGCCCGCGCACCCAGTCGGCGCTGCTGCAGGCGATGCAGGAGGGCCGGGTGTCGATCGCCGGGCAGTATCATCCGCTGCCGCGGCCGTTTCACGTGCTGGCGACGCAGAACCCGCTGGAGCAGGAAGGCACCTACCCGCTGCCCGAGGCGCAGCTCGACCGCTTCCTGCTGCAGATCGATGTCGACTACCCCGACCTCGACTCCGAGCGCCGCGTGCTGATCGCCACCACCGGCGCCGACGAAGCCGTGCCGCGCCGGGCGATGACCGGTGACGAGCTGATGGCGGCGCAGCGCCTGGTGCGGCGCATTCCGGTCGGCGAGAGCGTCGTCGACGCGATCCTGGCGCTGGTGCGCTCCGGCCGCCCGGACGACCGCGCCGAGGGCGCGCGCCGCTTTGTCGCCTGGGGTCCGGGGCCGCGCGCCAGCCAGGCGCTGATGCTGGCCTGCCGTGCCCGTGCGCTGCTCGACGGTCGCTATGCGCCGTCGGTCGACGACGTGCTGGCGCTGGCGCCGCCGGTGCTGCGCCACCGCATGGCGGTCAGTTTCGCCGGCCGCGCCGAGGGGATCGGCGTGCCGCAGGTCATCGAGCAGATGACGGCGCCGCTGCGGTGATCTCGCCCCTATGATCTCGGCGAGAGCGATCGGCCGGATGGCGACGGTGCCGCTGGGGCCGCGCCCGGCGGTCGGGTCGCTGCGCCACCGGGCGGAGGAGACCGCGGCGGCGCTGCCGCCGCTGCTGGTCGCCGCCGAGCGCATCGCCGCGACCGTCGCGCAAGGCGTGCACGGCCGGCGGCGCGTCGGCCAGGGCGAATCGTTCTGGCAGTTCCGCCCCTACGAACCGGGCGACGCGGCCGGCCGTATCGACTGGCGTGAGAGCGCCAAATCACAGCGGCTTTACGTGCGCGAGAGCGAATGGGAAGCGGCGCAGAGCGTATGGCTGTGGCGCGACGCGTCGCCTTCGATGGATTACAGTTCGGCAGCCTATGTCGCGGGCGGCGATTGGCCGGCCAAGCGCGAGCGCGGCGAATTGATCCTGGTCGCGCTGGCCAGCCTCCTGGTGCGCGGCGGCGAGCGGCTGGCGCTGCTCGGCAGCGGCGCCGCACCGCTCAGCGGCCGCATCGCGTTGTCGCGGCTCGTCGACCTGATTGCGCATGACGGGCCGCAGACGGTGTCGGCCCGCGCTGGATTGCCGGCGATCGAACCGCTGCCGCGCGCCGGGCAGCTCGTGCTGATCGGCGATTTCCTCGCGCCGCTCGACGCGACGCAGAAGATCGCCGCCGGTTTTGCCGCGGCCGGGATCCGCGGGCATCTGCTGCAGATCGTCGATCCGGCGGAGGAGGACCTGCCGTTCGATGGCCGGGTGCGGTTTGCCGGGGTCGAGGAGCGCGACGAGCTGCTGATCGGCCGGGTCGAGACCGTGCGCGAGGCCTATGCCGGCCGGTTCCGCGAGCATCGCGCCGGGCTCCAGGCGATCGCCCAGGGCGTCGGCTGGTCGTTCGCCACCCATCGCACCGACCGGCCGCCCTATCTTGCGCTGCTGGCGCTGCACGCGGTGCTGGCGCCGGATCGCCGCGGATGAGCGCCGCCTTGCCCCGGACGCCCGCCCGCGCGGTAGCGGTGAAAGAGACGGGCTGATGCTCTCGCTCGGTACCCTGGCGTTTGCGTCGCCATGGCTGCTCGCGACGCTGGTCGCGCTGCCGGCGATCTGGTGGCTGCTGCGGGTTACGCCGCCCGCGCCCCGGCAGATCCCGTTTCCGGCGCTGCGCCTGCTGCTCGGCCTGACGCCGCGCGAGGAGACCCCGGCGCGCACGCCGCTGTGGCTGATCGTGCTGCGCACGATCCTCGCGGCGCTGGTGATCGTCGGGCTGGCCCATCCGCTGCTCAACCCGCAAACCCGGCTTGCCGGCAGCGGGCCGCTGATGCTGGTCATCGACGACGGCTGGGCGGCGGCAAGCGACTGGCAGCCCCGGCAGACCGCGGCGCTCGACCTGCTCGCCGAGGCCGAGCGCGAGGACCGCCAGGTCGTGCTGCTGACCACGGCGCCGC
>DASZOZ010000019.1:0-7811 GCA_035550515.1 Allostellaceae bacterium
GGGGGAGCCGCCGGCGCGGGAGCCGCCGGCCGGGGCGCCATCGAGGCGACGGCGCTGCTGACCAGGGTCGCCGCGGCGACGGGTGCGGCATTCGCAACGGCCATCACCGGCTCGACCGTCGGCGGCGCCGCCTTGGCGTAATTGCCGATCTGGAAACCGCCGTAATCGCTGCGCGCTTCGTTGGCGTCGTGGCTGAACGACAGGTTCGCAAAGCGCGCGCCTTGCGCCGCCTGACGGATGTTCCAGTCGTTATAGCCGGCGGTGCCATCCCAGGCGGTCGAGCCGGACAGCCAGGCATACTGCGCCAAGCCCGAGCCGCGGACCGCGGCGCAGACCGCACCCGAACCGTAGACGCCGACGCGGTACTCCGGCCGGCCGCGGCCAGCCGCCGCGAGCCCGGCGTTGATCCCGCGGAAATACTGGTCGACCGCCAGCATGGCCGAGCCGCGCGCGTTGAAGTCGACGGCGAAGTAGATCGCGCTGCCCGGCGGCTGGCCGACCGCCTTGGCCTGGCGAACCGCGCTGAGCGCGTCGTTGTAGCCGGTGGCGTAGGTGAAATAGCCCGGGTCGCTGGAATGCCATTCCCAGACCGTGACGATCTTCACGCCGAGCGCGGAAAGCCGTTGCGCTTCGCTCAGCGAGAGAGCGGGCCAGCGCGACGCCGGATCGCGGTAGTAGCGGGCGACGAAATCGAGCCAATGGCGGCCCTGCAGCTGGGCCGCCACGTCGCTCGAATCCGTGGCCATGTCGATGCCGCGCGCGTACCTCTGGCTGGGCACCTCGACGATCGTGGGCGCAATCTCCGGTGTCTGGCACGCCGCTAGCATCAACGCCGCAAGTAACGGCGCCAACCTAATCAACTTCAACGTTCGGGCTCCCCCAAACCTCGGCTCCCCGCGGGGATCGTTTAGCGGCTATTGGGGGTTTTGACTATCAAATATTGGTAAATACCTGACGCGACTATTTGTCGAGCCCGCACGTGGTGCGGGTCCTTTGCCGGACCGCACCACCTCCCCGGCTAGCGAACGGGAGAAAACGCGGTGGGGATGAGCAGCTTGTTTTCCTGGCGCAGCGGACGCACGCCGGACTGCGGCGGCCAATTGCGGCCCGGTGCGCGGGACGCCGCGCGGACGCGATCGCGTTCGGCGAGGTCCTTGTACACCCAGGTATGGACGAACTTGTTGAGCCCGCCGATCTCGCTCGTCCAGCACGCCGCCAGGGGCGACAGCTCCTCGCGCGCGGGAACCGCCTGCGCCCACGCCGCCAACACCTTCGGCAGATCGCCCGGGGCATAGGTGTAGGTACGCATCTCGTAGACATTGCCGGTGCCGTAATCACGGCTGCCGAGCGGACGCATAAAGGGCGCCGGGATCACGATCTCGGTTTCCTGTGCGACGATCAGGTCCTGGCCGCCCGGCAGCGCGTTGCGCTCGGGGTCGGTGGCCAAGGCGGCGCGCACCGCGGTCCGATGATTGAGGTCGTCATAGGGATAGACATGCACGACCTGGTTGAGCGGGCCGAAATCGGTGTGCCAGAACGCGCCGAGCGGTGAATGCTTGAGGCGGGCGGGAAGCCGTTTGGCATAGCGCTCCTCGAACTCGGGCACCGCTCCGGTGCGCAGCGTGTAGGTGCGGACTTCGTAGATCATGAGCGCATCCTCCAGGTCATTCCGTGGCAGGGGTTGCCGGTCGCCGGCCGGTGTCTTCGGCACGGCTTAGCTGCCGTTCCGCGGCAGGATAGGGCCGCGCCGACGGTTTTTGCGACGATAATCGCCGGCGCCCCATTATCTGAAGAACTCGACCTTGGCTTCGCGGAACCAGAGGAAATTGGCGGGGCCGGCCGACAGCGGGCCGTTGATCGCGAAGACGGCGATCTCGTAGCGCTCGCCGGGCTGCACGACATTGTCGCCGAGCACCAGCCGGTTGGGCATGTTGAACCCCTGGATACAAGCGGCGCTGGGGCGGCCGGCGGCACGCGGCAGCAGCCCGTTGACCCAGATCTCGGCATAGTCGTCGACATTGACGCGCAGCACCGCCTTGGTGTCGGCGGTCGCGAAGCCCTGCGCTTCCGGCGGGATCGTCAGCGTCGCCCGGTACCAGACAAACGACAGGAGACCGCCGCCGCGCCGGCCGCCGAGGTCGGTCGGATCGACCACCTCCCAGTCGCCGTCGTCAAAGCCGACCACCTCGGCATGCGGCTCGACATCGTAAGTGGTCTTGTACTCGGGCCGCGAGTCGCTCAGCGCCGGCACCTCGATGACCTTCGCCTCCTTGCAGCGCCAGGTCGCGCCGAACGCCGCCGAGCCTTCGACGGTCATCAGATCGACGACATGGGTCGGCGGGATCAGCGGCGCCACCGTCGGCGTCGGCGTCAGCAGCGGGTTGATGGGCGGCGGAACGGAGACGGTGGGGCGGATGTAGGGCATGGGGGCTCCTCCTGTGGTCAGAGCGCCGGGAAGGCCGGCGGGGGGATGCGGCGGCGGGAGGCGGCTTCGTAGGCCGACGCGATGTCGAGGAGGACATCCTCGCGGCCTGGTTCGGCGCGGAAGACCAGCGAGAACGGCAGTCCCGGCTCCGGCAAAATTGTCACACGCTCAGCCGGTGCAGGAACATAGCGGGTGCCGTCGTCACTGAGCCTGAACACCGGGTCGTAAGCCTCTGTGACGTAACCTGCCGGCACCAGCATCTCGGTGAGGCCGGCATTGGGGCCGTACATCGTCTCGGGGCGCAGGTTGCTGCCGCCGCCGAGCGGGTCGTGCGCGCCGCCGATGATCGCCGGCGGCAGCGGCGTATGCAGGCGAACCAGCGCATCGAGCCGGTTTTCCAGCATCACCAGCATGTCGAGCCGGCGGAGCAGCTCACGCAGCATGATGCGCTCGTCGACGCCCTGCCGCCCGCCCAACGGGTTGCGCGGGTCGGCGACCTCCTCCCAGTTGTGGAAGGCGGCACGGCCGTCATCGCCCCAGAATTTCGAGCGGCGGTTGAGCGCGGCGAAATCGTCGAGCCCCTCATGGTAGCCGCGCGCCGCCCACTCCGCCGCCCGGCGCGACAGATATTGCGGGATGTGAAAGCGAAAGCTCATCGCCAGTTCCTGGTCCTGGATCGTCGCGATGTCCAGGTTGCGGGGCGGCGCGATGCGGCCCTCGGCGAGCGCGACGCAATAATCGATCGGCGCCGTGTCGCCCGTGCCGAAAAACTTGCCGGGGGCGAATTCGGTGCGGCGGATCGCGGCAGCGAATTCCTTGAACACCGGCTCGCCGTCGCGGCCGAGGCGGAACAGGATGTCGGGCATGAACACCGGCACCAGCCGCGCCAGGCCCCGACAGAAATCCACCGTCATCGGCTCGATGTCGGGGTCGCGCTCCCAGGCGGGGTGGCCGGACTCGACCAGCGTCGCGCCCAGCTTGCCGCCGAGCACCGACTTGATCTCGGCGGCCGCGGCGCGCGAGATCGGCGCGGCCGCCGTGTCGCCCGGACGCAGCAGCATCGACTCGCGGATGATGCCGATCCGCCTGCCCTTGAGCGAGGCCTTGAGCGAGGCCGGGGCGGCCGCGTGGCGGGCATAGCCGCCGGGGAGCAGCGACGACCGCGGCACGGTCGTGTAGACGTCGCGCGGGTCGTAAAAGCGGGTGCCGTTGTCGGTCAGCGCGTCGAGCACCTTGGCGCAATCGCCGAGCGTGCGGGCGAGGACGCCGCTGCGGTCGCAATAGATGTCGGCGCCGATCGCCCCGCCGTCGAAGCCGAGCATCGCCTTGTGCGGCAGGATCAGCGCGACGGCATTGTGGTTGGCCGGGCCGCGGCACGAGGCGCGCGTCTCCTCGCCGAGACTGGCCATCACGAGATTGGCGCTGACCGAGACGCCGGAGCCGGAGCTCGATCCGAGCGACGCGGCGCGCGTCGTGTCATAAGGGTTGGCCGGGTTGCCGCCCCAGGTGCTGCGCTGGTAGCCGAGCACCGACGGCAGCACCTTGTCCGGCTGGTGCCGGCCGCCGGGGTTGCCGGCGCGGCCGTTATATTCGGTGCACACCGCCTTGGCGAAAATGATCGCGCCTTTGTTGCGCAGCTGCTCGACGAGGATGTGGTCGCGCGCCGGAAAATCGATGTCGTAGGCCGCATCGCCGCCCGCCGTGGTGCGCATGTCCTTGGTGTCGAACGGGTCCTTGAACGAGAAGACGACGCCGTACATCGGCAATTCGTCGAGCGGCGGGTTGGCGCCGTATTGCGCGTCGAGCGCGGCGGCGCGTTCGCGCGCGTCCGGATAATGCCGGAACACCTCGCAGATCGGCGGCGCCCCCGGCGGCAATGCGCCGAGCGAGGGATGGCGGTCGTAATCGCCCTTGCAGGTGACCGAGCGCTCGCCGCGAATATTGAGCGTCGCCAGCGCGTTGAGCTGCCCGCCTTGGGCGATGCCGGCGATCATGCCGTATTGCTGCTGCACCGCCGGGTCCGAGGCGGTCGCCTCCATGCGGCCGAACTCCAGCGCCGGGCCGCGGTACTTGTCGAGATCGGGGTAGACCGACGACGCGGCGACCGTCTCGCCCGGAAAGCGCAGCGGCGCACCGCCGCGGACCGTCCCTTCGGCCGCCGCGACCGGCGCGCCGTCCCGGGTCACGAGGCGGCTGGCGACGCCGTTATAGGCGCGCACCCGCGCGAGATATTGCTCGACCACCGCGACGCAGCTCGTCTCGCCGGCCTTTATCGCGCGGTGCAGATCGTCGATCGTCGCTTCTTCGATACGGAACGGCATCCATCCTCCCCCTCGCAGGGGAAGTCTAGCGTCGTAGGATGGGTTGAGCACAGCGAAACCCATCGCCGTGCGGCACGGCGGCTATGCCGCCAGGCCCGGCGCCTCGGGGTAGACCAGGCGGTCTCTGGGGAAGACGATCTTGGCCTCGGTGCCGACGCCAAGCGAGCTGTTGAGCTCGAACCGGCCGCCGTGGAGCTCCATCATCGCCCGCACCAGCGGCAGACCGAGCCCGGTCCCCTGCTGCTTGCGCGCCAGCGACGAATCGACCTGCTCGAAGGCTTCGAGGACCCGTCCCAGGTCGTCCTTTGCGATGCCGATGCCGGTGTCGGTGACCGCAATCGAAAACCCGTCATGCGGGTCGGCGCGGCAGGCGATCGTAACCGATCCGCCGTTCGGGCTGAACTTGATCGCGTTGGTCACGAGGTTGAGCACGATCTGCATGGTCTTGCGTTCGTCGCCGCGCAGCAGCGGCACGTCCGCCGGGATGTCGCTCGACAGCGCCAGCCCGCCTTCCCGCGCCCGCACCGTGGTGAGCTGCGCCACCGCGCGCACCGCGTCGCGCACGTCGAAAATCGTTTCGTCGAGCGTCAGCTTGCCGGCCTCGGCCTTCGACAGGTCGAGGATGTCGTTGATGATCTGCAGCAGGTGCGTGCCGCTCGCGTGAATATCGCCGACATAGGAGCGGTATTGCTCGTTGCCGACCGAACCCAGCACCTCGTTCCGCATCATCTCCGAGAAGCCGATGATCGCATTGAGCGGGGTGCGCAGTTCGTGGCTCATATTGGCGAGGAAATCAGACTTGGCGCGGTTCGCCGCCTCCGCCTGCTCCTTGGCGCGCTCGCGCTCGCGGATGCCCCGGTAGTACTCGATCGACATCCACAGGCCGACGCTGCCGATCAGCCCGAACACCACCGCCGCGATGCCGATGCATTCCCAGTCGAGCGTGGCGAAAAACGCGCCCGCCGGAGCGTCGATGGCGAAGGCGCCCATCACCTCGCCGACTTTCCAATCGGCGCCCGGCTGCAAGGCGTTGTGACAGTCGACGCAGCTTTGCTCGTGGGCGATCGAGGGGTAGACGGTGCGGAACACCTTCTCGCCGTCGAGGCCGAGGAATTGTAGCACCGGCTGCGGCTTCGCCTGGCCGACGAAGGATTCGATGATCCGCGACATCTCGGCGTCGGAGGGCGGCGTGGCGATCGATTTGCCCTCGCGCCCGATCCATTGCAGCCGCAGGACGCTCTCGCCCTTGCGCGACTGGTTGAACCGGTCGATCGAATGGGCGCGGAACGTCGCCGGCACCGGTGCGGCCGACGCGTTCAGCTCGGTCCGCAGGTCGGAGTAATTGGTGACGAAGGCGTCGACGAGCTGCATCGCGGTGGTCTTCTCGTCGGTCTTGTTGGCGACGAACGACCGGACGCTGACCTGGTAGAAGCCGTACGCGGCGACAAACGCCAACGCCGCGGAGAACAGCAGGATGCCGATCCACCCATTGCCCTCCGGCGAGCGAAGGAACCCCATGATGGCGTTGCGAAGGTCTTTCATCACCGCGCTCGGACCTCAGTCCTCACGGTGATAGCCGGGCAATTCCTAATGTTGGTTGAACGCCGCGCCGAATCTGCGCGGCTATTGAGCAATAATTGCGCCCATTGCGAGAAACTTCTGACGCCGCTGCCGGCGCAAGCTCTCCCCGTTGAGCACGGCGTTCTGGCGCAACGCCGCGTCGATCGCCTCGCCGAGGCGCGCGATCGCCTCTTGCGGCGCACGATGCGCGCCGCCCAGCGGCTCCGCGACGACCTGGTCGATGACGCCGAGGCGCAGCATTTCCTGGGCGGTGAGGCGCAAGGCTTCGGCGGCGTCCTGCGCCTTGTCGGCGCTGCGCCACAGGATCGAGGCGCAGCCTTCGGGAGAGATCACCGAATAGATCGCGTGCTCCAGCATCAGCACGACATTGCCGGCGGCCAGCGCGATCGCGCCGCCCGAGCCGCCCTCGCCGATGACGCTGGCGATGACCGGCACGCGGATATCGAGACAGGTCTCGATCGCCCGGGCGATCGCCTCGCTCTGGCCGCGCGCCTCGGCGTCGACGCCGGGATAGGCGCCGGCGGTGTCGACAAACGTCAGCAGCGGAAGATCGAAATGCTCGGCGAGGCGCATCAGCCGGCGCGCCTTGCGATACCCCTCGGGCCGCGCCATGCCGAAATTGTGCCGCACGCGCGCTTCGGTATCGGCGCCCTTCTCGGTGCCGAGCACCACCACGCTGCGGCCGCGGAAGCGCGCGAGCCCGCCGGTGATCGCCTGGTCTTCGCCGAAATGCCGGTCGCCGGCGAGCGGCACAAAATCCTCGACCAGCCCGGCAATGTAATCGGCGCAATGCGGCCGCTCGGGATGGCGGGCGACCGACACCTTCTGCCACGGCGTCAGCTTGGCGTAGGTCTGGCGCAGCAGGCGGTCGGCCTGCCCGGCGAGCCGGCCGACCTCGTCGGCGATGTTCAGCCCGTTCTCGCTCGACAGATGGCGCAGCTCCTCGATCTTGCCTTCCAGCTCGGCGATCGGGCGCTCGAAATCGAGAAAATGCCGCATCGTTTCGACCGCTACCGGCGGCGCGCGAGCGGATGCGCGGTCTCGACCAGGCGGCGCAGCCGGTCGCTCTGCACATGGGTGTAGATCTGTGTCGTCGCGATATCGGCATGGCCGAGCATCTGCTGCACGCTGCGCAGATCGGCGCCGTGATCGAGCAGGTGGCTGGCGAAAGCATGGCGCAAGACATGCGGCGACAGCCGCGCCGGGTCGATCTTCGCCCCCAGCGCCAGCTCCTTGAGGAGCTGGCCGCAACGCTGGCGGGTCAGGTGCCCCTCGCGGCCGCGCGACGGGAAGAGGAACCGCGAGGCCGCGCCTTCCGGCAGAAACGCTTTGCGCACGGCGAGATACGCCGCCATCGCCTGGCGCGACGGCGCACTCAGCGGGACGACGCGCTCCTTGCCGCCCTTGCCGCGCACCAGCATGAACCGCGGGTCGCGCTGGGCGGCCGAGAGCGGCAGCGTCACCAGCTCGGAGACGCGCAGCCC
>DASZOZ010000020.1:0-83119 GCA_035550515.1 Allostellaceae bacterium
CGGCGGCCAGCGTCTCCTGCTGGGCGCGCTGCATCGCCAGCACCGGCATCGCCTGACCAAACGACACGGTCGCGGTCTTCACGTGGCCGAGGCATTTGTCGCAGGGCGGCACCGCCCCGTCACGCTCGAAGACCGCGCGCAAGTCGGCGATTTCATAGCGCTCGCCGCAATCGAGGCAGGTCGCATAGGTCGTGTTGCCGTGCAGTTCGATGATCTTGTCGCGCGGGGTGCCCGACAATTCGTGCAGCCCGTCGATGTTCTGGGTGATGACCGCCGCGACTTTGCCGCGCCGCACCAGCGCGTCGACCGCGCGATGGCCGCGATTGGGCTCGGCGCCCCGGAAGATGTCTTCCATCGCGAAGCGCCGCCGCCAGGTCTCGTTGCGCGCTTCCTGCGAGGCCACGAATTCGTCGAAGTAGATCGGCGCCATCTGGGTCCAGATGCCGCCGGGGCTGCGAAAATCGGGGATGCCGCTCTCGGTGCTGATCCCCGCGCCGGTGAACACCACCACCCGCCGCGACCGGTCGAGCATTTCCTTGAGGGTGGCGAGGCCGCTGTCGTCTGGCATGGCGCTACTGTCGCAAAAGCCGCGGGTACGAGCAAGGAACGCCACCTTGTCATTGCGGGGAGCGAAGCGACGAAGCAATCTCCATCGACCGGTGCTCGGACGGCACGAGATCGCCGCGCCGCCTGTCGGCGGTTCGCAATGACGAGAGGGAGAGGTCATGGACCTGGGACTGCGGGGCAAGAAGGCGCTGATCACCGGCGCGTCGAAGGGCATCGGCCGGGCCTGTGCCGAGGTGCTGGCGGAGGAGGGCTGCGATGTCGCGCTGGTGTCGCGCACGGCGGCCGATCTGGAGACGGCGCGCGGCGAGATCGCCGGCAAGTACAATGTCGGGGTGGGCGTCTTCGCGCTCGACCTGTCCGACAGCCGCAATGTCGACAAGCTCGCCGCCGAGTGCGGCGATATCGACATTCTCGTCAACAATGCCGGTGCGATCCCCGGCGGCAATCTCGATGCGATCACCGAGGAGCGCTGGCGCACCGCCTGGGACCTCAAGGTGTTCGGCTACATCAACATGACGCGGCGCTTTTACGCCCGGATGCGCGAGCGGCGCAGCGGCGTGATCGTCAACATCCTCGGCGCGGCGGGGGAGAACCCGGACTTCAATTACATCGCCGGCTCATCGGGCAATGCCTCGCTGATGGCGTTCACCCGGGCGATGGGCGGCACCGCGCCGCGCGACAATCTCCGCGTCGTCGGCATCAACCCGGGCCCGGTGATGACCGAGCGGCTCGTCACGCTGACCAAGACCCGCGCACGCGACACGCTCGGCGATGAAAGCCGCTGGCAGGAGCTGATGCAGGGTCATGCCTTCGGCCGCGCCGCCAAACCCGAGGAAATCGCCGCGATGGTCGCGTTTGTCGCGTCGGACAAGGTGTCGGGTTACACGACCGGCTCGATCATCACGATCGACGGCGGCGGTTCCAGCCGCCGCAGTGCGCTTTAGCGCAAGGCGGTTACGCCAGTCACGACGGAGAGGGGATGCCATGCCGGCCGACCTCGAAGACCGCGCCGCGATCCACGACCTGTTCACCCGTTATTGCTGCGCGCTCGACAATGGCGAGGTCGAGACCGTCGTCGGCTGCTTCACCGCCGGCGCCGTGCTCAAAAGCCCCATGGTCGATCTCAACGGCCATGCCGAGATCCGCGCCTTCGCCGGCCGCTTTGCCGCGCAGCGCCAAGCCGGCACGCAATTCCGCCACATGGTGACCAATATCGCCGTGAGCATCGACGGCGATCGCGCCACCGCGACCGCCTATCTGCTCGTGCTGATCAGCCGGGACGGCGGCCACCGCACCCTGCCGCCCGGCCGCTACGAGTGCGCGTTGCTGAAGGAGGACGGCGCGTGGCGGTTCTCGCGGCGCACCGTGTTCCACGACCACGAATACACGCTGGACGGTATCGGCAACCGCTAGCGCGGCGCGGCTTTACGGCAATCGCGGCAGAACCTTGTCGGTCAGCAGCAAGAAGCTCTGATGGCTAAGCGGCGCGGCCAGCAGGTAGTCGAGTTCGGTCTCGTCGCGCAGCCGGGAAATCTGGTCGAGCACCCCGTCCGGCGTGCCGTGCAGGATGACCTCGTCGAGATAGCGCTGCACGGGGTCGAGCCCGCGCTTGTTGGGGTCGGTAAAGCCGACCGGGTTGTGCTGCGCGCCGAAATACGAGGCGCAAATCCATTGCGCCCCGGCCCGCGCCACCTCCTCGGCCTTGGCGGCGCTCTCCGCCACCGCGACCAGACGCGCCACGGGTAGCTCGCGCCCGGCAAAGGAATGCCCCGCCGCGGTCAGCTTCTCGGCATAGAAACGGCGTTTGCGGCCGATATCGGCGTGCCCGGCATGCGGGTCCATCAGGATCGAAAAACCGCGAGAAGCGGCCCATTCCAGCGCGGCGTCGGAGGTTGCCGCCATCCATACCGGCGGGTGCGGCTGCTGCAGCGGTTTCGGCAGCACTTCGACCGGCTCGATCGTGAAGTGCCGCCCAGCAAAGCCGACCTTTTCGTCGCGCCAGGCGCGCAGCACGATCTCCACCGCCTCGTGAAAGCGCGAGGTGCTTTCCTCGGGCGGCACGCCGAAGGCGGTGAACTCGACCCGCGCAAAGCCGCGGCCGGCGCCCCAATTGACCCGCCCGCCCGACAGCACATCGAGCAGCGCCACCTCCTCGGCGAGCCGCAGCGGATGGTAGAACGGCGCCAGCGACACCGCGGTGCCGATACGCAGCCGCTTGGTGCGCGCCGCCGCCAGGGTCCCCACCATGTGCACCGACGGGCAGATGCTGAAGTCGGAGAAATGGTGCTCCGCGAGCCACACCGCGTCGTAGCCGCTCTTGTCCATGATCTCGATGCGCTGCAAGGCGCGCTCGAACACCACCGGCAGCGCCGTCCGCCGCTGCGGCCAGCTGAAGAATTGCAGCACGCCGAGTTTCATGGGCTCACCCCGGGGCTCACTCCTGCGGGCGGTGCCGTTTGACCGCCTCGGGGTTGGTGGAATCGGCGCCCATATAGACGCCGCGTTCCCAGCTGCGCTTGAGCGGGTCGCTGACCTTCAGCGACATGCGGCCGACATGCTGCACCTCGATCTCGACCGTCTCGCCGTCCTGCAGCGCGCCGAGCCCCTCATGGTTGGTGCCGCAGGCGATCAGGTCGCCGGAGTTCAGCGTCATCACCGTCGAGGCGAATTCGATCAGCTCCGGGACGCGGTGCTCCATGTCGTCGGTGTTGTAGTTGTGGCGCAGTTGGCCGTCGTTCCAGAAGCGCACGATCACGTCGTTGGGCTCGGGGATTTCGTCGGCGGTGGCGATGCACGGGCCGATCGGCGCAAAGGTGTCAAAGGATTTGCCGAGCCAGCTCCCCGCCTTCCAGGTGCGCCGCCCCTCGCCGCGCGCCGACACGTCGATCAGGCCGGTATAACCGAACACCGCGCTGCGCCAGTCCTTCTGCGCGACCTCCTTGGCCGGCCCCTTGATGACCAGCGCCAGCTCGGCTTCGTGCATGAAGATCCACGGCTCGGTCAGCTTCGGCAGCACGATGGTGTCGCCGGGCCCGACCACCGCCTCGGGGTTCTTGAGGAACATGTTCAAAGCGCGCGCCTCGCGCTGCGCGTGTTCCCAGTAATTGGCGATGCAGCACAGGATCTTGCCCGGGCGCGGCAGCGGCGCGCGCAGCCGCAGCGAATGCTCGGGATAGGCCTCCGCCTCGATCGCCAGCCGCTCGAACCGCGGGCGCAGCGGCTCGAAATGGTCGATGATCCACTGCATCGTCAACTGCGGCGTGTATTGCCGCTCGACCGCGGGCGCGAGGCTGACGATGCCGCGATCGGTCATCAGCCCCGGCACCGGCTCCGGATGCCCCGCGCTCTCGAACAGCACCAGCTTCATCGCCGTCGCCTCCCTCGCCGTTGCGCCATTGTGCTAGACTGGCGGGCATGAGCAAGGCCTTCGTCAAGGAAGACGCGGACGATTCCGGCGAGCTGCCGGACGAACCGGCGCCGCTGCCCGCCGGCACCAAGAATTACATCACGCCGGCCGGGTTTCGCCGCATGCAGGAAGAAGTGAAGCGGCTGCAAACGGTCGAGCGGCCGCGCATCGTCGAGATCGTCGCCTGGGCGGCCGGCAACGGCGATCGCTCGGAGAACGGCGACTATATCTACGGCAAGCAGCGGCTGCGCGAGATCGACCGGCGCATGCGCTTCCTGGCCAAGCGGCTCGAAAGCGCCGAGGTGGTCGACCCGGCGCGCCAGGCGCATCTCGACCGCGTCTTTTTCGGCGCCACCGTCACCTACGCCAACACCGCCGGCGACGAGCGCACCATCACCATCGTCGGCGTCGACGAGGTCGATGCGGATAACGGCAAGGTTTCATGGATTTCGCCGATCGCCCGCGCGCTGATGAAGGCGCAGGAGGGCGATGTCGTCGACCTGCGCACCCCGCATGGCCCGGAACGGATCGAGGTCGTCGAGATACGCTACGGCCCATCCTGACGTGAGCCGCGCCCCCTGCATTCTCGGAATGCGGCCACCCCCAACTGTCTGTTGACAGCAATTCCTTGACGGGAGCGACAATAAGCCAAGCTTAGGGAGGATGTTCGGATGCTCCAAATCCGCAAGATGGGTCCGCAGATCGGCGTCGAAATCACCGGCGTCGACGTCAAGACGATGAGCGACGCCGAGTGGCGGCAGATTTACCAGGCCTGGCTCGACTACAACGTCATGTGCGTACGCGGCCAGGACCTGACGATCCCCGATTTCATCCGCTACAGCGAACGCTTCGGCCCGGTGACGCCGCACCCGTCGAAATCGACCCGGCATCCCGAATACGCCAAGATCACCATGCTCGGCGTCAACAAATACGACGCCGCGGGCAAGCTGCGCGACGAGATCTACCGCCGCGGCGCCGAGGGCTGGCACACCGACGGCGCCTACAACCAGGCGCCGTTCAAGGCGACCCAGCTTTACGCCCTGGCGGTGCCGAGCCGCGGCGGCAACACGCTGTTCTGCAACGGCTACGCCGCCTATGACGCGCTGCCGCAGCGCCTCAAGGAGCGGCTCGACGGCGTCGTCGGCACCTTTGCCTATGGCGGGCGGCGCGGCAAAGCCCGGCTGCTCAACCCCGAGGACCAGGACTGGACGCCGGTCTATCACCCGATCTTCCGCATCCACCCCGAGACCGGCCGCAAATCGCTTTACTTCGACCCCGGCAAGATCGTCGACTTTGTCGGCATCGACCGCGCCGAGGGCGACACGCTGATCGCCGAGTTGACCGCGGCGATGGTCACCGCCGACGCCGAATATCACCATGTCTGGCGCAAGGGCGACATCGTGATCTGGGACAATCGCTGCTCCTATCACAAGGCCGCCGGCGACTATCCGCCCGAGGAAGACCGCATCCACTGGCGCGTCTCGATCAACGATTTCGGCGTCGACGCCCTCGACGAAGCGGCGGAGTAGGCGCCGCCGCAACAGCGCAAGTCCGATTCACCCACTGACCGGGAGTGACGCATGACGGTCGACGTTCATCCCTTTGCCGCCGGCTGCGGCGCCGAGATCAGCGGCGTCGACATCCGCGAGCCGCTCTCCACCGCGGACCGTGATGCGATCCGCAAGGCGTGGCTCGACAATCTCGTGCTGCGCTTCCGCGGCGTGCCGATGACCGACGCGCAGCACATGGCGTTCACCCGCCAGTTCGGCGAGCTGGAGTTCAACCCCGCCAAGCTCATCGAGATGAAATACGGGGTGAGCACCCAGACCGATGGCCGCAAGGCCGAGGTCCCGCCGGAAATCTCGGTGATCTCCAACATCATCGAGAACGGCAAGGCGATCGGCGGGCTGGGCGACGGCGAGGCCTTTTGGCATACCGACTCGTCGTTTGTCGACGTGCCGCCGGCCGCCAGCCTGCTGCGCTCGCTCGAATGTCCGCCGCCGAGCGCGGGCGGCAACACGTCGTTCCTCAATTGCTACAGCGCCTACGACGACCTCCCGGCCGAGACCAAGAAGCGCATCGACGGCATGACGATGATCCATGCCGCGACGCATTCCTCGGGCGGCAAGGCGCATAAGGGCTTCGAGACCGTCGAGGACGTGTCGAAAGTGCCCGGGGCGCACCAGCCGATGGTCCGCACCCACCCCGAGACCGGCAGGAAGTCGCTGTTCCTCGGCCGCCGCATCAACGCCTATGTGGTGGGGCTGCCGGTCGCCGAGAGCGAGGAACTGCTCGACGCGCTGTGGGACCACATGGTGCAGGCGAAATATACCTGGACCCAGGAATGGCAGGTCGGCGACCTGATCTGGTGGGACAATCGCTGTGCGATGCACCGCCGCGACGCCTTCGACCCCAGCGTGCGCCGCCTGATGCACCGCACCCAGCTCAAAGGCACAAGGCCGGTATAGTCGCCGCGACGGCTTGAGGCCCTCCCCCTCGATGGGGGAGGGTTGGGAGGGGGTGATAGTGCCTGCTGTTCGGCTGGAGACGTGAAAAAGCACCCGCTCCCCGGCGCGCACGACCGAGCCCGCGTCCTACGACGGAATATGACAGAGGCGGAACGGCGGCTCTGGCAAACGCTCCGCTCCGAGCAGATGAGCCGCCGCAAGTTTCGCCGCCAAGTACCCTTCCGTCGTTACATCGCCGATTTCGTGTGCCATGAAGCCCGATTGATTGTGGAGGTCGACGGCGGGCAACACGATCCCCTGTCGCCGTCGGAAATCGAACGGACCGCCTTCCTGCAAAACGAGGGTTATCGGGTTCTGCGATTTTGGAACAACGAGGTGCTCGCAAACCTCGAAGGCGTCCATGACGCCGTTGCCCACGAGCTGGACCGCATCACCCCCACCCAAACCCTCCCCCCCTCGAGGGGGAGGGCTATCCGCCGCCGAGGCGCCGAAAGGTTACGTGCCGTCATCATCATAAGGGAGGACCACATGCCTCAAACCGACCGCGTCGCGCTGATCACCGGTTGCGGCAAGCCGATCGGCATCGGCAATTCGACGGCGCGGGCCTTGGCCGCGAAGGGCGTCACCGTCGTCGTTTCCGATCTGCGGCCGGCCGGCGTCGCCAACGAGTTCAATGCGCCGGAGGACACCGACGCCAATTGGGGCGGGGTCGACACGCTGGTCGAGCAGATCACCAAGGCCGGCGGCAAGGCCTCGTCGGTGCTCGGCAATGTCAGCCAGGAGGATGACGCCAGCCGCATGGTCGCCGAGGTGCTGGCGCGTTACGGCCGGCTCGACATCCTCGTCAACAACGCGGGCGCACCGCAGGGGGCGGACCGCAACGAGATCGAGGACGTGCCGGTCTCGGCCTGGGATTTGACCATGGGCGTCAACGCCAAGGGCGCCTTTCTGATGTCGCGTGCCGCGGTGCCAGCGATGCGCAAGGCCAAGTGGGGCCGCATCGTCAGCGTGTCGTCAAAAGCCGCGTTCCGCCCCGGCGCGAAGCGGGCGACCTACGCCGCGTCGAAAGCCGCGATCGTCGGTTTCACCAAATCGCTGGCGCTGGATCTCGCGCCGTTCGGGATCACCGTCAACGCGGTCTGCCCCGGCCCGATCCGCACCTCGCGCGCGATCAGCACCAATCGCCGCGAGTACGGCGCCGACCTCGAAACCGGCTTCCGCGAGCGCTCGAAGGCGATCCCGATCGGCCGCTTTGGCGAGCCCGACGAAGTCGCCTCGATGATCGCCTACCTCGCGTCCGACGAGGCCGGTTTCGTCACCGGCCAGGCGATCGGAGTCGACGGCGGCTGGTAAGCCTGCGCGCGAAGGCGTACCGAATGACCGCGGCGCCACATGCCGGTGAGGCGGTCGACACCCAGCGGCGGATGACGCTTCGCTCATCCGCCGTCTTCACCGTGCTGCCGCGCCAGTGGACTTCGTCGCCGAGCCAGGCCGCGACGAACAGCGGCGGCAGCATCACGTCGCGGATCAGCATCGCCAGCGGCAGGCGCCACGACAAATGCCAGCCGGCGCAGCGCGCCAGCGCCGCCTCGGCGGCGACCCAGATCGCCAGGATCAGCGCCGCGACGAGGGTCACGCTCATCGCGTTTGCCGCGGCGCCGTATATGCCGGCCAACAGCGGAAAGGCGCAGCCGGTGAGGATTTCCGGTGCATAGAGCAGCGGAAAGGTGATCCGCCGCAGCCGCGCCCAGCGCAACTGGCGCGCCCACACCTCGCCGGCGCCGCGCCGCGCCAAGGGCTGCTCGAACGGGCCGTCCATGAGATGGACGCGCTTGCCGATGCCGCGCATCGCCTTGGTGGTGGCGGCGTCCTCCGCCACCGCCGCGCCCAGTGCCCGCACGCCGCCGATCGCCGCCAGCAGGTCGCGGCGGAACAGCATGTTCTTGCCCTGCGCGAAGCCGAAACCGAGCGTGTCGCTGACATATTCCCAGCGTGCCTGAAACGTGTTGAGAAACGCGCATTCGAGCTCGGCCCAGAAATTTGCCGGCCGCGACGCGATCGGCACCGAGACGACGCAGCCGCTGTCCGGCCGCCAGCGTGCCAGCAGCCGCTGGATGTAGTCGCGCGGCATCAACACGTTCGAATCGGCCATGATCTGCCACTCGCCGCGCGCCGCATCAAAGCCCTTGACCACATTGTTGAGCTTGGGGTTGGGGCCGACGCGGTCGTCGCCGATCAGCAGCCGGGCCGGCGCCTGGGGATGCGCGGCGATCAGCTCGCGCACCAGGGCGACGACCGGGTCGTCTTCGCGCGCCGCGCAAAAGATGACGGCGTAATTCGGGTAGTCGAGACCGAAGGTCGAACCGAGCGTCTCGCGGGCGAAATTGTCGACCCCGCACACCGGCCGGACGATGGTGACCGATGGGGCGTCGTGCGGCGGCGGCAGCGGCCGGGTGCGTGCCCGGCAGCGCATCGCGGCGATCGCGCAGCCGACAACCTGGAGGCTTGTCGCGAGGACGCAGAACCCTGCGGCCGCATTGGCCAGACTCATCAATCTCACCCAGATGTAGTCGCCACCTGATGGCGCTTCTACAAAAGGTGGATGACAGATTGATGGCGTTCGCGGTGGACTCCCTCCCCCGCGAGCGGGGTAGGGGTGAACGCAGCTATGCCGGCGGCGCCACCGAGAGGCGGCCGACGACGCCGTGCTGCTCGATGAATTTCTGCACCAGCCCGTCGCGCTTTGCCTCCTCGACAAAGTCTGCCAGGAAGTTGCTCGCCAGGATGTTCTTCTTCGGCGTCCCGACCGCCTGCTGCACGGCGGTAAACTGGCCTTCGAGAATGCGCGAGCCGGGCCGCTTGGCCTGCTCGTCGATGAGGCCCGGACGCAGCCCGGCATAGGCGTCGAACCCGCCGGCATCAAAAGCCTTGAGCGCCTCGGCGGCATTGTCGAACTGCACCAGTTCGCCCTTCACGTAATTGTTTTCGAGCCACAGCCCATAGGCGCTGCGCGCGGTCACCGCGCAGCGCTTGCCCGGCTGGTCGACCTCGGCCACCGCCTTGATGGGCGAGCCGGCGGGCACCAGATAGGTCGCCTCGATCTCGGCATAGGCGGCGGTGAAGCTGATGACGGCGGCCCGCTGCGGCTCGGCGCCGATATTGCCGATGTCCCACACCCCCTTCTCGGCATCGTCGGCGATCTCGCCAGGCCGGGCGTAGGGCACCAGCTTCAGCGGCACGCCGAGCCGCTCGGCGATCGCCGCCGCCATGCTCGGCGATACGCCGGTCGGGTCGCCGTTCGGCGCCTTGCCGGTGACCAGCAGGAAATTGCCCATGTTGATCGCGGCGCGCAGCACGCCGGTCGGTGCGAGTTCGGCAACCAGTTTCGGATCGGCCATCGGGGGTTCCTTTGTCCTGAATTTCGCCTTGGCCGGGCTCGACCCGGCCATCCACGTCTGCTGTCGGAGCCATCCACGTCCGCTGTCGGAGAATGTGCCTACAAAGACGTGGACCCCCGGGTCAAGCCCGGAAGAGGCGGTATAGTGGCTGTGCAACCCTATCCCAGCAACGCCCTTGCCTCGGCCATCTGTCCCTGCAGCGATTGCAGCAGCCGTACCTCCGGGGTCGGCGCGCAATTGGTGTAGCCGGCGCCCAGCTCCTTGAGCTGCGCGGCGTTGCGTGGGAAGGCGGCGTGCGCCATGGGCAGCGCCAGCCGCACCCCGGTATTGCTCCGGCGCACCGCCGCGCGCACGCGGTCGATCGCCGCGACGAGGCGCGGGTGGTCGGGATGCCCGCTGACCCCGAGCGAGCGCGACAGGTCGGACGGCCCGACGGCCAGCAGGTCGACCCCTTCCACCGCGGCGATCGCCTCGATATTCTCGATCGCCTCCCTGTCCTCGATCATGCAGGCGAGGGTGATCTCCTTGTTGGACGCGGCCATGTGGTCGAGCAGCCGGGTCTTGCCGTAATCGGCGGCGCGGCTCGCCGCCGCCATGCCGCGCTCGCCCTGCGGCGGGTAGCGCACCGCTTTGACCGCCTCGCGCGCGGTGTCGGCGCTCGACACATGCGGCACCTGCACGCCCTGCACGCCCATGTCCAGGAGGCGCAGGATAAAGGCCGGGTCGAAACCGGGCGTGCGCACGACCGGCGTGATCCCGGCCCGCTCCGCCGCCATGACCATCAGCTGGATGTCGCGCAGGTCGAAGCTGGTGTGCTCCATGTCGATGAACGCGGCGTCGAACCCGGCCAGCCCGATGATCTCGACGATCTGCGGGTCGGCGATGCCGCCGACATGCGTCCCCAACGCCAGCCCGCCGTCGTTGAGGATACGCTTCACGCGGTTTTCTTTCATCGCTTCCTCCCTCGTCGTCGTCCCGGCGCAAGCCGGGACCTACTTGTCCACCGCTCGTGCGGTTGAGCTGTAGAGACCGGCTGCCGCCGTATGACGAAGCGATACTAAGCCGTGTGCTTGCGGATAAACGCCTTCATCCGGTCGAGCGCGCGGGCGGCATAGGGTGCGTCGGGCTTGCCGGTCATAAAGCCATGGTTGGCGCCCTTGTAGAATTCGGCCTCGATCTCGCCGCCGGCTTTGCGCCAGCCGGCGACCACGCGCTCGGTGACCTCGACCGGCACCCACTCGTCGGCATCGCCGCCGAACACCAGCGCCGGCGGCAGGTGCACCTTCTCGCCGCGATCGAGGATCGCCGGGATGCTGCCCTCGCTCATCACCGCCTCGGTGCCCCAGAAGGCATGGTGGTTTTCCATCAGCTCGGTATTGCCGGCCTTCTTGGCGAGGTGATAGCGCAGCAGCGGGTCGAGCACGCCCCAGCCGGCGATCACCCAAGCCTGGCGCGCATCGATCTCGGGCGCCTCGGGCAGGGCCAGCGCGGCATAGCGCGGATCGTCCGGCCGCATCGCCGCGAGCAGCACCTGGTGCCCGCCCGACGACGTGCCGAAACTGCCGACCCAATCCGGCCGGCTGCCGTAGAGCCGCGCCCGCGCCTTGAGCCAGCGGACGGCGAGGTTGATGTCCTGCAGCGAGGCGGGGTAGCCGCCGTCGGGCGGCATGCGGAAATCGATCGCGGCGACGAGGATGCCGCTTTCGGCGAGCGACTTCGCCATGAAGTCGTTGTCGGTGCGATCCTTATGGACCCAGGCGCCGCCATGCACCTGCAACGCCGCCGGGAACGGCCCGGTGCCGGAGGGGCGGTACAGGCGGGCCAGCATCGCCTTGCCGTCCTGGCGCTGGTATTCGACGTCCTCGACGCGGACATCGTGCTTGGCGTCGGCGAGTGCGGCAGTGGGCATGGCGATCCTCCCGGGAATGGCTACGCGCAGTATAGGGAATGGCACCGCAGGGGGCTATGTCCCTGCTGCGCGAGGCGCCGACAGGAAGGCCGGTGCAGCCCTACAGCAGATCCGCCACCGCCTGTTTGTAACGGGTGATCGCGGCGAGGTGCTCGGCCGCGGTCTTGCCGGCGATGCGCTTGTGGTGGTTGCTGACATAGGTGGTGTGGACCGTGGCGTGGGTGACGCCGGCGTCCTTCCAGAAAGCGATTTCCTTGCGCCATTCGTCGGGGCCGCCGGCACCGGGCGAGACCCACACCTCCAGACCGAAATTCGCCGGGTCGCGGCCGTTTTCGCGCAACAGCCCGCGCAGCTTGTCGAACGCCGCCAGCGCCTGGTCGCCCGCGGGATAGGCCAGCGGCATGAACCCGTCGCCATAGCGGGCGGCGCGCCGGAAGGTCGCCTCGGCATGGCCGCCATACCAGATCGGCACCCGGCCCGAGGCGGGGCGCGGGTTGATCCCGGCGTCGTCGAGATGGTGGTGGTCGCTGCGGTACTTGACATGCGGCTCGGCCCACAGCGCCTGCATGACCCGCACCTGGTCGGCCGAACGCACGCCGCGGGTGTGAAAATCCATGCCGAGCCCGGTGAACTCGACCTCGTTCCAGCCGACCCCGATGCCGAGCCGGAACCGGCCGTTGCCGCCGCATAGCACATCGAGCGAGGCCGCCTGCTTGGCGACCAGCGCCGCCTGACGCTGCGCCAGGATCAAGACGCCCGAGGCAAACCCGATGCTCTTGGTGCAGCCGGCGAGAAACCCGAACAGCACAAACGGGTCGTGATACGCGGTCGCGGTGGTGCCGACGCGCCGCCCGCCGTAATCGGCGTCCGGGTTGCCCCCGAGCACATGATCGGGCGCCAGCAGATAGGCGAAGCCGAGCCCCTCCGCGGCCTGGGCATAATCGCGAATGACGGTGGGTCCGGTGCCGATATCGCCGACCGGCATCGAGCATCCGAGCTGCATCTGGCTTCTCCCCTGCTGCTTTGTCGAGGACAATAATGCCCCGTTCCGCCGACCGTAAGCCTCCATCCCGATCCTCCGCCGCGCGCGCGGGAGGGTTGGGGTGCAACGGCGCGCGGGTTATGCTGAGGCCACGGATCGGTGAGGTGAGGGGCGATGATCAAACGGTTTCATGCACTTTACGTCGGCCAGATCGACCTCGACAATGTCGGGCTCAACGGCACCCCGGCCAACGACCGGCGCTATCCGAACGCGCGTTTGGCGGAGGTGTTCGAGACGTCCCGCCGCGTCGCGAAAGTCATGGACGAGCTCGGCTATTACTGCTTCTGGGCGGCCGAGCATCATTTCCAGCACGAAGGCTACGAATGCATCCCCAACCTGATCCAGTGGGGGCTGTGGCTCGCGACGCAGACAAAGCGGCTCAAATTCGGTTGCGGCTTCAATATCCTGCCGATGTGGCACCCGATCCGCCTGGCCGAGGACTATGCGATGGCCGACATCGTCACCGACGGCCGGGTGGTGATGGGGGTCGGCCGCGGCTACCACACGCGCGAGGTCGAGACCTTTGGCGCACCGCTGCTCGACGCGCAGGCCAACCGCGAGATTTTCGAGGAAGGCCTCGACCTGCTGCTCAAATGCTTCAACGAGCAGAGCTTCCGCCACGCGGGCAAGTATTTCACTGCTCCGCCGTTCGTGCCCTACCGCGGCTATGACCTCAAGGAGCTCACCTGCGTGCCGCGGCCCAAGCATTTGCCGGTCGAAATCTACATGCCGATCGCCAGCGGCCGCACCATCGACCTGATGGCGCAAAAGGGCCTCAAGGCGATGGTGACGCTCAACGGCGAGAAGATTCTGGACGACGTGGTGCAGGCGTTCCACCAGGCCTGCGAGAAGCATGGCCGGCCGGGGCCGGCCGGCAAGGACATGGTGTGGGGCGCTGGCGTCTACCTCGCCGACAGCCAGGAAGAAGCGATCCGCCGCCTCGAACCGGCGCATGACGAGCGCTTCAAATGGTTCGCACCGTTCGGCTTTGTGCGCTACGCCGACGAACAGGGCCGCACCTGGGGCAGCCCTGGCGCGCCGGCGACGATCCCGACGTTGCGCGAGGGCGTCAAGCAGAAAGCCTGGTTCTGCGGCCGGCCCGAGCAGGTCATCGAGGGCATCAAGTCGATCGAGGCGAAATATCCGGGCCTGGAAGACTTCATGATCCATTGGGCCGAGGGCCTGTCGCCCACCGCATTCACCGAGCAGCTGCAATGGTTCGCCCGCGAGGTGATGCCGGCATTCAATCGCTGAGGGGGAATCCGTTTGGCTAAACACACGAAACTTCGCCGCCGCCGGGCTTGACCCGGCGGTCCCCGTCTTCATTCGCGAACGGCAGAACCGGAAGACGTGGGTGGCCGGGTCAAGCCCAGCCAAGATGCTAGAATCATTTTCTCGACGGCTTGGGGAGGTCGCCATGGCGCATACGCGAAACCACATCAGACGCGAGCGCGCGGAGTCGCGCGCCTATTCGCAGGCGGTGATCACCGAGGGCGGACGCATCGTCTGGCTCGCGGGCCAGGTCGCGATGCAGGATGCCGCGGGCCGATCGCTGGCCGGCAATTTCGAGGGCCAGGTGCGCGAAACCTTCCGCCTGCTCGGCGAGACGCTGAAGGAAGCCGGCGGCAAGCTCGGCGACATGGTGACGATGACCGTGTTCATCACCGACCAGCGTTACGGCGACCGCTTCACCGAACTGCGCAAGGAAATCTTCGGCGGCGACTTCCCGGCCAGCGCGCTGATCACCTGTCGCGCGCTGGCCCGCCCGGAATTGCTGGTCGAGGTGCAGGGGGTCGCGGTCGTCGGGTGAGCGGACGCCTCAGAGGCCGGCGGCTTTGCGCAGGGCCGCGTTGATGCGGGACTGCCAACCGGGTCCCTCCGCCCGGAAGTAGGCGAGCACGTCGGGATCGAGGCGGATATTCACCGCTTCCTTCGGCATCGCCTTTTTCGGCCGGCCAGCCGGTCGCGCCGCACGGATCAATCGCCCGTTGTCGCGAATCTCAGCGCGCTCGAACCAGTCGCGGTCGAGATACGGCGCCTCGTCGGGATCAATCCAATTGCTCGCGGTAATATTCTTCTTCGCCTGCATGCCCGTGCCTCATCGAAATGATCCGGCGGCCGCCGTCGCGGGGCGTCCATACGATCACGACAAACCTTCCATAAAGCCAACCGGCCGTGATGAACCGCGACTCTCCCTAATCGCGCCGATCATCCGGCAGCGTGACGGCTCTACCGGCGAAAACCCTGTCGGCATCGGCGAAGTCCAGACCCCGCTCGCGCAAGGTCGCCTGACGCTTCGCCTCGTCCCACGAGTTTGCCATTAATGTGGATACAAGAATGTTGCGGTCAAGTCCGCTGCGGTGCGGAGCCGCCGGCCACGACCCGGCCGCGGAAGGGCATCATGCGCTTCTCTCCCGTCCGGCGGTATACTGCGATGGATGAGACGGACCGCAACAGCACGACACCGGCCATGACCGAAGCCGAACGACGGGCAGCCGGTTGGCTGCGGGCCTGGGACGGCCAGGGCATCCACCGTACCGGCACCGAAGGCGACAGCGCCGGCGCGACGTGGCTCGCCGACGAAGCCCGGGCGCTGGGCGCTCCGGTGACGGTCGAGGAATTCGCCTTCGAGCGCCTCGACCCGGGCATCGCCTATCTGGAAATCGGCGGAGAGCGTATCGACGCGGTGCCGGTCTTCGATGCGCCGGCAACCGATGCCGACGGCGTCAGCGGGGCTCTCGGCGCCGGGATTGCCGTGGTCGAGTTGTCGCCGCGCGCGGTGTATAGCGGTGCGTTCCAGCGCTTGCGCCGCCGGGCGGGGCATTGCGGGCTGGTGGTCGTCTGCCAGGGCGACGCGCCCGGGCTCGGGCTCATCAACGCCGAGGATTTCCGGCGGCCCTACGGTGCGCCGGCGGTTCATGTCTCCAGCGAGGTGCGCGATCCGGTCCTCGCCGCGGCCCGCGACGGCGCGCCGGCCCGCCTCGTGGCGCACAGCTGCCGTATCCCGGCGCGCGGCGCCAACGTCGTCGTCGCTCTCCGCGGCACCGACCCGGCGAAACCGCCGCTGGTGGTGATGACCCCGCGCAGCTCATGGTGGCAATCGACCGCCGAGCGCGGCGGCGGCCTCGTCTGCTGGCTCGAAAGCCTGCGCGCGCTGCTGGCCGCGCCGCCTGCCCGCGACGTCGTCTTCACCGCCAATACCGGGCACGAGTTGGGCCATCTCGGCCTCGACGATTTTATCGCCCGCCGGCCCGGCTGGGACCAGGGAGGCGCCACGGGAGCCGCCAAAGGAGTCGACTGGCTGCATTACGGCGCCAATCTCGGCGCCCGGGGCGGCTGGTTGTCGCTCGTCGCCAATGCCGAGGACCTGCGCCGCCGCGGACTCGCGGCGCTGACCGAAGCCGGCCAGCCGCCCGACGACATCCCCTGGCCCGTCCAGCCGCCGAGCGGCGAGACCCGCGACATCCACAAGGCCGGCGGCCGCTATCTGACGCTGGTCGCCACCAACCCGCTTTTTCACCTGCCGCAGGACCGCTGGCCGCACGCGGTTGACGTCTCCGCCGTCGCCCGCATCGCCGATGCCGCGGCCCGGATGACCTTCAGGCTGAGCCGCTGAGCCGCAAGCCTAGTGGTCGAACCCGAACAGCGTCTGCGCGTTGTGGTGCAGCACCTTGTCGGTGACGGTCTGCGGCAGGCCGAGCCGCTCGATATAGGCGAAGGTCTCGGTATAGCTCTCCCAAGCCTGCAGCACCGGGTAGTCGCTGCCGGTGACCAGATGGTCTTCGCCGAACGCCTCCAGCGCACAGACGAACGCCGCCTTCGAGGCGTAGCACACCGTGTCGTAATAGAATTTCTTGGCGGTGACACTCGGCGCCTCGGCGAGGTTCGGGTGGTCGCGCTGGCCCTGTATGTCGAGCCGGTTCAACAGCATCGGGATCGGGCCGCCGAGATGCGGCACGATGAATTTGATGTTCGGGTAACGGTAGGGGATCTGTCGGGCGATCATGTGCAGCACAAAGGCGGCGTCTTCCAGCGAGGTGCCGACCGAGGCCCAATAATTCCAGTCGTTGATCATCGGCGACTGGATGCCGCTCCCGGCCGGGTGCACGAACAGGATCGCGTTGCGCCGGTTCATCTCGGCGTAGATCGGCTCGAACTTCTCGTGGCCGATCGAATCGCCGAGGCAGACGATGTTCATGTTGACCCCGACGCAGCCGAGCTCGTCAAAGCCGCGCGCCATCTCCTTGAGGCTGGCGTCGATATGCGGCAGCGGCAGCATCACATAGGACGAGATACGGTCGGGGTGCTTATGCGCCAGCTCGGCATAGCCGTCGTTGAGCAGCTTGATCGCGTGCACGCCCTGCGCCTCGTCCGGCAGATAGGGCGGCCAGTGCGGCGACAGCACCTGACGCCCGACCCCCGCCGCGTCCATCAGGTCGAGCCGGCCGCTGATGTCTTCCGGCAAGTCGGAGAACGGGTGGCAGGCGAGACCGGTGCGCGTCGGCTTGCCCACCGGCGGCCAATAGCGGTCGCCCATATAGTCGCTGAAGTCGCGCGGCAGGTAATGCGCGTGGACATCGCAGATCATCGGACCGTCCCTCCCTGAGCCGCTTCCGCAGCAGTGGTGACATGGTATTTTGCGAGCAAATTGGCCCGTTCTTCCGCGGTCAGCCCTTGGCGCTGCTCGATGCGGGCGAGGAATCCCTTGGTCAGCTCGCGGAAATGCGCGTCATGGCCGATCCGCAACGCATCGGGAATGACGACCCGCCACTCCCGCGCGCGCCGCTCCAACCCGAGCCCCGGATAAGTCTCGGCCAGCGCCGCGACGCGCCGTTCCAGCGCCGCCGCGACATCCGCCAGCGGTACGAGGTAGAGCTGCGGCCGCCAGCCCTCGTCGGGCCCGTGCCGCAGCTCGATGCGGGCGCGGCTGCCGCGCCAGGTCTCGGTATGCGTATCGCCGCCGCCGACCGGCTCCAGCCATTCCCACACCATGTCGAGCCCGACATGGACGCCGCGCACCGCGTAGTCGAGATGCGCGTTGCACTGATAGGCGAGCGTATCGCCGGCGACCGCAGCGGCGAGATAGGCCGGCCAGTCCGTCATGCCCGTCACCTGGCGGAATTGCCCGAGGTCCAGCATTACCGGCCAGCGCCGCACCGCCCCGATTGTGACGTCGTGCCGGTAATCGAGCGCGGTCTCCGGGAACAGTGTGCCGTGCACCCGGTCGACCAGATGCGTGCCGATATCGGCGAGCGCATCGCCCTGCTGGGCGATGTCGAAATACCAGGGCGGGCGCGGATTGGGCATGCCGGAGACGACCTTCATCAGATGATGCAGGCTGGTCATCGCGACGCCCGGCTCGGCCGCGGTGCCGGGCAGCTGCTCGCCGAAAATCTCGCGGTCGGCGTGCAGCAAGCGGGTCAGCGCGCGGGTGACCTCCTGCCGCCCGCCCATCATGTCCTGGACGACGAGCCCCTTCGCCATCGCCGCGTCGAGCACCGCCGCCAGCTCCGGCAATTGGCTGCGGCGAATGATCATCGGTTTGTCGGCGAGCACGTGCAGCCCGGCCTCGACCGCCCGCGCCGCCATGCCGATCTTCTGGTGATTGCGTCCGGCGAAGATCGCCGCGTCGCCCGCCTTGTCACGCGCCATGCGGTCGAGAAAGTCGCCGCCGGCACGGATGTCGAGCTGCCACGCCGTCGGCGCCGCGGCACGCGTGTTGAACCGCGCGATCCGCGTCAGGTAGTCGGCCAGGTCGAGCCCGACCGGCGCATAGACCTGCACCCGCTCGCTGACGTTCGGGTACATCTCCTGCTGCGCCAGCGCCGCGTGGAAATGCCCCGGATCGACGACGATGAGGCCAAGCTTCGGCATCCGTCCCCCCTGTCGTTGCCGCCAGTCTGCGGACAGGTGCTGCCGGACGCAATGTCCCGATCGGCGCGCGGCGCTAATGTGTGGTTTCCGCCGAGAACAGGAGGATGTGCATGAAAGTCACGGGCCTTGAGGTGCTGCGCGCCGATGCCGGCTGGCGCAACTACTATTTCCTGAAGCTCACCACCGATGACGGGATCACCGGCTGGAGCGAGTTCGACGAAGGGTTCGGCTCGCCCGGCATCTCCGCGGTCATCGAGCGGCTCGGCCCCAAGGTCGTCGGCGAGGATGCGATGAACCATGAGCGCATCTTCGCCGCGCTTTACGCCACTACCCGGCCCGCCGCCGGCGGCGTGGTCGCCGAGGGGCTCGGCGCCATCGAGAACGCCCTGCTCGACGCCAAGGCTAAGGCGCTCGGCGTGCCGTGCCATGCGCTGCTCGGCGGCAAGCTGCGTGACAAGGTCCGCGTGTACTGGTCGCACTGCGCGACCTGGCGGATCAACCATCCGCATCTCTTCAAGCCGGCGATCACCGACCTCGACGGCGTCAAGAAGATCGGCGCCGAGGTCAGGGAGCGCGGCTTCACCGGGCTCAAGACCAATATCTTCCTGCACGACCGGAAGCCGTTGCACGGCTGGCGGCCGGGTTTCGGCGTGCCCTTCTATCCGGAGCTCAATGTCGAGAAACGGGTGCTGCGCAACCTGCGCACCCATCTCGAAGCGATCCGCGACGGCGCCGGCCCCGATGTCGACCTGCTGCTCGACCTCAACTTCAACGCCAAGACCGAGGGCTATCTCAAAATCCTGCGCGAGATCGCCGATATCGACATGTTCTGGGTCGAGATCGACAGCGACAACGCCGAGGCGCTCGCCTATATCCGCGGCCGCAGCCCGCATCCCGTCTCGTCCTGCGAGACGCTGCTGGGGATGCGCGAATTCCTGCCCTATTTCCGCGCCCAGTCGATGGATGTCGCGATCGTCGACGCGGTGTGGAACGGCGTCTGGCAATCGATGAAGATCGCCGCCGCGGCCGAGGCGTTCGAGGTCAACATCGCGCCGCATAACTTCTACGGCCACCTCGCGTCGTTCATGAATTTGCACTTCGCGGCCGCGGTGCCGAACCTGCGGATCATGGAGATCGACGTCGACCGCCTCGAATGGGACCACGAACTGTTCACCCACGAGCCGGTCTTCGAGGACGGCTGCCTCACCGTCCCTGACCGCCCCGGCTGGGGCTGCGAGCCCAACGAGGACGCCATCCGCGCCCATCCGCCCAAAGCGGCCGGCGGGCTGATCGGCTACCGGCAGCCGACCTAGCCCTCCCCCGCGGCCGCTTACGGGAACGGCTCGCGGCGGACGTTGAAGGCGATCGAAATCCGCGTCCCCGTGCCGCGATGCGGCGGCACGGCGTGCGGCACATAGCTGGGGAACAGGACCATCAGCCCCGGCTGCGGCTTGAACAGCACGTTCGCGGTTGACAGCTCCGGGAAGAACAGGTTGGCCCGTCCCGGATTGGGATCGTAAAGCTGGAGCGCGGCGCCGTCGCCGGCCGCGTCGCCGGAATCGACGTAATACACCCCTGACCACGTCGCGCCGGGATGCGTGTGCAGCTGGTTGTAGTCGCCGGTGCGGTTGACGTTCGCCCAGGCGCTGAGCACCCAGTTCAGCGGCGCCGGCGGGCGGCCGAATTCGGCATGGAGGCGCCGTGCCGCTTCCTCGACCACCGCGTGCATATGGCCGATCAGCCGTCTGCCAGCCTCGCTGCAAAATTCGAGCAGTCCGGTTTCCGAATGCCAGCCGCCGAAATTGCTCCGGCCCTCGCCCGGCCGCCCGGCTTCGTGCGCGAGGATCGCCTCGCGCAGCAGCGGGTTCAGTTCGGGTGCATCGGCCCAGATATGCGACAGCAAGGGCGTCGCGAACAGGTTGACCGACCGTGCGCCCGCCAGCGCGTGCATCGGCGTGCGGTCTTCCCGGACCCTAGCACCCCAACTGCGTCGCCAGATCCTCGAAGCTCTCGGCGACGTAGGTGAAATCGTGCTCGGCCTTGAAGTCGCGGCTCTGTTTCGCGCCGTGCTCGTAGGGGCGGTTGACGTAGGCGGTCTTCATGCCGTGCTTTGCCGCGTTCGCGAGGTCGTTGTTGTGCGCCGCTGTCATCATCACCGCGCCCGGATCGCCCGACCCGAGGAATTCGATCGCCGATTGGTACATCGCCGCGTCGGGCTTGTAGGCCCGGACCAGGTCGGAGCCGAGCACCGTGTCCCACGGCAGCCCGCAATGCTTCGCCATGTCGGTCAACAGCCGCACCGTGCCGTTCGACAGCGTCGCGATGATGTATTTCTTTTTGATGCGGGTGAGGCCGGGCACCGAATCGGGCCACGGCTTGAGCCGGTGCCAGGTCAGGTTGAACCAGACCTTGTCTTCTTCCGAAAGCTTGCCGGCGATGCCGAATTTGTCGAGCAGCTGGTCGAGCGCCATGCGGTGCAGCGCGTCGAGGTTGGTCCACGGCAGGTCGCCGGTCCGCACCTTGTTCATCGACGGCGCGTAGAGCCCGCGCCATTGGTCGGCGAATTCCTGCCAGTCCACGCCGGAAATGCCGTTCTTCCGGCCGAGCGTCTCGCCGTCGGCGGTGACCGCCCCGCGCCAATCGACCACCGTGCCGAACACGTCATGCACCAGCGCCTTGATCTCGCTCATCCGCGGCTCTCCTTGCTCGCTATCGTCGCAGCATCGGGCGCGGCCGGCACGCTGTAAAGCAAGCAATCGACCATCGGTCGATCGCCAACCCCACCCGTTGGTGCCGGCGTGCTATCGTCTCGGCTGCCGCTGGCAAGCCTGGATGAACCATGCCGAACCCCGAACATTGGCTGCGGCACAGCCGAATGTCAGACCTGGGCGCCTATATCGATGCGGTTGGCGCGTTGCCCGCCGACATCCGGGGCCTCGCCGGGATCGTCCAAGGCATCCTGGTGCACGAGGCGTGGCTCGGCGCCTACGATTTGGACGAGCGTGACTATCGCAATGTTGCGCGGGCGACGCTGCCTGCTGCGGAACGGTTGAGCCGCGTATTCGAGCGTGATTCACGGCCTCTGCAATGCCGGCGGCGGCCGGATCGGCGCGAGGTCACAACCTGCCAGGATTTCGCGCTGCTGTTGTGCGCTTTTTTTCGCAGCAAGCAAATCCCGTCGCGGGTGCGCTGCGGGTTCGCGGCCTACTTCGGGAAGCCCTGGGAAGATCACTGGGTTTGCGAGTATTGGGACCGACAGGGGCGGCAATGGCGTTTGTGCGACCCACAACTGGATGACGTGCTGAGGGAACGGTGCGTGATCGGGTTTGACCCGATCGCTGTTCCCTGTAATGCCTTTATGCTTGCCGGCCAAGCCTGGCTGGCATGTCGCGATGCCAAAGCCGATCCCGGCGATTTTGGCCACGGCGACGTGACGGGCGCGTGGTTCGTGAAAATCAATGTGGTCCGCGACCACTACGCGGTGAACAACCGGGAAACCTCGGCGTGGGATAGCTGGCGCGCGGCGCCCTCGTCCCGGCGTGTCGTGAGCGAGCGCGAGACAGTGCTTCTCGATGATTTAGCCGCCCGTCCCGATCAGGAGCTTATCGACATCACGCCCGATTGGCGCGAAGGCGCGTGAGATCGCCACATGGCGCATCCGCGCTCGCAAATACGGCCTGCGGCGTTTACAATTGCCGACTCGACCATCCAGCAACAGAACCGCCATGCCCGAAGAATTCTATCGCATCAAGCGCCTGCCCCCCTACGTCTTCGCGGAAGTCAACGCGCTGAAGGCGGCGGGGCGAGCCGCCGGGCGCGATGTGATCGATCTCGGCATGGGCAACCCCGACGGCGCCACGCCGCCGCATATCGTCCAGAAGCTGATCGAGGCGGTGCAGAACCCCAAGACGCATGGGTACTCCGCCTCGAAAGGCATCCCCGGCCTGCGCCGCGCCTATGCCGGCTATTACGCGCGGCGCTTCAATGTCGAGCTCGATCCCGAGCGCGAAGTGGTGGTCACGCTCGGCTCGAAGGAGGGTTTCGCCAACCTCGCCCAGGCGATCACGACGCCGGGCGATACGGTGATCGTGCCGAACCCGAGCTACCCGATCCATTCCTTCGGCTTCATCATGGCCGGCGCCGCGGTGCGGCATGTGCCGATCGGCCCGGGCGTCGATTTCCTCGACGAACTGAAAAAGGCGGTGCGCCACTCGATCCCGGCGCCGCTGGCGATCGTGCTCAACTTCCCGGCCAACCCGACGGCAATGACCGTCGACCTCGACTTCTACGGCGAGATCGTCGATTTCTGCCGCCATCACAACATCTGGGTGCTTTCCGACCTCGCCTACGCGGAAATCTATTTCGACGACAAGCCGCCGCCGTCTATCTTCGAGGTGCCGGGTGCCAAGGAGATTGCCGTCGAGTTCACCTCGCTGTCGAAGACCTATTCGATGGCCGGTTGGCGGATCGGCTTCGCGGTCGGCAATCAGCGGCTGATCGCCGCGCTGACCCGGGTCAAGTCCTATCTCGATTACGGCGCCTTTACGCCGATCCAGGTCGCCGCGACCGCCGCGCTCAACGGCCCGCAGGACTGCATCGCCGATATCCGCGAGCGCTACAAGGCGCGCCGCGACGTGCTGGTCGACGGGCTGCGGCTCGCCGGCTGGGATATCCCGGCGCCGCCGGCGACGATGTTCGCCTGGGCGCCGGTGCCGGAGGAATTCAAAGGTCTCGGCAGCCTCGCCTTTTCCAAGCTGCTGCTGGAGCGCGCGAATGTGGCGGTCTCGCCCGGCGTCGGGTTTGGCGAGCACGGCGAAGGCTTTGTGCGCATCGCCCTGGTCGAGAACCGCCAGCGGCTGCGCCAGGCGACCCGCAACATCAAGGCCTTCCTCGCCGGGCGCAACGACACCGCCGATCTCCGCCGCGCCCAAAGGATGCAGGCGGCGAAATAGGTCAGACGCCGAGGGTCGTCACCCCCAAGCCGGCCGCGGCGGCGCGCAGTCCGCGGTCCAACGTGGCCAGCGGCAGCGCCAGGCGATGGGCGACCTCGAGATAGCAGGCATCGTACGGTGTCAGCTCAAATCGATCCGCGAGTTGCAGCGTGCCGGCCCACGCGTGGGTATTCGTGTCCGAATCGATCCTGATCGGGGTGAGCTCCAATACCTTAATCGCTTGGGCGCGGAAGACTGCGGTGATGCGTCCGCGGCGCACCGCCGTCGTGAGGCCGTTGGCGACCTCCAACCGCCAAATTTGCGGCACGACGCAACCCGTGACGCCGATCTGTTCGAATACCTGCTGAATTTCCACCGCCGTCTCGTCCGGCAGAAGCCAGGCAAGGGCCAGCGAAGCGTCGAGGACGAGGCTCATCGACGTCCTTCATCGCGATAGGCCTTCCATTCCTCCCAATCAAAAGCGCCATGCTTTTCCTGTTTTGCGAGTTCACGGAGCCGCTGTAATGCCGTTTTTGCTTCATCGCGGTTGGCTGTGCCCCGAGGGGGAACAAGCCGAGCGGCCTCCTTGCCATGGCGGGTGATGACGATTTCCTCGCCTTGCTCGGCGAGATCGAGCAGTTCGCTGAGCTTGTTCTTCGCCTCGAACGCACCGATCTCCCGCATCGCCACTTCCCATCAGCTAGATGACAGCTAGTTAAGCCGCGGGGGCCGCCGCTGCAAGCTCCAACCGGGATTTGACTTTGCCCGGCCGGCTCCCTATGTTCCGCGCCTTCGCAAGGAAGCCGGGCATGAAGATCGTCAATTCGCTCAAGACGCTGAAGAAGCGCGACAAGAACTGCCGTGTCGTGCGGCGCCGCGGCCGCGTCTTCGTGATCAACAAGGCCAATCCCCGCTTCAAGGCCCGCCAGGGCTAGCCCTTTGTCCTTCCGGGGCATCGCGCCGTGGTGGACCGGAACCGATGCACACCGATCTTGATTTATGGCGCGGCGGCGGCGCAGCTTGGTCGCCGCTGCGGGTGTGCATGGCCCGAACGGGCCGTTCCGGAGGGTGACATCGTATGGAAATGCCGAGGCCGGATGCCGGGGTGATCGCCCGCCGCGCCGAGATCGCCGCCGCGCTGCGGCAGCTCGTGGCGCCGCCGGCGGTGATCGAGACCGAGCCCGAGCGCCGCGCCTATGAGAGTGACGGCCTCACCGCCTATCGCCAGCCGCCGCTCGTCGCGGTGCTGCCCTCGACCACCGCCGAAGTCGCCGCCGTGCTGCGCTATTGCCAGCAACAGGGGCTCAAAATCGTGCCGCGCGGCGCCGGCACCTCGCTGTCTGGGGGCGCGCTGCCACTGGCCGACGGCGTGCTGCTCGGCATGGCGAAATTCAACCGGGTGCTGGCGATCGACTACGAAAACCGCTGTGCGGTGGTGCAGCCCGGTGTCACCAATCTCGGCATCAGCCACGCGGTCGAGGGCTCCGGCTTTTATTACGCGCCCGATCCGTCGAGCCAGATCGCCTGCACCATCGGCGGCAATGTCGCGGAGAATTCGGGCGGCGTGCATTGCCTCAAATACGGGCTGACCACCAACAACCTGCTCGGCGTCGAATTCGTCACCATCGACGGCGAGGTCATCCGCATCGGCGGCAAGCATCTCGACGCCGAGGGCTACGACCTGCTCGGCATCCTCACCGGCTCGGAGGGGCTGCTCGGCGTCGTCACCGAGGTCACGGTGCGCATCCTGCGCAAGCCGCCGACGGCGCGGGCGGTGCTGGTCGGCTTTGCGCGGGTCGAGGACGCCGGCGATTGCGTCGCCGCGATCATCGGCGCCGGCATCATCCCGGGCGGCATGGAGATGATGGACCGGCCGGCGATCCACGCCGCCGAGGCCTATGCCCAGGCGGGCTATCCGCTCGATGTCGAGGCGCTGCTGATCGTCGAGCTCGACGGCCCGGCGCCCGAGGTCGACCATCTGCTGACCATCGTCGAGCGGCTCGCCAAGGAAAACCGCGCGGTTTCGCTGAAGGTCAGCCGCAGCGAGGCCGAGCGGCTCGGTTTCTGGGCCGGACGCAAGGCCGCCTTCCCGGCGGTCGGCCGCATCTCGCCCGATTACTACTGCATGGACGGCACGATCCCGCGCGGCCGCCTCTCCGCGGTGCTGCGCGAGATTTCCCGTCTCTCCGACCGGCATGGCCTGCGCGTGGCCAATGTCTTTCACGCCGGCGACGGCAATCTCCACCCGCTGATCCTTTACGATGCCAACGCGCCGGGCGAGGTCGAGCGCGCCGAGGCGTTCGGCGCCGATATCTTGAAGCTCTGCGTCGAGGTCGGCGGGGTGCTGACCGGCGAGCACGGCGTCGGCGTCGAAAAGCGCGACCTGATGGGCACCATGTTCGACGCGACCGACCTGGCGCAGCAGCAGCGCCTCAAATGCGCCTTCGACCCCGACGGCCTCTTGAACCCCGGCAAGGTCTTCCCCGAGCTGCACCGCTGCGCCGAGCTGGGCCGGCTGCACGTCCACCACGGCGCGCTGCCCCATCCGGATTTGCCGCGCTTCTAGTGCCCCGTCGCGCAGCGCTGCGTTCGCCCGGCGCGAGATTGCGTCGCTGCGCCGGCGATGACATCGTGGGACCATGACTCGCTTTGTCCCGACCTCGATCGACGAGCTGCGCGAGGCGATCGCCGCGGCGCTGGCCGCCGCGGAGCCGGTCGAGCTTGTGGCGGGCGGCACCAAGCGCGGCCTCGGGCGGCCGTTGCAGACGCCGCATGTCGTCGACCTGACGCGGCTGTCGGGGATTCGCGACTACGCACCGAGCGAGCTGGTGCTGACCGCCGGTGCGGCGACGCCGTTGACCGCGGTGGACCGGGCGCTCAATGCGGCGGGACAGATGCTCGCTTTCGAGCCGCCCGACTGGCGCGGGCTGCTCGGCCAGGTGCACGGCTCGCCGACCTTGGGCGGCATCCTCGCCTGCAACCTTTCCGGCCCGCGGCGCCTCAAAGCCGGCGCGGCGCGCGATCACTTCCTGGGCTTCACCGCGGTCAGCGGCCGGGCCGAAGCCTTCAAGGCCGGCGGCAAGGTCGTCAAAAACGTGACCGGCTACGATTTGCCGAAGCTGCTGGCGGGCTCCTACGGCACGCTCGCGGCGCTGGCCGAGGTCACGGTCAAGGTGCTGCCGCGCCCGGAAACCGCCGCGACGGTGCTCGTCACAGGCGTTGCGCCCGACGACGCGGCGCGGCTGATGGCAGCGGCTTTGGGCTCGCCGCACGAAGTCTCCGGCGCGGCGTTCATACCCGCCGCCGCACCGCGCGCGGCCCCGCTCCCGGCCGCCACCGGCGTTGTCGCGCTGCGGATCGAGGGGCCAGCGCCGTCGGTTGCCTTCCGCCGCGACGCGCTGTGCCAAGAGCTGGCGGGCGGCGAGAAGCTGGCGCTGGGCGACGCCGACACGGCGGCGCTGTGGCGCGATATCGGCAATGCCGCACCGCTGGCCGGTCTCGCCGACCGGGCGGTGTGGCGCCTCTCGGTCGCACCCAGCCGCGGCGCCGAGGTGGCGCAGATCATCGCCCACCAAGTCGATGCGGTGTGGTTTCTCGATTGGGGCGGCGGGCTCGTCTGGCTCGCCGTTCCCGAACCGGGCGATGGCGGCGCGGCGGTGATTCGCGGTGCCGTCGCCGGCCAAGGGCATGCGACGCTGATCCGCGGCACCCCCGCCTTGCGTGCCGCCGTGCCGGTATTCCAGCCGCAGCCCGCCCCGCTGGCCACGCTGTCCCGCCGCGTCAAAGAAGGCTTCGACCCGCGCCATATCCTCAACCCCGGCCGCATGGCGGAAGGCATTTGAGCATGGTGCGTGTGTACCCCCACCCCGGCCCTCCCCCGCTTGCGGGGGAGGGGGTTGGCCACCGCCAGCGCCTCCGCGGGGGAGGGTCGGGGTGGGGGTATGGCGGCCGCCGTGAGGCTGCTCGATGAGAACCGACTTCACCCCGGCGCAGCTGCTCGACCCCGACACGCAGGCATCGGAGAAGATCCTGCGCGCCTGCGTGCACTGCGGGTTCTGCACCGCGACCTGCCCGACTTACGTGTTGCTCGGCGACGAGCTCGACAGCCCGCGCGGCCGCATCTACCTGATCAAGAACATGCTCGAGGCGGGCGGCCCGGTCGCGCCGGAGACCGTCACCCATATCGACCGCTGCCTGTCGTGCCTGGCCTGCATGACGACCTGCCCGTCGGGCGTCAATTACATGCACCTGGTCGACCATGGCCGCCGCCATATCGAGCAGCATTACCGCCGGCCCCTCGCCGAACGGCTGTTGCGGCGCGCGCTGGGATCGGTGCTGACCCGGCCGGAGCGGTTCCGCGCGGCATTGAAGGCTGCCGCCCTGGCCAGGCCCTTCGCCGCGCTGCTGCCGGCGCGGCTGCGCGCCATGCTGAACTTCGCGCCGGCGCGGCTGCCCCCGGCCTCGCCGGTCGACCGGCCGCAGGTCTTTCCGGCGGTCGGCGCGCGCAGGATGCGGGTCGCGCTGCTGCCCGGCTGCGCCCAGCAGGTGCTGATGCCCGCCATCAACGAAGCGACCATCCGCCTGCTGACCCGGCACGGCTGCGAGGTCGTCATCACCGAAGCCAGCGGCTGCTGTGGCGCGCTGGTGCATCACCTCGGCCAGGAAGCACCGGCGCTGGCCTTCGCCAAGGCCAATATCGACGCCTGGGAGCGCGAGCGCGACACCGCCGGCCTCGACGCGATCGTCGTCAACGCCTCGGGCTGCGGCACCACGGTCAAGGATTACGGTTTCATGCTGCGCGAGGACCCGGTCTATGCCGGGAAGGCGGCGCGGATCAGCGTGCTCGCCCGCGACGTGTCGGAGATCGCTGCCTCGCTGGGCGTCGAACGGCGGACGGAAGAAGGCCTGGGGTTGCGCGTCGCCTACCATTCGGCCTGCTCGCTGCAGCACGGGCAGAAGCTGCACCGCGAGCCGCGGGCGCTGCTTGCCGCCGCCGGGTTTGACGCGGCCGACATCCCCGAGGGCCATCTGTGCTGCGGCTCAGCCGGGACCTACAACCTGCTGCAGCCTGAATTGGCAGACGCGTTGCGCGCGCGCAAGCTGGCCAACATCGCGCTGACCGGGGCGCAGGTGGTGGCGGCAGGCAATATCGGCTGCATCGCGCAGCTCGCCGCCGGCGCGCCGGTGCCGGTCGTGCACACGGTCGAGCTGCTTGACTGGGCGAGCGGCGGGCCGCTGCCGCCGGCGCTCAGCCGGGTGCTGCGCGGCGGCGCGCCAGGGCCGGAATGATAATGGTCAGCGTCAGCGCGCCGAGCCCTACCGCGGTCGGCAGCAGCCAGTCGCCGGCGCCGCGCATCGCGCGCTCGCCCGCCGCGCCGAGGTCGACCACGGCGACCGTCATCGGCAGCTGGCCGAGAAACGTTCCGAGCGCGTAGTCGCCGAGCCTCACCCGGGTCAGGCCCAGCGCGTAGTTCACCAGGCTGTGCGGCAATACGGGAATGAGGCGGATCAGCGTCACGCTGCGCCAGCCGCCGCGTTCGGCACGGTCGAGCAGCGCCGTCAACCGTGTCCAGCGCGTCGGGTCGAACAACCCGGCATGGACATAGCGGGCGACCACAAAGCCGACGACAGCCCCTATCACGCCGCCGAGCGCGGCCCAGAGCAGCCCCCACCACACGCCGAAGACGATGCCGGCGGCAAAGCCCAGCACCGTGCGCGGCATAAAGGTCAGGCTGGCGACGATATGCAGGGCCAGGAAGACCAGCGGCGCCGCCGGGTGGGTGCGGATCATGCCGGCCAGGGTCGCCGGGTCGAAATCGCCGCGCCAGCGCCAGGCGGCGGCGATCGCGACGACGATGCCGAGCGCGACCAGGCCTTGGCCGGCTCGCCGCACGCTGCCCAGCAGCGGCGGCGACGCGCCGAGCTTGGCGTCGCTCATGCGACCGGGGCCGCCGGCGCCGCGCGACGGCGCGCCGTGGCCGGCGCGGCGGCGTCCTCGCCGATCACCGTCGGCAGGCTTTGCCGGCGGCGCAACCACATGACGCCGAACAGATCGCTGATCCCGACCCATAGCCGGTCGAACACGCCGTATTTCGACACGCCCCGCTCGCGCGGCCGGTGGTTGACCGGGAGCGAGCGGACGATGCCGCCCTCGCGCAGCACCAGCGCCGGCAGGAAACGGTGCAGATGGTCGAAATAGGGCAGGTCGAGAAACAGCGCGCGCGGAAACAGCTTCAGGCCGCAGCCGGTGTCGGGGGTGTCGTCGTGCAGCATGCGCCGGCGGATGCCGTTGGCGATTTTCGAGGCGCGGCGCTTGCTCCAGCTGTCCTGCCGGCGCGCGCGGTGGCCGGCGATCAGCAGCGGCGGCTCGGCCGGCGCCGCTTTCGCGATCTGCCACAGCGACGGCAGGTCGGCCGGGTCGTTCTGCCCGTCGCCGTCGAGCGTCGCGATCCAGTGCCCGCGAGCGGCGCGCACGCCGCTGCGGATCGCCGCGCTCTGGCCGCAGCTTCCGGCATGGGTCACGACCCGCAGCCGCGGGTTCGCCGCGGCGAGCCGCGCCAGCTCGGCGGCGGTGCCGTCATCGCTGCCGTCGTCGACATAGACGATCTCGTAGGCGACGCCCTTGCCGTCGAGCGCGGCGTCGATCTCGGCGACGAGCGGCACGATATTGCCGGCCTCGTTCTTGACCGGGATGACGATCGACAGGTCCATAAGCTCAGCGGGAAACGGCAAAAAGTTAAGTCGCAGCCAAGGCCGACGCGATGCTCTTGTGGAAATGCTGCAGCGCGGGTTCGTTGCGGCCGAAGATGATCGCGTCCTGGGCGCCGGAGGCGAACCCCTTCTGCATGCCTTCGCAGGTGGGAAAATCCTCCATCTCGACCGTCGCCATCAGCAGGTTGAAGTTGCGGTCCCAATGGTCCTTGGCCTTGGGGTTGGTCACCGGCTCGGGGACATAGAGCGAGACGTACAGCACCGTCTCGTCCACTGTGTCGCCGGGGAAGAAATGCCAGGTCTCGACGTGGTCGCGCTGATAGGTGAAGACCGTGTTGGGGAACAGCACGCAGATCACCACGGTGTTGTCGAACACGTCCCACTGTTCCTCGGGCACGCCGCGCAGCGTCTCGAAGGTTTTGCGGGCGGCCACCATGCGGTGGTTCGCGCCGAACGCGTCGAAGGTGCAGCGGTTGCTGTAGAACAGCGGGTCGACCGTGTTGGGATGCAGGTGCTGCAGGTGGTAGGTCTCGCCGAACGTGTCGACGCCGAGCTTCCAGTTCATCTTCCGTCGCAGCACGCGGGTCTCGTAATGGTGGTAGGTGTCGAGCCCGTAGGCAGCGAGGTCGCCGGTGAGGCCGCCGAGCATCCGGTCGACATCGAACCGGCCATGAGGGTCGGGGCTGAGCCAGATCGTCCCGTATTTCTCGACCACCGGGATGCGGGTCAGACCGTGCGTGGCGCGATCGGCGGCGGCAAAGGAGGCCTCGTCCGGGCGGGCGATCAGCGCGCCGTCGAGCCCGTAGCACCAGCCGTGATAGGGGCAGCGGAAATCGCGCTCGCCGCAGCCGCTGCCTTCGGCGACCCGCGCGCCGCGATGGCGGCAGACATTGAGGAACCCGCCGAGCTGCCCGTCCTTGCCGCGGACCAGCAGCAACGGCACGCCGGCATAATCGTGGGTCATCCAGTCGCCGGGGTTCGGCAGCAGCGCCGACAAGCCGACGTTGAAGGCGCCCTTGCGGAAGAACAGCTCGCGCTCGGCGGCGGCCTGCTTCTCGCAGGTGTAGTCCGTGACCGGGTTGCGGTAGATGCCGTCGGCGAGCGCGGTGGTGCGCTTGTCGAGATAGGTGAACAGCTTGCGCGCCTCGGCGATCTGGTCTTCCCGGCGCATCCCTTGCCTCCCGGTCGCGTTCCTGCCGAGAGAAATACCAGAACCGCCGTCGCCGGGCACCACCTTTGCCGCGAAAGAAAACGGCCGGCGCGCGGCCGGCCGTTTCCGCTTCGGCCCGGACTTTGGCCCGGGCCGCCGCGCCTACTGCGCTGCCGGCGCCTGGAGCGGCCGGGGATCGGGCGCCGCCCCGCGGGTCATCTGGGCGTCGATCTCGTCGATCGTGCGGCCGCGCGTTTCCATGCCGATGAGCCAGAACGCCACCGCCCCGAGCAGGTACCAGGCGGCGAAATAGGTGAAGCCGGGGACCAGCGCGTCGAGCGTCGCGGTGGGCTTGACGTAATTCGACGAGCCGGCGATCAGCGCCAGCCCGGCCGGGCCGATGAATTTCCCGAGATTGCCGACGCCGTACACAAAGCCCATGCCGCTGCCGCGTAGCCGGGCCGGCCACATCTCGCCCATATAGGGGCCGACGATCGAGTAGTTGCCGCTGCCGAAGAAGTTCTGCAGCAGGATCATCAGGAAAAACAGCGACATGCCGCCGACGAACACGCTGTGCAGATACCCCGCCATGAACATGAAGAAGGCGGCGACGATGCAGGCGAAGATCCCCGATGCGCGGCGTCCCCAGGCGTCGGAAATCCACGAGCAGAAGAAGCGGCCGGTGATCGCCGACAGGCTGATCCACACCACCAGCTTCGACGCCTCGGGCGGCGTGACGCCGAGCACCATGACGAACAGCGTCACCTGCCACAGCGACAGGCCGACGCCGCCGGTCTGGGTCAGTCCGGTCAAGCAGCCGGCAAAGATGCTGCGCGGGTATTTGAAGATCTCCAGCCAGCGCGTGTGCTCGACCGGCGGCAACCGCTCGGGCAAAGAGATCTTCGCCGGGTCGATCATCAGCGCCCAGGCCAGCGATTTGCGCGCCTCGTCGACGCGTCCGCGCCGCAGCAGCCAATGCGGCGATTCGGGGACGAAGGCGCGGATGTAGAGGCACAGCAGGGCGGGCAACAGCCCCATCGCGACCATGCCGCGCCAGCCGATATAGGGCGCGGCAAAGGCGCCCAGCAAACCGGCGAGGAGGCCGCCGGCCGGCAGCATCGTCGTCGTCAGCCCGGTGAACCAGCCGCGCTTATGCGCCGGCGAAAACTCCTGCATCAGGGTGATGTCGACCGAATAAAGCCCGGTCACCCCGAAACCGACCAGGAAGCGGCAGGCGACGAGGTATATCCAGGCGCCTTCGGGGGTCAGCGCCATCGCGCCGGTGGCGACCGAGACGTTGAGCACCGCCGCGACCAGCGCCGTCCGCCGCCCGACCTTGTCGGCCATCCAGCCGTAGAGCAGCGAGCCGAACGGCGCGCTGACCCCCGACGCCAGCAGGATGGCGCCCGACTGCCCGTAGGTCAGGTGCCAATTCTTGACGACGAAGGCGAGGACGAAACTGATGAGGTAGAAATCGAAGAAATCCAGCATGTCGCCGAGTGTTGCGGCGCCGGCGATCTTCCACTGGTTCCGTGTCAGCTTTTGCTGTTTTTCTAATAGGTCCAGCATGAGCGTGAGCCTCCCTTGGAGGCGAAACCATGCCGTTGCCCGAGGGGCAGGGTCTACAGCGTAGATTATTCAGTCAATTTCATCTTCTATCTGAAAAAGCGGCGGCCGGAATTCATCCGGCCGCTTCCCCGCAGATCCCGGCACGATTCATTCGGCGGCGGCGCCCGCGCCCGCGGCAGTTCGGGCGGGCGCCGGCGCACCGTCGAGCGCGTGGTCCATCTCGTCGAAGGTGCGTCCCTTGGTTTCCGGCCCGAAGATATAAAAGCCGATGATCCCGAGCGCATACCACGAGGCGAAGTAGATAAAGGCCGGGGCGAGCATCTTCAGGTTCGGCGCCGCCGGCTTGATGATGTCGCCGGCGCCCATGATGAGCGCCAGTCCCAGCGGCCCGAACACCTTGCCGCCGAGATTGCCGACGCCGTAGCTCATGCCCATGCCGCTGCTGCGCAGGCGCGACGGCCAGATCTCGGCCATGTACGGACCGACCACGGTGTAGATGGCGCTGCTGAAGAAGCCTTGCGCCACGATCAGCATGTAGAACACCGACCAGCCGCCGATATAGGCATCGTAGAGATATCCGGCCGCCACGATGAGCAGCCCCGCCATCAGGCAATAGAGCGAGCCGGAGCCGCGGCGTCCGAGCGGCTCGATCAGCGCGGCGATGCTGAAGCGGCCGAGAATGCCGGCGAGATTGACAAAGATCATCAGGTAAGCCGCGTGCGCCGGGCTCGTGTTGAGCACGATGACGAGCAGCGTCGCACCCCACAAGCCGAGCGAGGAGCCGCCCGTCTGGGTCAGGCCGGTGAACCAGCCCGCGGCCACCAGCCGCGGATACTTGAACAGGTCGAGCCAGCGGGTCGGCGCGGAATGCGGCACGCTGGCGGGCAGCGTGATCTCTTTCGGATCGATCATCAACGCCCAGGCGAGGGCCTTGCGCGCCTCCTCCATCCGGCCCATCCGCATCAGCCAACGCGGCGATTCCGGCACCCAGAGGCGGATCATGAACACCAGCACGATCGGCGACAGGCCGACCAGGAACAGCCCCCGCCAGCCGATCACCGGCAGCAGCGACGCCGCGATGACGCCGGCCAGCAGGCTGCCGCCCGGCAACAACGTCGTGATCAGCGCCGCGACCCAGCCGCGCTTGTAGGCGGGGATGAACTCCTGCACCAGCGGCAGGTCGATCGTGAAGATCCCGGCATTGCCGATCCCGACAAAGAAGCGGAAGAACATCAGGAACAGCCAACCGGGGACGATGCCGCCCGGCCCGGGCGTGAAGACCATCATGCCGGTGGCGAGCGAGATCGTGACCGCCGACCAGATGAAGACGGTGCGACGGCCGATCTTGTCGCCGAGCCAACCCCAGACAAAAGCACCGGGCACCGCGCCGAGGCCCGACGCCAGCAGGATCGAACCGCCCTGCCAATAGGTCAGCGACCATTCCTTGGTCAGCGCCGCCGTGACATAGCCGATCAGGAAGAAATCAAAGAAATCGAGCAGGTCGGCGACATTGGCCGTGCAGATCAGCTTCCACTGGTTGCTGGTCAGGCGGGTCTGCTGCTCCAGGCGTTCGAACATGCGTGCTCCCCTTTCGTCGACCGCTTCCGTGGACGATGGGCAGACACATGCGAAGCAGCCCAAGGGGCACCGGCCAAGTCGGACCGGCCGTCAGTTCGCAAAGCCTCGCAAGGTGCTTGCCCGCCGATCCGCTGGGCTGGTCGCTCTCCTGTTGCGTGACGCAAACGGCTTGACGCCGCCTTGTTGGCGTCCTCCGTCTTGATACGGAGTTCCGATATCCGATGAAGGTATCGGAAAAATCCGGGAGCGCCTAGTCGTTTGCCGGTCGCCGTTGGCGCAAAAAAATCGGCCGGGCGCCAAGGCCCGGCCGGTGGATGTCCGCTCTGGTTTTGCCGGCGCCTAGTCGCGGCGCACGCCGAGCAGCTGGATCAGCATCATGAACAGGTTGACGAAATCGAGATAGAGCCGCAGCGCGCCCATGATGGCGGTCTTGCCGGCGACCTCGTAGCCCGCACCTTCATAGTAGGTCTCTTTGATCGCCTGCGTGTCGTAGGCGGTCAGGCCGGTAAACACCAGAACGCCGATCACCGAGATCGCGAACTGAACCGCCGTCGACCCGACAAACATGTTCACCAGCGAGGCGATGACGATGCCGATCAGCCCCATGAACAGGAACGAGCCGAACTGCGCCAAATCGCGCCGCGTCGTATAGCCGTAGAGGCTCATCGCCGCAAAGGTGCCGGCGGTGATGAAGAACACGCGGGCGACGCTTGCGCCGGTGAACACCAGGAACACCGAGGCCAGCGATATCCCCATCAGCGCCGCATAAGCCCAGAAGATGCCCTGCGCGGCCGCGACCGAGAGCCGGTTGATGCCGAACGAGAGCAGCATCACGAGGCCGAGCGGCGCCAGGATCACCAGCCAGATCACCGGGGTGCGGGCGATCGACATGTAAAGCCCGGAATTGGCGAAGACGTAGGCGACGATGCCCGTCAGCGCCAGCGCCGACGCCATGTAGTTATAAATGCGCAGCATATAGTTGCGCAGGCCGACATCGATGTCGAGCTGCGTAGCCGCCGAACGATCCGTCCAGCGGGGCTGCGAGCCATAGGCCATAGAAAGCCTCCGAAGGTTCAGGGACCACTCCCCACGCGCCCAATATTGGCACAATCCGTAGGGGTTTCAAGCAACGCACGACGGTGGTCCGGCTTCCGCGGATTAAATCGCTGTTACGCATCGTGCCGCAGCCGGGGGCCGGCGGCGACGCCGAGCGCCCGCCAGGTGCCGGCAAAGCCGAGCGCCATGGTCAGACCGACCGCCGCCGCGATCAGCAGCGCCAGCGGCGCGGCGGCGAAATGCCAGTCGGCGGCGAGCGGCCCGGTGACCAGCAGCCAGGCGATCAGCGTCCCCAGCAGCGCGGCGATGACGGCGGCGGCGAGTCCCATCAGCCCGTATTCGGCCAGGAACGCCGCGGCCAGCGTTCGGCGCTCCGCGCCCAGCACCTTGAGCACCACCGCTTCGTAGACGCGGCGCCGGTAATCGGCGGCCACCGCGCCGCCCAGCACCAGCGCGCCGGCCACCAATGTCACCAGCGCCGCCAGCCGAATCGCCATGCCGATCGCGGCGACGACGCGTTCGACGGCATCGAGCGCCTCACGCACCGGGATCGCCGATATGTTGGGGTATTGCTCGACCACCCGGCCGACCAGCGACTCCTCCGATCCTTGCGGCAGCCAGACCGCCGCCAGCACGGTGTGCGGCGCGGCCTCCAGCGCTCCGGGCGCAAAGACGATCGCGAAATTGATGCCGAGATGCGTCCATTCGATGCTGCGCAGGTTGGCGATGGTCGCGGTGATCTCGCGGCCCAGGACATTGACGCTCAGCGTGTCGCCCACCTTGAGCCCCATGCCGCGCGCCAGCCCGGCATCGAACGACACCAGCGGCGGCCCGTGATAATCCGCCGGCCACCAGCTCCCGGCGGCGAGCGCCGACCCTTTTGGCGGCTGCGCCGCGTAGGTGAGGCCGCGGTCGCTGCGCAGCGCCCATTGCGCCTCCGACGCCACATGCGCTGCCTCCACTGGCACACCGTTGAGCCGGGTGATCCGGCCGCGCAGCATCGGCACTTCCTCCATCCGCGCCCGCGGCACGGCGTGCACCAGCGCGGCGAAACCGTCGCGCTGCGCCGGCTGGATATCGAGGAAGAAATCGGCCGGCGCGCCTTCGGCGATGCTGGTCTCGATCTCGCGGCCGAGGCTCGCCTGCACCGCCGCCACCGCAACCAGCACCGTCAGGCCGATCCCCAGCGACAGCACCACTCGCGCGGTCGGCGCGCCCGGCCGGTGCAAATTGGCGAGCGCCAGGCGCAGGACCATGCCGCGTGGCCGGGCCAATTGCCGAGCCAACCACCGGGCCAGCGCGACGACGAACGTTCCCGCCAGCCGGAATATCGCGAACGTGACGACCGCGCCGGCGACATACCACAGCGCAACGTGGCGGTCGGGCGCGGTCGACACGACCAGCGCGGCCAGGGCCAGCGCCGCGCCGCCGGCGCCCAGCAGCGCGGCGGGCGGCGGCTGCCGCGAGGCGGGGGCGACCAGGTCGCGGAACAAGGCGCCCGGATGCACCCGCCGCGCCGCCGCCAGCGGCGGCAGCGCGAACAGCACGACCGCGAGCAACCCCTCGCCGGCGGCAGTCGCCAACGGCGACGCATGCGGCCCCAGCCGCAGCGGCACCGGCAGGAGCGTCGCGACAAACGGCGCGACCGCAACCGGCACCAGCGCGCCCAGCACCAGCCCGGCGGCGATGCCGGCCGTCGCCAGCACGCCGATCTGCACGGCATAGACGGCAAACACCAGCCGGCTCGACGCGCCGAGCGATTTCAACGTCGCAATCGTCGCCGTCTTGCCGGCGACAAAATTGCCGACCGCGCTGGCGATGCCGATCCCGCCGACCAGCAGCGCGGTCACCCCGACCAGCCCGAGGAACAGCGCGATCCGGTCGATAAAGCGCTGGAGGAAGGGGCTCGCCTCGCCGGCCGTGCGCAGCTGCCAGCCGGCCTCCGGGAAACGCTCGCGCGCCTGCCGCACCCAGGCCGCCGGGTCGGTGCCGGGCGCTAGCCTCACGCGGTAGTCGTAGGTCACCAGTGCGCCGGGCTGCAGCAGCCCGGTCTGCGGCAGCGCCGCCGCCGCGACGATGACGCCGGGGCCAAAGGCCAAGCCGCTCAGCGCCGCGTCCGGCACCCGTTCGATGGTGGCGCGCAACGCCAACTCGGCGGCGCCGATCTTGAAGCGGTCGCCGATGTTCAGGCCGAGCCGCGCCGCCACCGCAGGGTCGACGACCGCGCCATAGACCCCGTCACGCGCCGCGAGCGCGACCGCCAGCTCTTGCCGCGGCGACAGGGCGACGGCGCCGTAAAGCGGGTACGCACCGTCCACCGCCTTCAGCTCGATCAGCGTATGGCGCGCGCCGTCGCGCGAGACCGCCATCGCCCGCAGCAGCGCGACCCGGGAAACCGCGCCGCCGGCGTCGAGGAATTGCCGCTCGGCCGGGGTCGCCTCGCGGTGCACCAGCCGCGCCGAGACATCGCCGCCAAACAGGGTGCGGGCGTCGTCCCGGATCGCCGACCCGACCGCGGCGTCGAGCGATCCGACCCCGGCAATCGCCCCGACCCCCAGCACGAGACAGGCGAGGAAGATGCGGAGACCGCGCACCCCGCCGCGCAACTCGCGCACCGCCAGGCGGAAGGGGTATGGCCACGACATCACAGCGCGCGCCGCAGCGGGGCGGCGCGCCGGTCGTCGACGACGATGCGGCCGTCGCTCATCCGCAGCCGGCGATGGCAGCGTTCGGCGAGGCGCGGATCATGGGTGATCAGCAGCAGGCTCGACCCGTGGCGGGCCTGCTCGGCAAACAGGCAGTCGATCACCGCGTCGCCGGTCGCGCGGTCGAGATTGCCGGTCGGCTCGTCGGCCAGCAGCAAGCGCGGGCAGGCGACAAAGGCGCGGGCGATCGCCACGCGCTGCTGCTCGCCGCCGGAGAGCTGGGCCGGGTAGTGCGACAGGCGTCCGTCGAGCCCGACCCGGCCCAGGGCGGCGGCGGCCTCACCGAACGCATCCCCCGCGCCGGCCAGTTCGAGCGGGATCGCGACATTTTCCAGCGCCGTCATGGTCGGGATCAGGTGAAACGCCTGAAAGACGATCCCGACATGCGCCCGCCGCAGCCGCGCCAGCCCGTCCTCGTCGAGCCCGCCGAGATCGTTCCCGGCGATCGCGACCCGGCCGCGGCTCGGCCGTTCGAGCCCGGCGACGACCATCATCAGCGTCGACTTGCCGGAGCCCGAAGGGCCGAGCAGCGCCACGGTCTCGCCCGCGCCGATCTCCAGCGACACGCCGCGCAAAATATTGACGGGTCCGGCCGCACTCCCCAGTGTTAGATGCACATCCTCCACGACCACGAGCGGGCTGCCGGAATGGGGCGAGGTGGTCATGTCGCGAGAAACCGGAAAGCGGCGCAAAAGCCCCGTCGATATGGCGTCCGCGCTCGGGTTTTCAACGCGGCCGCACGGCTTGTCGCGGTCTGCCTCGCGGCGCTCCTGGCCCTGAGTGCCATGCCCGCCTCCGCCCGCGTCCCGGAAATCCTCGCGTTTGGCGACAGCTTGACCGCCGGCCTCGGCCTGCCGGCGAGCGAGGCTTTCCCGGCCCGCCTCCAGGCGCGGCTCGAGGGCGAGGGTGTCGACGTCAAGATCGTCAATGCCGGGGTGTCGGGCGACACCACCACCGACGGGCTCGCGCGGCTCGATTGGGCGCTCGCCGACAAGCCGGATTTCGTGATCCTGGCGCTGGGCGCCAACGACGCGCTGCGCGGCATCGACCCGAAGATCGTGCGCGCCAATCTCGACAAGATGATCGAGAAAATCCAGGCGGCCGGTGCGAAAATCCTGCTGCTCGGCATGCTGGCGCCGGCCAATTGGGGCGCCGATTACGCGCGGGCGTTCGATAATATCTATCCGGAGCTGGCGAAGGCGCACGGCGTAGCGCTCTACCCGTTCTTCCTGGACGGGGTGGCGCTGGACCCGAAGCTCAATCAGCCGGACGGGCTGCATCCAAACGAACGCGGCGTTGCGGTGATGGTCGAGCGCATCGCGCCGCTGGTGGCCAAAATGGTGGGAGGCAAGTCATGACCGCGGGTTTCGCATCCGCCTTTGCCGCCGGCGATACGGCCACGCTCGGCAGACGTCTGCTGACGCAACTCGACCGCGAGGCCGAGGCGACGCTCGGCATCGTCTATGTCAGCGAGCCGGCCGCAGCGGTGCTGCCGGCGCTGGTCGAGCAGCTTGCCGCCGGGACCGGCATCCAGAATTGGACCGGCGGCGTCGGTCTCGGCGTCTGCGCCAATGGCGAGGAGGTCTACGACCGGCCGGCGGCCGCGGTGCTGACCGCAGCGGTGCCCGAAGACGCCTTTCGCATCTTCGCCGCCACCGGTGACCCGGCCGCCGACCTGCCGCGCCATCACGGCCGGTGGATCGAGGCGACGCAGCCGATCCTGGCGCTGGTGCACGCCGATCCGCGCTGCCCCGACCTGCTGCGCGCGACCATCGATGCCGGCGCGGCGAGCGGCGCGTTTCTGGTCGGCGGCCTCGTCTCGCACCGCACCGGCGCGACGCTGGTCGCGCGCGCCGCCAGGAGCCCCGACGGCGGCGCCGACGAGGGCGGCACCAGCGCCGGCGGCATGGCGGGGCTGATGCTGTCGCCCGAGGTGGGCGTGGCAACCGCGCTTACCCAGGGCTGCATGCCGATCGGCCCGACCCACCGGATCGACGAGGCGCGCGACAATGTGGTGATGGTGATCGACGGCCGGCCGGCGCTCGATGTGTTCCGCGAGGATATCGGGCCGCAACTGGCGCAGGATATGCGCCGTCTCGGCGGGGTGATCTTCGCTGGGCTGCCGGTCACCGGCTCCGATACCGGCGATTATCTGGTGCGCAATCTGATGGCGATCGACCCCGGCCAGGGGTGGATCGTGCTCGGCGCCGAGGTGTCGCCCGGCGACCCGATCCTGTTCTGCCGCCGCGACCCCGAGAGCGCGCGGCAGGATTTGACGCGCATGGTCAAGCAGCTTGCCGCCCGGCTGCGCGGCCCGCCCAAGGCCGGGGTCTATGTCAGCTGCGTCGCGCGCGGCGTGTCGCTGTTCGGGGAGGAAGGGGTCGAGGCGCAGGTGATCCGCGAGACGCTCGGCGACTTCCCGCTGGTCGGGTTCTTCGCCAACGGCGAGATTTCGCGCGACCGGCTCTACGGCCATACCGGCATCCTGACATTGTTTACCTGATGACAAACAAAAGAAGAGGGCCGTCAGATGCTCCGCCTGTTTGTCGGCATCGAGTTTCCGCCGGAATTGCGGCTGCGGCTGTCGCTGCTGCAAAACGGGGTCGCCAATGCGAGATGGGTCGATCCCGGCAATTTCCATCTGACCTTGCGGTTCATCGGCGAAGTCGACGAAGGCACCGCGGCCGATGTCGACACGGCTTTGGCGCGGCTCAAGGCGCGGCCGTTTTCGCTGCAACTCGCCGGCGCCGGGGTGTTCGGCGGCGACAAGCCGCGGCAATTATGGGTCGGCGTCGAGCGCGAACCGGCCCTGGCGACGCTGCAAGGCAAGGTCGAGCAGGCGCTGATCCGGGTCGGGCTGCCGCCCGAGCCGCGCAAATTCGCGCCGCATGTGACGCTCGCCCGGCTGCGCGACCCGAAGCGCGCCGACATCCAGCAGTTTCTCGCGGCCCACGCGCAATTCCGCGCCGATCCGTTGCGCGTCGACCGCTTCAGCCTGATCGCCAGCTATCCGACCAAGGCCGGCTCGGTTTATGAAGACCAGGCGGATTATGAGTTGCAGGGCTAGGGGGCACAAAGATGGCGCATTGGCTCGTCAAATCCGAACCGGCGAAATATTCCTGGGACCGGATGGTCGCCGACCGGCGCACCCACTGGGACGGCGTGCATAATTTCCAGGCGGCCAACAACATGAAGGCGATGCGGCAAGGCGACCGCGCCTTCTTCTATCATTCGAATGACGGCAAGGAGATCGTCGGGGTGGTCGAGATCGTCCGCCCCTTCTACCCCAACCCCGACGAGCCGAGCCCGCATTTCGGTCTGGTCGACGTCGCGCCGGTGATGCCGGTCAAGAAGCCGGTGACCCTGGCCGAGATGAAGGCGACCTCGGCGCTCAAGGACATGGCGCTGATCCGCCAGTCGCGCCTCTCGGTGTGTCCCGTGACCGACGCCGAATGGGCGACGATCTGCCAGATGGCCGGGATCGTCGCCTGACCCTCGCCTCGCGCGACCGGGCGAGGGGGTATAACAGCGCACCGGCAACAGAGAAATTGCACCGCCGCAGCCGCTGCGCCATATCTGCGGGAAAGCGTTGGGTCGTACCGGGAGGATGAGGCGATGCCGGATGGCAATTTGATCGAGATCACGACGCACAAGCCGATCGGCAAGATCACCGAAGAGCAGTATTTCCGGCTCTACAAGGAGTCGATCGAGGACCCGAACGGGTTCTGGGGCCGCGAGGGCAAGCGGGTCGACTGGATCAAGCCCTACACCAAGGTCATGAACGCGTCCTTTGACGGCGACGTATCGATCAAATGGTACGAGGACGGCACGCTCAACGCCTCCTACAACTGCATCGACCGGCATCTCGCGCAGCGCGGCGACCAGGTCGCGATCCTGTGGGAGGGCGACGACCCCGGCGAGGACCGCAAGGTCACCTACAAGGAGCTGCACGGCAGCGTCTGCCGGCTGGCCAACGTGCTGAAGTCGCGCGGCGTCAAGAAAGGCGACCGGGTCACTATCTACATGCCGATGATCCCCGAGGCGGCCTACGCGATGCTCGCTTGCGCGCGCATCGGCGCGATCCACTCGGTGGTGTTCGGCGGCTTCTCGCCCGACAGCCTGGCGAACCGGATCGAGGATTGCGGCTCGCATGTGCTGATCACCGCCGACGAAGGTCTGCGCGGCAGCCGCAAGGTGCCGTTGAAGCGCAACGCCGACGCGGCGATGGCGTCGTGTCCGGTGAAGGTCGAGACCTGCATCGTCGTCAGGCGCACCGGCGGCGAGGTCGATTGGGTGCCGGGCCGCGACGTCTGGTACCACGAGGCCTGCGCCGCCGCCTCCCCCGATTGTCCGCCGGAGGAGATGGCGGCCGAGGACCCGCTCTTCATCCTCTACACCTCGGGTTCGACCGGAAAACCCAAGGGTGTGCTGCACACCACCGGCGGCTACTGCGTCTATACCGCGATGACGCATGAATACGTCTTCGACTACCGGCCGGGCGAGGTCTACTGGTGCACCGCCGATGTCGGCTGGGTCACCGGGCACAGCTACATCGTCTACGGGCCGCTGCAGAACGGCGCGACGACCCTGATGTTCGAGGGTATTCCCAACTACCCCGACCCGTCGCGCTTCTGGCAGGTCTGCGACAAGCACAACGTCTCGATCTTCTACACTGCGCCGACCGCGATCCGCGCGCTGATGCGCGAGGGCGAGGGCTATGTGAAGAAAGCGAGTCGCAAGTCGATCCGGCTCCTCGGCTCGGTCGGCGAGCCGATCAATCCCGAGGCCTGGATGTGGTACTACACGCAGGTCGGCGAGGAGCGGTGCCCGATCGTCGACACCTGGTGGCAGACCGAGACCGGCGCGGCCCTGATCACCCCGATCCCGGGGGCGACGCCGTTGAAGCCCGGCTCGGCGACGCGGCCGTTTTTCGGCGTCGAGCCGGTCATCGTCGATGGCGAGGGCAACCGGCTGGACGGCGTGGCCGAGGGCAATCTGTGCCTCGCGCGGTCGTGGCCGGGGCAGATGCGCACCGTGTTCGGCGACCACAAGCGTTTTGTCGAGACCTATTTCTCGACCTTCAAGGGCCTCTATTTCACCGGCGACGGCGCCCGGCGCGACGCGGACGGGTTCTACTGGATCACCGGCCGGGTCGACGACGTGATCAACGTCGCCGGGCACCGGCTCGGCACCGCCGAGATCGAGAGCGCGCTGGTGGCGCACCCGAAGGTCGCCGAGGCGGCGGTGGTCGGCTACCCGCACGACATCAAGGGCCAGGGCATCTACGCCTATGTGACCCTGCGCGTCGACGAGGAGCCGAGCGACGCGCTGCGCAGCGAGTTGGTGCAATGGGTGAGACGGGAGATCAGCCCGATCGCCGCGCCGGACCTGCTGCAATGGGCGCCGTCGCTGCCGAAGACCCGCTCGGGCAAGATCATGCGCCGCATCCTCAGGAAGATCGCCGAGGACCAGCCGGACCAACTGGGCGATGTCTCGACCCTGGCCGACCCCACCGTCGTCGACGACCTCGTCGGCCACCGGCAGAACCGTCCGGGGGCTTGAAGGCAGCGTTAAACGGCTTCAGGCGGGCGCGCGGGCGATCGCCGCGGCGATCAGGCCGAGCGCTTCCTCCGCGCCGGCCCAGCGCACGATCTTGACCCATTTGCCCGGTTCCAGGTCCTTGTAGTGGCGGAAGAAATGGGCGATCTGCTCGCAAAGGATCGGCGGCAGGTCCTGGTACGAGGCGATGTTCGTATAGAACGGGTGGAGCGCGTCGACCGGCACGGCGACGATCTTTTCGTCGCTGCCGTGCTCGTCTTCCATCAGCAGCGCGCCCACCGGGCGGCAGCGCACCACTGCACCCGGCACGACCGAGGCCGGGCCGACGATCAGCACGTCGATCGGGTCGCCGTCCTCCGACAGGGTGTGCGGCACAAAGCCGTAATTGCCGGGATAGACCATCGCCGTGTGCAAGAAGCGGTCGACAAAGACCGCGCCCGACTCCTTGTCGAGCTCGTATTTGACCGGGCTGCCGCCTTGCGGGATTTCGACGATGACGTTGATGTCGCGCGGCGGATCGCGCCCGATCGGAATTTTCGCGATGTCCATGCCGTACCTCTTCCCGGTCGGTGAACGCCGGCGAGGCCGACCTGTCCGGCCTTAACCCAGCGCCTGCCGGAGCTGGCGGCTGGCGACGACGAGCATGGCGAGGTCGGGTGCGGTCGCGGCGCGCATCTCGGCGGCGATCGCCTCGGCCGGCGCGAGCTGGGCGCTGCGGCCGGCGGTCCAGGCGGCGATCGGGTCGGCGGCGGCGTGTCCCGTCGGGGCAGCCTTGAGGATGCGCTCGGCGAGATCGGCTTGCAGCCCGTAGAAATCATCGATCAGGGTTTCGACCGCGGCCTTCTGCCAACTGGTGTCGGCGGGCAGGTGACGGGCGGCGTCGCGCAGCTCGTCGAGCGCGAAACGCGCGCCGACGCCGTAGAAAATGCGGGCGGCCTGATCGATCGGCTGGCCGCTGCGGGCGGCAAGATCGCCGATCTCGAACGCCGTGGTCAAAAAGATGATGCCGCCGACCCGGGCGGCGATCGGCGCCGGCACGTTCGCATCGCGCAGGCGCGCGACGCGCCGGTCGTGAAGGGCACGCTCGGCGACCGGCAGCAATTCGGCAACCACGTCGGACAGATGCGCGACCGCGGGAGCAAGACGCGCTGTTTCGCTCCCGAAGTCGAGCCGTTCCGCCCGCAGCAGCCAGAGCGCCGCATGCTCGACGATCGCGCCGATATCGAGCAGCATCTCGTACTGGACGGCACTGGCGACCTTGTTGTCGAGCGCCTCGATCTGCAGCCAGAGGGCCGGCAGGCCGAAGGCGTCACGGACGATGCGGTAGGCGCGCGCGACATCCGGCGCCGCCCGGCCGCTGCGCGCCTGCAGGTCGTGGACAAAGGTGAGTCCGCCGCGATTGACGACATCGTTGGCGACGGCCGTGGCGATGATCTCGCGGCGCAGCGGGTGCGCGGCGATCTGCGCCGCGAACCGGTCGCGCAGCGCCGGCGGGAAATAGGCCCGCAAATCCGCCTCCAGCACCGGCGCATCGGGCAGATCGGACTGCACCAGCTCGTGATCGAGCGACATCTTGGCGTAGGCCAGCAGCACCGACAGCTCGGGCCGGGTGAGCCCGCGCCGCGCCGCCGCGCGTGCCGCGATCTCCTCGTCGTCGGGCAGGAATTCGAGCGCGCGGTCGAGCCGGCCTTGCTTCTCCAGCTCGCGCATCATCCGCGCCTGGCGGTCGAGCGCGCCGGAAACGCTCGACTGGCCCTGCGTCTCGGCAACCGACAGCGCCTCGCCTTGCAAGTAGTTGTCGCGCAGCACCAGCGCGGCGACATCGCCGGTCATCGCCGCCAGCAGCGGCTCCCGTTCGGCCGCGGTCAGCGCGCCGGTGGCGATCGCATGGCCGAGCAGGATCTTGATGTTGACCTCGTGGTCCGACATCGACACGCCGGCCGAATTGTCGATCGCGTCGGTGTCGATTAGCCCGCCTTGCTGCGCGTAGGCGATGCGGCCGCGCTGGGTGACGCCGAGATTGGCCCCTTCGCCGACCACCTTGGCGCGCAGGGCCTCGCCGTCGACGCGCAGCGCGTCGTTGGCCTTGTCGCCGACCTGCGCATGCGTCTCGGCCCGCGCCTTGAGGAAGGTGCCGATGCCGCCAAAGAACAGCAGGTCGACCCGCGCCGTCAGCAGATGCCGGATCAGCTCCGCCGGGGTCAGCGCCTCCTCGCCGATGTCGAAGGCGCGCTTCATTTCGGGCGTGATCGCGATCGATTTCGCCGACCGCTCGAACACCCCGCCGCCGGGCGAGATCAGCCGCCGGTCGTAATCCGCCCAGCCGAGCCGCGGGTTGGCGAACAGCCGCCGGCGTTCGGCAAAGCTTTTCGCCGGATCGGGGTCGGGATCGATAAAGATGTGCAGGTGATTGAAGGCGCCGATCAGGCGCGTGTGCGGCGACCGCAGCATGCCGTTGCCGAACACATCGCCGCCCATGTCGCCGACGCCGACGCAGGTGAAGTCGATGGTCTGGATGTCGGTGCCGCGCTCGCGGAAATGCCGCTTGATCAGCTCCCAGGCGCCGCGCGAGGTAATCCCGATCGCCTTGTGGTCGTAACCGGCCGAGCCTCCCGAGGCGAACGCATCGCCCAGCCAAAAGCCGTATTCGCCGGCGATCGCGTTCGCCGTGTCGGAGAAGGTCGCGGTGCCCTTGTCGGCGGCGACGACGAGATAGGGGTCGTCGCCGTCATGCCGCAGCACCGACGACGGGGGCTCGATATGATGGCTCTCGGCACTGTCGGCGACGATGTTGTCGGTCAGGTCCAACAGTCCCCGCATCAGGATTTGGTAGCACGCGATACCCTCGGCCTGGAGCGCGGCACGGTAGCCATTTGCCATCTGCGGCGGCGGGCGTTTGAGGACAAAGCCGCCTTTCGACCCGACCGGGATGATCACCGCGTTCTTGACCGTCTGCGCCTTCATCAGGCCGAGGATTTCGGTGCGGAAGTCCTCGCGCCGGTCCGACCAGCGGATGCCGCCGCGGGCGACCCGGCCGGCGCGCATGTGCAGGCCCTCCATGCGCGGGCTGTAGACGAAGATCTCGAACAGCGGGCGCGGCAGCGGCAGCAGATCGATCTCGCTCGACGCGAGCTTGACGGCGAGATACGGCTTGGGGCCGCCGTCGGGCAGCGGCTGGAAGTAGTTGGTCCGCAGCGATTTCAGGATGAGGCGCTGGAAGCCGCGCAGGATGCGGTCTTCGTCGAGGCTTTCGACCGCCTCGAGCCGTTCGTCGATCGCCCGCAGCTCGTCGGCAATTGCGAGCGAGCCGCCCTGGGGCGGGGTCGGGTTGAAGCGGTGCTCGAACAGCGTCACCAGCCGCCGCGCGATCTCGGCATGCGCGGCAAGCGTGTCCTCCATATAGGCCTGGCTGTAGGCGCTGCCCGCCTGCCGCAAGACCTTGCAGTAGAGCCGCAGGATGGTGGTCTGGCGGGCCGACAGGCCGGCCGCCAGGATCAGCCGGTTGAAGCCGTCGTTCTCGACCGCGCCCTGTGCGACCTCGACCACCGCCTGCTCGAAATGGCCGCGGGTAGCGGCGCCCGGCCGTGCCGGGATCGCGCCGTCGGCGAGGGCGAATTCGTGCACCCAGACGGCCGTCCCATCGGTGCTTTCGATGCGGTACGGCTCTTCGGCGAGGATTTTCAGCCCGAGATTTTCGAGGATCGGCAAGGTGTCCGACAGCACCACCGGCGCGTCGCGGCGGTACAGCCGCAGGCCGGGCGTGCCCGCATCCTCCGGCCAATGCAGCGCGGCTTCGAGCGGCGACCCCGCCAACACCTTTTCAATCGAGCCGAGATCGGCGACCGCCTGATCCGGTGTGGTCCGCGCCTGGTAGGCGACCGGGAAATGGCCGATCCTGCTCAACCGCTCATGCGCTTCGCCCTCGCCGAAGGCCGCCTCCGCGGCGGCGGCGACCCGGTCGAGCCACAGCCGGCCGGCCGCGGCGAGTTCCGCCTCGAGCGCGCCGATATCGACCGGGGGCACCGCGCCGCGCGTCGTGCCGATGATGAAATGCAGGCGCGCCAGCGAGGAATCGTCGAGATGGGTATAGTAGGCCGCCAGCTTCCCGGCGAAAGCCCGCTCGATGATCGCGGCGAAGTTGCGCCGCAAAGTCGTGTCGTAGCGGTCGCGCGGCACATAGACGAGGCACGAGACGAACCGCTCCAGCGGGTCGCGCCGGACGAACAACGCGATGCGCTGCCGCTCCTGCAGGTTGAGCACGCCGATGGCGGTGTCGAAGAGCCAGTCCTCGCTGGCCTGGAACAACTCGTCGCGCGGCAGCGTCTCGAGGATATGGATCAGCGCGCGGGCGTCATGCCCGGCCGGGCCGACGCCGCTGCGGATCATCACCCGATCGACCTTGCGGCGGACGATCGGCACCGCGCTCGGGCTCGTCGTGTAGGCCGACGAGGTGAACAGGCCGACCAGCAGCGTCAGCCCGCAGACAGCGCCGCGCGCGTCGAAGCGGCGGATGCCGACCGCGTCCATCGGCGCATTGCGGTGCACCGTCGAACGGCGATCGGTCTTGCCGATGATCAGCAGCTCGCGGCGTTGGATGAAGTCGCGCACGTCGCCGGGCAGCGCGGCGAGATCGCGCAGCCCGCCGAAGGCTTGATAGCCGGGCTCGCGCAGCACGCCCAGCGGCGGCGACGGCTCGCCCTCGCCGAAATCGTAATCGCGCATGCCGAGCAGGGTGAAATTGTTCTCGCCGAGCCAGCGCAGAAACGCGCCGACTTCGTCGCTTTCGGCGGACGGAACAGGCGCCGAGACGCGCGTCACCTGATCCGCGATGCGAGCGAGCGCCGCACGCATCTTGGGCCAATCGTCCACCGCGGCCCGCACGTCCGCCAGGACGCCGCGCAGCGCTTCCGCCAGGGCGGCGCGCGCGGCGGCGCCGCGCTCGCGGGTGATGGCGATCTGCATCCACGATTCGCGGGTGCCGCCGGGTGTACCGAGCCCGGTCAGCGCGCCGCTCGCATCGCGGCTTACCGCGACGACGGGGTGGATCACCAGCTGTACCACGCCGCCCCGGTCGTTGATCGCCGCGTTCACCGAGTCGACAAGAAACGGCATGTCGTCATTGACGATCTCGACGATCGTGTGCGGCGACGTCCACCCGTCCTCCGCCGGCGTCGGGTTGTAGACCCTCACCCGCGCCTCATGCGGCGCGCGGCGCGCGGCGAAATGCCATAGCGCCAACGCTCCGCCGCACAGGTCTTCCGGGCTGCGCGCGGCCACGTCGGCCGGCGGCGCATGCTCGTAAAACGTCGCGATAAAACCCGGCAGCGCCGCCGCCGATTCGCCGGTTTCCGGCCGGGCGGCGGCCAGCGCCCGGGCGCGATCGACGGCAAGTTTCATGGCTTCGGCGGTGCTTGTGGTCACGTCGGCGGTCCGTTGGTGGAAGAACCGATGGGGCGTCGCCGCAGCGTTACCGCTAACCCCCGGTCTGGCAAGGCTTTTGCCCCGGCGCCCGATTTCGCCGCCGCCGATGCGCGACAAAATGGCATTCGCCCCGACTACGTCTCATCTTTACGACATTTAAGGATAAATTTGGCTTCAAACAATTGACGTGATTGGCGATACTGAGCGCAATGTAATTGCCCGCCACGGGCACTGGGAGGTCGCCGCCGATGGACATCATGGAGTTCCATGTTTGCCAGCAAGGCCGCGACATGCGCTGGGTCGTCCGGCTCGACAACTCCACCTACGGCGCCTATCTCGACAAGGAGCAGGCGATGCTCGACGCCCTCGAAGCGGCGCGCGACGCCCAGCAGACGGGCCGCGAAGCCCGCGTCTTCCTGCGTGACCGATCCGAGGCCGCGCGCATTTTCTGACTGCCCGGGAACCGCCGCTAGCCGCAACCGCCGTTAGCCGCCGAGCGCCGCCACCATCTCCGGCGTCACCAGCGTCACGCCGCCTTCGCTGACATGAAAGCGCTGTGCGTCGAGCTTGGGGTCTTCGCCGATCACCAGCCCTTCCGGCAGACGGCAGCCGCGATCGATCACCACCCGGCTAAGGCGCGCGTGCCGGCCGATATCGACCTCGGGGAGCACGACCGATTCGCGCGTGCGGGCGTGCGAATTGACCCGTACGCTGGAAAACAGCAGCGAGCGCGAGACATGCGCGCCCGAGATGATGCAGCCGCCGGACACCATCGAATCGACCGCCATGCCGCGTCGGTCGTCGTCGTCGAAAACGAATTTCGCCGGCGGCAATTGCTGCTGGTAGGTCCAGATCGGCCAGTTGGGGTCGTAGATGTCGAGCTGCGGCACCGGCATGACGAGGTCGAGATTTGCCGCCCAATACGCGTCGATAGTCCCGACATCGCGCCAATAGGGCTCTGCCTCCGGCGTGGTCTTGACGCAGCTATCCTCGAAGCGGTGCGCCGCGGCGAGACCGCGGGAGACGAGATTGGGGATGACGTCGCGGCCGAAATCATGGGCCGAGGCAGGGTCCCGCGCGTCGCGTTCCAGCTCCGCGTAGAGAAAATTCGCGGTGAAGACGTAGATCCCCATGCTGGCCAGGACCCGGTCGGGCTTGCCCAGCATCGGCGTTGCCCGCTTCGGCTTTTCCTCGAACGCGGAGATCAGCCCGGATTCGCTGACCGTCATCACCCCGAATTCGCTCGCCTGGGCGATCGGCACCTCGACGCAGGCGACGGAGCAGTCGGCGCCGCGCGCCACGTGCTCGGCCAGCATGTTGGAATAATCCATTTTGTAGACGTGGTCGCCCGCCAGCACGACAAAGTAATCGGGGCGCGCGGCGCGGAAGATGTCGAAATTCTGGAACACCGCATCCGCGGTGCCGCGATACCAGGTCGCCTCGTCGATCCGCTGCTGCGCCGGCAGCAGGTCGAGAAATTCGTTCATCTCCGGGCGCAGGAACGACCAGCCCATCTGCAAATGGCGCAGCAGGCTGTGCGCCTTGTACTGGGTCAGCACACCGATCCGCCGGATGCCGGAATTGACGCAGTTCGACATGGCGAAATCGATGATGCGGAACTTGCCGCCGAAAAACACCGCCGGCTTGGCGCGGCGGTCGGTCAGCTGGTGCAGCCGGCTGCCGCGGCCGCCGGCGAGCACCAGCGCGATCGTGCGCCGCGCCAACCTCTCCTGGGACCGTTCCGCCGACAGCATGCGTTTCTCCTCAGTCGCGGTTCAGGCGACGACGTCCGGCCGCTCCCGGCCGGTGATGCCGTTGATGTCCGCTAGCGCCGCGCCGGCCGCCGCCAACGGCGCCAAGACCGTGCTCGCCGCCGCCGTGTGACGCGCGCGGTCCGGCTCGAAGCGCTCCAGGTATACCCGCAACGTCGCGCCTTCGGTGCCGGTTCCCGACAGGCGATAGACGATCCGCGCCCCCTCGGCGAAGGCGATGCGAATGCCTTGCTGCGCGGCGGTCGAGCCGTCGACCGGGTCGACATAGGCGAAATCGTCCGCCGCCGCGACCTCGAACGCGCCGAGCCGGGTCCCCGGCAGCGCCGGCAGCCGGTCGCGCAGGCGTTGGATCAGGTGGTTCGCCCGCTCGGTCTCGATCGCCTCGTAATCGTGCCGCAGGTAGAAATCGCGGCCGTGATCGGCCCAATGCGCGGCAACGATGTTTTCCGCCGGCTCGCCGCGCGCGGCGATGATGTTGAGCCAGAACAGGACCGCCCAGACCCCGTCCTTCTCGCGCACGTGGTTGGCGCCCGTGCCGGCGCTTTCCTCGCCGCAGAGGGCGATGCGGCCGGCGTCGAGCAGGTTGCCGAAATACTTCCAGCCGGTCGGGGTTTCGAAGCAGTCGATGCCGAGCTTGGCGGCGACGCGGTCGACGGCGCGGCTCGTCGGCATCGAGCGCGCGACGCCCGGCAGGCCGCCCTTGAACCAGGGGATCAGATGCGCGTTCGCTGCCAGGATCGCCAGGCTATCGCTCGGCCCGATCGCCCCGCTCGGCATGACCACCATGTTGCGGTCACCGTCGCCGTCGGAGGCGGCGCCGAGGTCGGGTCCGTCGGCGGCCATCACGGTGCGCAGGAGGTCGGCCGCGTAGGTCGGGTTCGGGTCGGGGTGCAGTGCGCCGAAATCGGGCAAGGGTTCGGCGTTGACCGCGGTCCCGGCCGGGGCGCCGAGGCGGCGCTCGAAAATCTCGCGCGCATACGGTCCGGTCACCGCGTTCATGGCGTCGAACCGCAGCCGGAAGCCGCCGCGAAACAGCTCCCGCAGCCGATCGAAATCGAAGATCTGCTCCATCAACGCGGCATAGTCGGCGACCGGGTCGATGACCGTCAGCTCCATGCCGCCGAGCCTCGTCGACCCGAGCATGTCGAGCGGCAGAAGGCCGGCTTCGACGATCCGGTAGCGATCGATCGTCTGTGTCCGGCGATAGATCGCCTCGGTGACGCGCTCCGGCGCGGGTCCGCCGTTGCCGCCGTTGTATTTGATGCCGAAATCGCCGTCCGGCCCGCCGGGGTTGTGGCTGGCCGACAAGATGATGCCGCCAAAGGCCCTGTGCGCGCGGATGACGGCGCTGGCCGCTGGGGTCGACAGCAGCCCGCCGCGGCCGACCAGCAGCCGCGCGACACCGTTCGCCGCCGCCATGCGGATGATGGTCTGGATCGCCTCGTCATTGAAGAACCGGCCGTCGCCGCCCAAGACCAGTGTCTGGCCGGCGACGCCTTGCCCCACCGCTTCGGGCAAGGCATCGAACAGCGATTGGACAAATGCCTCGACATAGCCGGGCTGGCGAAACACCGCGACCTTCTTGCGCAAACCCGAAGTGCCGGGGCGCTGCCCGGCAAACGGCGTGACGGCAACGCTGGCAATCTGCATCGCAGGGGTACCTGGGGTGGCTCGCGATCCTAGAGCAAATTTCCCAGGGGCGGAATCGGTTCCGGCGGGCCGCGCCCTCAGTCCGGTTCCCGGTGATCGTCTATTGCTGATAGCGGCTGCAGGCCTGGGCGTCGCCGCCGTTCCGGCGCATGCAGCGATCGTACAGCATGGCGACAAACGACTCCGCCGAGCCCGGCCATTGGCGCAGCGCCGCGGCGTCGTTGGCGTCGAGCGCGTTGATCAGGTTGTGCTGGATCGCCGCGCGGGCGAGCAGCTCGTGGCGGATCGGATAGGCAATTGCGACGATCACACCAAAGGCGATGGCAAATTTGACAAGACGCGCTGTGGTCATGCGACCAGACCTCCGCCGGGGGAACCGTGGCAACCACCACCACGGGACAGTTCGGATATAGCGGACGGAAGGTTCGGAAGTCCGTCAAATTATAGGTAAATTTTTTGCGGCTACAGAATGAAACGCGACAGATCGGTGTCCTTGGCGAGGCTGCCGACGCGGTCCTGGACATAGGCGGCATCGATGACGACCGCTGTCCCGTCCGGCTGGTCCGAGGCCGAGAAGCTGATCTCCTCCAACAGCCGTTCGAGGATCGTGTGCAGCCGCCGGGCGCCGATATTCTCGACCGTGCTGTTGATCTGCTCGGCGAGCAGCGCGATTTCCTCGATCCCTTCGGGGCTGAACGTCAGGTCGACGCCCTCGGTCGCGAGCAGCGCCTTGTACTGGGTGACGAGGCTCGCCTGCGGCTCGGTCAGGATGCGGCAGAGATCGGCGCGTTCGAGACCGTTCAGCTCGACCCGGATCGGCAGCCGGCCTTGCAGTTCGGGCAGGAGGTCGGACGGTTTCGCGAGGTGGAAAGCACCGGAGGCGATAAACAGGACGTGGTCGGTTTTGACCGGCCCGTGCTTGGTGGCGACCGTGGTGCCCTCGATCAGCGGCAGCAGGTCGCGCTGCACGCCTTCGCGGCTGACCTCCGCGGTGCCGCCGCCGCGCTCGCTGCGGCCGCAGATCTTGTCGATCTCGTCGATGAAGACGATGCCGTTCTGCTCGACGGCGGCGATGGCCTCGCGCACCACGCTGTCCTGGTCGAGCAGCTTGTCGCTCTCCTCGGCCAGCAATATCCGGTGGCTGTCTTCCACCGTCACCTTGCGCGGCGTCGCGCGCTGGCCGAACGCCTTGCCGAAGATGTCGCCGAGATTGAGCATGCCCATCTGCGCGCCGGGCATTCCCGGGATCTCGAAGGTCGGCAGCTGCGGGTTCGCGCTTTCCTGCACGGTGACCTCGATCTCGCGGTCGTTGAGCGTGCCCTCGCGCAGCATCTTGCGGAATTTCTGGCGGGTGTCGGCGCTGGCGTTGGTGCCGACCAGCGCATCGAGCACGCGTTCCTCGGCGGCGAGCTCGGCTTTCGGCGCGACCTCCTTGCGCAGCCGCTCGCGGGTCATCGCGATGGCGATCTCGACCAGGTCGCGGCCGATCTGCTCGACATCGCGGCCGACATAGCCGACTTCGGTGAACTTGGTCGCCTCGACCTTGAGAAACGGCGCCTGGGCAAGCCGCGCCAGCCGCCGCGCGATCTCCGTCTTGCCGCAGCCGGTCGGGCCGATCATCAGGATGTTCTTGGGCAGCACCTCTTCCCGCAGCTCGGGCGACAGCTGCTGGCGCCGCCAGCGGTTGCGCAGCGCGATGGCGACGGCGCGCTTGGCCTCATGCTGGCCGACGATGTAGCGGTCGAGTTCGGAAACGATCTCGCGCGGGCTGAAGGCAGCGGTCATCTCACTCTGTTTCGTCGTGGCGCGCCCGGCGGGGATCACGCGGTGAGTTTCTCTAAGGTGATCTTGTCGTTGGTGTAAACGCAGATATCGCCGGCGATGGCCATGGCGCGGCGCGCGATGGTCTCGGCATCGAGCCCGTCCACCCCGATCAGCGCCCGCGCCGCGGCGAGCGCATAGCCGCCGCCCGAGCCGATGCCGATAATCCCGTCTTCCGGCTCCAGCACGTCTCCGGTGCCGGACAGGATCAGCGACACGTTCTTGTCGGCGACCGCCATCATCGCTTCCAGGCGCCGCAAATAGCGGTCGGTGCGCCAGTCTTTGGTCAGCTCCACGCAGGCGCGGGCGAGTTGCCCGGAATGCTGTTCGAGTTTTGCCTCGAGCCGCTCGAACAGCGCGATCGCGTCGGCGGTCGCCCCGGCAAAGCCGGCGATCACCGAGCCGCCGCCGAGCCGGCGCAGCTTGCGCGCATTCGACTTGACGATGGTCTGGCCCATCGTGACCTGGCCGTCGCCGGCGACAACGACCTCTCCCGCCTTCCGCAGACAGAGGATTGTCGTGCCGTGCCAGCGATCCTCCCGGCGATCCTCATTGCCCAACGACATGCAAAAAAACCGCAAACCTCGTGTGGAGCTGAGATGTAGTACCGTTGCCGCGGGGTAGCAATCCGTTCACCACCGCGGATTAAGCTGCGCGCGTCCGGCCCGTCGCCGGGTAAAAGCCAATGGTAACGGCGCGGCGCCTTTGTTAAGAACCCATGATATCGCCAAGGCAGGCAGCGGGAAGGCGGGCCGCGGGCCGCTTCCCCGGCCGCGGCACGGTACGGGATCGGACATGGTCGGTTACGACAGCCCCAGCGCGCCGGGTGCAGGGTTTGGGCCTTCGAAGGTCGTTCTCAATGTCGGCTGCGGCTATGCGAACCGGCAGGGGCTGCATCCGTCCTACACGGGGCCGGAGTGGCGCGAGCTCCGCCTCGACATCAACCCCGCGGTCAGTCCCGACATCCTGTGTTCGATGACCAACATGCATCCGGTCGCGAGCGACTCGATCGACGCGATCTGGTCGTCGCACAATCTCGAACATCTGCACCGGCATGAGGTGCCGGTGGCGCTCGGCGAGTTCCGCCGCGTGCTGCGGCCGGGCGGCGAGATGCTGTTGACGCTGCCCGATCTGCAACGCATCGCCGAGTTGGTGGCCGGTGACGGGCTTGAGGACGAGGCGTACAGCTCTCCGGCCGGGCCGATCACGCCGCTCGACATGATCTACGGCCACACCCCGTCACTGGCCCGCGGCAACGAGTACATGGCGCACCGCACCGGATTTACCGCCCGCACGCTGCGGCGGCTGTTGACGGAGGCCGGGTTCGCCGGGGTGGCGTTGCAGCGCGACGGCTTTGCACTATGGGCCAAGGCGTTCAAACCGGCGGCATGAGGCGACCTGTCGCCCGGCGCGGCATCGAAGGCGCGCGATGAACTGGCTCTTCATCCATCAGAACTTTCCCGGCCAGTATGTTCATGCGGCGCGGCATCTGGCGGCGGCGGGAGAGCAGGTCGTCTTCATCACCCAGCAGCGCGAACGGGAGTTGCTCGGCGTACGCAAGATCGTCTATGCGCCGACCCGCTCGCCCGGCGGCATGCATGCCTTTCTCCACGACTTCAACGCCGCGGTCGAAAACGGATTGGCCGTCGCGCGGGTTTGCGAGGAGCTCAAGCGCAGCGGCTTTGTGCCCGATCTGGTGATCGGCCATAACGGCTGGGGCGAGCTGCTTTACGTCAAGGACTGCTTCCCGTCGGTCCCGCTGCTCGGCTATTTCGAGTTCTATTACCGGTCGTACGACAGCGACCTCGATTTCGATCCGGAGTTCCAGGCCAGCCAAAGCGACCGGATGCGCATCCGCACCCGCAACGCCATAAACCTGCTCGGCCTGGAAAGCGCCGATTGGGGGCAAACCCCGACCGAATTCCAGCGCAACCTCTATCCCGAGAAATATCGCGGGCAAATCAGCGTGATCCACGAGGGGATCGACACCGCGACCGTGTGCCCCGACGCCACCACGCGGCTGTGGCTGTCGGGAGGATTGTCACTATCGCGTAACGACCCTCTGATTACTTACAGCGCACGCAATCTCGAACCCTATCGAGGTTTCCATATCGTGATGCGCACGCTGCCGGAACTGCTGGCTCGCCATCCGACGGCGCGGGTGCTGATCGTCGGCGGCAACGATGTCAGCTACGGGCGGCGCCCGCCCGAGGCCAAGAGCTGGCGCGAGCACATGCTTGCCGAGCTGGAAGGAAAGCTCGATCTCAGCCGCATCCATTTTCTCGGCCGGCTGAACTATCCCCAGTATCTGGCGATGTTGCGGATTTCCTCGGCCCATATTTACCTGACGTATCCTTTCGTCCTGTCGTGGTCTTTGCTGGAGGCGATGGCGGCCGGATGCGCCGTCGTCGCCTCACGCACCGCGCCGGTCGAGGAGGTCATCCGGGACGGCGAAAACGGCTATCTGGTCGATTTTTTCGATCGCGAGGCGCTCGCCGGCCGCGTCAGCGACATGCTGACCCATCGCGAGGCGCAAGAAGCCATCCGCAAGGCGGCCCGGCAAACCGTGATGGACCGCTATGATCTGGCGACGAAATGCCTGCCGGCCTATCTCGCGCTGCTGCGCCGGCTGATCGGCCGCGGCGGCCAAGACCCGGTGCCCGCCGCCGCCACATAGGGAACCGGCGGCAGGTTTGCTGCGTATCCGGTCCTACGGGGTAGACTGCAAGTTGAACGAAGGCGGCTGTCGCTTAACGATGTTACAGCATGATTAACCATGAAAATTGTTTCGAAATGTACTAAATTGTTGCAGAACTTTGCGCCAACGCTCGTCTAGCGACCACCAGCAATGGAGGGCCGCGCGAGGTTTGTTCAACGGTTCGGGGCCTATGTTTACTGGGATGGCCTTGTCGTCCCCCGAGGCGAGGCGAAGCAACGGAGGCGGAGGAGCAATACAGCTTTTCTTCAGCTTTTGTTGTCATCCAGTATGAACGAGGCAAAGCCGGAAAGATGCCAGCCGCGACCACCATCGTAGTTGCCCGAGAGGATTTCTCCATCCCTGGTGGGGAATCTCCCGACAGCAGCAACCAACCGGAGCCGGTTGCTCTAGAGAGCCGGTTCTTCAACCTGTTGCGTGAGAGCAAGCCGGACGTGGTGGTCCTCGATCTGCGCGAGGCCAATGGCGACGGTGTGGGGATGATCCTCAAGATCCGTCGGCAGAGCAGCGTCCCGATCCTCGTGGTGTGCGGCAAGGACAACCCCTGCGCCCAGGATTACCGCTTTGCCGGCGCCGCCGAATGCATCGCCAGCCCGGTGGACGTCGTCGCGTTCAACGAGGTGCTGCAACAGATCGTGCGGGTGAACGGACAGGCAAGCCCGCCGCCGCCGCGCGAAGCGGAGGTCGTCGAATTCGCCAGCGTCGCCTTTCGGCCGCACCAGAACCTCATGGTCAGCGCCGGCGGAAAAAACGTCCATCTGACCACGGCGGAAAGCCTGCTGCTTGCGCATTTCGTCGCCAATCCGTGGGAAATCCAAACCCGCGCCGCCCTCGCCGAGGCGCTGTACGGCAAGCACCGGCCGGCCACCGACCGCGCGATCGATGTCGTCGTCAACCGGCTGCGCACCAAGCTGCGTTCGATTGGCGACGAGACCGAACATCTGATAAAGACGGAGTTCCGCCGGGGGTACCGATTTGTCTGCGACACATCCGTCGAGCGCTAGGCGCTAGCGCGCCGGAATGCGTCGGGGTGGGACGACGGCGGACCGGGATGACGATCGCCGACTGACCGGAATGGCTCTTCGCCGCCGGACCGGCGCGCCGGAGAGGTATGCGTGATGGTCGCTGTCGAGCACAGCCAGGCACTCGAACCGCGGACGGACGCGGCTGCGGGTGTCTCGCTGCTCGGTTCGCTGGTGATCGTGGCGCGCCATCACGGTGTCCAGCTGTCCGTGCCGCAGCTGGTGCATGATCATCTGCTGGAGCCGGGCCAGCCGTCCGTCGCGCAACTGCTCGCGATCGCCGAAGCCTGCGGCTTGCGCGCCAGCCGTCTCCAGCTTTCCTGGCACCGCTTGCTGCGGCTCGACGGGGTGTTGCCGGCCGTCGTGCTGCTGCGCAACGGCCAGGCGATGGTGCTGCGCGATGTCAGCGAAGGGCCCGAACACCCGCGCGTCACGCTGCAAGACCCGAACGTTCACGAGGACGAACCGCTGGTCCTCGACGAGGCCCGGTTCGCCGCGGCCTGGACCGGGGAAGTCCTGCTGTTCAAGCGCGACTACCGGCTGCGCGACGAGGACCAGCCGTTCGGGATGGCGCTGATCGCGGCGCAGTTTCTGCGCGATCGCCGGATCGCCCGCGATATCGGCATTTCCGCCTTTATGCTGAGCCTGCTCGCGGTCTCGCCGATCCTGTTCTGGCGCTTCCTGATCGATTCGGTGCTCTACAGCGACGCGCTGCAGACGCTCACCGTGCTGTCGCTGGTCATGCTGGTGCTGATCGTTGCCGAGACGTTGTTCGGCTATTTGCGCCGCTATCTGGTGCTGCACGTGTCGCGGCGGGTCGACGCCAAGCTCTCCGTCTACATGTTCGACAGGGTGATCCAGCTGCCGGTCGATTTCTTCGAGCGGACGCCGGTCGGCGAGATCACCCGCGACATGCAGGAGATGCACAAGATCCGCAGCTTCTTCACCGGCAGCCTGCTCGGCACCATGCTCGACAGCTTGGTGCTGGTCGTGTTTCTGCCGATCATGTTCTTTTACAGCCCGTTATTGACGTTTTTCGTCCTCGGTTTCGCGGCGCTGATCTGCGGCTGGATCATTTTGCAGCTGCCGAAATTGCGGCAGAAGAGCAAGGCGGTGCTCGAGATCGAGGGCGAAAAGGGCTCGTTCCTGGTCGAGACGCTGCATGGGGTGCGCACGGTCAAGGCGCTCGGCCTCGACGAGCGGCGGCGCCATGAATGGGATGTCAAGGTCGCGCGGGCGGCGCATCTGCGCTTTGACGAGGGCCGCGCCTCGAACGGGGTCCAGACGGCGGTCACGCCGCTGGAACGGGTGATGACGACGGGGGTCTTCGCGCTTGCCGTGTACCTGGCGATCGCCACCCGCGAGCCGACCTATGTCGGCGCTCTTTACGCCTTCATGATGCTGTCGCAGCGGGTTGCGGCGCCGCTGGTGCAGCTGTCGACGATGCTGACCCAGTTCGACGAGGCGATGCTGGCGGTGTCGACGGTCGGCGCGCTGGTCAATCGGCCGCCGGAAGAAGGCCACGGCAAGGGCGGTATTCGCACCCCGATCGTCGGGCGTGTCGAATTCAGCGGTGTCCGCTTTCGCTATGCCGGGACCACGACGACGGCCCTGGACGGTGTGTCGTTCGACATACCGGAAGGGTCGGTCTTCGGCCTGATGGGGCGCAGCGGCTCCGGCAAGACCACCGTCACCCGTCTGCTGCAGCTGTTCCACGGCAATTACGAGGGGCTGATCAAGGTCGACGGCACCGATCTGCGGCAATACGACGTCGACCATCTGCGCAGCAGCTTCGGCGTGGTGATGCAGGAGAACTTCCTGTTCAGCGGGACGATCCGCGAGACCATCGCCTCGGGCAAGCCCGACGCGAGCTTTGACGAGGTGGTGATGGCGGCGCGGCTGGCCGGCGCCGAGGAGTTCATCGAGCGGCTGCCGCGCGGCTACGACACCTATATCTACGAGGGGTCGCCCAACCTGTCGGGCGGGCAGCGGCAGCGGCTGGCGATCGCACGGGCGCTGATCACCAACCCGCGCATCCTGATCCTCGACGAGGCGACCAGCGCGCTCGACGCCGAGAGCGAGGCGATCGTCAACGCCAATTTGGCGCGGATCGCCGAGGGGCGGACGATGATCGTCGTGTCGCACCGGTTGTCCTCGCTGGTCAATGCCGACGCGATCCTGGTGCTGGAGCGCGGCAGGGTCTACGACATCGGCACCCATTCGGAGCTGGTCGAGCGCTGCGACATCTACAGCAACCTCTGGCACCAGCAGCACCAGCACCTGGTGCCCAGGCCATCGCATGAAGTCATTGCGTTCCAGCCGGCCGGCCGGGCTTGAGGCGGCGCCGGACCGCGAGGTCCGCGTCTTCCGGTCCGACACCGCCGAGATCGTCGACGGGAAGCGGCCCGTGCAGGCCCGCATCACGATAGCCCTGGTCGTCGGGATGCTGACACTGCTGTTGCTGATCGCCTGCATGCAGATCGACCGGGTGATCTCGTCCGTCAGCGGCCAGGTGGTGACGGTCGAGCCGACGGTGGTGCTGGGGGCGCTGGACCAGTCGATCATCCGCTCGATCGATGTCGGCGAGGGCCAGCGGGTGAAGAAGGGCGAGTTGCTGGCGACGCTCGACCCGACCTTCACGACCGCCGATGTCGGCGCGCTGAAGGCGCAAGTGGCGAGCCTGACGGCGCAGATTGCGCGGTGCAAGGCGGAGCTGGCGCAAAAGCCGTTCGACATGGCGCCGAGCCAGGACCCGGCGGCGAACACGTATATCGCGGCGCAGCGCGCGTACTACCTGCAGCGCAAGGCGCAGTTCGACGCGCAACTGCGCACCTACAACGACCAGATCGCGCAATACAAGGCGACGATCGCGAAATACCAGAGCGACCAGGCGCATTACGCCGAGCGTGCCAGGATCTCCAAGGAGATCGAGCAGATGCGGGCGACGTTGGCGGCGGCGCAAGTGGGGAGCCGGCTGAACCTGCTGGCGGCGACGGACCAGAAGCTGGAGATCGAGCGGGCGCTGGAGTTCGACCGCAACGCGATGGCGGAGTCGCAGCACGAGCTGGACGCGACGACCTCGACGCGCGATGCCTTTATCCAGCAATGGTACGCGCAGATCAGCCAGGAGCTGGTGACGGCGCAGACCAATCGCGACGGCGCCGTCGAGCAACTGGCGAAGGCGACAAAACACCAGGAGCTGGTGCGGCTGGAGGCGCCCGAAGAGAGCGTGGTGCTGAAGATCGCCAAGCTGTCGGCAGCGTCGGTGCTGGGCGGCGGCGAGCCGCTGATCTACCTCGCCCCGCTCAAATCGCCGTTCGAGGCGGAGCTGCACGTCTCGACGCGCGATATCGGCTTCATCCGGGTCGGCAACGACGTGTCGATCAAGCTCGACGCGTATAATTTTGTCGACCACGGCTCGGCCGAGGGCAAGGTGCGCTGGATCAGCGAAGGCTCCTTTACCACCGACGACAGCGGCGCCGCGGCCGACCCGTATTACAAGGTCCGCGCGACGCTCGATGCGTCGACGCTGCGCAACGTGCCGCCGGGGTTCCGGCTGGTGCCCGGCATCACGCTCAAAGGCGACATCCATATCGGTACCCGCACGCTCTTCACCTATCTGTTCAACGGGCTGATGCAGGGCTTCGACGAGGCGATGCGCGAGCCCTGATGGTTGCGGTCGACGAACATATCGCGGGCGACGCACGGCACGCGGGCGATGAGGCGGAGTTCCCCAGCGACGATCCGCTCGCCTTCGCGGCGTCGTTGATCGCGCGCCGCATCCATTCGCTCGACCGCACGCGCCCGGACGCGGTGCGCCGCAGCCGGAAGCGCAGCGAGCCGGAGCCGATCGCACCGCCGGCCGTCATCGCGCCGCCGTTGCCGGAGCCGGAGCCGCCGGTGCCGATCCCAACGGGACCGGCTGAGCTCGAGCGGCGGACCGCATCGCTGCGCCGGACCCTGCCTTCGGCGATCCGCCGGGAGACCGGTGCGCGCCCCGACGCTCCCGAGCCGGCGATTTACGGCTTCGACGAGCCGCCCCCGGCCGGTTCAGCGCTCCCGGCCGATCGGCCGCGTCCGCCCGATCCGCCGGCTCTGGCCGGTTCGCTGCCCCTGCCCGATCCGCCGCTTTCGTCCGATCCGCTGCCTCTGGCCGATCCGCCGTCTCCGGCCAGTTCGCTGCCTCTGTCCGATTCGCTGCCTCTGGCCGATCCGCCGTCTCCGGCCGGCTCGCTGCCTCCGGCCGGTTCGCTGCCTCTGGCCGATCCGCCGTCTCCGTCCGCTTCGCTGCCCTCGGCCGATTCGCCGCCCTCGGCCGATTCGCTGCCTCCGTCCGATTCGCTGCCTCCGTCTGATTCGCTGCCTTCGTCTGAATCGCCGCCTTCGTCTGAATCGCTGCCTCCATCCGATTCGTTGCCCCCGTCCCATCCGCCGTCTTCTGCCGGTTCGCTGCCTCCGTCCGGTCCGCGGGCTCCGGCCGATCCGCTGCCTCCGCCCGATTCGCCGCCTCCGTCCAATCCGCTGCCTTCGTCTGATCCGCCGGGTTCGGCCGATCCTCCGGATTGGTCCGATTCGCTGGTTCCGGCCGATCCGTCGGCGCCGCCCGATCCGCCGCCTCCGCCATTGCGCGCGGCGCCGGTCATCGCCCGCCGCATCCATTCGCTCGACCGCACCCGGCCTGGGCCGATCCGGCGTGACCGCGGCGTGCGGTCCGTTGCACCGATGCCGGCAATACCGGCGGCCCCGTCGCCGTCCGAGGCGCCGGTGCCGCTGCCCGACGGGGACATGGCGCTCGCCTCGTTTCCGCCGCTGATCTACGAGCCGGAATTCGTCGAGCCCCAACCGTCGGCTGCAGCCGCGCCTGCCGTTGCACCGCTGCCGCCTCCGGCGGAGCCCGAGCCGGAGCCGGAACGTCCCTCGACCGGGGCCGTCATCGTGCAGCTGCCGACGCCGATCGCGGCAACCATTGCCGTTGTGCCCGCGCCGCAGGTGCCGGAGCCTCCCGCCGACGGCATTCTCGCGCCGCCACCGGCCGAGGCGGGCATCGCCGCATCGGTGAGCGAAGAACGCGCGGCGCTGGAACCGCCGCCGGCCCCGCCGCCAACCGCCGCCGCGAAGCCGCCGGCGCACCCACGGCCGGCGATCCCGCCGGCTCCGCCGCCGCCAACCGTCGCCGCGGAGCCGCCGCCGCGCCCACGGCCGGCAATCCCGCCGGGGCCGCCGCAACCCGATCGCCCGATACAGGAGGCGCAGCAGGCGTTCGACCGCCAGGATTTCGCCGAGGCCTTTCGCTTATGGTTGGTTGCCGCGGGACGCGGCAGCCGCGAGGCGCAGTTCCGCCTCGGGCAGATGTACGTCAACGGCCACGGCGTGGTCCGCAACGCGCCGGACGCCGTGGCCTGGTATCGGCGCGCGGCCGAGCAGGGACACGCCGAGGCGCAATACCAGCTGAGCCTGCTCTACCAGTTCGGCCGCGCCGATTTCGGTCCCATGACGATGGGCGAATGGTACCGCGTCGCGTCGGCCGGCGATAAGGAAGCGGCGGACAGCAACCTCGACATGCTGTCGCCCAACGGGCTCACCGTCGAACGCGACGAGGCCGAGGCGCTGCGTTGGACTTTGGCGGCGGCCGAGCAGGGCCATGCGGCGGCGCAGGCCAACGCGGCAATCTTTTATTCGCGCGGCGGGCCGTGCGAGGTCGATTACGACGCGGCGCGCTTCTGGTACGAAGCGGCGGCGCGCGGCGGCCATGCCGAGGGCGAGTTCGGGCTCGGCGTGCTGTGCGCCAACGGCTACGGCATGGCGGTCGACCACGCCGCCGCGGCCGCGCATTACCGCAAGGCGGCGGACAACAACCATGACGGCGCGCAGCTTGCGCTCGGGCTGATGTATCTCGCCGGCACCGGCGTCGCCCGCGACCCGACCCAGGCGGCGGCGCTGTTCGAGAAGGCGGCGGAGCGCGGCAATGCACGGGCCGGCTTCAATCTCGGCCTGCTGCATTGGCGCGGCGACGGCATCCCGCAAAACCTGGTTGCGGCGGAGAGCTGTTTCCGCCGCGCGGCGCGCGGCGGCTACCCGCACGCGATGATGACGCTGGCGCAGATGTACAGCGCCGGACAAGGCTCGACCGCCAACAAATTCGAGGCGGCCAACTGGTTCCGCATCGCCGCCGAGGCGGGGATCGCCGAGGCGCAGTTTATCGTCGGCACCTTCCATGCGCGCGGCGAGGGTGTCGCGATGCGGCTGAGCGAGGCCGCGAGGTGGTTCGAGGCGGCGGCGCAGCAGGGCCACGCGCTGGCGCAGTTCAACATCGGCACCTTCTATCTCAACGGCAGCGGTGTCGAGCGCGACCCCGCCCGCGCGGTCGATTGGTTCACCCGCGCCGCCGAACAGGACATGACCCGCGCCCAGGTGCGGCTCGCGCAACTGCATCTGAGCGGCGAAGGCGTCACCGCCGATCCGGCGGCAGCGGCGGCCTGGCTCGAACGCGCCGCAGCCAATGACGATCTCGACGGCATGATCGCCCTCGCGCAGCTGCTGCTGCGCGGGCACGGGGTCGCGCGCGACGCAGCGCGGGCCGAGGTTTTGTTGACCCGCGCCGCCGAGCGCAACCACCTGCCGGCGCTGCTGACGCTCGGTCATGTGCGCCTGCAGCAGGGCCGGCGCGACGAGGCGATGCGCTTCTGGCGGGCCGCCGGCGAGGGCGGCTACCTCGAGGCGCAGCTCTTCCTCGCCCGGATCCACCTGCGCGGCGAGGGCATCCCGCGCAGCGACGAGATGGCCGCCGTCTGGTTCCGCCTCGCGGCGGAGCAGGGCCATCCCGGCGCGCAGGTGCAGCTCGCGGTGATGTATTGCGTCGGCCAAGGCGTGGCCGTCGACCTGACGGAAGCGACCAAGTGGTACCGCCGCGCCGCGGAGCAGGGCGACCGGCTGGCGCAATACAACCTCGCGGTGATGCTGGCCAAGGGCGAGGGCATCGAGCGCAACGACGCGGAAGCGATCGCGTGGTGCGCCAGGTCGGCCGAGAAGGGCCTGCCCGAAGCCGAGTTGATGCTGGGCGACCTGATCGCCGCCGGCCGCGGCACCGAAGCCGATGCGGCGACGGCGCGGGCCTGGTACGAGAAGGCCGCCGCGCACGGTCTTGCCGCGGCGCGGGCGCGCCTGACGCAGATCCGCGGCCGCCCCTGACGCGCCGCCGTGACGCGCCGCCCTTACCGTCTCAGGTAGACGGTATCGCCCTCGATCCTGACTTCATAGGCCGGCACGTCGGCGGAAAGCGGGCCGTCGAGATACTTGCCGGTGCGGACATCGAACTGCGCGAAATGCAGCGGGCATTCGATGACGCAGCCGTCGAGCGTGCCGCGCGACAGCGGCGCGTTGCGGTGCCCGCAGACATCGCGCAGCGCGTAAAAGCCGCCCTCGACATGCGCCAGCATGATGCGCTCGCGCTCGACTGCGACAAATTTCATCTCGCCCGGCGCCAGCTCGCCGACCTGGGCGACCGCGACAAACCCTGCTTCCATGCCTTCCTCGTGAACTGCCCCCACCCCCGACCCTCGCCCGCTTGCGGGGGAGGGTGGTTCCTCGGCGAATGCCGAGGAACCGGGGGAGGGTCAGGCGGCCAGGTCGAAGCCGAACATCTTCGCGGCGTTGGACGAGGTGATCTTCTGCAGGTCGTCGTCCGGTACGCCCTTGAACATGCGCTGGATGAATTGCTGCGAGCGCGGGAAGGTCGCCTCGGCGTGCGGGTAGTCGCTGCCCCACAGCATGTTCTCGACGCCGATATGCTCGCGCAGCGCGACGCCGAGATCGTCCTCCATGAACTCGACGAACATGTTCTGCCGCCAGTAATCGCTCGGCATGAAGCCCTGGCTCGATTTCCAGCCCTTGGTGAAGACCGGGCGCTCGACATAGGTGAAGTCCATCTGCTTCAGCCAATGCGGGATCCACGCCGCCTCATGCTCGACCGAGCCGATCTTGAGGCCGGGGAACCTGTCGAACACGCCGGAGAACAGCATCGAGCCGAGCGAATAGCGCACCCAGTAATCGGTTGTCGACCGGCCGGCGCCGGTCAGCTCGGTCACGTCCATCGTGAACTCGTTGGCCGGGACGCCGTTGCGCGGCGTGCCGATATGCATCAGCAGCGGGTGGCTGAGCTCCTGCGCGGTGGCCCAGAAGCGATCGTAGATCGGGCTCGAATAGGGCTTGTCGGCCTGCGGCGCGACCGGGATGAACGAGCCGACGAGACCCATCTTGGCGACCCGCTCGAGCTCAGCGGCGCCGGCATCCGGGTCGTCGAGGTTGAGCATCGCGATGCCCTTCAGGCGGGCCGGGTTCGCCTTGCAGAAATCGGCGATCCAGTCGTTGTAGACGCGGCAGATCTCGCTCAACAGCTCGCTGTCCGGCACGCGGTACCAGAACAGGCCCTGGCTCGGCTGCAGCACCGAACCCCAGATGCCGTCCTCCTCGTTCTCGGCGAGCATCGCGTCGGCGGTGTAGGCGCCCTTGCGGACATCCTCCCAGACGCCGAGGAAATCGATCTGCGACGGGTCCTCGAAGCGCTGCCCGGCCTGCATCACCGCGCCGAGCGTGCCGACCTGCTGCCCTTCCAGCATCCAGGCGTCGTATTCGCGGCCGGCAGGGGTCTTGCGGCGCTCCATATGCGGCGCGCGCTGACGCAATTTCGGGCTGAAACGCCCGGTGTACATGTCCGGCGGCTCGACGATATGGGAGTCCGCCGAAATCAGTTTCCACGACGCCATGCTCTCCCTCCTCTGTGCCGGACAGTGCCGGGGATGAACAATCCGACCGCGCCGCGCCGGTGTGGGATTCTTTTTGTCGCGATGCGCCGCGTGCGAACGAAGCCTCGGGTGCGACGGTAAGGCGCACCCCGAGGCCCGTCAAGAAGTCGTAGCGCTGGCTTACTTCGCGGCGCTGCCGTCGTAGGGGGCGACGACCGTGCCGGTCTTGTACTCGGACGGTTCGAGGATCACCTCGTTTTTCGCGTCCTTGAAGTCGTCGAGGGTATTGCCCTTGACCCCCTGCCACTGCACTTCGAGCACGCGCGACTTCGCCCACTCGCCGTCCTTGCCGAAGGCGATGTCGCCGACGATCGTCTTGAACGTGTTGCTGTGCATGTAAGTCGAAATTTTGTTCTGATCGACGCTCTTCGTGCCCTCGACCGCATCACCGAGAATTTGCAGGTAAGCGTAGCCGAAGGGCGCTAGGTACCAGCCCAGCGGGTCGATACCCTCGGCACCGGCCTTGGCCTGGTACTGCTTCAGGAAGTCGACGATGCCGGGAAACTGCATCGTCGGCGCGGGGATCCACCAGTCGTAGTCGATGACGCCGTTCAGCTTTGCGCCGAACTGCAGCTTGATCGGCGTGAATTGCAGCCCGACCATGCCGCCGCCGAAGTACCGGGTCTTGAGGCCGGTCTCGGTCGCCGCGCGCAGCATGCCGACCGAGCCCGGCGGGTACGAGGCGACAAAGACCATATCGGGGTTGGCCGCCTGGATCGCGTGGACGATCGGCGTGAAGTCCGGCGTGCCGGGCGGGTAGGTCTTGTCGTAAACGATCTGCAGTCCGTTCTCCTTGGCGATGTCGTGGATCGCACCGGAGGCGTTCTTGGGGAACTGCGAGTCCTCGGCCAGCAGGGCCAGGGTCTTGGGCTTCGGGTTCCCCGCCATCGCGACCTTGAAAAACGGGTCGGAGAAATTCCGCGCCGCGTCCTGGCCGCTCGGCAGCATCGAGAAGTACTTGTCGTAGTGGAATTCCTCGTTCACCGCGAGACCGAACAGGCCGAAGAACATCATGTTGTGCTGGATCGCGATCGGCATTGCCGGGGCGATCTGGGCGGTGCCGTAGCCCGAGACGATGAAATCGACCTTGTCGACGTCGATCAGCTTGGTATAGAGCGCCGGGACGGTCGCCGGGTTCGACTGGTCGTCGTAATAGATCAGCTTGACCGGCCGGCCGAGCAGCCCGCCCTTGGCGTTGACGTCGTTCTCCCACATCTGCATCGCCAGCAGGGCCTGCTTGCCGCCGCCGGCCAGCCCGCCGGTCAACGCCATGCCGAAGCCGATCTTGATCGGCTGCTTGTCCTGCGCCTGCGCGCCGCCGGCCATCGCCAACAGGCCCACCAGCGCCAAAGCCAGACGCCACCGCGGCTGCTTCCGGGTCATCTTCCTCCCCCTTCGTATGATTTTGTGAATGTTGCCGCATCCTGGCACGCCGTTTCCGCAAATGCCAGGGCAGGTATCCGCAACTTATTGGCGCAGCAGGTGGCGGGCGATGATGACGCGCATGATCTCGTTGGTGCCTTCGAGGATCTGATGCACCCGCAGGTCGCGCAGATGGCGCTCGACCGGGAAGTCCCTGAGATAGCCGTAGCCGCCATGCAGCTGCAGCGCCTCGTTGACCACGTGAAACCCGGCATCGGTGGCGATGCGCTTGGCCATCGCGCAGTGCAGCGTCGCCTGCGGGGCGCCTTTGTCGAGGCTGGTCGCCGCCCGCCACAGCAGGAGCCGCGCCGCCTCCAGCTCGCTCGCCATGTCGGCGAGCTTGAATTGCAGCGCCTGGAAATCGGCGAGGCGCTGGCCGAACTGGCGCCGTTCCAGCATATAGCCGCGCGCCGCCTCGAACGCCGCCCGCGCACCGCCGAGCGAGCAGGCGCCGATATTGAGCCGCCCGCCATCGAGCCCCATCATCGCGATGGAGAACCCTTCGCCCTCCCGGCCGAGCCGGTTGGCGACGGGAACGCGGCAATCGTCAAAAATGACCGCGCGGGTCGGCTGCGAATGCCAGCCGAGCTTTTCCTCCTTCTTGCCGAATGACAGGCCCTGCGCGCCGTTCTCGATCACCAGGCACGAGATGCCCTTGGGGCCGCTCTCGCCGGTGCGCACCATCGCGACGTAGAGGTCGCTCGATCCGCCGCCCGAGATGAACGCCTTCGACCCGTTGAGCACATAGTCGTCGCCGTCGCGCCGCGCGCCGGTCTGCAGCGAAGCCGCGTCGGAGCCGCTGCCCGGCTCGGTCAGGCAATAGCTGGCGAAATGCTCCATCGACATCAGCTTTGGCAGGAACCGCGCGCGCTGCTCGCGGCTGCCGAAGCGGTCGATCATCCACGCCGCCATGTTGTGGATCGACAGATACGCCGCGGTCGAGGCGCAGGCCGTCGCCAGTTCCTCGAAGATCAGCGCCGCGTCGAGCCGGGTCAGGGCGCTGCCGCCAAACTCGTCGCCGACATAGATCCCGGCGAAACCGAGCGCCGCGGCGGCGCGCAACGCCTCGACCGGAAACTCTTCGCGCGCATCCCAGCCGGGCGCGTGCGGCAGCCATTCGCTGCGCGCAAATTCGCGGGCGGTCTCCTGGAAGGCGCACTGCTCGTCGGAGAGATCGAAATCCATCCAGGCAATCTATGGAGTCGATTGCCCGGCATCAATTGCCCGCCATCAATCACCCGGCGGCCTCACTGCGCGGCGAGCGGCTCGTCCAACTCGTCGTCGATCAGCAGCACCTCGTCCCCGGCATCGTCGAGCACCGCGGCGGCGTCCGCCTCGGGCAGCACCTCGACCGCGCGCAACCGGCGCTCCATGGCCCGGCGGCGGCGGCCGACCTCGTCGTCGATGACCTTCTGCGCCTCGTCGAGCTTGCGGCTGACTTTGTCGATCACGCCGCCGAATTTGGAGAATTCGTGCTTGACCGCCCCCAGCACCTTCCACACCTCGGCGGAGCGCTTCTGGATCGCCAGCGAACGGAACCCCATCCGCATCGACGTCAGCAAGGTGAAGAGCGTGGTCGGCCCGGCCACCATGATGTGCCACTCGCGCTGCAGCCCGTCGACCAGCCCCGGACGGCGGACGACTTCGGCAAAGAGCCCTTCGGTCGGCAGATACATGACGGCGAAGTCGGTGCTGTCCGGCGGGTTGATGTATTTGGTCGAGATGTCGCGCGCGGCCTCGCGGACGCGGATTTCCACCGCGCGCGCCGCCCGGTCGGCTTCCTCCTGGTCACCGCGTTCGGCGGCAAGACACAGCCGTTCGTAGTCGGCGGTGGGAAACTTGACGTCGATCGGCAGCCAGACCGGCGCCATTTCGTCGCCGGGCAGGCGAATGGCAAACTCGACGCGCTCGTTGCTGCCGGTGCGGATCTCGACGTTCCGGCCGTACTGGTCCGGCGCCAGGACCTCGCACAGCATGGTTTCGAGGCCGATCTCCGTCCAGGTCCCGCGCGACTTGATGTTGGTCAGGACGCGTTTGAGGTCGCCGACCCCGACCGCCAGCGACTGCATCTCGCCGACCGATTTGTAGACCTGCTCCAGGGAATCGCTGACCTGCCGGAAGCTGGCGCCGAGCCGCTGTTCGAGCGTTGCCTGAAGCTTCTCGTCGACCGTCAGCCGCATCTGTTCGAGCTTGGCCTCGTTGCTCGTGCGGATCTCGCCGAGCTTGGCCTCGACGCCGCGGCGGAGCTGTTCCTGTCCTTCCCCGAGCCGCTGAGACACGCCGTCGAGCCCGTGGCGCACCGTTTCGGAGAGCTGGTTCAGGGCGTTCTGGACATGCACCAGCCCGTCGGCCTGCAGCCGCGCCCCTTCCTGCATTTTTTCGAACGCGGTCGTCAGGCCGCCGGTGACACCCGCCGATACCGCCGCCCGGAGCGCCCGGTCCATTTCGGTAAAGGAGCGCCGCAATTCCTCGTTATGGCGCTCCATGGCGTCGAATCGGCTGCGCCAGACGAGATCGGCGCCGTCCCTCGCCGCCCGTTGGCCTTTGCCGATCCATAGCAGGCAGACAATCAAGCCGCCGTTGGCGATCGCTACCAAGACGCTGAGATAAATGCCTATTTCGGCAGACATCACATCCCCCTCCGAGGCGTCGACGCTCGCCCGGCCGCGCTGAATGTTCTTGTTATGTTCATAATAGACCAGGGCGGTCGACGCGTGAAGAGGAGTCTATCACGCCTGCGCCAGGCGCTCCGGCCGCGGCGGTTTCACCAGTCCTTAACCGCGGCCGCGCACACTGCTCCCGATACGGTACGGGTCGGTCGCGAGCATGAGCGAGACAACTCTCTTTCTGGTTACCGGCTGCCTGCTGTTGGCGGCGGTTCTGATCCCGGTGCCGCCGCGCGGCCGCACCGTCCTCTGGGTCGTCATGCTGGGGCTGATCGTGATGCTCTGGGCGGGCGCCAGCCTTGGCGATCTCAGCCCGCCGCGGCCCTAGGCGCTGCCGCCCTCCACCGGATAGCCCTCAGCGCGCCAGCGCAGCATGCCGCCGTTGAGGTTCGCAACCTCGGCGAACCCGGCCTGCTGCAGGATCGCGGTGGCCTGCGCCGATCGGCTGCCGGCGCGGCACACCGCGACGACCGGCTGGTCGCGGCGCAATTCGTCGAGCCGTCCCCCAAGCTCGCCCAGCGGGATCAGCACCGCCCCATCGATGTGACCGAGCGGCCCGGTGAACTCCTCCACCTCGCGCACATCGAGGATCTGCACGGCGCCCGGCACTTCCTCGAGGCCGTGCGGGTCGATCTCCCACACCCCGGCGAAACTGTAGCGCAGATGCGCCCAGTTCGGGTCGGCGCCGGGATCGGCGGCCTCCCCCTGCGGCCGGCCGCAGCGCAGGTTCGCCGGCACCGCGACATCGAGGAGCTTGGGATGCGCCAGCCGCAGGTTCGCCATGTAGCCGGTAAAATCGCCGATGCCGATATCGCCGCCGAGCCGCGGGTTGTAGCGCCGTTCCTCCGCGACGCTGGTCGCGGTCAGGCCGCGATAGTCGTGCGCCGGATAGAGCAGGCATTCCGCCGGCAACGAGAAGATCTGTTCGCGCACCGAGCGGTACATGGCGGCGGCGTCGCCTTCCTGAAAATCGGTGCGGCCGCTGCCGCGGATCAGCAGGCAGTCGCCGGTGAACGCCATCGTGCCGTCGTCGAGCACATAGGTGACGCAGCCGCTGGTATGGCCCGGCGTCGCCCGCACCAAGAGGCGCCGGCCGCCGAAGCCGATCACATCGTCCTGCACCAGATAGCGGTCGGCGCCCTCGGCGCCGCTCGCCTTCGCCACCACGATCTTGCTGCCGCAGCGGCGCTTGAGCAGGGACGCGCCGGTGACATGGTCGGCATGGACATGGGTTTCGAGCGTTGCGGCAAGGGTGAGGCCGAGCTCGTCGATCAGCGCCGCATCGCGCCGGACCTGCTCGAACACCGGATCGATCAGCACGGCCGTCCGGCTCCGGCCGTCGCCGAGCAGGTAGGTGTAGGTCGACGATTGCGGGTCGAACAGCTGGCGGAAGATCAGCATGAGCGCGCCCCTTGCGCTGGTCGGATCAATACCCCGCGACCGGTCCTGGCCGAATGCCGGTCGCTATGCTGCCATCATCGCAGGAGGCATGCCATGAGCGAAATCATCATCACGCCGCTTCGCGCCGACGACCGCGCGCGCTGGGGCGAGCTGTGGCGCGGGTATCTCGAATTTTATGAAACCGCATTGCCGGAGGCGATCTATGAAGACACTTGGCGCCGGCTGACGGCGCCCGGCCCGATCTTCGGCTTTGGCGCGCGGCGCGATGACGACCGGGCGCCGCTGGTCGGCATCGTGCATTACCTGTTTCACGACCATGCCTGGTCGCCGAAACCAGTCTGCTATTTGCAGGATTTGTTCGTCGACGCGGCGATGCGCGGCACCGGCTGCGGCCGGGCGCTGATCGAGCGGGTCGCGCAAGTCGCGCGCGAACACGGTTGCCTGCGGTTGTACTGGACCACCAAGGAGGACAACGCGACCGCACGGCTGCTTTACGACCGGCTGGCCAAGTTCAACGGCTTCATCCGCTATGATTACGCGCTGGGCTGAATTTCGGTCGTCACCCGCGCAGCGACATCACCGCATCCTCATAGCGCCCCGCGCCCATCGCCCCGTCGGGGAAGATGCCGTGGCCGGCGATCCAGGCGAACGACTCCTCGTACATCTCGCGGCTGTACGGCTCGAAGACGATGCGCTCGCCCGGCCCCCAGCGGCGCGTATCCATCGCGCTGCGGAAGCGCGGCGGGAACTCCTCGGCGTAGTAATGCGTGTAAAGCTCGGGCCGCAGGTCGATGTCGCGCTGTGCCGCCCGCAACGCGGCAAAATATTTGCCTATGGCCGCCGGGTCCGGCTGACCGGTGATCATCGACGCCATCATGAAGGTGGTGTCGATCACCTTGCGGAACCCGAGCTGCTCCATGAAGTAATAGGGTCCGCTGAACAGCGCCGCCGCCGGCACCTGCCGGTCGATCAGCAGCTCCATGCGGCGGAACAGCAGCCCGTCGGCGAAAGACAGCTTGATCCGGTCGAGCGGCAAATACGGTTCGAGCGCCTGGATCGTCGAATAGTGGCTCCCCGACTGGTAGCCGACCGAGATCGGCACGCCGGCCAGCGCGGCGGGCTCGCGGATCGGCGACTCCGGCGGGACGAAGATCGCCGACGGAGCCACCGAATAGGCGTCGGCGTACATCTTGCCGTGACCGGCCGAAGCGGCGACATTGACCGTCCAGTGGCAGGCGCAGCTGACATCCGCGTCGCGGCCGCGCTCGAAGGTCTGGTAGGCGCCCACCTTGTCGCCGAGATCGTGCAGCCGGCCGGTCGGCGAGGCGAGCTGATCGCGGAATTCGTAATCGAGGCCTTCGCGGTCGAAATACCCTTTGTCGCGCGCGACCCACTCGTGCAGCCGCATATGCGGCGCGATGACGAATTTCGCCAAAGCCTCCTCCCGGCCCGCGGTCGAGGCGGCGCGTTGTGTCCTGCCCCGCGCGGACTTATTTTCCAACCACCGCACGTTTGTCGAGAGGGATCATCCGATCGTGAGTCAACACCACCTGCCGCCGCTGCCGCCCTACCCGACATCGCGGTTGCGGCGCAACCGTCGCGATACCTGGTCGCGCAAGCTCGTTGCCGAGAACACGCTGTCGGCCGCCGACCTGATCTGGCCGGTTTTCGTGCATGACGAGAAAGACCGCGCGCCGGTCGCCACCATGCCCGGCGCGTTCCGCCATTCGCTGGCGTCGCTGGTCGACGCGGCCGGCGAGGCGGCGGCGCTGGGCATCCCGACGATCGCGGTGTTCCCGGCGGTCGACCCGGCGCTCAAGGACCCCGACGGCAGCGAGGCGGTCAACCCCGGCAACCTGGTCTGTCGCGCGGTCTCGGCGCTGAAACAGGCGGTGCCGGAGATCGGCGTGCTGTGCGACGTGGCGCTCGACCCGTTCACCTCGCACGGCCATGACGGCGTGATCCGCGGCGGTTACGTCGCCAATGACGAGACGGTGGCGATCCTGCGACGCCAGGCGATCATCCAGGCCGAGGCAGGTTGCGACATCATCGCGCCCAGCGACATGATGGACGGCCGGGTCGGCGCGGTGCGGCAAGCGCTCGACGAGGCCGGGTTCGACCGGGTGCGCATCATGTCCTACGCGGCCAAATACGCCTCGTGCTTCTTCGCCCCGTTCCGCGATGCGATCGGCTCGGCGAACTCGCTCGGCACCGCCGACAAGCGCACCTACCAGATGGACCCGGCGAACGGCGACGAGGCGCTGCGCGAGGTCGCGCTCGACATCGCCGAGGGTGCCGACCTGGTCATGGTCAAGCCGGGCCTGCCGTATCTCGACGTGGTGCGCCGGGTGAAGGACGCGTTCCGCATGCCGACCTTCGCCTACCAGGTGTCGGGCGAATATTCGATGATCCAGGCCGCCGCCGCCAATGGCTGGCTCGACGGCGAGCGGGCGATGATGGAATCGCTGCTCTGCTTCAAGCGCGCGGGAGCCGACGGCGTGCTGACCTACTTCGCGGTCGAGGCCGCCAGGCGGCTGAAGGCGGGGTGGTGACGATGCAGATCGAGCTGACCGACGAGCAGCGCGAGTTCGTCCGACGCGCGGTCGACACCGGGCGCGTCGGCCGGGCGGAAGACGCCGTGCAGCAAGCGCTCGACCTGTGGGTCGAGCGCGAACGAGAACGGGAGGAGATTCTTGCGGCTCTCGATGTGGCCGAGGCGGAATTGGCGCGGGGCGAAGGGATGATCATCACGAAGGAGTCGATGCGTCAGCTGGCTGAGGAGGTGCATCAACGCGGCCTGGCACGTTTGGCAAAAAGGGCACGTTCGGCGAAAAGGAATGCCGGGCGTAGCTGATGGCACACCGGCTCGCGCCGGCCGCGGCTGCCGACCTCGACGAGATTTGGTCCTATCTCGTCGAGCAGAGCAGCGATGTTGATGTCGCCCGTCGCTTTGTCGCCGCGATCACCGCTCGCTTTTACCTGCTGGCCGCTCATCCCGAGTACCTGCTGGCCGCTCATCCCGAGCTCGGGAGAGCGCGAAACGAGTTCGGCACGGGAATCCGCAGCCATGCCGTAGGCAATTACATCATCTTCTACCGCATTGAGAATGACGAGGTACTCATTCAACGTGTCCTTCACGGCCGGCGCGATCTCGGTCCGCTACTCCGAGATCGCTGAGGGCGAGGAGAAGGCGCTGACGTTCCGCCCTAATCCGGGTCGGCGGTGCCGCTGATGACGGCCAGCACGGCTGCGCCGTAGCGGTCGAGCTTGCTGCGGCCGATGCCGGGGACCGCGGCGAGGTCCGTTAGACAGGCCGGGCGACGCCGGGCGACCTCGATCAGCGTCGCGTCGTGGAAGATCACATAGGGCGGCAGTTCCTGGCGGCGCGCCTCTTCGAGGCGCCAGCCGCGCAGCTTCTGCCACAGCGTCTCGGCTGCCGGGTCGAGGGCCGAGGCGGCGCCGGCGCTGTCCTGCCGGCGCCGCGCGCGCGGCCGCGCCACATCGCGGCGCAGGCGGATCTCGCGCTCGCCGCGCAGCACCTCGGTCGCGCTCGGCGCCAGGACCAGCCCGCCATGCCCGTCGGGGTCGGGCTGCAGGTGGCCTTGCGCGAGCAGCTGGCGGATCACCGACAGCCAGCCCCGGGCGTCACATTCGGTGCCGACGCTGAACGTCTTGAGCTTGTCGTGGCCGAAGCGCCGCACGCGCTCGGTGTCGTTGCCGGTCAGCACGTCGGTCAGGTGGTGCGCGCCAAAGCGCTGTCCGGTGCGATAGACGGCGGACAGCGCCTTTTGCGCGGCGACCGTGCCGTCCCAGCTCTCGGCGGCGGGATCGCGGCAATTGTCGCAATAGCCGCAGGGCGTGTCGCGGCGCTCGCCGAAATACGCCAGGAGCGCCTGGCGGCGACACGACAGCGTCTCGCAATAGCCGATCAGCGCCTCCGATTTCTGCCGCTCTATACGGCGCTGCTGGTCGCCGATATCGCTGGTTTCCATCAGCCGGCGCAGGTTCATGACATCGGCGAGGCCGTAGGCCATCCAGGCATCGGCCGGCAGCCCGTCGCGCCCGGCGCGGCCGGTCTCCTGGTAATACGCTTCGAGGTTTTTCGGAGCGTCGAGATGGGCGACAAACCGGACATTGGGCTTGTCGATGCCCATGCCGAAGGCCACGGTGGCGACGACGATCAGCCCTTCTTCGCGCAGAAACCGCTCCTGGTGACGGGCGCGGACTTCCGGCGGCAGGCCGGCATGGTACGGCACCGCCTCGCGGCCGCGCGCGCCGAGCCAGGCGGCCGTCTCCTCGACCGCGCGGCGGGTCAGGCAATAGACGATGCCGGCATCGCCCGGATGCTCCTCCTGCAGAAAGCGCAGCAGGTCGTCGCGCGGCTGCCGCTTTTCGACGATGCGATAGAAGATGTTGGGCCGGTCGTAGCCGGCCGCGAACACCCGGGCGGCTTCGAGATGCAGCCGCGCGGCGATGTCGCGCCGGGTGGGGTCGTCGGCGGTCGCGGTCAGCGCGATCAGCGGGGTGTCGGGAAAGCGCTCCTTGAGGATGCCGAGCCCCTGGTAGTCGCGGCGGAAATCATGGCCCCATTGCGAGATGCAATGCGCCTCGTCGACCGCGAACAGCGCGACCCGGCACTGGCGCAGCAGGTCGAGGCAATGCGGCATCACCAGCCGCTCGGGCGAGACGTAGAGCAGGTCGAGTTCGCCCGTCCGCGCCTCGCGCTCGATAAAACCGGCTTCGCCCGGCGGCAGCCCGGAATTGAGCGCCGCGGCGCGCACCCCGGCCTGGCGCAGCGCGTCGACCTGGTCCTTCATCAGCGCGATCAGCGGCGAGACGACGACGCCCATCCCCGGCCGCAGCAGCGACGGCAGCTGGTAGCACAGCGACTTGCCGCCGCCCGTCGGCATCAGCACGATCGCATCGCCGCCGGCCACGGTGTGCTCGATGATGTCCTGCTGCTGGCCGCGAAAGCTGTCGTAGCCAAACACCCGCCGCAACACGGCGAGGGCTTCGGATGCGCCGTCGTCACTCACCTGCGGTGCAGCAGCATGTGGCCGTAGGCGGAATATGCGGCAGGGCGGCTGGCCGCGAAATGGGTGAGGATGGTCATCACGTCGCGGCGCATTTCCTGCAGCGGGTCGCTGTCATAGACCCAGCGCGCGCCGCAAAGCTCGCATAGCCGCTCCATCGCCCAGCCGACCTGGTGCTGCGCGTAGACCATGTCGCGCCGGGCGCGCAGCGCCTCGGCCTCGGTGATTCTGCGGCCGGTGCCGACCTCGTCCGTGCTCTCGTCGCGGCCGTGATGCAGCGCCCGCGTGGCGCTGTCGATCGCCGCGGCGGCCTCGCCGAGGATCATCTGCACCGCTTCGGATTCGGCCAGTTTGGTGACGCCGCGCGACAGGCGGGTCGAGAGGTCCGTGCACACCCGGTCGAGCGCCCGGCGCGCCGTCGCGATCGCCACCGGCGGCAGCGAATAGGAGACGAGAAAACCGCGCGGCGCGCGCACCACCGGGTAATCCGGGTGCACCGCGGCGCCGGGCGGCGTGCCGTTGAACAGGTCGCTGACCATCACGCAGCGATGCTCGGGCACGAACACGTCGTGCAACCTGAGCGATTTGCTGCCGGTGCCGGCGAGGCCGAGCACATGCCAGTCATCAACGATCTCGATGTCGCGCAGCGGCACCAGCAGATAGGCGATGCTGCGGGCATCCCCGGCCGTGCCGAGGAACACGCCGAGGATCGCCCATTGCGCATAGTCGCAACCGCTGGAGAACGGGAACGTGCCGGAGACCCGCCAGCCGCCCGCCACTTTCGTCGCCGGCGCGCGCGGCGCGAGCGACGACGAGGCCACGGCGCGCGGGTTGTCGCCCCACACGTCGATCTGCGCCTGTTCCGGGTACTGCGCGATGATCCACTGATGCTCGGCGAGCACCGCATAGACCCAGGCCGAGGAGGCGCAGCCGAAGGTCAGCTCTTCGGTGATGCGCGAAAACAGGCTGAAACGGCCTTGCAGCCCGCCGAAGCGGCGCGGCTGGAGGATGTTGAGGATGCCCGCCGCATGGTAGTCGGCGATGGTTTCCGGCGGCACGACGCGTGCCGCGCTGCACGCCGGCGCGCGGTCGGCAAGCTTTGGGACCAGCGCGCGGGCACGCGCCAGCAGCGCGCGCTCGTGATCCGGCAGGCCCCGATCGTCGCCGGAATAGGGTATCGGCGGAAGTTGGGTCATGCGCGCATCATGGCGCATCGCCGCCGCGCCCGAAATACCCGACCGACCGGCCTGCCAGCGCCAGGGCAGGCCGGCGGCTATTCGACCGGGATGAAGATCGAGTGGCGGATCTTGTTCTCGATGTGGTCGGACAGGTGGCCTTTGCCGTGGGTGTCCTCGACCAGGATGATGTCGCCGGCCTTGATAAAGCGGCTTTCGCCGTCGCTCGCGGTGATCTTCACGCCGGCGTCGAGGTTGACGATGTATTGCCGGCGCGGCGCCGGATGCCAGGTGATGTTGTGCTCGGCCTCGGTCTCGCGAAAGATCACGCCGGTCGCCGGAAATTTCTTCGACAATTTGCTGCCGCGACGCTCCTCGGCCCAGTCGATCTCGATGTCGCGGAAATGCGATTCGCCGTTTTCGTCGGTGTAGAGGTTGTGGATCTTCATGCGCCCCTCCGTTATTCCGCCGCCGCCTTGGCCGGCGTCGCGTCGCGCGCGAACAGCGGCATCACCTCGCGCGCAAAGCGCCGCATGCTGACGCGGCCGCGCTCGCCGCCGCCCGAACCGCCGCCGTTGACCAGCACGTAGCCGACCCCGGCGGCGCGCAGCTCGTCGAGCTTTTGCGCGATCTGGCCGGGGTTGCCGTACATCGCGCTGCCGCGGTTGACGGCGTCGGGGTCGCCGGTGGCGCGGTCGGGGCCGCCATGCACCGTCCCGTCGGGCCGCGTCGCCAGCTTCAATTGCCGCACCCGATTGGCGAGGCGCCGCTGCAGCGCCGCCTCCCTGTCCTCCTCGCCGTCGCAGACAAAAAACGCGCGGGTGACGCCGACCATCATCGGGTCGAAGCGGCGGCCCTGGGCCTCGACCGCGGCGCGGTAGGCGGCGATCGACTTGGCGACGTCGGCGGGTTGGGCATATTGCCCGAGCAGCAGGTTGTAGCCCTTCTCGGCGACGCGCCGCACCGAGGACTCGCCGCCGGCGCCCATCCAGATCGGCGGGTGCGGGCGCTGCGCGGTCGGCGGCTCGACGACGATGTCGTCGAATGACCAGTACCGGCCGCGATGCGAGAACGGCTCGTTCGCGGTCCAGGCCTTGACGATCACCCCGAGGCACTCGTCGAAGCGCGCGCCGGCCTCGTCCATGTCGACGCGGAAGCCCTTGAACTCGTTATAGCGGTAGCCGCTGCCGACGCCGAAATCGAGCCGCCCGCCGGACAAGAGGTCGAGCGTCGCTGCCTGCTCGGCGAGCAGCACCGGGTTGTGCCACGGCAGCACGATGACCGCGGTGCCGAGCCGCAGGGTCGTGGTGCGCGCGCCCAGCCAGGTCAGCAGGTTCAGTGTCGCCGAAACCTGGCCGTAGCCGGTGAAATGATGCTCGACGACAAAGGTCGAATGAAAGCCGAGCGACTCGGCCTCGACATTGTAGTCGATAAAGTCGCGGAACCCCTCGGCGCTGTCGAATTCCGCCGCGTCGGCGCTCGAAGGCCGCCGCGCCGCCGCGCTGCCGAACAACCCGAACTGCATCTGCGCGCTCCCTGATCTGGCCCGCCGACAGCTTACGGCGCGCGGCCGCCATGTTCAAAATGCTGGATCATTATCGGCGCAATAGCGAACGGGCATCACAACGTTGCAGAAACGGCCTGCGCATCATGTCTGAAGGGCCGATTAACCGGCCGCACGCAGCTTGCGCCGCGCCGGGCGCTTTGGCGCCAGCGCCAGGCGGCCTTCGTCGGCCATCTCCTCGACCATCGCGCGCAGCGAGCGGGCGACGGCTTCGCGGGCGAGCGAGGCGTTGCGGCTGGCGCGCACGCCCACCGCCAGCGTGCGGAACACCCCGGTCTCGGTGATGCGGTGCACTTCCAGGAGGCCGCGCGCCGCCTCGCGCGACGCCGAGGACAGCGGCAGCACTGTCGCACCAGCGCCCTGCGCCACCATCAGCCGGATGGTCTCGTGGTCGTTGAGCTCGGTCTGGACGTTGAGCTCGATCTCGTGCCCGGCAAGCAGCGCGTCCATCGCCGCGCGCAGCCCGTCGCCGAGGATCAGCGGCGTGCGGCGCAGTTCATCCCTGCCGACAATGCCTGAACGCAGCCCGGGCCGGGTCACCAAGACCATTTCCTCTTGCGCGAGGCGGGTGGATTGGACAAGCCGGCTGCGCGACAATTCCGACAGCAGCGCGATGTCGACCCGGCCATCGATGACGAATTCCTCGAGCCGCACCATGCCGGCATGCATGACCTTGAGCTCGATCATCGGATAGTCGCGGCGCATCCGCGCGAACAGGTCCGGCACCAGCACCGGGCACAGCGTCGGGGTGATCCCGAGGATGATCTTGCCCGAGGGGTGTGCGTCCTGGGCGCGGATCTCGTCGCCGGTGCGCTCGATGTCGCGCAGGATGCGGGTGGCGCCGTCGAGCAGCTTCTGCCCGGCCTCGGTCAGCCGCACGCCGCGATTGGCGCGGGTGAACAGCGCGACGCTGAGCTCGTCCTCGAGCCGCTGCACATGCCGGGTCAGCGCTGGCTGCGCGACATGCAGATGCGCCGCGGCGCGGGTGATGCTGCCCAGCTCGGCGATGCGGACAAAATAATGCAGGCTGCGCAACTCCATCGCGGCACCCTTTTGACAGCGCCAAGGTGTTCGGCGTCCAGCATACAACCTGTCATGCCTTCCCGGTATGGGGCGGATCAAACAACAGTATTTGTTTGATGACGGAGCCGGGCCTAGGGTTGTCACTGCGGCTCCTCGCCGGCGTTGCGAGGAACTGCAGGCGACGTAGCAATCTCTCGGCAGAGGGCCAAGGCGGCAGGAGATTGCCTCGCTGCGCTCGCAATGACGACGAACCAGAGGACAAAGGCCATGGAGTTCGGCTGGTACCACGAGTTTCACCGGCAGGTGCCGGGTCAATCCGACGCCGACGCCTTCGCGCAAGGTTTCGAACAGGTCGAGCTGTCGGACGAATGGGGGCTCGACGTGTTCTGGCTCGCCGAAATCCACCAGCAGGCGCGGCGCTCGGTGCTCAGCGCGCCGATGAACATCGCCGGCCAGATCGCCGCGCGCACCAAGCGCATCAAGATCGGCACCGCGGTGCATGTGCTGCCGTTGACCCATCCGCTGCGCCTCGCGGAGGAGACCGCGACGGTCGACCAGGTGAGCCGCGGGCGGTTCATCCTCGGCGCCGGGCGCAGCGGCAACCCGCGCGGCTATGCCGCCTACGGCGTCCCCTATGCGGAGAGCCGCGAGCGGTTCTACGAGACGCTCGACATCCTCAAAACGGCATGGACCAACGAGACCTTCTCGTATGCCGGCAAATATCACAGCTTTGACGGGGCAAAGGCGGTGCCGCGGCCCTACCAGCAGCCGCACCCGCCGATCCGCATCGCCGGCGCCAGCGAGGACACCTTCCCGACCCTCGGGCGGCTGGGCTACCCGCTGTTCGTCTCGGTGCGCAGCGGCTCGCTGGTCGGTCTCAAACCCGATCTCAAAGCCTATCGCGACGCCTGGGCGGAAGCCGGCAACCCGGGCAAGCCGGAAGTCTATCTGCGCCTGTCGATGCATTGCGGCGAGACCGACAAGGAAGCCCGCGAGGAAGGCGAGCCGAGCATCATGGCGGGCTACAAATCGCTGATCGACCGGCTCGAAGGCTCGCCCAACGCGCGCCGCCGCGCCGAGGTCGAGGAGGTGAAGCGGGCGACCTACGACGACGTGATCCGCGACAAGGTCATCGTCGGCGACCCGGATACGGTGGTCGACCGGCTGAAGGAGCTGGAAAACGAGCTCGGCATCGACGGCATCCTGTTCGAGCTGAATTTCGGCGCGGCGATCCCGGCCGAGCTGATGATGCGCTCGCTCAAGCTGATCTGCCGCGACGTGATGCCGAAATTCGGCTGACCGCGCGGCGCGGCGGGTTTGCGCCGCGGCCACGCGTTATGCGAGCATCGCACCCGAAACCGCCGCCAGGCGGCAAAGACGGGGAGGGGTGCGATGCGATCGCTGTCGTTGATGCTGATGAGCGGGGCGATCCTGTTGGCGGGGCTGATCCAGCCGGCGCCGGCGCAAACGCCGCCGCCGACCAATGACGCGGTCTACAAGGTCACCTATTTCGAGGTGACGGCGAAAAGCTCGCGCAAGGCGTCGAGCCTGCTCCGCCAGTTCGCCGCGGCGACGCGCAAGGAAGACGGCAATACCGAGCTGACGGTGCTGCACGAGCTGGCCCGGCCGGGCCGTTTCGCGATCGTCGAGGCGTGGAAGAACAAGGCTGCGCTCGACGCGCACGAGGCGGCGATGAAGGCGCTCGGCGA
>DASZOZ010000021.1:0-55856 GCA_035550515.1 Allostellaceae bacterium
GAGGGCGGCACGACACTGGAGATCCCGGTCGATGCGGCATGGGGCAGCGGCGCATATGCGCTCGTCACCGCCTATCGCCCCGCGGCCGCTCCCGCGGCCAACGGGATTTCGCCACGCGGGCCGGGACGTGCGGTCGGCGTCGCCTGGATCGGCGTCGACCCGGCGCCGCGCACGCTCGGGGTGACGCTGTCCGGGCCGGATGTCGCGCGGCCGCGCGCGCCGGTCACGGTCCCGGTCAAGGTCGCCGGGCTCGCGGCCGGCGAGGAGGCGTATGTCACGCTGGCCGCGGTCGACGAGGCGGTGCTCAAGCTGACCGATTTCGAGAACCCGGCGCCGGCCGATTATTTCTACGGGCGGCGCAAGCTTGGCGTCGAGCTGCGCGACCTTTACGGCCGGCTGATCGACCCGCATGCCGGCGCGATCGGCGTGCTGCGCAGCGGCGGCGACCAGTTCGCCAAGCGCTCGGTCGCCGGCCTGCCCGACAAGAGCAACCAGGTCGTGGCGCTGTTCTCCGGCATCGTCAAGCTCGACGCCGACGGCACCGCCAACGTCAAGCTCGACATCCCCGACTTCCAGGGACAGCTCCGGCTGATGGCGGTGGCGGTCGCCGCGCACAAGCTCGGCGCCGGCAGCGGGCAGTTGACCGTGCGCGACCCGGTGGTGGCGCAGGTCGCGCTGCCGCGCTTCCTGGCGCCGGGCGACAATGCGCGGCTCGCCGTGACCATCAACAACCTCGAAGGCCCGGCCGGCGACTATGCGCTGAAGATGACCGCGACTGGGGCCGGCGGTTTCGCGACGCCGGTCGACCGCACGATCCATCTCGACGCCGGCGCCAATTTCGCGGACGGCTTTGTGCTGGCGGCGACGACGATCGGCAATGTCGCGCTCCATCTCGACCTCGCCGGGCCGAACGACACCAGGATCGCGCGCGACTTCAAGATCGGCGTGCGCCCGGCACAGTCGTATCAGCTGCGGCGGTTTGTCGGGCAGATGCAGCCGGGGCAGAGCGTGACGCTCGACGACGCCAGCGCCGACGAGTTCCTCCCCGGCACCGCAGAGGCGCTGCTCTCGGTCAGCCCGCGGCCGGAATGGGATGTGCCGGGGCTGCTGCGGGCGCTCGACCGCTACGCCTATGGCTGCCTCGAGCAGACGACAAGCCGGGCGCTGCCGCTGCTCTATGTCGACGAGGTCGCCTCGTTGTGGCGGACCGACCCCGGGTTCAACCCCGCCAAGACCATCGACACCGCGATCGGCCACATCGCCGAGCTGCAGAAATCGGACGGCAGCTTTGGCGTCTGGAACGACACCGACGACACGGTGCCGTGGCTCGACGCCTACGCCGCCGACTTCCTGATCCGCGCCAAGGAGCACGGCAACACCGTGCCGGATTTCGCGGTCAAGGGGGTGATCGGCTGGTTGCGCGACTATGTAAAGCAGGAGCACAAGGACGACGACCTGCCGGCGCTCGCCTATGCGCATTACGTGCTGGCGCGGGCCAAGGCCGACGACCTCGGCACGCTGCGCTATTTCAACGACACGCAGATGTCGCGCCTGCCGACCCAGCTCGCCAAGGCGCAGCTCGCCGCGGCGCTCGCCGCCTATGGCGACGCCAACCGCGCCGCGGCGGCCTATGCCGCCGCGCTGGCGCCGCCGCCCAAGCGCGACCCGGCGCTGCGCCATGCCGATTACGGCAGCGACCTGCGCGACAGCGCCGCGGCGCTGGCCTTTGCCGCCGCCGATCCCGGCAGCCAGCCGCGGCTCACCGCGATCATCGACCGCATCGCCGAGATCTTCGCCAAGGCCGACCGCACCAGCACCCAGGAGCAGGCCTGGCTGCTGCTGGCGGCCGAAGCCGCCGCGAAACTGACCGGCAACAGCATGACGGTCGCGGTCGGCGACAAGCCGGCCGAGACGCGCGCCAAGGCGGAATACTTCAAGCGCGCGATCGGCGCCGCCGCGCCGGTGCTGACCGTCGCCAATCGCGGCACCGCGCCGGTGTGGCGCAGCGTCTCGGTCACCGGCGTGGTCAAGGCCGAGCTGCCCGCCGAGAGCAGCGGCTACACGGTGAGCCGCCAGGTGTTTCGGCCGGACGGCACGCCGGCCGACCTCACCAAGGTGCGGCAGACCGACCTGCTCGTCGTGGTGCTGAAGGGCACGCGCAAGAATGCCGGGCCGGCGGCGCGCACGCTGGTCATCGACCTGCTGCCGGCGGGGTTCGAGATCCAGAACGCCGGCGCTTCCGGTGACGGCGCCGGCGGGTATTCCTGGCTCAAGGATCTGTCGAGCCCGGACTACACCGAGGCACGCGATGACCGCTATATCGCGGCACTCGACCTGCCGGGCGGCACGGCTCAGTTCACGCTCGCCTATGTCGTGCGGGCGGTGACGCCGGGCGAGTTCAAATACCCGGCGCTGGCGGTCGAGGACATGTACGAGCCCGAGACCTATGGCCGCACCGCGATGGGCAAGCTGGTGGTGACGCCGCGGTAGCGCCGTGCCGCTAACCCCCACCCCGACCCTCCCTCGCCAGCGGGGGAGGGAGATGGCCACCTGCGGTCCCCCTCCCCCGCCGGCGGGGGAGGGTCGGGGTGGGGGCTGGCGCCGGCTGCTCGCCTTGGGGCTCGTGGTCGCCGGCCTGGCCGTCGGCTATCTTCTTCTCCCGCCGCCAAATCTCGACCGCAGCCAGCGTCTCTCCACCCTCGTGCTGGCGCGGGACGGGTCGATCCTGCGCGGCTTTCTCTCGGCCGACGGCAAATGGCGGCTGCCGGCCGGTGTCGACCAGGTCGACCCGCTGTACCGGCGCATGCTGGTCGCGGCCGAGGACCGGCGGTTCGACGAGCATTTCGGGGTCGACCCGCTGGCGGTGCTGCGCGCCGCCGGGCAGTGGGCGGTGAGGGGGCATGTGGTCTCCGGCGCCTCGACGCTGACGATGCAGGCGGTGCGGCTGCTGGAGCGGCGGCCGCGGACCGTGGCGGCGAAGATCGCCGAGAGCGGCGAGGCGCTGGCGCTCGAACGGCGGCTCGGCAAGGCTGCCGTCCTCGGCGTTTACCTCACTTTGGCGCCGTTCGGCGGCAATCTCGAAGGGGTGCGGGCGGCGAGCCTCGCCTATTTCGGCAAAGAGCCGGCGCATCTCACCGCGGCCGAGGCGGCGCTGCTGGTGGCGATCCCCCGCTCGCCGGAACGGCTGCGCCCCGATCGGCACCCCGACGCCGCGCGCGCGGCGCGCGACGCGGTGCTGCGGCGCGCGGCGGCTGCGGGGACGATCTCGGCTCAGGCCCTGGCCGAAGCCGCCGCCGAGCCGGTGCCGCATCGGCGCCTGGCGCTGCCGCTGCGCGCGCCGCATCTGGCGAAGGCCTTGCGCGGCGCCGGCCCGAAGGTCCGCACGACGCTCGACCCGCAGCTCCAGATCGCGGTCGAGGAGTTGCTGCGGCGCGAGGCGGCGGCGCTCGACCCGCAGGCGACGCTGGCGGCGGTGGTGGTCGACAACCGCAGCCGGAATGTCCTTGCCTATGCCGGCAACGCCGATTTCCTGTCGGGGCCGCGGCATGGCACGATCGACATGGCGCGGGCGATCCGGTCGCCGGGCTCGGCGCTGAAGCCGTTCATCTACGCGATGGCGTTCGACCGGCTGATCATCCATCCCGAGACCATCCTCAACGACCAGCCGCAGCATTTCGGCGACTATGCGCCGGGCGATTTCGATGGCCAGTTCCGCGGCGAGGTCACGGCGCGCGAGGCGCTGCAATATTCGCTCAACGTGCCGGCGGTCGCCGTGCTCGACCGGCTCGGGCCGGCGCGGTTCGTCGCCGCCCTCGCCGCCGCCGGCATCCGCCTGAAGCTGCCGCAGCCGACCGGCGAGCCGGGTCTTGCCGTCGCGCTCGGCGGCGACGGGATCAGCCTGATGGACCTGGCGACGTTGTACGTTGCGCTGTCGCATGACGGCGCGGTGGCGCCGCTGCGCACGCGGATCGACCAGCCGGAGGGTCGCGAGACGGCGATCTTCGGCCCGGTCGCGGCGTGGTACGTCAACGACATCCTGGTGAACGCGCCGCCGCCGCCCGGCATGCTGCCGGCCGCGGTGCGGCGGGCGCGGCGCCTGGCCTTCAAGACCGGTACGTCCTACGGGTTCCGCGACGCCTGGGCGGTAGGCTACGACCCCGAGGTGACGATCGCGGTCTGGGTGGGGAGGCCGGACGGCACGCCGCTGCCCGGCATCACCGGCCGCACCGCGGCGGCGCCGGTGGTGTTCAAGATCGCCGACCTGCTCGGCCCACCGGCCGTGAAAGCCACGCCGGGGCCGCCGCCGGGCGCGCTGCTGGTGGCGCGGCGCAGCCTGCCGGCGGGGTTGCAGCGGCTCGATCCCGGGCCCGCGGAGCGGGCGGGACGCGACCCGGGCGGCCCGAAAATCCTCTATCCGCCGGACGGGTCGATCGTCGAATGGCACGGCGAGGCGGTGCCGCTCGAAGCCTCCGGCGGCACCGGGCCGTTGCGCTGGCTGGCCGACGGCAAGCCGCTGCCGCCGGGCGAGCCGCGGCAGGAATTGTTCTGGGCGCCGGTATCGATCGGCTTCGCGCGGCTCACCGTGGTCGACGCCGCCGGCCGCAGCGCCCATGCCACGGTGCGGCTCCAGCCGTGACTGTGATAACCTCCCGGCATCGAGGATGAGGCCCGCGATGCCCCGCAATTCGGTCGCCTACGACGACGATTTCTTCGCCTGGACGCAGGAGCAGGCCCGGCTGCTGCGCGCGGGCGATTTTTCCCAGCTCGATGTCGAAAATGTTGCGGAGGAGCTTGAAAGCATGGGCCGCAGCGACAAGCGCGAGCTGCGTAATCGGCTGACCCAACTGCTGATGCATCTGCTCAAATGGCAGTATCAGCCCGGTTTCCGGTCACGCAGTTGGACATCGACCATTGGGGAACAACGCGATCAGGTCAAAGAATCGCTCCAAGAGTCGCCGAGCTTGCGCCCGACCGTTACGACAGAATTGTCAAAAGTCTATAGGATCGCGCGAATTAAGGCAGCCGGTGAGACCGGGCTCTCCGAAAAGACGTTCCCGCCCCAATGCCCCTACACGCTGGAGCAGATCCTCAGTGAGGATTTTCTGCCGGAGTGAGCGCGTAGGGCGGGCGGTGCAGGCCGGCGGGGGAGATCGTGAAGATCTCGTAGCCGGTCGCGGTGACGCCGATCGTGTGCTCGAACTGGGCCGAGAGCGAGCGGTCCTTGGTGACCGCGGTCCAGCCGTCGCTCAGCACCTTCACCTCCCAGCGGCCGAGGTTGATCATCGGCTCGACCGTGAAGAACATGCCTTCGAGCAGCACCGGGCCGTCATCCGGGTTGCCGTAATGCAGGATCGACGGCGCGTCGTGAAACACCCGGCCGACACCGTGGCCGCAAAAATCGCGCACCACCGAATAGCGATGGCTTTCGGCATAGCGCTGGATCGCGTTGCCGATGGCGCCGATATGCAGCCCCGGCTTGACCACGGCGATGCCGCGCATCATCGCCTCGTAGGTCACGTCGACAAGCTTCTTCGCCTTCAGCGGGATGCGCTCGCCGACGAAATACATCCGGCTGGTGTCGCCGTGCCAGCCGTCAAGGATCACGGTGACGTCGATGTTGAGGATGTCGCCTTCCATCAGCCGCCGGTCGCCGGGAATGCCGTGGCAGACGACATGGTTGATCGAGGTGCAGATCGATTTCGGAAAGCCGCGGTAGCCGAGCGGGGCGGGGACCGCCGCGTTGCCGACGATGTATTCGTGGCATAGCCGGTCGAGCTCGCCGGTGGTGATGCCGGGTTTGACGAAGGGGGCGATGTAGTCGAGCGTCGCCGCGGCGAGGAGGCCGGCCTTGCGCATGCCCTCGAACGCCGCGGGGCCGTGGATCTTGATCGAGCCGGGACGCGGCGCGCCGGCCAGCGCGTCTCCCATGCCCATCATGATGTCCTGCTGCATCATCATGTACTCTGCTGCCGTGCCCTCAATATCGGTTGTCGCGCGCGTCGCGGCAATCCCGCGATGCGGCCGTGATTGTGCGGTGCCGCCGCTTTGCCTATGAAGGACCGATCACCAGCGACGAGCAGCCATGATGTCGAGCGAAGCGGCGAGCGCGCCCAAGGTTTTTACCGCCTGTGTCCTGATTATCGGCAACGAAATCCTCTCCGGCCGGGTGCAGGACGAAAATGTCGCGTTCCTCGCCAAGGGCCTCAACGAGGTCGGCATCCGCCTCAAGGAGGTGCGGGTGATCCCCGACGATGCCGACACCATCGTCGGCACGGTCAACGAAGTGCGGCGCGGCTTCGATTACGTCTTCACCACCGGCGGCATCGGCCCGACGCATGACGACATCACCGCGCAGTGCATCGCCGAAGCGTTTGCCGTGGAGCTGATCCTGCACCCCGAGGCGAAGCGGCTGCTCGAGGGCCATTACCCGCCGGGCGCGGTGAACGAGGCGCGCCTGCGGATGGCCTATGTCCCGGACGGCGCGGTGCTGCTCCCCAATCCGATTTCCCGCGCGCCGGGGTTCCGGGTCGACAACGTCTTTGTCATGGCCGGCGTGCCGCAGATCATGCAGGCGACATTCAACGAGCTGCGTCACCAGCTGCGCGGCGGCGCCAAGATGCTGAGCCGCTCGGTGAGCTGCAGCCTGGGCGAAGGGGGCTTGGCCAAGGGCCTCGGCGAGCTGCAGGCGCGCTACAGCGACCTCGAGATCGGCTCCTACCCGTATTTCCGGCGGGCCGATTTCGGGGTGACGCTGGTGATCCGCGGCACCGACCGCGCCCGGCTCCTGGCGGCGACCGAAGAGCTGAAGGTGCTGATCCGCGAACTGGGCGGCGACCCCCACGAAGGCGCGAGCGAGGATTGAGAGTACGCTGTCGGCCGGGCGGACGTGGCGAAACGGTAGACGCAGCAGACTTAAAATCTGCTTCCCGACAGGGAGTGCGGGTTCGATTCCCGCCGTCCGCACCAGTACCCGCGCAGGTCAGCCCGTGGCGGGGGCGAGCAGGTCGGGCTTGAGGTCGGCGACGGTGCGGCGGCCGAGCAAGGCCAGGTCGGTGTCGATTTCCTCGGCGAGCAGCGCGATCGCATGGTCGACGCCCGCCTCGCCGTCGAGCGCGGCGGCAAACAGGAACGGCCGGCCGACAAACACCGCGCGCGCCCCCAGCGCCAGCGCCTTGATGACGTCGGTGCCGCGGCGAAAGCCGCTGTCGATCATCACCGTCATATCGCCGGCCGCCGCGATCGCCGCCGCGAGAATGTCGAGCGGCGACACGGCATGGTCGAGCTGGCGCCCGCCGTGGTTCGACAGGATCACGCCGTCGACACCGATCTTGCGGGCGAGCGCGACATCGTCGCAGGACAGCACGCCCTTGACGACAAACGGTCCCTGCCACCGGTCGCGCATGATGCGGACATGCTCCCAGTTGAGCGCCTCATGCGCGGCGATGCTCTTGACCTGGGTCGAGAACAGGTTGGGGCCGCCATCCGGTTCGAGATTGACGATGTCGGGGATGCCGCGCCGGAGGAAGGTGCGCGCCAGCGTGCCGAACAGCCAGCGCGGGTGCGTCAGCACGTCGAACACGAGGCGGGCGTGCGGGCGGATCGGGAAGCTGAACCCGGCACGCGCGTCGAACTCGCGGTTCGAGCCTTTCGGCACATCGGCGGTGACCGCCAGCACCTTGAACCCGGCACGCGCGACGCGGTCGACCATGCCGTCGATGGCGTCGCGGTTTGGTGACTGGTAGGCGGCGAACCAGGCTTGCGGGTTGACCTTGGCGACCTCCTCCAGCGGGATGATCGAGTTGGCGCTGAGGATGAACGGGATGTTCGCTTTCGCCGCGGCGCGGGCCATCGCGTTATGGCCGTCATAGGCGACAAGCGCGCTGCCGCCCATCGGCGCGATGCCGAAGGGCTGGTTGTACTCATGGCCGAACAGGGTGATCTTGCTGCTGCGCCGTTCGACGCCGACAAGGATGCGGGTGACCAGCCGCCACCGATCGAACGCTGCCCGGTTGCCGCGCAGCGTCGTCTCGGTCTCGCTGCCGTGGGCGACATAGCCGTAGACGGCGCGCGGCAGGCGGCGCCGCACCGCGCGTTCGAAGTCTTCGAGGTCGAGCATCTTGCGATGGCGGCGCGCGGCGCGATCGGCCGCCGTCCTGCGCGCCTGCGCGGGGGGCAGGGCGGGATCGATCGCGGAACTCGAAGCGCTCATCGTCTTGCTGCGGCAGTTCAGTCGCTTGGGCAACGGCGGCCGCAGCGCGGCCGTTCCCCGGCTCCGAGGCCCGGCGGCGGGCCTTGCGTTACGCGGGCGGCGCGCCGCGCGGTGCGATCCGAATGGCTTCGGGCCGGTAGAACAGCGCCAGCTTGAGGCTCTCGGCGATGCGGTCGGCCTTGAAGCGAAATTGCGCCGCTGCTTCTTCGGTGAAGACCTCGCCGGCGGTCTCGCGCCACAGGTTGAGCCAGCGCTCGAAAAATTCCGGCTCGATCGGTTGCCGCACATGGGCGGCCATCGGGTTCCCTTTGTAGCGGCCGGTGGTCAGCATCACCGACGACCAGAAGTCGCACAGCTTGGCGAGATGCTCGTCCCAGTCGTCGACCGCGTGCTCGAAGACCGGGCCGATCATCGGGTCCCGCCTCGCCTTGCCGTAGAACCGATGGACGAGGGCGCTGATACCCGGTTCGCTGATGGTGTCGTGGACCGCCATGACATTGTCCGCCGCTGTGCTCCGCCGAGCAAAGATGGTCACGGCGCCGCCGGGGCGGGACGCGGCGCGGCGCCGCAGCCGGGTCTAATTCAGCTTCGCTTTGAGCTGCTGGAGCACGACGGCTGCTTCGTGCCGCGCGGCACCCTCCGGCGCGGCGGCGATGAACTCCTCGATCGAGCGCACCGCGGCGCGCATGTTGCCGAGCTGGGCGTGGACCAGCCCGGCCTCGCGCGCCAGGTCGGCGAGATCGGGGGCGAGCATCCGCATCGTCTCGATGACCCGCACCGCCTCCTCGAAGCGCTGCGCTTGGAGGAGGCGCGATTTCAGGTTGTTTTGCAGGCGCAGCAGCACGTCGCGATCGGCGACCGGGGCGTAATGGTCGGGCGACAGTTCGATCTCCTGCCCGGCGATCGCCTTCAGCAATTCGCGCAGCGCCGCGGCATCGAGGATCCTGCCGCCGTGGAACGGGTCGAGGATCAACCGGCCGGCGCCGTCCGCCAGGCGAATGAGAAAATGCCCGGGAAAGCCGAGCCCGACCGCGTCCCAACCCTGGGCGCGGGCGGTGTCGATATAGAGGATGCCGAGCGCCACCGGCAGGCCTTTCCGCCGGTCGATGACGCGCATCAGATTGGCGTTTTGCAGGTCGTCGTAGGTTAGCTCGTCGCCGCTGTAGCCGTGCTTGAGCAGGATGATCTCGTTGAGCGCGTTGGCGCGTGCCGCGAGATCGGGGCCGGTGCCGGCACGGCGGCGGACATCGCCGGCCAGGGTGTGCAGGTGACGGCTGTAGCGCGCCAGCCCGACACGCGGCCGGTCGAAGGACGCCAACGCCAGAGCCGCCTCGCCGATCGGCAGCAGCGATGCGCGCAATGCGCCGAGCGCGCGCAGGAACCCCTCGCACTGCGCCAGATCGTATTTCCCGGGCAACCCGACCATGTTGCGGAAGACTACAACTTTTGCACCTGGATGGGGGCGTTATAACCCGGGGCGCCGGCAGGGGCGGGGCCGGGCCCGCCCGGCGGCGCGCCGTAAGAGGGCGGCGGCATGGCTTGTGCGGTCGCCGGCGGCTGGCCGTTCGGCTCGCCGTAGCGGATGTCGACATAGGAAACGACCCGCTGCACGCCGGGGACATAGCGGGCGTGCTGCGTCGCTTTGTCGAGCTCCGCCTGCGAGCGCGCCGAGCCCATCAGATAGACCGATTGATGATCGGTTTCGATCGTGTAGTTGCCGGAGCGGATGTCCGGGTCGAACATCAGGCCCGAGCGGACCTGTGCGGTGATCCAGGTGTCTTGCGCCAGGCCGCCCGGGTCTTCGGTGGGTGCGATCTGGATCTCGTCATAGACTCGCGCGACCCCCGGTATGCCGCTGGCGACCTGAAGCGCCTGGTTCTTCGCCTGCGGCGACGGGCTCGACCCGGTCAGCAGCACCTTGCCGGCATAGACCGTCGTGGTGATGTTGCCGTACTGGTTGTTGAGCGCGTTGTTGACCTCGGAGGTCAGATTCATGTCGCTGTAGGTGCCGTTGACGCCGCGCTCCTGGGCCGCCTCGTAGCCGACGCCGCCGGCCGCGGCGAGGCCGCCGATCACCGCCACGGCGCAGCCGCCGAGGCAGGGCGAGACCAGCAACGTCGCGGCGACGGCGAGCTTTAAAGATGAACGTGTCATGGTGCCTCCGCGAGGCAGGATGTCGCGTTCATACTGTGCGTTCCCCCTTGTGACGCAACCCCGGCCGACGGCATCGCCCGCGTTCCCCCACGCGTGCCGCCGCAGCGGCCTTCGAATGCCGTCGATTGGATAATTTGCTCAAGGGTTTGCGGCGAAATTGCGGCGTCCGGCGCGGTCAGCCGTCGGTACGCCAAGCCCCCTCCAGGTGCCGCGGCAGACGCCGCGGTGCGACCACCATCACGTCGAATCGGATGGCGAGAGCGGCGAGATCCGGGCGGGTCGCGAGATACGCCTCGGCGGCGCGCGCGATGCGCCGCCGCTGACGCGGCAGCACGGACGCGGCGCCGGTCGCGTAGTCGCCGCGGGACTTCACCTCGATCGCCGCGAGGATGTCGCGGCGCCGCGCGAGGATGTCGATCTCGCCGGACGGGCAGCGCCAGCCGCATGCCAGGATGCGCCAGCCGCGCAGCCGCAAGTGCCAGCGGCACAGCAGCTCCGCCCGTCGGCCGCGGCGGCGCGCCGCGCTGCGCCGGGGCTCGCTCCGCGTGCGGCTCACGGCGCCTTCTCCCGACGCGCCAGGGCGCGGTCGTACAGCGCGCGCCGGCTCAGCCCGGTTTCGCCGGCCAGCGCGGCGACGGCGTCGCGCAGGCTGGCGCGTTCGAGCAGCGCGTCGAGCCGCGCGTCGAGGTCCGTGGCGGCTTCGGGCGCCGTCGCCTCGGGCGGTCCGACAATGACGACGACCTCGCCGCGCGGCGCGCCGGTCTCCCGGTAATGTGCGGCAAGGGCGGAGAGCGTGCCGCGCCGCAGCTCCTCGTGGCGCTTGGTCAGTTCCCGGGCGACCGCGGCCGCGCGCTCGCCGAGGACCGCCGCCATGTCGGCAAGGCTGGCGGCGAGCCGGGACGGGCCCTCGTAGCACACCAGCGTCGCGTCGAGCCGCGCCCATGCCGCCAGCGCCTTGCGGCGCGCCGCCGAGCGCGGCGGGAGAAACCCGGCGAAGAGGAACTTGTCGGGGGGCAGGCCCGACAGGATCAGCGCCGTCAACCCGGCCGACGGCCCCGGCGCCGCCGTCACCGGCAGGCCCTCGGCGACGGCGTCGCGGACCAGCTTGTAGCCGGGGTCGGACACCAGGGGCGTGCCGGCGTCGGAGACCAGCGCGACGATCTCGCCGCGGCGCAGCGCGGCGATGATCCCCGGGCGCACCCGGTCGGCATTGTGGTCATGGTAAGGCGTGAGGGGCTTGTCGATGCCGTAATGGGCGAGCAGACGCGCCGTCACGCGGGTGTCCTCGCACAGAATGCGGTCGACGCCGCGCAGCACCCACAGCGCGCGCAAGGTGATGTCGGCGAGATTGCCGATCGGCGTGGCGACCAGGTGCAGCCCCGGCTCCAGGACATGCGCGGGAGTTGAGGCTGGCAATGTCGCTGCGTCTGCGGGTTTACTTAAGGATGGCAGGCGGTTAGGTTCGCCCGCCGCTTCCGCACCTTCGCCCGAGGCCGCTCGTGCCCTCCCGGTATATCGCCCGCTTTCCCTCACGCCTCGCCGCTCTCTGGTTGACCGGCGCCTTGGCCGCCTGTGGCGGCGGCGGTCCGGCGCCGGTCGTGAAACCGTCGGAAGCCGGGCCGCAGGCTGCGCCCATCGCGCCGGTCTCCGCAACCCCGGTGCCGGCGCCCGGCGGGCAGGGCATCAAGGTGGCCCTGCTGCTGCCGCTGTCCGGGCCGAACGCCGAGCTCGGCAAGGCCATGCTCGAAGCCGCGCAGCTCGCCTTGTTCACCACCGGCGGCGACAAGCTGACCCTGGTGCCGCGCGACACCACGGGCACCGCCGACGGCGCGGCCAAGGCCGCGAAATCCGCCATCGACGACGGCGCGAAGCTGATCCTCGGCCCGCTGATCGCCGACGAGGTCGTCGCGGTGCGGCCGATCGCCCAGGCCGCCAACGTCAATGTCATCGGCTTCGCGACCAAGACCGAGGTCGCCGGCGGCAACGTCTTCCTGATGGGCTTTCTGCCGCGCCAGGAGGTGCAGCGCGAGGTCGGCTATGCGCGCGACCAGGGCCTCGGCAAGTTCGCGGCGCTGGCGCCGAATTCGCCCTACGGTCATCTGATGGGCGATGCGCTCAAGGACAGCGCCGCGGCGAGCGGCGGCAGCGTGACGCGCGTCGAGTATTTCGATCCGCGCGGCAGCGACGTTTCGGCCGCCATCAAGCGGCTGATGCCGGCCGGGGCGGCGGCGGGCGCGCCGTTCGACGCGTTGCTGGTGCCGGCGGGCGGCGACCAGCTGAAGCAGGTCGCGGTGCAGCTCAAGAATGCCGGTGTCGATGCGTCGCGGACGCATCTGCTCGGCAGCGGGCTGTGGGACGATCCGTCGATCACCGGCGACCCCGACCTGACGGGCGGCTGGTTCGCGGCCTCGCCGCCCGACATCCGGCACGAATTCGAGACGCGCTACCAGGGCGCTTACGGACACCCGCCGCCGCGGCTCGCCTCGCTCGGCTTTGATGCCGCCGCGCTCGCCGCGGTGCTGGCGAAGGGCGACGGCCCCGACCCGTTCTCGGCGCAGGCGATCCAGAACCCGAACGGTTTCACCGGCGTCGACGGACTGTTCCGCTTCGGCCCCACCGGACTGGTGCAGCGCGGTCTCGCGGTGCTGGAAGTCACCCCCGGCGGCGACAAGGTGGTCAGCCCGGCGCCGACCAGCTTCCAGAATTTGGGCTATTAGCGCGGAATCCGAACAAGTTCGACCGCTTGTTTCGTCATCGCCGGGCTTGACCCGGCGATCTCGGCGACCCGGGAGATGGCCGGGTCAAGCCCGGCCATGACGATCCATTGAAGCCAACTCGATTTGGTCGGATAACGCCCTAGCGCGCTGTCGGTTCGCGCGGGGGTGACGCAGCCTCACCCGAGCAGCGCGCCGAGCACTGCGTTGAGCCGCTGACGGCCGGCGGTGGTGGCGGCGAAGCGCTGCTTGTCGAGGGTGACAAAGCCGCCGTCGATCAGGCGCGCGAGGGAAATCCCGAACAGTGCCTCGATCGAGCAATCGGCGACCGCCTCGAGCCGGGCGCGGGCCACGCCCTCGGTCAGGCGCAGGCCCATCATCACCATCTCCTCGACCTGGGTCTCGCGGCCGATCGGCGTCGTCTCCTCGAATTCGGGCTGTTTGAGCCAGGCTTCGGGCAGGCGGCGGTGGCGCGTTGCGCATCTGCCGGTATCGCGGGTGACCCGGCCGTGGGCGCCGGGTCCGATGCCGAGATAATCCTGGTAGCGCCAATAGACGAGATTGTGCCGGCTTTCGGCGCCCGGCCGCGCGTGGTTGGAGACTTCATAAGCGGGCATCCCCGCGGCGGCGAGCCGCTCCTGGGTCAGCTCGAACATGGCCGCCGCGGTCTCCTCGTCGAGCGGCTTCAGCGCGCCGTTGCGCAAGGCCGTGTGAAACGCGGTGCCGGGCTCGATGGTCAACTGGTAGAGCGAGAGGTGCTCGCCGGCCAGCGCCAGCGCTTCTTCCAGCTCGTCGCGCCACGCCGCCGGGCTCTGCCCCGGCCGGGCATAGATCAGGTCGAACGAGGTGCGCGGGAAGAGCCGCCGCGCCAGCTTGATCGCGGCGAGCGCTTCTTTGCGGTCATGAGCACGGCCGAGAAACTTCAGCGCCTTGGGGTCGAGGGCCTGCACGCCGAGCGACAGCCGATTGACGCCGGCGGCCGCGAAACCGGCGAAGTTCCCGGCCTCGGCCGAGTTGGGGTTGGCTTCGAGCGTGACCTCGAGATCGTCCGCGGTCGGCCAATGCTGCTTGACGCGGCCGATCAGCGCGGCGGCGGTCTCGGGCGGCATCAGCGACGGCGTGCCGCCGCCGAAAAAGATCGAGACGACCTCGCGGCCCGGCGCCAGCGCGCGTTGCCGATCGAGATCGGCGAGCAGCGCCTCGGTCCAGGCCGCGGCGTCGATGCGGTCGCGGACATGGCTGTTGAAGTCGCAATAAGGGCATTTCGACCGGCAGAACGGCCAGTGGATGTAGATCGCGAGCGGCGGGGGCATAGCGGCTCAACCCCCATCCCGCCCCTCCCCCGCTTGCGGGAGCGGGGGATGGCAAGCGCCGGGGCACTCCCGCAAGCGGGGGAGGGCCGGGGTGGGAGTGTGTTTCACGCGAAGCAAGCCGCCACCAACTTGTGGAAAGCGCGGGCGCGGTGGTCGATCGCGTATTTCACCGCGGACGGCAGTTCGCCAAAGGTCTGGTCATAGCCGTCGGGGATGAACATCGGGTCGTAGCCGAAGCCGTTATCGCCGCGCGGCGGCCAGGTCAGCCGGCCGTGCACCTCGCCGCGGAACAGCGCCTCGTCGCCATCCGGCCAGGCCAGCCCCAGGACCGATACGAAGATCGCCGTCCGCGGCCTGTCGCCGAGTTCCCGGTGCACGCGAGCCATCGCCATCGCGAAATCGCGGTTCGGCCCTGCCCAGCGCGCGGAATAGATACCGGGCGCGCCGCCGAGCGCCGGCACGACCAGTCCGGAATCGTCGGCGAGCGCCGGCAGCCCGGCCGCCTGGACCGCGGCACGCGCCTTGAGCGCCGCGTTGCCCTCGAAGGTCGGCTCGGTCTCCTCGGGCTCGGCGAGGCCGAGCGCCGCGGCGCCCAGCGTCGCGATCCGGTAGGGCGCGAGCAGCGCGCCGATCTCGACGACCTTGCCTTGGTTGTGGCTGGCGATGACCAGCCGGCCGCCGGCGACTTTCCGCGCCATCGCTTACAGCAGCGCCGCGATCTGCAGCCGCGTCAGCTCGGCGATCCCGCTGCGGGCGAGACGCAGCATCGCCGAAAAAATCTCCTCGTCGAAGGGGGCGCCCTCGGCGGTCGCCTGGATCTCGATGATCTTGCCGCTGCCGGTCAGCACGAAATTGGCGTCGGTCTCGGCGGTGGAATCCTCGGCATAGTCGAGATCGAGCACGGCGGCGCCGCCATGGATGCCGCAAGAAATCGCGGCAACGCTGTCGACCAACGGCAGGCGCGCCAGCAGCCCCTGGCTGACCAGCCCGGACAGCGCGCGGTGCAAGGCGACATAGCTGCCGGTGATGCCGGCGGTGCGGGTGCCGCCATCGGCCTGGATCACGTCGCAATCGATGCGGATCTGCCGCTCACCCAGCGCCGCGAGATCGGTCACCGCGCGCAGCGAGCGGCCGATCAGCCGCTGGATTTCCTGGGTGCGGCCGCTCTGCCTGCCGCGCGCCGCCTCGCGGTCGGTGCGGGTGTGGGTCGAGCGCGGCAGCATGCCGTATTCCGCGGTGACCCAGCCGCGCCCGGTGTTGCGCAGGAACGGCGGCACGCGTTCCTCGACAGTCGCGGTGCACAGCACATGCGTGTCGCCGAATTTCGCCAGGCACGAGCCCTCGGCGTATTTGGAAAAGCCGGTCTGCAGAGAAATCGCGCGCATCGCGTTGGGCGCGCGTCCGGAGGGGCGCATAAGGGGCTCCTAGAACAGGCTTCCCTGGCCGGGAAGCACTTTTGGGGGACGGGAGCGGCGCGGCCGGGCGAGCGCGCCAGCGTAGACATCGACCTTGCCGTCATGGAATTCAAGTTCGAGGACGCCGGGGGTCACCTTGCCGGCATCGGCGATGACCGCATCGCCGCGCCGCACCACGACGTAGCCTTCGTTCAGCCGGCGCTCATGCGTGTCGGTCAGGCTGGCAAGCCGGCCGGCGAGGCCGTCGACGATCCGGCGCTGCTCGGCGATGGCGCGGCCGGCGGCGGTGGCGAGGCGCGGCGCGATATTGTCGAGCCGGGCCGTGGCGCGCGCGATGTCGGCGGCGAGCGCCGCGGGCCGCAGCCGCGTGCCGGCGAGCTGGGCGCGGGCGGCGGCGAGCCGGCCGTGGATCGCCAGCGCCAGCCGCTCGGCGCGGTCGTCGAGGCGTTGCGTCGCGGCGCCGATCAGGTCGTGCGGGTCGGGCAGGCCGCGCGCCAGGCCGGCAAGGTGCAGGCGGCGCTCGTCGAGCAGCCGGGCCGCGCCGCGCGTCAGCCGCGCCGCCTTGCCGGCGAGCTCGGCGACGAGATCGAGCCGCACCGGCACCGCCATCTCGGCGGCGGCGGTCGGCGTCGGGGCGCGGCGGTCGGCGGCGTGGTCGATCAGCGTCGTGTCGGTCTCGTGGCCCACGGCGGAGATCAGCGGGATCGCCGAGGCCGCCGCGGCGCGCACCACGATCTCCTCGTTGAACGCCATCAGGTCTTCGAGGCTGCCGCCGCCGCGCGCGACGATGATGACGCTGGGCCGCGGCGCCGGCCCGTCGCGACGCAGCCGGTTGAAGCCGTTGATCGCCGCCGCCACCTGCGCTGCCGCGCCCTCGCCCTGCACGGCGACCGGCCAGACCACGACCCGCCGCGGGAAACGGTCGCCGAGGCGATGCAGGATGTCGCGGATCACCGCGCCGGTCGGCGAGGTCACGACGCCGATGACGTCGGGCAGGAACGGCAGCTTCTTCTTGCGCTCGGCGGCGAACAGGCCCTCGGCGGCAAGCCGCTTGCGGCGGTCCTCCAGCAGCTTCAACAGCGCGCCGATGCCGGCCAGCTCGATCGAATCGACGACAAGCTGGTACTTAGAGCGGCCGGGATAGGTGGTCAGCCGTCCGGTCGCGATCACCTCCATCCCGTCCTCGGGTTTGACCGAGAGGCGTATCGCGGTCATCCGCCAGCACACCGCGTCGAGCACCGCGTCGGCGTCCTTCAGCGCGAAGTAGCAATGGCCGGAGCCGTGCCGCTTGAACCCGCTGACCTCGCCGCGCACCCGCACAAACGAAAAATTCTCCTCGACCGAACGCTTCAGCGCCGCCGCCAGCTCCGAAACGGTATATTCGGGCTGGTTCGACGGCCGGTCGGACACAAAGGCCTGCGCGGCGAGCGGCAGATCGTTCATGCGATGATTATAGGGCAGCCGAAGCATAAGCGCGATGCGGGCGGGAAAACCCCGGTCGCCGCGTTGTACCCGGCGGGGGAGCCCAGGAAGGCCGTCAAGGTGCGCCGTATCGCGGCGAGTCTCGCGACGGGCCACGAGGCGGCGCTGACCGTGTTGTTGGTGGTGCAGTGCGCGGTCTTGTTCGTGGCGGCGCCGCTCGTCATCCATGGCGGCCCGGGGGCGCTGTTCGCCGCCGATGTCCTGGTCGTCGCATTCGGGGTGCTGCTGGTCGCGCTCTCCGAGGGGCGCGGCCCCACCTTGCTGGCGGGAATCATTGCGGTCTTCACGCTGGCCGCGGCGGTCCTCAATGTGGCCGCGCCGACCCGGCTGCTGCTCGCGGCGGATCATATCGGCAGCACCGTCATTCTGCTGCTGGTGGGCTACGTCGTGTCGCGCGCCGTCTTTGCGCAGGGGCCGGTCACCGCCCATCGGGTGCGCGGCGCGATCGTGCTCTACCTGACCTTTGGGATTGCCTTCAGCACGGTCTTTCGGCTGCTCGACGAATGGTCCCCCGGCGCGTTCGCCGGCATAGCTGCCGATGCCCCGCGGACCGAAACCTTTGCCTCGCTGATCTATTTCAGCTTTGTGACGCTGACCTCGGTGGGCTACGGCGACATCTCGCCGGTGCACCCGTTCGCGCGCAGCATGACGAACCTGGAGGCGGTGATCGGCCAGCTCTACCCGGCGACGCTGCTGGCGCGGCTGGTCACGCTCCACTTGGAAACGCGGCGGCGGTCGTGAGGCGGGCATGAACATCCTCGTTGTCGGATCGGGCGGGCGCGAGCACGCGCTGTGCTGGGCGATCGCGGCCTCGCCGCTGGTCGGCCGCGTCTACTGCGCGCCCGGCAATGCCGGCATCGCCGAAGACGCCGAGTGCGTGCCGATCGGCGTCATGGATACCGCCGGGCTCATCGCTTTCTGCCGGCAGGCGGCGGTCGACCTAGTGGTGGTGGGGCCGGAGGCGCCGCTGGTCGCGGGGCTGGTCGACGCGCTGGAGGCCGCAGGCATCGCCGCGTTCGGGCCGAGCAAGGCCGCCGCAGCCCTCGAAGGCTCGAAGGGCTTTATGAAGGACCTGTGCGCGCGCGAGGGCATTCCGACCGCCGCCTACCGCCGCTTCACCGATGCCGGCGCGGCCAAAGCCTACATCGCCGAGCGGGGCGCGCCGATCGTGGTCAAGGCGGATGGGCTGGCGGCGGGAAAGGGGGTCGTCGTCGCGGCGACCTCGGCCGAGGCGAACGAGGCGGTCGACGCTGCGTTTGGCGGGCGGTTCGGCGCGGCCGGCACCGAGATCGTTGTCGAGGAATTTCTCGCCGGCGAGGAGGCCAGCTTCTTTGCGCTGTGCGACGGCGAGCACGCGCTGCCGCTGGCCGCGGCGCAGGACCACAAGCGGGTCGGCGACGGCGACACCGGGCCGAATACCGGCGGCATGGGCGCCTATTCGCCCTGCGCTGCGGTGACGCCCGCGGTCGAGACGCAGATCATGGAGCGCATCGTCCTGCCCACGGTGCGGGCCATGGCGCGGGACGGGCGGCCGTTCAAGGGCGCGCTCTATGCCGGGCTGATGCTGACCGCCGAGGGGCCGAAGCTCATCGAGTACAACGTCCGCTTCGGCGACCCGGAATGCCAGCCGCTGATGATGCGGCTGCGGAGCGACATCGTGCCGGCGCTTCTGGCGGCGCGCGACGGCGTGCTCGACCGCATCGACCTGCGCTGGTACGACGAGAGCGCGATCTGCGTCGTGATGGCCGCCGGCGGCTATCCGGAGGCCCCGCTGCGCGGCAGCGAAATCCGCGGTCTCGACAAGGCCGGCGCCGATCCCGACGTGAAGATCTTCCACGCCGGCACCAAACGCGACGGCGACCGTCTGCTCGCCGACGGCGGCCGTGTGCTGGGCGTCACCGCGACCGGCCGCGACCTTGCCGCCGCGCGCGAGCGCGCCTACCGCGCCGTCGACCTGATCGATTGGCCGGGCGGCTTCTGCCGGCGGGATATCGGCGGGCGGCGATAAAGCGGCCCGATTCCCCGGAAACTCTCGGTGCTAATCGGCGGTCGGCCAGTTGAGGCGGATCGGGTCGGCGCCGTCCCAGTTCTTGGCGGCCGCGCGCACCTGGTCGAAGATGCGCATGCGGGCGGGGGTTGCTTCAGCCATCTCGATGACCGTGCCGGGGTGGCCTTCTTCGAGGAAATAGATGAACGGGCCGCGCGCACTGTCGCCTTCCTGGCCGACATGCCAGCCGCTCGCCAGCGCCTTCGCGCGGATATCGTGGTAATCGACCGGCCAGGATGACCAGTGCTGCGCGCCTTCCTTGCCGGCGTCGAGGAAATCCCAATAGAGGCTCGGCGTCCGGCAGCGCTGCTGGATCAGCTCGAGCTGGATGTCGCCGGAATTGGCGAGCGCGATCGACAGGTGCGGCAGGTCGTAGGCCCGGCCCTTGTAGCGGTAGGCGGTGAGCGGCAGCCGCTCGGCGTAGAACCACGGGCCGACGCCGCAGACCTCGACCCAATGCTTCATCGCCTTGTCGATGTCGCGGACGACGATGCCGATCTGTCTCATCTCGCCGAAAATGCGGCTCATCGCCTCGTCCTCCCTGATGCCGCGGAACTGATCGCCCGCCGGAGCGGTACGTCATCGAACACCGTTCGACGACGTCAGTCTAATGTTCCTTTCGCCTAGGGTCGTTTCGTGAGGAGCCGGGCCGCCGTAAGCCGCGAGCGGCGGGTGCTGTGCGTGTTCCCGCGCTACGCCCCGTCTTTCGGCACGTTCGAGCATGCCTATCCGCTGACCGACGGGGTCCGCGCGTTCATGCCGCCGCAGGGCCTGCTGACGATCGCCGCCTACCTGCCGGCGGCGTGGCGGGTGCGGTTTGTCGATGAGAACATCCGGCCGGCAAGCGACGCCGACTTCGCCTGGGCCGATACGGTTCTGGTCAGCGGCATGCACGTGCAGCGCGAGGCGATCGTCGCGATCGGCCGCCGGGCGCGCGGGCTGGGCAAGGTCAGCGTGCTCGGCGGCCCCTCGGTCTCGGCCTGCCCGGAGCATTACCCCGAATTCGACTATCTCCATGTCGGCGAGCTCGGCGACGCGACCGAGGCGCTGATCGCGGCGCTGGACGCCGGCGCCCGCCCGCCGCCGCGGCAGCAGGTCTTCACGACCGGGGCGCGGCTGCCGATCACCGAATTCCCGCTCCCGGCCTATGAGATGATCGAGGGGCGGCGCTATTTTCTCGGCAGCGTGCAGTTCTCCAGCGGCTGTCCCTATCGCTGCGAGTTCTGCGACATCCCGGCGCTGTACGGCCGCCAGCCCCGCTACAAGCGGCCGCAGCAGGTCACCGCCGAGCTCGACGCGATGCTGGCCGCCGGGATTTGCGGGTCGGTGTATTTTGTCGACGACAATTTCATCGGCAACAAGAAGGCGGCGCGCGAGCTGCTGCCCGTGCTGATCGGATGGCAGCAGGCGCGCGGCTACCCGCTGCGGTTTTCCTGCGAGGCGACGCTCAACATCGCCGCCTGTCCGGACATCCTGGCGATGATGCGCGAGGCGTCGTTCTATGCGGTGTTTTGCGGCATCGAGACGCCCGAGCTGGCGGCGCTCGATGCGATCGACAAGGCGCATAATCACCGGGCGCTGCCGATCCTCGACGCGATCCGCACGATCAACGGCTACGGGATGGAGGTCGTGTCGGGGATCATCCTCGGCCTCGACACGGACACCCCGGCCACGGTCGGCAAGCTGCTCGACTTCATCGAGGCGTCGCAGATCCCGCTGCTGACGATCAACCTGCTGCAGGCGCTGCCTAAGACGCCGCTCCATGCGCGGCTCGCGGCGGCCGGGCGGATCGACGACAGCGGCCGGCGCGATTCGAATGTCGTCTTCGCCCGGCCCTATGATGCGGTGCTCGCCGATTGGCGGCAGGCAATCCGCCGCGCCTATACGCCGGAGGCGGTGTACGCCCGCTTCGCCTGGCATGCGGCGCACACCTACCCGAACCGCTTGCGCCTGCCGCTCAGCCGGGCGCGGCTCAGCGCCGCCAACCTGCGGCGCGGTCTGGTGATGCTCGCCAAGATCATCGGCAAGCTCGGCATCGCCGGCGATTACCGGCAAGCCTTCTGGCGCATGGCCTGGCCGGCGCTGAAGGCCGGCCGGATCGACGAGCTGATCGCCAGCGCCCTCGTCGCCCACCACCTGATCATGTTCGCGCGCCAGTGCACGCAGCAGAGCGCGGCATTTTTCTCGGAGCGACCGCGCGCGGCGACACCGCATTCCAAAGCCGCTTGACCACCCCGGCAAAGGCCGGGATCCCCGGAGGCGCCAAAGCGGGGTATAACCGCGCCATGGCGCAATCGACCCAGGCCGAACCCGCACTGGTCCTGTTCTCCGGCGGGCAGGATTCGACGACCTGCCTGGCCTGGGCGCTGGCCCGCTTTGCTGCGGTCGAGACGATCGGCTTCGATTACGGGCAGCGCCACCGCGTCGAGCTCGACTGCCGCGGCCGAATCGTCGCGCGGCTCAGGCGCGAGTTTCCCGACTGGGGCGGGAGGCTCGGCGTGGATCACCTCATCGACCTCTCGGTGCTCGGCCGGGTGAGCGAAACCGCGCTGACCCGCGACAGCGCGATCGTCTTCGCCGCGAGCGGGTTGCCCAATACCTTCGTGCCGGGGCGCAACCTGCTGTTCTTTACCTTCGCGGCGGCGACGGGCTACCGCCGTGGTTTGCGGCACCTGGTCGGCGGCATGTGCGAGACCGATTATTCCGGCTATCCCGACTGTCGCGACGACACGCTCAAGTCGTTGCAAGCGACGTTGTCGCTGGGCATGGATCACCGCTTCGTCATCCACACGCCGCTGATGTGGCGTGACAAAAAAGCGACCTGGGAACTGGCGCGCGCGCTGGGCGGCGATGCGCTGGTCGAGCTGGTTCGCACTGAGAGCCATAGCTGCTATCTCGGCGACCGTGCGCGGCTGCGCCCCTGGGGTTACGGCTGCGGCACCTGCCCGGCATGCGATTTGCGCCGCAAAGGGTGGGAGGCGTTTGCTGGGGCATAGATGAGCTACGCCGTCAAAGAGATCTTCTACACGTTGCAAGGCGAAGGCGCGCTGACCGGGCGGCCGGCGGTGTTCTGCCGCTTTGCCGGGTGCAATTTGTGGTCGGGACGCGAGGAGGACCGTGCGGCGGCGGCCTGCACCTTCTGCGATACCGATTTTGTCGGGATGGACGGTACTGCGGGCGGCCGCTACGCCGATGCCGCGGCGCTGGCGGACAAGATCGCCGCGCTGTGGCCGGAAGGGCAGGGCGCGCGGTTTGTCGTCTGCACCGGAGGCGAGCCGCTGTTGCAGCTCGACGCGCCGCTGATCGACGCGCTGCACCGGCGCGGCTTCGCGGTTGCGATCGAGACCAACGGCACGCTGCCGTTGCCGACGGGGCTCGACTGGGTCTGCGTCAGCCCCAAGGGCGGCAATCCGTTGGCCGTTACCGCGGGCGACGAGCTGAAGATCGTCGTGCCGCAGCCGGGGCTCGATCCGCTTGCCCTTGCCGGGCTCGGCTTCCGGCGCTTTTCGGTCCAGCCGATGGACGGTCCCGATCGGACCCGCAATACCGAGATCGCGATCGCGTTCTGCCTCGAGCACCCGCAATGGCAGCTCAGCCTGCAGACGCATAAGATGGCCGGTATCCGCTAATCGTCCGGCCAGCGGCGGTGCAGCCAGAACCATTGCTCCGGCCGCTCGCGGATCCATGCTTCGATGAGGCGGTTGATCTCAGTCATCAGCGCCAGCACGTCGGCGGCGCGATCGCTCGATTTGGGCAGCGGCAAGGGCGGATGGACCGTCAGCCGGAAATGCGCGCCGTGCAGTCGCTCCACACGCGCCGGCAGCACGTCGCAGGCGAAATGCAGCCCGAGCAGCGCCGGCAGCGGCGCGGTCATCGCGAGCCGGCCGAAGAACGGAACGGCGATCCCGTTGTTGAGCTTCTGGTCGACCAGCAGCCCGACATGCCCGCCGCGCCGCAGCATCGCCATCGCGCGCCGCGAGGCCGCTGCGCCTTTCGGGATCAGCTCGCCATAGACGCCGCGCAGGCGCGCCAGCATCGCGTCGACCAGCGGGTTGTTCGCGGCGCGATAGATAAAGGCGACGTCGAGGCCGTACTGACCGGCGGAAAGCGGGGCGATCTCCCAATTGCCGAGATGCGCCGCGACAAACACGATCGACCGTTTCGCCTCCACCGCCCGGACGATGTGGTTCCAGCCGTGGACCTCGACCCGCCCGGCGGGGGCGAAGACCGCGATCTTGGTGAGATGCGGGTACTCGAAGGCGACGCGGCCGAGATTGTCCCACATGCCGCGGATGACGACGTCGATCTGCGCGTCGCTCAGCTCCGGCATGGCGGCACGCAGGTTGAGCCGTGCGCGCTTGCTGACGCCGAGGCGCGGCCCGATCGCCCGCGCCAGCGCCCCGCCCAACGCGGAGGCCCAATCGAGCGGCAGCAGGCGGAGGAGCTTGATGCCGGCGGCGGTGAGCCACGCTTCGAGGCGATAGTCCCAGCGCACCCGCTCAGGCGCGGCGGCTTCGATCGCCATCGCCGGTCAGCCGAAATGAGGGGCGAGCAGCGCATCGAGCGCGGCGCCGTCGCGCCACCGCAATGCGACATCGAGCACATCGATGTCGCCGCGGTCCGCCGCTGGCAGCCGCACCCAATCCTTCCGCGTCGTCACCAGCCGCGCCTGCCGTGCGGCAGTTTCGCGGCGCAAGGCCGCGAGGTCTGCCGGCGTGTAGCGATGGTGGTCGGGGAAGCCGTGCGCGGCAGCGACGTCGACGCCGTGCGCCCGCAGCGTCGCGAAAAACTTTTCCGGCCGGCCGATCCCCGCGAAGGCGATGACCGGTGCGGGCGGCGGCGGGGTTTTCCCGGCCGGTTCGAGCACCGCGCGCAGCACCGGCCGATCGGTGGGAAGCCGGCTTGCGGCACGCGATGCGGCGTCGCCGACCACCACCAGCGCGTCCGCGCGCGCCAGCCCGGCGGCAATCGTCTCGCGCAGCGGGCCGGCGGGAATGAGCCGGCCGTTGCCGAAGCCGTACGCGGCGTCGACCACCACCAGCGACAAGTCCTTCGCGACGTGCGGGTTCTGGAAGCCGTCGTCGAGGATGATGGCCCGCGCGCCGTCCGCGACGGCCGCCCGCACACCGGCGGCGCGATCACGCGCCACCCAGCACGGCACGACGGCCGCGGCGAGCAGCGCCTCGTCGCCGACCGCCGCGGCGTCGTGGCGCCGCGGATCGACCCGCACCGGCCCCGCGAGCCGCCCGCCATACCCGCGCGTCACGACGGCCGGTTCGACGCCGCGCGCGGCCAGGATGGCGGCGAGCGACAGGGCCACGGGGGTCTTCCCGGAGCCGCCGGCGACAAGGTTGCCGACGCAGATGACCGGCACCGGCGCCCGATATGGCCGCACCACCGCGCGCCGCAGCCTGCCGGCGGCGTCGAGCGCGACGCCGACCGGGGTCAGCAAGCCGGCGAGGAGGTTGCCGGCGGCGCCGGCCGTCTCGTGCCAGAAGTCAGGCGCACGCATCGGCGCTTGCGACCGGCTCGGCCGGCGGCGCCAGCGGGTCGATCCACGGCGCGATGCTCGCCAGCACGGCATCGAGCGTCCCCAGCCCCTCGGCCGCGACCTGCGCGGCGGCGCGGGCGCGGGCGGCCCGCATCTGGGCGTCGTCCAGCAAACGGGCCACCGCGACGGCCAGCGCATCGCCGTCCGCCACCGTCTCCGCCCCGCCCGCCGCGAGCAGCGCGTCCGCCATCGCCGAGCAATTGGCCGTGTAGGGGCCGATCAGCACGGCGCAGTCGAGGCGCGCCGCCTCGAACGGGTTGTGCCCGCCTTTGTCGACCAGGGACCCGCCGACAAAAGCGATCTCGGACAGGCGATAGAACACGCCCAGCTCGCCGAAGGTATCGGCGAGGTAGACATCGGTGTCGGCGGTGATCGGCTCGCCGCGCGAGCGGCGAGTGAGGCGGAGCCCGTGATATTCGGCGCTGGCGGCGATGTCGCCGCCGCGCACCGGATGCCGCGGCGCGATGATGGTCAGCGGCCGGGGGTGATTTGCCCCGAAATGCTTCGCGACCAGGCGACGGTGCACCGCGAACGCGATGTCCTCCTCGCCGGGATGGGTGCTGGCTGCCAGCCAAAGCGGGCGCCCGCCGGTTACCGCCCGCAGCGAAGCGAGCGCGGCGGCGTTGCAAGGCAGCGTCTTGGCGGCGGCTTTGAGGTCGCCGACGCTCGCCACGTTGGATGAGCCGAGTTCCCGGAAGCGGGCGGCCTGCGTCTCGTCCTGCGCCAGGCAGAGCGCGAACGAGCCGAGCATCGGCCGCGCCAGGGCGCGCCACGTCTGCCAGCGCGCATGCGAGCGCGCCGAAAGCCGGCCGTTGACCAGGAGCATCGGGATGCCGCGCCGGGCGGTCATCAGCACCAGGTTGGGCCAGAGCTCGCTCTCGACCCAGACGGCGAGGTCGGGGCGCCAATGGTCGAGGAACCGCTTAACCGCGCCGGGCAGGTCGGCCGGCACGAATTGGTGGTGCGCCCCGGGCGGCAGCCGCGGTTCGAGCAGCCTGGCGGCGGCGACCGTGCCGGTGGTGAGGAGGATTTGCAGCCCCGGCCGCTCTTCGAGCAGGCGCTCGATCAGCACGAGCACCGAGGTCGCCTCGCCGATGCTCGCGGCATGGACCCAGACGAGCGGACCGTCCGGACGCTTGTCGGCGCTGAAGCCGAGCCGCTCGGCGAACCGCGCGCTGTCTTCCTTGCCGCGCCGGCGGCGCGCCTTCAAATAGGCGATGACGATCGGCGTCGCCGCGGTCGTCAGGCCGCGGTACAGCGCGGGGAGGGTCACCGGCGCTTTCCCCCGGCCAATTCCGCCGCCGGCAGCCCGCTTTCCGCCGCCTCCGCCGGCGGCGCGGCGGCGGTCGGCGCGCCGCTGGCGTTGCCGACATGGGCTTCGGCCTCGGCGACCATGTCGCGCATGCGCCGCTCGACCAGCCGGCGGGCGCTTTCGACGCCCGCCTCGTCGAGGTCCGTGCCGATATCGATCGGCTCGCCCCAGATGAAGATGCCGCGGCCGAAGGGCAGGGCGCCCTGCATGCGGTCCCAGCTTCGCATGTGCCGCCGGCGGCTGGCCGCGAAGGTCACCGGGACGATCGGTACGCGCGCGAGCCGCGCGACATTGATGATGCCGACGCTGGCGACCATCGCCGGCCCGGCCGGGCCGTCCGGGGTGATGCCGACGCAATCGCCGGCGGCGAGCGCCTTGACCATGGCGCGCAACGCCCCGGTGCCGCCGCGCCGCGTCGAGCCGGTGACCGTCTTCACCCCGAAATAGGCGACGGCGTCGGCGATGATCCGGCCGTCGCGATGCCCCGAGATCAGCATGTGGATCGGCGCGAGCCGCTGCCACGCCATCGGGATCATCATCAGCCGGCCGTGCCAGAAGGCGAGGATGAACGGCCGCCCGGCCTCGCGCAGCCGGCGAGGATGCTCCGCGCCCCGCACGGTCCAGCGGTTGGTCCGATAGACGAAGCGGATCCAGAGGTGGATCGAAAAGCACAGGACGCGGCGCAGCCGGTCGCTGCGCACGAAGCGGCGGAGCCACTCGCGCGCCCGCCTCATGCTTCCGGTGCCTCGGCGACGGCCAGTGCGTCCGCCGCGAACTGGGTCTCGTACAGCCGCGCATACAGCCCGTGTCGCGCCAGGAGCTGCGCGTGCTTGCCGCTTTCGACGATGCGGCCGCGATCCATCACGCAGATGAGGTCGGCGTCGATGATCGTCGACAGCCGATGCGCGATGACCAGCGTCGTGCGGCCCTGCATCAACCGCCGCAGAGCGGCCTGCACATGCCGCTCGCTCTCGTTGTCGAGCGCCGAGGTCGCCTCGTCGAGCAGCAGGATCGGCGCATCCTTGAGCATGGCGCGGGCGATCGCGATGCGCTGACGCTGGCCTCCCGAGAGCCGCGTGCCATGCTCGCCGACCAGTGTGTCGTAGCCCTGCGGCAGGTCGGCGATAAAGCGGTCGGCGGCGGCGGCGGCGGCGGCGGCTTCGATCTCGGCCTCGGTCGCGCTGAGCCGGCCGTAGGCGATGTTGGCCCGCACCGTGTCGTCGAACAGGCTCGATTCCTGCGCCACCAGCGCCAGGCTGCCGCGCAGCGAGGCCAGGGTCACGGTGCGCACGTCCTGCCCGTCGATGGTAATGCCGCCGGCGGATACGTCGTAAAACCGCGGGATCAGGTTGAGCACGGTCGACTTGCCGGCGCCCGACGGCCCGACGAGAGCCACCGTGCTGCCGGCGGGCACGGTGAACGAGATCCCGTCCAGCGCGACGGCGTGCGGCTGGTAACCGAAGCGGACGCCGTCGAAACGGATTTCGCCGCCGGTGACGACCAGCGGCCGGGCGCCGGGCCGGTCTTGTATCGCGGGCTCGGTATCGAGCACCTCAAAGACACGCTGCGCGGCGGCAAGGCCTTCCTGCAGCGAGGCGTTGAGGTTGGCCAGCGCCTTCAGCGGCTGGTAGGCGAGCAGCAGCGCGGCGATGAAGGAAAAGAACGCGCCCGGCGTGCGCGCCTGGTTGATGACCTGGTAGCCGCCATAGGCGATGACCACCGCGATCGCCGCGCCGCCCAGCGCTTCCATCAACGGCGACGCGCGCGAACGGGTGCGGTTGGCGCGGTCGACGAGCTTGAAGATGCGCTCGAACAGCGCGGCCGCGCGGCTTTCCTCATAGGCCTCCATGCCGTACGCCTTGACATGGCGGGCGCCTTGGAACGTCTGGCTCAGCAGGGTCGTCAGCTGGCCGACCTCGATCTGCGTGTTCGCCGATACCCGGCGCATCCGCCGGCCGATCCCGACGATCGGCCGAATCGCCGCCGGGAAGGCGAAACAGGAAATCAGCGCCAACAGCCAGTCCTGGTAGAACATCAGCGCCATCAGGAACACCACCGTCACGGCGTCCTTGCCGATCGCCGCCAGCACATTGGCGGCGGCGTTGCGCAGCAGCAGCACGTCGTTGGTGAACCGCGAGATCAGCGTGCCGCTGGCATTGGCGTTGAAATAGGCAAGGTCGGCGCGGATCAGCCGGGCGTAGAGCGCGGCCTGGACGTCGGTGATGACGCGCTGGCCGACACGCGTCATCAGCACCGTATCGCCGTAATCCGCGAACCCCTTGATCACCGCCAGCACCAGCGCGGCGCCGGCGATGACGACCAGAAAGCTCGCCTCTCGCCCGACAAAGATACGGTCGAGCGTCGGCTGCATCAGCCAGGCGCGCAACGCCGTGCTGCCGGCGCCGACGCCCATGCAGATGAATGCCAGGATGATCGAGCCGGTGTGGCGCCGGATGAATTGTCCCGCAAGTCGCCGCACCAGCACCCTCGTCGGCGCTTGGCGGTCCGCCATAACCGATTTGCCCCGCATCAACCTCTGGCCGTCATGCCCGTACGGGCCCCGTGGTCGACGGCTCTAGCCCGCCGGCCCGAGCCCCGTCAACGCCGCATCCCACAGTTTATGCGATATCCGCCGCCGAGGGCATCCCTGTGCATCCGTCATGCCCCCGCCACCGTCAGGTCGTCGATGCGCAGGGTCGGGGAGTCGGCGCCGGTGCGGAATTCGAGGTCGTTCGCGGCCACCAGTCGCAGGAACATGTCCTTGAGGTTGCCGGCGACGGTCATCTCGCTGACCGGGAAGGCGATCGCGCCGTTCTCGATCCAGAAGCCCGAGGCGCCGCGGCTGTAATCGCCGGTGACGCCGTTGACCCCCATGCCCATCAGCTCGGTGACGTAAAAGCCGCTTTTCACGTCGGCGTAAAGCTCGGCGGGCGTCACGGTTCCCGGCTCGATCCACACATTGGTCGCCGCCGGCGCGGGCGGCGACGCGGTGCCGCGCGCGGCATGACCGGTCGTCGTCAGCTTGAGCTGCCGCGCCGAACGCAGGTCGAGCAGCCAGGTGGTCAGAACCCCCTTGTCGATCAGCGCCCGCCGCTGGTTGGGGATGCCCTCGCCGTCGAACGGCCGCGAGCGCAGCCCGCGCTGCTTGTGCGGGTCCTCGGTGATCGTGATCGCCTCTGGGAAGATGCGCTGGCCGAGCTTGTCCTTGAGAAAACTGGTGCCGCGGGCGATCGACGGGCCGGAAATCCCGCCCAGCAGGTGCGAGATGAAACTGCGCGCGACGCGCGGATCGAAGATCACCGGAACCTTGCTGGTCGGCATCTTGCGCGCGCCGAGCCGCTTGAGCGCACGCTCGGCGGCGTCGCGGCCGACCTCCTCCGGGTTGCGCAGGTCCGCGGCGTAGACCGCGCTGGCAAAGTCGTAGTCGCGCTCCATCGCCGTGCCCGAGCCGGCGATGACCGAGGCGCTGACGCCGTGGCTCGACCCGGCATAAGTGCCGGCGAACCCGTTCGACGCCACCAGCGCCACCCGCGACCGGCCCCAGCCGGCGTCGGCGCCCTCGGAATTGGTGATGCCGGTGACGGCGAGCGCGGTCTCCTCCGCCGCCCGGGCGCGCTCGATCAGCGTTTCGGCCGTCGGCTCGTCCGGGTCGAGCATGTCGAGGGCCGGCCAGGAGGCGGCGATCTGGTCGGGATCGGCGAGGCCGCAGAACGGGTCTTCCGGGATTGCGCGCGCCATCGCCACCGCGCGCTCGACGAGGGCGTCGAGCGTCGCCGGCGCGCGGTCGCTCGACGAGACGATCGCCTGCTGCTTGCCGATCAGCACCCGCAGCCCGAGATCCTGGCTCTCCGAGCGCTCCAGCTTTTCGGTCTTGCCGAGCCGGCGCGTGTGCGACAGCGAGGTGCCGGCGAAGGCGACGGCGTCCGCAGCATCGGCGCCGGCCTTTTTTGCCGCAGCGACGAGGTCGCGCAGCTGATTGAGCACGTCTTGCGCTGCATTGTTATCGGGCATTCGTTCTTCCTTGGTGTTGGCGGCAACGCTCTGCCGTACCGGCGAAGGCCGGTATCCACCTATCCGCGGCTCGAGCGGCTGAAAAGTGGGTCCCGGCCTGCGCCGGGACGACAGGTAAGGTGGTGCGTCGCGGCCGGAATGTGAACAAGCCTATTTCCAGATCGGCCTGCCGCTGCCCGGCAGACCGTAGCTCGTCCATTTCCGTGTGACCGCGGCGATCACGTCATCGGCCATGCGGATCGGCCGGCCCCAGTCTCGCCGGGTCTCGGGCGGCAGCTTGGTGGTCGCGTCGAGCCCGATCTTGCCGCCGAGCCCGGATTCGGGCGAGGCAAAGTCCAGATAGTCGATCGGCGTGTTCTCGACGAGGGTCACGTCGCGCACCGGGTCCATGCGGGTCGAGATCGCCCACATCACGTCCTTCCAGTCGCGCGCGTCGATGTCGTCGTCCACGACGATGACGAATTTCGTGTACATGAACTGCCGCAGGAACGACCACACCGCCATCATCGCCCGCTTGGCCTGGCCGGGATAAGTCTTGCGGATCGATACCACCGCGATGCGGTACGAGCAGCCCTCGGGCGGCAGCCAGAAATCGACGATGTCCGGGAACTGCTGCTGCAGCAGGGGGACAAACACCTCGTTCAGCGCCTCGCCGAGGATCGACGGTTCGTCCGGCGGGCGGCCGGTAAAGGTCGAGAGGTAGATCGGATCGCGCCGCATCGTGATCGCCGAGAGGCGGAACACCGGGAACGGCTCGATCGCATTGTAATAGCCGGTATGGTCGCCGTAGGGGCCTTCGTCGGCGTATTCGTCGAGCGCGACATGGCCTTCGAGGACGATCTCCGCTTCGGCCGGGACCTTGAGCGGGACGGTCTTGCAGTCGACGAGATCGACCCGCCTGCCGCGCAGCAGGCCGGCGAACTGATATTCCGACAGCGTGTCCGGCACCGGCGTCACCGCGGCGAGGATGGTGCCGGGATCGGCGCCGATCACCGCGGCGGCGGGCAGCGGCGCGGTCTTCTCCTGTTTCCAGCGCTGATGGTGCTGCGCGCCGCCGCGATGCCGCAGCCAGCGCATCAGCGTCGTGTCGCGCCCGGTGACCTGGAGCCGGTAGATGCCGAGGTTGAACCCGTCCTCGCGGCGGCCGCCGGGACCCTTGGTGACGATGAGCGGCCAGGTGATCAGCGGCGCCGGCTCGCCCGGCCAGCAGGTCTGGACCGGCAATCTGCCGAGGTCGATATCGCCGCCGGTCAGGACGATTTCCTGGCACGGCGCATGGTTGACGGTGCGCGGCCGCATCGCCATCGCCGATCGGAGCAGCGGCAGCATCTCCAGCGCCTCGCGCCAGCCGCCGGGCGGTTCGGGCTGCTTGAGGAAAGCCAGTGTCTCGCCGACCTCGCGAAGCTGATGCGGCTCGCGCTCCATCCCCCAGGCGACGCGCTCGACCGTGCCGAACAGGTTGACCAGCATCGGCATGTCGTATCGGCCGCGGGATCCGACGACGTTCTCGAACAGCACCGCCGGCCCGCCCTCGGCCAGGAGGCGCGTCTGAATCTCGGTCGCTTCGAGAAACGGCGAGACCGGCTCGCGCACCCGCACGAGCCGCCCGCCCGCCTCGAGCCGGGTGATGAAATCGCGCAGGCTGGCGTAGGGCATGCGCCGGTTTCGCAGTGCTATTCGGCGCCCATCAATACGTTACGTTCATGCTGGTCGTGAACGATCGACAGCAATTGGCGCTTCGCGTCTTCGGCGGCGGCCACCACCGCCTGCCATGCCGGATCGGCCAGGACGGCCGCATTGTCGTAGTCGTCACCGCCCGGAGCCAAATGCGCGTCCAGCTTGTGGTGAAGGTCCTTCAGAATTTCGAGCTCTCGTTTCGCCAACCAACCTTCCCGGTATGCTTGTTCGAGTTGATCGTAATCGGGATAGGAACACACGAATTCGAGATACGACCAATGCGGGTTTCGGTTCGCCGAATCGAGCCAGGTGCGACGCTGCAAATCCATATCGGCAAGCTCCGATACCGAGCCGAGCCAGGAGGTGCGGAGCTGGGTGGCGACGTCCAAATCGGCGGTCATCATCTACCTCCGGAACTTGAAGAGTTCAAGCGGGATGTGGGCTTGCGCGGTTCGGCCCGGGTCGGGCCTGGGATCGGCCGCCCGTCCACGTCGCGAAAATTCCCGTTCTGGTCGATCACGTACGGTCGCCTTTGGCTCGGATGCTTGCGGTCGGGGTTCCCCGGCATAACACGAACGCGGTCATTCGCATTACGTGGATTGACGTACTCCATGCCGCCCGGTTTGGCCGTTGGACGCTCGATCCAATTATCTGGAATGCCGTAAGGTTTCGGCAAGTCCGCCATCGTGGCGATGCCGGCAAGACCCGCTTCGTCAATCAATCGGCGCCGGCAGCCGCGGGTTGCCGCGAGCGCAGCGCGAAGAGCGAGGCGAAGGCGGTCAGCATCACCCCGGCCGACAGTGCCACCGCGCCGGCGCCGATATTGTCGAGCAGCAGGCCGAACAGGAACGGCGCGGCCGACTGGGTGATGCGGGCCGGCGCCGACAGTACGCCGCTGCGCAGCCCGAAGCCGTGCGGGCCGAAAATCGCCAGCGGCAGGGTGCCCTTGGCGATGGTGATCATGCCGTTGCCGGCGCCGTGCAGCAGCGCGAAACCGGCAATGCCGAACGGGCCGGATGCGGTCAGCGCGAGGGCGCCGAGCGGGTGCATCAGCGCCGCCAGCCGCGCTGAGATCAGCGGGTGCACGCGGCGCAGCAGGCCGAATTCGACGAGCCGTGCGGCGACCTGCGCCGGGCCGACCAGCGCCGCGGCGGCGACCGCTTCGGTCGGGCTGGCGCCCGCCGCCTGCAGCAGGCGCGGCAGATGCGCCGCCATCGCGCCGGTGACGAACCAGGCCGTCGAGAAGAAGAACGCCAGCACGAGCATCGCGGCCCGCGGCGGCTCGGCGGCGTCGGCCTCGGCGCGTCGGCCGGTCTGGGGCACCTCGGGCGGGGCCTTGGGGATCAGCAGCAGATTGGCCGGCAGGCACACGAACAGGTTCAGCGCCGCCCAGACGAGACATGCCTCGCGCCAGCCGTAATGGTGCAGCATGAAGGCGCTGACCGGCCAGCCGACGGTGCTGGCGAAGCCCGCGATCAGCGTGATCCCGGTGATCGGGTTGCGCGCCTCATGGCCGTAAAGCCGCGTCAGCGTCGCAAAAGCCGGATCGTACAGCCCCATCGTGATGCCGGCGCCGAGCGGGATCCAGGCGACCACCAGGCCGGCGACGCTCTCGGCCCGCGCCAGCAGCACCAATCCGAGCGCGAGGACCGCATTCGACACCGCCAGCACGCCGCGGCCGCCGTGCCGGTCGATGATTCTGCCGACCGCCGGTCCGGCCGCCGCCGAGCCGAGCAGCGCGATCGAGAAGATGCCGAAAAAGACGCTCGGGCTGAGCCCGAGCGCCGCGGCGATCGGTGCGCCCAGGATGGCCGGCAGGTAATAGCTGGAGGCCCAGGCCAGGGTCTGGGTCGAGCCGAGCGCGGCGACGACGATGGTCTTGCTGTCTCGGGTCACTCGGCCAGCACCTCCCACACCACCGCTTCCTTGGCCTCGCGGTCTTCCAGTTCGAGGCTCGTTGGCACGGTGTAACGCGCCCGCTCGACCAGCCCCTCGCGCGGCAGGTAGGCACGGCCGGGATCGCCGAGCAGCGCCAGCCTACCGCGCGCCGCCGTCCGGCGCAGCATCGCGATCATGCGCCCGGCCATCGGCTCCTCGTAGCAGACGTCGCCGGCCAGGACGATGCTCCATCCCGCCGCGCCGCGATCGAGCAGGTCGCGCGTCTCGATCGCGATGCGGGCGTCGTTGGTTGCGGCGTTGAGCGCGATCGCCGCGGCCGCGAAAGGGTCGATTTCGGCCGCGGTCACGCGGCGGGCGCCGGCCTTGGCGGCGGCGATCGCGACGATGCCCGAGCCCGAGGCGAGGTCCAGCACGTCCTGGCCGGCGACGATCGCCGGATGGTCGAGGATATAGCGCGCCAGTGCCTGGCCACCCGCCCAGGCAAAGGCCCAGAACGGCGGCGGGGTGCCCCAGCGCGACAGGCTCTCCTCGGTTGCCTGCCAGATTGGCGTGACCTGCGTCGCCAGATGGAGGCGAAGTTCGGGCGCCAGCGGCGGCCTGCCGAGCGTCGTGTTCGCGCGGACGAAAGCCGTGGCGTCCATTCAGAACGCGTGACCCGCGACGACGGCGGCGAGCAGCAGCCAGCCGACGAGCCGGTTGGAGCGGAACTTGGCCAGGCAGTCGAGCGGGTTCTCGGTATCGACCCTGGCGGCTTGCCAAAAGAGCTGGAGGGCGGCCAGGCCGAGACCGCCCGCGAAGGCGACACTCAGTCCGGCGGCAAGACCGGCGGCGAGCCACAGCACGACGGCCGCGGCATAGAACACGAAGAGGAATGGCCGCGTCTTGCCGCCGAGCGCCAGGGCGGAGGATTTGACGCCGATCCGGGCGTCGTCTTCCTTGTCCTGGTGTGCGTAGATCGTGTCGTAGCCGAGCGTCCAGCAGATGCCGCCGAGATAGAGCAGCACCGGCGGCCAGGAGAGGCTGCCGGTGACCGCGGTCCAGCCGAGCAGCGCGCCCCAGTTGAAGTTCAGGCCGAGGAACAGTTGCGGCCAATAGGTGATGCGCTTCATGTACGGGTAGGTGCCGATCAGCGCGAGCACGGCGACGCCGAGCAGCACGCTGAGGCGATTGAGGCTGAACAGGATCGCCGCGCCGACCGCGAGCTGGAACGCCATGAAGACGGCGGCCTGCGCCACGGTGACCCGGCCGCTGGGGATGGGGCGCAGCCGGGTGCGGGCGACCCGGCCGTCGTAATCGCGGTCGGCGATGTCGTTGAGCGTGCAGCCGGCGCCGCGCATCGCCACGGCGCCGACCGCGAACAGCAGCATCAGCCGCCAATCCGGCCGGTGCGGTCCCGCCAATGCAATGCCCCACCAGCCGGGGAACAGCAGCAGCCAGGTGCCGATCGGCCGGTCGAGGCGGGCGAGCCGCGCATAGGGCTCGGCCCAACGCGGCAGCAGCCGGTCGACCCAGTCGCCGACATGGATGTCGGTGGGGTCGGGGGCCGCATCGCTCCCGCCGGGGCGGGGGCCGGGTTTCGCGGAAACTTCGCTCATGCGCTAATCTTGAGCCAATGGAACCATGACCGACACGAAAATCGCCACGCGCCTCTACCTTCCGTCATCTCTTGCCGCGGGCGGTGCGGTCGCTCTCGATGCGCCCCAGGCGCACCGCCTCCGCAACGTGCTGCGGCTCGCGCCGGGCGGGGTGGTGGCGGCATTCAATGCGCGCGACGGCGAATTCCTCTGCCGCATCGTCGCGCTGGACCGGACCGGCGGGACGCTGGCGGTCGAAGCGCCGCGGCGTCCGCCGGAACCGGCGGCCGATTTGTGGCTGCTGTTCGCACCGGTCAAGCGGTTGCGGCTCGATTGGGTCGTCGAGAAGGGAACCGAGCTGGGCGTCGCCGCCTTTGTCCCGGTAATGACGGAGCGGACCCAGCCCGAAAGGCTCAACCGCGACCGGCTGGCGGCGCACGCGATCGCCGCCGCGGAGCAATCCGGGCGCTTGTCGGTGCCGGACGTGCATCGCGTCGAAAAGCTGGCGACGGTCCTGGCCGCGTGGCCTGCGGGGCGGCGCCTGGTGGTGTGCGACGAGACCGGCCGCGCGGCGCCGGTGGCGACGGCGCTGGGCGGGATTCGGGCTGAAACTCCGGTCGCGATCATGATCGGGCCGGAGGGCGGGTTTGCCGAGAGGGAGCTTGACGCCTTGCGGAATCTCCCTTTTGTTACAACGGTCGGGTTGGGGCCGCGGATATTGCGCGCCGAGACGGCTGCCCTCGCCGCCGTCGCGGTGTTTCAGGCGATCGCCGGGGATTGGCGGCGCGGCTGATCCAGCGGCCCGGCCTGGGGCTTGTCAGCCGCCGGTTACGCCCGATCTATTATCACGCATCTTGGAGTATCGTTGGTCGATGTCAGCCCCGCCGAAATCGCCCGGAGTTCCGATCACCGACCGGCGGCAGCTTGTCGACTATCACGCGGCCGGCAGCAAGCCGCCCGAGCACTGGCGGGTCGGCACCGAGCACGAGAAATTCGTCTTCCGCCGCGGCGACCGCCGCCGGGCGCCGTATGAAGGACCGGACGGCATCGGCGCGCTGCTCAACGGCATGCTGCGCTTCGGTTGGGAGCCGGTGTACGAGGGCGACAACATCATCGCGCTGGAAAACGACGCGCGATGTTCGATCACCCTCGAACCAGGCGGGCAGTTCGAGCTGTCGGGGGCGCCGCTCGAAACCATCCACCAGACCTGCGACGAAGTGCACGAGCATTTGCGCCAGGTGCGCGAGGTCTGCGACGAGCTGGGGCTGGGCATGCTGGGGCTCGGCTTCGACCCGACATCGCGGCGCGAGGATGTCGGCTGGATGCCGAAAGGCCGCTATCGGATCATGCGCGACTACATGCCGAAAAAGGGCCGATACGGTCTCGACATGATGCTGCGCACCTGCACCGTGCAGGCCAATCTCGACTACCGGTCCGAAGCCGACATGGTCAAGAAGTTCCGCGTCAGCCTGGCGTTGCAGCCGGTGGCGGGGGCGCTGTTCGCCAATTCGCCGTTCACCGAAGGCAAGCCCAACGGCTTCCAGAGCTATCGCAGTTTCGTGTGGACCGATCTCGATCCCGACCGTACCGGCACCTTGCCGTTCGTCTTCGACGCCGGGTTCGGCTTTGAGCGCTATGTCGACTACCTGCTCGACGTGCCGATGTATTTCGTCTACCGCGACGGCCGTTACATCGACGCGAGCGGCCAGTCGTTCCGCGATTTTATCGCCGGCCGGCTGCCCGCCCTGCCGGGCGAGACCCCCACCATCACCGACTGGGTCGACCATTCGACAACCGTGTTTCCCGAGGTCCGGCTCAAGACCTTTCTCGAGATGCGCGGCGCGGACGGCGGTCCTTGGCGGCGGCTTTGCGCGCTGCCGGCGTTCTGGGTGGGGCTGCTCTACGACCAGGCCGCGCTCGATGCCGCCCATGACCTCGTTGCCGACTGGACCGCGGCGGAGCGCGAGGCGATGCGCGCCGAGGTGCCGCGGCTCGGCCTCGATGCCCGCATCCGCAGCCGCACGCTGCGCGATGTGGCGCTCGAAGTGCTCGATTTCGCGCGCGAGGGCCTGCACCGCCGCGCCCGGCGCAGCCAGGGCGGCGAGGACGAGACGCACTTCCTCGACACGCTGTTCTCGATCGCCGGCTCCGGCCGCACCCCGGCCGCCGAGATGCTGGAGGACTTCAACACCCGCTGGCACGGCGACATTTCCCAGGTCTACGAGGAATACGCGTATTGACCGCCCTGCGGCAGACTACCCGGGCTGCCGCCGCCCCGTTGCCGGGTTGCTGACGATCCCGTCGCCGAGGTGGAAGAGGTGCCAGCCGCCGGGATCGGCGAGGGCGGCCTCCGGCGGCTTGCCGGAGAGCGACATCCAGCGCTCGTTGTGCCAGCTGGTCATCGCCACCTCGGCCTTGAGCGGGGCGCCGACGGCCGGCGGGGCGACGCCGAGATACGACCAGGGGATCGTCATCTCGGCGGTGACGCGCGGCTGGTCGGCGCCGAAATACATGGCCTTGGTGTCGCCGGCCGGCCGGCAATTGTCGCGGATCGCTGCGTCGGCGGCGCCGGCGCAGACCACCCACTTCATCTCCAGGTAGTCTTTGACCTTGGTCCTCGGCGGGATGAAGAACAGCGTCAGACGCCGCGGCCCGGCGCCCGCATCGATACCGATCTCGACGCGATAGGAATCGCCGAGCGGGAAGGCGCCGTCATACTTGAACAGGTCGACGTCGTAATAATCCTGACCGATCGTCGCCAGGTTGAGGCCGGCATCGCTCCACGACAGATAGATTTCGCCAAAATCGACCGCGCCCGGCGACGGCACCAGCGGCGGCAGCAGGCTCGCGGGCTTGGGCCAGTCGGACAGCGAATGGTCGGACAGCGAGATCGCGGCGTCGGGAATCTGCGCGGCGGTCATCGCCGGCGCGGCGCGCGGCGCGTGCTCGTGGATCGCCGGCACCCGGCGATTGGCCGCGGCAAGCGCGCCGGTGACGCGCTCATAGGGGCGGTCGTTGATGTCGACGAGGCCGAAATCATAGTCCTCGCCGTCCGGGCGGCCGCCTTTCGGGTGGTCGTAATACTGAAACCAGTGCGTGCCGACGATGGCGGGGACGGCGGCGAAATTCTCCTGCGCCGCGGCGGCCCCGACGGCCCGCTGGGCCTGGGTCTCGACCGTCATCAGGTGGCCGTTGTTCTTGTTGCCGGTGCGGTTCTGGTTGGCGGCAAAGAACCACTCGGTGACGAGGATCGGCTTGCCCCCCGACAGCTTCTCCAGCCCGTCCCAGAAATAATGGGCGATCCAGCCGTCGCTGGCGTCGGGGTTGTAGTTGGCGGCGATCGCGTCGACATGGCGCGCCTCGGCCCGCACCGCGGCCGGATCGTAATAGATCGGCAGCCGGTCGCCGAAATAGAGCGCGTCGGGATCGGCGGCGCGGATCGCCTTCGCGGCGAGCGCGTAGTAGCGCTCGGCGACGATGCCGGTCCACTCGCGCACCGCGTTGATGCCGTGCCCGCCGGGGCGCATGTGGAGGAATTGGGTCGTCTTCAGCAAATCGCCCCACGACGCGACACCGGGCGGCGGGATGAAGTCGGCGGTGAACCTGCCCCAGTCGTCGCCGTAATCCCGGCGCAGCATCTTGATCCAGCGCTGCTTGGTGAAATTGTCGGCCGGCTTTGCCGAGTAGAAGCTGAACAGCGCGCCGGCCCACCAGCCGACCTCGTTGTCGGAAAAATAGCCGATCCGGTAAGGCGAGTCCTTGTAAGGCGCGACGAACTCGCGGGCGAGCGCCATCATGCGGCCCTCGACCGCCGGATCGAACGGGTCGAACCAGTGGAACCGGGCGCGCCGGCCGAGTTCCAGATTGACGATGGTCGGCATCTTCAGCTGGGCCGGGGGCAGGGACCAGCCGCCGGTGGTGTTGAAGCCCCATTCGGCGAGCCGGGCCTCGGCGCGCGTCACCCAATGGTCGAGCGACGGATCGAACGCCAGCCAGCTATACCACAGCTTGTTGTCCTTTTCGCGCCAGCCATAGCCGCCGTCGACCGTGTTCGAGCCGATGCTGTAGAAGCGATCGCCGCAAGGCGTCTTCAGCCATTGGACGCCGCGATCACGGTCGATCGACCAGCGGTCGCTCGGCGCGGCGGCGAGGTCGCAGGCCGATGCCGGCGCCGCCGCGGATGTCAGTGCGGCAACGAGGAGCCAGGCGCTAAGCCGCTTGCGCAAGCGTGGTGCGTCCTTCGAGATGCGGGCGACATCGTTTACCGCATCCCGCGGAGGCTGCGAAGCGGCCGTCTCGAAAGACGCCTCGGCGTGAGGGCCGGGGCTACGATAAGTCGCAGGCTTACGACGCCGTGCCGCCGACGGTGATGCCGTCCATGCGCACGGTGGGCTGGCCGACCCCGACCGGCACGCCCTGGCCGTCCTTGCCGCAAGTGCCGACCCCGTCGTCGAGCTTCAGGTCGCTGCCGATCATGGTGATCTTGGTCATCGCGTCGGGGCCGTTGCCGATGAGGGTCGCGCCCTTGACCGCGGGACCGACCTTGCCGTCCTCGATCAGGTACGCCTCGGAGGCGGAGAACACGAACTTGCCCGAGGTGATGTCGACGCTGCCGCCGCCGAAATTGACGGCGTAGAGCCCTTTCTTGACCGAGCCGATGATCTCCTGCGGGTCATGCCGGCCGGCGAGCATGTAGGTGTTGGTCATGCGCGGGATCGGCGCGCTGGCGAAATTCTCGCGCCGGCCGTTGCCGGTCGGCTTGACGCCCATGAGCCGCGCGTTGAGCCGGTCCTGCATGTAGCCTTTGAGGATGCCGTCCTCGATCAGCACGTTGTATTGCGACGGCGTGCCCTCGTCGTCGACGGTCAGCGAGCCGCGGCGGTCGGCGATCGTGCCGTCATCGACCACGGTGACGCCCGGCGACGCGACGCGCTGCCCCATGAGGCCGGAGAAGGCCGAGGTCTTCTTGCGGTTGAAGTCGCCTTCGAGCCCGTGGCCGACCGCCTCGTGCAGCATCACCCCCGGCCAGCCGGGGCCGAGCACGACGACCATCTCGCCGGCTGGCGCCGGCACCGAGCCGAGATTGACCAGCGCCTGGCGCAACGCCTCGTCGACCGCGCCCCGCCAGTTCGCCGGGTCGAGGTAGCGCTCGTAGGCGAAACGGCCGCCGCTGCCGTAGGAGCCGGTCTCCATTCGGTCGCCCTCGCCGACCATGATCGAGACGTTGACCCGCACCAGCGGGCGGATGTCGGCGACGCGCGTGCCGTCGGCGCGGATGATCTGCACCGCCTGCCAGACGCCGCTGATCGACGCCATCACCTGACGGACACGCGGGTCCTTGCCGCGGGCGTAGGCATCGATCTCGGTGAGCAGCCTGGTCTTGGCCGAGAGGTCGACCGCGCCCAGCGGGTTGAGGTCGGTGTAGAGCTGGCGGTTGGTGCCGATCGGCGGCGCCGCCATCGTGCCGCTGTGGCCGGCCGCCACCGCCCGGACCGTCGCGCCGGCCCGCCGGATCGCCTCCTCGGACAGTTCCGAGGCATGCGCGTACCCGGCGGCCTCGTCGGCGATGGCGCGCAGCCCAAAGCCCTGCGTCGTGTCGAACGAGGCGCTGCGGATGCGGCCGTCGTCGAGCGCGATGCTCTCCGACTGGCTGTACTCGAGGAACAGTTCGCCGTCATCCATGCCGTGCAGCTGTTCGGCGACCAGCTTCTCGACGCGATTCGGGTCCATGCCGGTGCGCGCGAAGAACAGGTCGTCGGTCACGGCGAGATTGGTCATGCGGCTCTCCTGCGAACGTCTCGTCACGAATATGATGTCGAGGCCGTCCCGGCAAAAGGCCGGATGGCAAGTTAGGGCTCTCTGCCCGCTCCCTGCGTGGTAGAATGGCGGATGATGAGCTACCAACACATCATCACCATCGAAGCAGGCAAGCGTGGAGGCCGCCCCTGCATCCGCGGCATGCGAATCGCCGTGGCCGATGTGCTCGGCTGGCTGGCTGCGGGCATGTCACACCAACAAATCATCAATGATTATCCCGAGCTGACCGAGGAGGACATCCGCGCCTGCCTGCGCTACGCCGCTGAGCGTGAGCGCCGGCCCGTTACGGCCGCGATATGAGGCTTCTTGTTCGACCAGAACCTCAGCTTCAAGCTTTGCCGCCAGATTGCGGACCTGTTCCCGGGGTCGAGCCAGGCGCGTCTGCTCGGCCTTGGTGAGGCGAGCGATCGCACGCTCTGGCAATACGCCGAGGCAAACGATTTCGTGCTGGTATCGCAAGACGCGGACTTTGCCGAAATGGCGGCGCTGTTCGGCCCGCCACCAAAGGTCCTTTGGCTTCGCTCAGGCAATCAGCCAACCATGGCTGTCGAGCAGTTACTTCGCACTCACGCAACCGCTATCGCAGCTTTCCAGCGGGACATCGTCGCTGCTTGCCTGGAGATTTACTGACGCGGCTCTCGCCCCTGCGGCGGGGAATAACCGACGGTGGCGCGGAGATGCGGCGGCTTGCCGCAATAGGTTAGGGGCAAAGCGCCGCAGTTGTTGCCGCGCGCGGCTTTGGTGTAGGGTCGGGTGCGATCGGTTGCCGTTGTCGTAGACCCTGCGCAAGATGCGGGAAGCGGCGGTGGCGCGGCTTTGGCCGAGCGGCGCGAAGCCCGGACGGTCCCGCTCGGATCAGATGATCTGCGAATGGCGGCTCCGGGCTCCTCGCCGGAGGTCCAGCCGGCCGGTTTCCCCCAGCAGATGGGGGTATCCTCGCCGAAGGGGAGCTGCGGGAAGATGGTGCGGTTGACGACAACGATAAGGCGGCGGTTGGCCGTTTGCATTGCGGCCCTGGCCGGGCTTGCGCTGGCCGGCGGCGTGGCGCTGGCCGATCAGCCGCACCCGTGGCAGATCGGCATGCAAGCGCCGGCGACGCCGATCACCGAGCGCATCCATGCGTTCCACAACGAGCTGCTGGTCATCATTTTCGCCATCTCGCTCTTTGTCGTCGGGCTGCTGATCTATGTGATGCTGCGGTTCAACGCGCGCGCCCATCCGGTGCCGTCGCGGACCTCGCATAATACGCTGATCGAGGTGCTGTGGACGGTGATCCCGGTCCTCATCCTGGTCACCATTGCGATCCCGTCGTTCAAGCTGATGTATTACATGGATCGCGTGCCGGACTCGAAGATGACCATCAAGGTCACCGGCCATCAGTGGTACTGGGAATACGCCTACCCCGACCAAGGCAATTTCAGCTTCACCAGCAACCTGGTGGCCGACAAGGACTTGAAGCCCGGGCAGCCGCGCCTGCTCACCGTCGACAACCCGCTGGTGGTCCCGGTCGGCACCAATATCCGGGTGCAGGTCGCGGGGGTCGACGTCATCCACAGCTGGTTCGTGCCGTCGTTCGGCTTCCAGGAATACGCCGTCGTCGGCCGGCTCAACGAAGCCTGGATCAATGTCGACAAGCCGGGCACCTATTACGGCGAATGCAACCAGATCTGCGGCGTCAACCACGCCTTCATGCCGATCGAGGTGAAGGTCGTCTCGCAGGCCGATTTCGACAAATGGGTGGCCGACGCCAAGAAGAAATTCGCCGTCAACTCGCCGACGACCGACCCGGCGAACGCTCCGGGGAACGACAATACGACGCAAATCGCCGCCGCCGATACTGCCGCGGCCGCGCCGGCGAAGGCCGGCAACTGATAGGAAGAGGTTAGCGATGGCTTATCAGGCTCACGCCGGCCATGCCGATCACGCGCATGGTGCCCCGGGGTTCTTTCTCCGGTGGTTCTGCTCGACCAACCACAAGGACATCGGCACGCTCTATCTGATCTTCGCGATCATCGGCGGGCTGATCGGCGGCCTCTTCTCGGTCATGATCCGCATCCAGCTGTCGCATCCCGGCAACGAATTCCTCGCGGACCACGAGGTCTACAATGTGATCATCACCGCGCACGGCCTGATCATGATCTTCTTCATGGTCATGCCGGCGATGATCGGCGGGTTCGGCAACTGGTTCGTGCCGATCATGATCGGCGCGCCGGACATGGCCTTCCCGCGCATGAACAACATCAGCTTCTGGCTGCTGATCCCGGCGTTCGCGCTGCTGCTCGGCTCGGCCTTCGTCGGGCAGGGCGACGGGCTTAACAATGCGCTGCACGGCGGCGCGGGGACCGGGTGGACGATTTATCCGCCGCTCTCCGAGGCCGGCCAGGACGGCCATCCCGGCCCGTCGATGGACATGGCGATCTTTGCGCTGCATCTCGCCGGTGCGTCGTCGATCATGGGCGCGATCAACTTCATCACGACGATCTTCAACATGCGCGCGCCGGGCATGACGCTGCACCGGATGCCGCTGTTCGTGTGGTCGATCCTGGTGACGGCGTTCCTCCTGCTGCTGTCGCTGCCGGTGCTGGCGGGTGCGATCACGATGCTCCTGACCGACCGCAATTTCGGCACGACCTTCTTCATCCCCGAGGGCGGCGGCGACCCGCTGCTGTTCCTACACCTGTTCTGGTTCTTCGGGCATCCCGAGGTCTACATCCTGATCCTGCCGGGGTTCGGCATGGTCTCGCAGATCGTCTCGACCTTCTCGAAAAAGCCGGTGTTCGGCTATCTCGGCATGGCCTACGCGATGGTGGCGATCGGCGGCATCGGGTTTGTGGTGTGGGCGCACCACATGTACACGACCGGCATCTCGATCGATACGCGCGCCTATTTCACCGCCGCGACGATGGTCATCGCGGTGCCGACCGGGGTCAAAATCTTCTCGTGGGTCGCGACGATGTGGGGCGGCTCCATCGAGTTCAAGACGCCGATGCTGTGGGCGATCGGGTTCATCTTCCTGTTCACCATCGGCGGCGTCACCGGCGTCGTGCTCGCCAATGCCGGCGTCGATATCGCGCTGCACAACACCTATTACGTGGTGGCCCACTTCCATTACGTGCTGTCGCTGGGTGCGGTGTTCGCGCTGTTCGGCGGGTTCTACTACTGGATCGGCAAGATGTCCGGCCGGCAGTACAACGAGACCTTCGGCCAGATCCATTTCTGGACGACGTTCATCGGCGTCAACCTGACCTTCTTCCCGATGCATTTCCTCGGGCTCGCCGGCATGCCGCGCCGCATCGCCGATTATCCCGAGGCCTTCGCCGGGTGGAACCATGTCGCGTCGATCGGTTCGTACATATCGGCGGCCTCGACGATCTGGTTCATCTTTGTCGTGTTCCACACGCTGCTGGCCGGCAAGCGCGTGGGCGCCAACTATTGGGGCGAGGGCGCGACGACGCTCGAATGGACGGTGCCGTCCCCGCCGCCGTTCCACACCTATGACGAGCTGCCGGTGATTGCGCCGGTCCACGGCCACTAGGACGGGCGCGGCGCAGGCGGGTGCGGACGTGAGCGAACTCCCCACGACCGCCGTCGCCCCGTTAGGGGGAGCGGCGGTCGGCGACTATGTTCAGATTCTGAAGCCGCGCGTGATGTCGCTCGTGGTGTTCACCGGCGCGGTCGGTCTCGTGCTGGCGCCCGCCCATCTGCATCCGTTTCTCGCGGCGGTGGCGATCCTGTGCATCGCGATCGGCGCGGGCGCGTCGGGTGCGATCAACATGTGGTACGACCGCGACATCGACCGCGTGATGCAGCGGACCGCTTCGCGGCCGCTGCCGTCGGGACGCATGCTGCCCGGCGAGGCGCTCGGGTTCGGTTGCGTGCTGGCGGTCGGCTCGGTGGTGGTGATGGGGCTCGCGGTCAACTGGGTCGCGGCGGAATTGCTGGCGCTGACCATCGCCTTTTACGTCTTCGTCTACACGATGTGGCTGAAGCGCCGGACGCCGCAGAACATCGTCATCGGCGGCGCGGCCGGCGCCTTGCCGCCGCTGATCGGCTGGGCCGCGGCGACCGGCGATGTCGGCTGGGGCGCGATCGCGCTGTTCGCGATCATCTTCTTCTGGACGCCGCCGCATTTCTGGGCGCTGTCGCTCTACAAGGCCGACGAGTACGCCGCCGCGGGGGTCCCGATGCTGCCGGTGGTGGCCGGCCCGCGCGAAACTAAGAAGCAGATGCTGCTCTACACCCTGGTGCTCTGGCCGGTGACCGCAGCGCCTTGGCTGCTGGGCGTGTCGGGGGTGATCTACGCGGCGGGGGCGGGCACGCTCAGCCTGCTGTTCACCGTCTCGGCGATCCGCGTGTGGCGCGACGAAGGCGAACGCCGCGCGCGGCAGATGTTCGCCTTTTCGCTGGCTTACCTGTTTCTGATCTTTGTCTTGCTGCTGGTCGATCACGGGTTCGGCAGCGCCGCCGGGGCCTGGCGATGATGGCCGACGATCCGATCGACCGGCCGGTTGGCGACGACCGCGCTCGCCGCATCCGCAGCCGCAACCGCGCCTTGCTGCTGGTGCTGCTCGGGCTGGTCGCCCTGTTTTATGCGCTGACCTTTGTGCGCATGGGGATGCACTAGCATGGCCGGGAAGACGCATCGCCACGGGCGGACCGCCGTATTGCTGCTGGCGGTGGTGGCCGGGATGGTCGGGCTGAGCTTCGCCTCGGTGCCGCTCTACAAGGTGTTCTGCGCGGCGACCGGCTACGGCGGCACGACGCAGCGGGCCAGCGCCGCGCCGCAGGACATTTCACAGGCGGTGGTCACGGTCCGCTTCGACGCCGATGTCGCGCCCGACCTGGCCTGGGAGTTCCGCCCCTTGGTGCCGGAGGTCACGGTCCATCCGGGGCAGCAGGAGCAGGTGTTCTTCCGCGCCGTCAATCGGTCGAGCCACGGCATCACCGCGCGCGCCGTCTACAATGTGACGCCGACCAAGAGCGGCATCTATTTCGACAAGCTGCAATGCTTCTGTTTTAACGAGCAGTATCTGGCGCCGGGGGAGAGCAAGGATATGGGGGTCGTCTTCTTTGTCGACCCGGACATGCTCAAGGATCCCGACACCAGCGACGTCAAGACCATCACGCTGTCCTATTCGATGTTCAAGGCGGCGACACAGCAGAAACCTGACAAATCGGGGCCGAATTCATGACCGACCACGCCCACGCCGCTCCCGCTCACGGGCACGACGCGCACGGCCACGCCGCGCCGAAGCACCCGTATCATCTGGTCGATCCCAGCCCGTGGCCGCTGCTCGGCTCGATCGCCGGCGGGGTCATGGCCGGAGGGGCGGTGCTGTTCATGCATCACCACGAGTACGGCACCGCGGTACTGATCCTCGGCGCGCTGCTGGTGCTGGGCACGATGTTCGTGTGGTGGCGGGACGTACGCAACGAAGCGACATTCCAGGGTTATCACACGCCGGTGGTGCAGATCGGCATGCGCTTCGGGATGGCGCTGTTCATCGCCTCCGAGGTGATGTTCTTTGCCGCCTTCTTCTGGGCGTTCTTTACCTCGAGCCTGTTCCCGGTGGGCGGCGTGTGGCCGCCCAAGGGCATCCATCCGTTCAACCCGTTCGAGTTTCCCTTCCTCAACACGCTGATCCTGCTGTTGTCGGGGACGACGGTCACCTGGGCGCACCATTCGCTGCTCGAAGGGAACTACAAGGGGCTGGTGCAGGGCCTGACGGTCACGGTGCTGCTGGGGCTGAGCTTTACCTGCGTGCAGGCCTATGAGTATTCGCACGCGGCGTTCCATTTCAGCGGCGGCATCTATCCGTCGACCTTCTTCATGGCGACCGGCTTCCACGGCTTCCATGTGATCGTCGGCACGACATTCCTCGCGGTGTGCCTGTGGCGCGCCAGGCGCGGCGATTTCACGCCGACGCATCATTTCGGGCTGGAGGCGGCGGCCTGGTACTGGCATTTCGTCGACGTCGTCTGGCTGTTCCTCTTTGTCTGCATCTATTGGTGGGGCATGGGGGCCGCTCTGCCGCTCGGCGAGTAATGGCGGCGGCCTACCCGGAGATCCCGCTCGGCCGTGCGGCGCTGCTCTGTCGCTGCCCGCGCTGCGGAGAGGGCAAGATATTCGCCGGGCTGCTGACCGTTCGCGCCGTGTGTCCGACCTGCGGGCTCGACCTGTCGGCGGAGGATGCGGGGGACGGCCCGGCGGTATTCGTGATCTTTCTTCTCGGCGCGATTGCGGTCGGCATCGCGGCGTGGATGGAGATCGAATTCGAGCCGCCCATCTGGGTGCACCTCGCGGTGCTGACGCCGGTGATCCTTGGCGGCGCGATCCTGCTGCTGCGGCCGTTGAAGGCCGGCATGATCGCGCTGCAATACCGCCACAACCTGCTGCACCGCCGGCCGCAAGCATAGCCAGCCGATGATCGGGTTCCGCCCGCGTCTCGTCCCGACGCTGTTTACGGTGCCGGCGGTGCTGATCCTGATCGGGCTCGGGGTGTGGCAGGTGCAGCGGCTGTCGTGGAAAGAGGGGCTGATCGCGCAGCGTGCCGCGGCGGTCGCTGCACCGCCGGTCGCGCCGCCGCCGACGCTCGCCGCGGCCCGCGGTCTCGAATTCCACCGCATCGTCGCCGAGGGGGTGTTGCAGAACGGCAAGGAGTTGTATCTCGCCGCGTCGTCGGAAGGCGGCGGCGCGGGTTACCAAATCATCACGCCGCTGGTCATGACCGACGGCCGGACCATGTTCGTCAATCGCGGTTTTGTGCCGACGGAACTCAAGGACCCCGCAAAACGCGCTGCCGGCGAGCCGGCGGGGCAACAGCGCGTGGTCGGCCTGCTGCGCCTGCCGCCGGCGGCAAAACCGAGCTTTTTCCTGCCGGACAATCGCCCCGGTCTGAACCTGTGGTTCTGGGTCGATCTGCCGGCGATGGCCCGCGCCGCGGGGGTCGCCGCCCCCGTGCCGTTCTATGTCGATGCCGACAAGACGCCCAATCCGGGCGGCTGGCCGAAAGGCGGCGTCACTCGGCTCGCCCTGCCGAACGACCATCTGCAATACGCCATCACGTGGTTTTCCCTGGCGGCTGCGCTGATCGTCATCTACGTGCTGTACCATCGGCGCGACGCTTCGTCCGAGAACGAACGACAAAGCTGAACCAAACGGCAACGCCAAGGTTTACAGGGCTAACGCAAGCGACCATATCTCGCTGGGGCGAGACAAGGGTCGCACCCGCACGGCCCTCACGGAACATTGCCAGGGGAATTCCGGTGATCGAAATTGGCGCCCAGCAAGAGGCTCGCGACACCGGCCGCGCGGCCGCGCGTCGCAAATTCGCGGCGGTCCGGGGGGAGAGCGAGACGCTTGCCTCGCGGCTGACCCCCGAGGACCAGTCGATCCAGTCGATGCCCGATGTCAGCCCGACAAAGTGGCATCTGGCGCATACGACCTGGTTCTTCGAGACCTTTATCCTGGCGCGGTACGACCCGGCCTACCGGGTGTTCGATCCGGCGTTCCACTATTTGTTCAATTCCTATTACGAGGCGGAAGGACCCCGGCACCCGCGACCGCAACGCGGGCTGTTGTCGCGGCCGTCCTGCGCCGATGTCGCGGCCTATCGCGAACATGTCGAAGCCGCGATGGGGAAGCTGATCGACGGTGCGGGCGAGGCCGCATGGCGGGAAGTCGCGCCGCTGATCGAGCTCGGGCTGCACCACGAGCAGCAGCATCAGGAGCTGATCCTGATGGACATCAAGCACGTCTTCTCGGTCAACCCGCTGCTGCCCGCCTATCAGCCGCCGCGCCGTCGCTCGCCGGGGGTGGCGTCGCCGCTCGATTGGGTCGAGTTTCCCGGCGGGCTGGTCAAGATCGGCCATGAGAGCGGGGATTTCGCGTTCGACAACGAGACGCCGCGGCACCGCGTCTGGCTCGAACCGTTCCGGCTGGCGAACCGGCCGGTCACCTGCGGCGAGTTCGCCGAGTTCATCGCCGCCGGCGGCTACCGCGAGCCGGAGTTCTGGCTGTCGGAGGGTTGGGCGGCGGTGCAGCAGCAGGGCTGGGAGGCGCCGCTCTACTGGCGTCCGACGGATGGCGGCTGGCGGGTCTTTACGCTCTCCGGTGAAAAGCGTCTCGATCCGGCCGAGCCGGTCGTCCATGTCAGCCTTTACGAAGCCGACGCCTATGCGAAATGGGCGGGCAAGCGGCTGCCGACCGAGGCGGAATGGGAGACGGCCGCCGCGGGCGTGGCGCTGGCCGGCAATCTTGCCGACAGCCGGCGCTACCACCCGGTCGCCGATCCCGGCGTCGGCGCCGGCGGGCTGCGGCAGATGATCGGCGATGTCTGGGAATGGACCGCGAGCCCCTATTCGCCCTATCCGCGCTTCCGCGCGGTGTCGGGGGCGATCGGCGAATACAACGGCAAGTTCATGTCGAACCAGATGGTCCTGCGCGGCGGCGCGGCGGTGACGCCGGGCGGCCATATCCGCGCCACCTATCGCAATTTCTTCCCGCCCTCGGCGCGCTGGGCCTTTTCCGGGCTGCGCCTGGCGGAAGATGCGTGAGCCCAAGGAGCCGAAGATGCCCGATGGCGAGATTTTTGCCTTCCATGACCTGGCGCCCGGCGAGGACAGTTTCCGCGACGCGGTGCTGGCCGGCCTGTCGGCGACGCCCAAATCGCTGCCTTGCAAGTTCTTCTACGACCAGCGCGGTTCGGCGCTGTTCGAGGCGATCTGCGAGGTGCCGGAATACTATCTGACGCGCACTGAGCTGGGCATTCTCAAGGCCCAAGCGCCGGTGATCGCGGCGCGGATCGGCGCCCATTGCCGGCTGATCGAATTGGGCAGCGGCGCCAGCCGCAAGGTGAGGCTGTTGCTCAACGCGCTCGAAGCGCCGCTCGCCTACGTCGCCATCGACATCTCGCGCGGCTTCCTGCGCGAGTCGGCGGCGAGTATCGCCGCCGACTTCCCCGAACTCGAAGTGGTCGCCGTCTATGCCGACTACACGCGGCCGTTGGCATTGCCGAAGATCGCCGGTCCGGCGGGCAAGACGGTCGGGTTTTTTCCAGGGTCGACGATCGGCAATTTCGAGCCGGAGGCGGTGGTCGCTTTCCTGCGCCATTGCGGCGCGCTGCTGGGGGCCGGCGCGGAGATGCTGATCGGCGTCGACGTCAAGAAGGACAAGGCGGTCCTCGATGCCGCCTACAACGACGCGCAGGGGCTCAACGCGGCGTTCAACCTCAATCTGCTGCGCCGCATCCGCGACGAGCTCGACAGCGACATCGCGATCGACGATTTCGCCCATGTCGCGTTCTACAACCCGGATGAGGGGCGGGTGGAGCTCTACATCAGGAGCCTGAAGGACCAGACCGCGACGATCGCCGGCCGCCGCTTCTCATTCAACGCCGGTGAGATGATCCACACGGAAAATTCCTACAAATACGCCATCGCCGAATTCCAGGCGCTGGCGGCGCGCGCCGGCTTCCGAGCGCTCGACACCTGGACCGACGGCGACGCCAAGTTCAGCCTGCACTACCTGCGGCGGGATTAGGCCGCCGCGGTTTTCATCTCGTAAAGAGCGTCCAGGGCGTCGCGGTAGACCGCGCGGACGATGTGGCGCTTGATCTTCAGGGTCGGGGTCAACTGACCGTTCGCGGTGGTGAACGCCTCGCTGGCGATCACGAACCGGCGTACGCGCTCGATCGGCGGCAGCGCCGCATTGACCCGGCTGACCACGTCGCCCAGCGCGCTGATCAGCGCGGGATTGTCGGTCAGCGTGGCGAGGTCCGCACCCGACGGGGCGAACTGCCCGGCGAATTCCGGGTCCGGCACCAGGATCGCGACGAGATGCGGACGCTGGTCGCCGAACACCATGGCCTGGGCGATCTCGGGCTGCAGGGTCAGCGCGCCTTCGATCTTGGCCGGCGCGATCATGTCGCCGCCCGAGTTCTTGATGAAATCGCGCTTGCGGTCGGTGATCCGCAGATAGCCGTGGGGGTCGAGATAGCCGATGTCGCCGGTCCTGAGCCAGCCGTCGGCCAGCGTGCGGGCGGTTGCTTCGGGGTCGTTCCAGTAGCCCTTCATGACGTTGTCGCCGGCCACCAGGATTTCGCCGTCTTCGGCGATCCTGATCTCGACGCCGCGCAGCGCCGGGCCGACCGAATCGACCTGGATCGCACCCGGCGGGTTGCACGAGATCACCGGCGCCGCCTCGGTCTGGCCGTAGCCTTGCAGCAGCTGGACCCCGAGCGCGAGGAAGAAGCTGCCAATCTCAGGATTGAGCGGCGCGCCGCCCGAGACCATCGCCTTGAGCCGGCCGCCGAACCGCGCCCGCACCTTGTCCCGCACGAGCTTTTCGAGCAACGGGTCGAGCAGCCGCTCGCCGAAGCCGTGCGGTTCGCCGGCGAGGCGTTTTTGGCCGAGCGTTACGGCCTTTTCGAACAGGCGGCGCTTGAGGCCCGTTTCGCGCTCGATGCCGCGACGAATGCGCTGGTGCATGGTCTCGTAGAGGCGCGGCACCGCGGTCATGATCGTCGGCCGCGCCTCCAGCAGGTTGGCGGCGAGGCTGTCGGCCCCTTCGGCAAAATAGATCTGGGCGCCGATCGAGATCGGGAACATCAGGCCGGCGGTATGCTCATAGGAGTGCGACAGCGGCAGGAAGCTCAGGAACACCTCGTCGCCGAGACCGAGCATCTCCAGCAGGTGATACGCCCCGCGGCAATTGGCTAGGATGTTGCGGTGGGTCGCCAGCACCCCCTTCGGCAGCCCGCCGGTGCCGGAGGTGTAGATGATGCAGGCGATGTCGTCCGGCCCCAGCGCGTCGATCCGCGCGGCAATGTCGTCCGCCTGGGCGTCGCCGAGGGCGAGCAGCTCCTCCCATGTCCGCACCTCGGCGGGTGTCCGCCCCTCCATGACGATGACGGCCTGAACATTCGGCAGCAGCGCCGCGGCGGCGGCGGCCCGCTCGCTGACCGGCGGTTTCGAGGCGAGGACGATGCGGGCGCCGGAATTGCCGAAGATGTGACGGTTGTCGTCGACGGTGTTGGTCGTATAGGCAGGCACGGTGATCCCGCCGGCGCTCATGATGGCGAGATCGGCGAGCGCCCATTCGGGGCGGTTCTCCGCCGCGAGCGCCACCCGGTCGCCGGGCGCGACGCCGAGCGCGGCCAGCCCGCGCGCCAGCCGGTTGACGGTGTGCGCCGCGTCGGTCCAGCTCAGCGGCTGGTAGACGCCGCCGCGCTTCGCCCAGAGGAACGGCCGGTCGCCGCGCTCCGCCGCGACCGCAAAGAACATCGCCGGCAGGCTGCGGAATTTGTCGTAATCGATCATATGTCGCGGCATCCCCTGAGCTTTCACGGGCATGATAACCGAATTGAGGCGGTCAAATTGGACGGTCATGCGGCGCCGGTTGCGGCACTTGCCCCCAATGCGTAACTTGACAGCGGCGATGGAAAATATCGATGAGCAGCATCACGATCAGAAATCCCGATGACCGGATGAGGCGCCAGCTGCGGATAAGAGCCGCCGAGCGCAACCGGTCGATCAAGCAAGACGGCCGCGACACTCTCCATGGCGCGCTGGCCGAAAGTGGCGGATGAGGACAGCTTCGCCGGCCGCATCAGGCGCTACGCGCAGGTCGGCACGGCGGTCGGCGGGTTGGCGGCGCGGCTTGCCGGCGAGCGCTATCTCGGCATTGGCATCGATCGCGAGCGGCATGCGGCCGATCTGAAGGCGGCGCTCGGCGGCATCAAGGGGCCGTTGATGAAGATCGCCCAGCTGCTGGCGACGATCCCCGAAGCGCTGCCCGAGGAATATGTCCGCGAGCTGATCCAGCTGCAGTCGAACGCGCCGCCGATGGGCTGGCCGTTTGTCCGGCGGCGGATGGCGGGGGAGCTGGGACCGGACTGGCAAAGCCGGTTCAAGAGCTTCGAGCGCGAGGCGGCGCGCGCCGCCTCGCTGGGGCAGGTGCATCGCGCCGCCGCGCGCGACGGCACGCCGCTCGCCTGCAAGCTGCAATACCCCGACATGGGCTCGGCGGTGGAGGCGGATTTGCGCCAGCTCCGCCTGGCGATGGGGCTCTACGAGCGCTATGACCGCGCGGTCTCGACGAGCGCGATCCACACCGAGATCGCGGCCCGGCTGCGCGAGGAGCTCGATTACGAGCGCGAAGCCGCGCATATGCGGCTCTATGGCGAAATCCTCGAGGAGGAACCCGGGGTCGCGGTGCCGCGCCCCCTCGCCGAGCTGTCGACCAAGCGCCTGCTGACCATGACCTGGCTCGACGGCGAGCCGATCCTCGCCATCGCCGACGCGCCGATCGAGCAGCGCAACGAGATCGCGCTGCGCATGTTCCGCATCTGGTACGTGCCGTTCTATTACTACGGCGTCATCCACGGCGACCCGCATCTCGGCAATTACACGGTGGCGCCCGATCGCACCGTCAACCTGCTCGATTTCGGCTGCATCCGAGTCTTCCCGGCGAGCTTCGTCAAAGGGGTGATCGACCTTTACCACGCGCTGGAGCGCGACGATGAGGCGCTGGCGGTCGAGGCCTACAGGAGCTGGGGGTTCGGCGATCTGTCGAAGGAGATGATCGCGGTGCTCAACCGCTGGGCACGGTTTGTCTACGGGCCGCTGCTCGACGATCGCATTCGGCCGATCCAGGAGAGACGGGGGGAGCCGGAGGGGCCGCGGCTGGTCGACAGCGTCCACCGCGACATTCGCCAATTGGGCGGCATCGCTCCGCCGCGTGCCTTTGTCTTCATGGACCGCGCGGCGATCGGGCTGGGTTCGGTGTTCTGGCACCTCAAGGCAGAGATCAACTGGCATCGGCTGTTTCACGAGCTGATCGACGATTTCGATGTCGACCGGCTGGCGCGTCGGCAAACCGCCGCGCTTGATCGGGCCGGGGTTCCCGGCGCGCAATAATTGCCGCGAAAACGCCAAGTTCTCAGGCCATGAGTTCTCAGGCCATGAGGAAGAATGACTGCGCGCCGTTCGTTATCATGGCGGCAGGCGGCTCAGCGGCGGGGGTGACGATGCAGGAATCGCGGCAGGGATCGCGCAAGGGTGTAGTTTTGTCGTTATCGTTGATCGTTGCGCTTGGGTTCGCGACCGCCGCGGCGGCGCAGGACATGCCGCCGATCCCGGTGCCGCTGGTACCCGCACCGCCACCGCCGATTGCCGTGCCGGTCTCGCCCGTGCCGGTCTCACCCTCGGCGGAGGCGACGCTCCCGCCGCCGGCAGCGATGGTTCCGGTCCAACCGCCGGAAAGGCACCGTGTCGTCGCCGCGGCACCGCATCCGGCGCCGGCACATCACCGAACAAAGTTCACTGCGCTGACGAAGCGCTCGACCGCATCGCACCACGCTCGCCCGACCGGCCGTCATGTCGCTGTGCGGCGGCCAGAGCCGCCGCTGCCGCCCGGCATGTCCGTTCCACCGCCGGGCTATTACGGCCCCTATGACCCGGGTCCGTACCGGCGCCTGGTGTATGCCGGCCCGCCGCCGGGGTTCTACGGCGGTTGGTATCGCGGCCCCTATCCTGGCTATCCCTGAACGTTGAGCCAAACCCGCCGCGCCGGAACCAACCGGTGCGGCGGGTGTTCCGGGATCGTTGGGGGTATGCGTGAGGGAACGATGCCGGGACGATCCAGCCGACGGGGGCTGCGCCTCGCAACCTTGACCGCGATCTGTGCGCTTGCCGCTTCCGCCGCGGCGCAGGACATGCCGTCGGCGCCGGCACCCGTCGCACCCCCGCCGCAGCCGGCGCCGCAGCAAAACGCCGACGCGACGCCGCAGACCACCGCGCCCGCGCCCGGCCCCGCGACGCCGGCGGTGCATCCGCTCAGCAAGGCGCAGCTCGAACAGCTCCTGGCGCCGATCGCGCTCTATCCCGACCCGGTGCTCAGCCAGGTGCTGATGGCGTCGACCTATCCGCTGGAGATCGTCGAGGCGGATCGCTGGGTGCGCCTCCCGGCAAATGCCGGGCTCAAGGACGGCGCGCTGACCGATGCGCTGAAGCAGCAGAATTGGGACCCCAGCGTAAAGGCGCTGGCGCCATTCCCGAAATTGCTGTCGCTGCTCGCCGACAAGCTCGAATGGACCGAGGCGCTCGGCAATGCTTTCCTGGCCCAGCAGGCCGACGTGATGGACGCGGTGCAGGCCTTGCGGCACGACGCGATGCAGGCGGGCAACCTCAAGGCGACGCCGCAATGCCATTGCATCATCCAGACCAGCGGCGAGACGATTTCAATCATGCCCGCGGAATCGGCTGTCGTCTGCGTGCCGGTCTATAACCCGCGCGTCGTTTACGGGCCGTGGCCGTGGCCGGATTACCCACCCGACTATTTCCCGGTTCCCGCCGGGTTCGCGTTCGAGCCGGGTTTTGCCATCGGCTACTGGCCGTTTGTCGAGGTCGCCGCTTTCGGGCCGCTATGGGGCTGGGCCCGGTTTGACTGGGGCCATCATGACATCGCCGTCGATCCCGGCCGCTACGCCGCGGTGTCGGGCGGACGCGCCGGGTTCTCCGGCACTACATGGGTACATGATCCGGCGCATCGCGGCGGCGTGGCCTACCGCGATCCCGCGGTGACCGCACGCTTCGGCGCCGCCCGTACCGCCGCGGTGACGGCCGCCGCGGCCAGGAGCCGCGCGGCCCCCTCGCGTGCCGCGGCCGCCGGCGCGGCCGTT
>DASZOZ010000022.1:0-9319 GCA_035550515.1 Allostellaceae bacterium
GGTGCGCAACTACCTCGACTGGATGCTGTCGATCCCGTGGAACCAGCGCAGCAAGATCAAGCGCGACATCGCCGGCGCCGAGAAGGTGCTCAACGCCGACCATTTCGGGCTCGAAAAGGTCAAGGAGCGCATCCTCGAATATCTCGCCGTCCAGCAGCGCATGAAGAAGATGAAGGGGCCGATCCTTTGTCTGGTCGGCCCGCCGGGGGTCGGCAAGACCTCGCTCGGCAAGTCGGTGGCCAAGGCGACCGGCCGCAACTTCGTCCGCATGTCGCTGGGCGGCGTGCGTGACGAGGCCGAGATCCGCGGCCACCGCCGCACCTATATCGGCTCGATGCCGGGCAAGGTGCTGCAGGGCATGAAGAAGGCCAAGTCGTCGAACCCGCTGTTCCTGCTCGACGAGGTCGACAAGCTCGGCGCCGATTGGCGCGGCGACCCGTCCTCGGCGCTGCTCGAAGTGCTCGACCCGGAGCAGAACTCGACGTTCAACGACCATTACCTCGAGGTCGATTACGACCTGTCCGACGTGATGTTCGTGACCACGGCCAATACGCTGCGCATGCCGCAGCCGCTGATGGACCGCATGGAGATCATCCGCATCCCCGGCTACACCGAGGACGAGAAGGTCGAGATCGCCAAGCGCCACCTGATCCCGAAACAGATCGAGGCGCACGGGCTCAAGAAGGCGGAATGGGCGATCAGCGACGACGCGCTGCGCGACCTGATCCGCTATTACACGCGCGAGGCGGGCGTCCGCAACCTGGAGCGCGAGATCGCCAACCTGACGCGGAAGGCGATCAAGGACATCCTGATGAAGAAGGCCGGCAAGGACGGCAAGATCGTCGTCACCCGGCGGACGCTGGAGAAATACGCCGGGGTGCGGCGGTTCCGCTTTGGCGAGGCCGAGAGCGAGGATCTGGTCGGCGTGACGACCGGTCTTGCGTGGACCGAGGTCGGCGGCGAGTTGCTGACGATCGAAGCCGTGACGCTGCCCGGCAAGGGGCGGGTCACGGCGACCGGCAAGCTCGGCGACGTCATGAAGGAGTCGGTCCAGGCCGCCGAGAGCTACGTCAAGTCGCGCAGCACCGCCTTCGGCATCCTGCCGTCGATCTTCGACAAGAAGGACATCCACGTGCACGTGCCGGAAGGCGCGACGCCCAAGGACGGACCGTCGGCCGGCGTGGCGATGGTGACCTCGATCGTCTCGGTGCTGACCGGCATCGCGGTCAAGCGTGACATTGCGATGACCGGCGAGATCACGCTGCGCGGGCGGGTGCTGCCGATCGGCGGCTTGAAGGAAAAGCTGCTGGCGGCGCTGCGCGGCGGTCTGAAGACCGTGCTGATCCCGGGGGAGAACGAAAAAGACCTCGCCGAGATCCCCGACAACGTCAAGCGCGGGCTGAAGATCATCCCCGTCAACACGGCCGACGAGGTACTGCTGCATGCGCTCGCCGGCCCGCTGACGCCGGTCAACTGGGCTGAAGAGAGCGAAACTGCACCGGTGATGCCCGCCGCGAGCGAAGAACGCCCGGGTGTACTAACGCATTGATTTCCATTAAAGGCCATTGTCGCCGCCCGCGCAACTTCAAGTGCGGCGGCGATAACGGCCGTTAAAGCCTAAAAAAACCTTGCTTTCTCGGTGCGCGCCAGCGTTGACCCGCTGATAGGTGCACTCTACACTCCGTGTCGCTTTCCGGGCGAAATTCTTCCGAACTTAAGGGTAGGGGGCGACACGTGAACAGAAACGAACTCGTCGATGCCGTTGCTGGTAAGGCCGATCTGTCAAAAACGGCCGCGAGCAAGGCTGTCGAGGCGGTGTTCGAATCGATCACCGGGGCTTTAAAAGGCGGCGGTGAAGTCCGTCTCGTCGGGTTCGGCACTTTCTCGGTCGCCAGCCGCGCGGCCTCGGAAGGGCGCAATCCGCGGACCGGCGAGAAGATCAAGATCGCCGCATCGAAGCAGGCCAAGTTCAAGCCGGGGCGGCGGCTGCGCGACTCGCTGAACTAAGCACGGCCGGGAAACGGCGAGGGACCGCAGCACAGGTTGGTTCGGGCGATTAGCTCAGTCGGTAGAGCATCTCGTTTACACCGAGGGGGTCGGGGGTTCGAATCCCTCATCGCCCACCACGGTCACGTCGAGGCCTCACTTCGCACATTTTTAAGCAGCCTTGCCGGAGCGGCCCGAAGCGCGGCCAAAACGCGAATAGCCGGTCTGCGCCGCCCTGCCTTGCTTGACACCCCAAGGGGCCAAGAGTACGAGTCGGCGCCCCGCCAAGAACACGAATGGCGACCGCATGCGGGGGCGTAGCTCAGTTGGTTAGAGCGCCGGCCTGTCACGCCGGAGGCCGCGGGTTCGAGTCCCGTCGCTCCCGCCACCGGTCCAAATCATGGGTGCAGCCGGTGCTGCGTTTGGCTGGGCGCCGGGATTTGGCGCCTCCGGAGCGTCCCTGGCCGCGATGTCGATTGCTGGGGGTCGAAGGCTCGTGATGGATAGCCTGCTCGCCGAATATTTCCCGATCCTGGTGTTCCTCGTGATCGCGGGCGGGCTCGCCTTGGTCATGATCACGGCATCCCTGGTCGTCGCGCGGCAACGGCCGGACTCCGAGAAGCTTTCGCCCTATGAATGCGGCTTCGAGCCGTTCGAGGATGCACGTGTCCGCTTTGACGTCCGCTATTACCTGGTCGCGATCCTGTTCATCATCTTCGATCTCGAAGTCGCCTTCCTGTTCCCCTGGGCGGTATCGCTCGGCGATATCGGTGTCTTTGGTTTCTGGTCGATGATCGTGTTTCTCGGCGTGCTGACGGTCGGCTTTGCCTATGAATGGAGGAAGGGGGCGCTCGAATGGGAGTAATGACCCCCAGCGGCGTTTCGGGTGTTGCGGTGCCGCCGGGCCGCGAGCAGGACGCGCTGCTGCGCGCCGCGACCGAGGAGCTGCAGGACCGCGGCTTTATCACCGCGAGCCTCGATTCGCTGGTGAACTGGGCGCGCAGCGGCTCGCTGTGGCCGATGACGTTCGGCCTCGCCTGCTGCGCGGTGGAGATGATGCATACCGGCGCCAGCCGTTATGACCTCGACCGGTTCGGCGTGGTGTTCCGGCCGAGCCCGCGCCAGTCGGACGTGATGATCGTCGCTGGCACGTTGTGCAACAAGATGGCGCCGGCGCTGCGCAAGGTCTACGACCAGATGGCCGAGCCGCGCTGGGTCATCTCGATGGGCTCCTGCGCCAACGGCGGCGGGTATTACCATTATTCCTATTCGGTGGTGCGCGGCTGCGACCGCATCGTCCCGGTCGACGTCTATGTGCCGGGCTGCCCGCCGACCGCCGAGGCGCTGCTCTACGGCGTGCTGCTGCTGCAGAAAAAGATCAAGCGCACCCGCAACTTCGACCGCTGAGCCCGGTGATGGACGAGACACTCACAGCCCTGGCCGAGCATCTCGCGGCGGTTTTGCCGGACGCCGTCGCGGGCCATGAGATCCGCTACGGCGAGCTGGCGGTGCGGGTCGCGCGCGACGGCCTGCTCGATGTGCTGCGGCATCTGCGCGACGACCCGGGCTGCCGCTTCACCGTGCTCTGCGACATTTGCGGCGTCGACTTCCCCGACCGGCCCGAGCGCTTCGAGGTCGTCTATAATCTGTTGAGCATGAGCCGGAACCTGCGTATTCGCGTGAAAGTGTCGACCGACGAGGAAACCCCGGTACCCTCGGCGACGGCGCTGTTCAGCGTCGCCGGATGGTGGGAACGCGAGGCCTGGGACCTGTACGGCATCTATTTCAGCGACCATCCCGACCTGCGCCGCATCCTCACCGATTACGGGTTCGACGGGCACCCGCTGCGCAAGGACTTTCCGCTGACCGGCTATGTCGAGCTGCGCTACGACGAGGACCAGAAGCGCGTCGTCTACGAGCCCGTCAAATTGAAACAGGAATTCCGCAGCTTCGACTTCCTGTCGCCCTGGGAGGGGATGGACCGCATCCTCCCCGGCGACGAGAAGGCAAGCGCCGAGGAAGCGGAGCAAAGCTCGAAGGCGCCATGACCGATCCCTCGATCTCGGATACCGGCACGATGGGAACGGAGCTCGAAGGGGCTCCGCATATCCGCAATTTCACGATGAATTTCGGCCCGCAGCACCCGGCCGCGCACGGTGTGATGCGCATGGTGCTGGAGATGGACGGCGAGGTCATCGAGCGCGCCGACCCGCATATCGGCCTGCTCCACCGCGGCACCGAAAAGCTCATCGAGTACAAGACCTATCTCCAGGCAATCCCCTATTTCGACCGGCTCGATTACGTCTCGCCGATGTGCCAGGAGCACGCCTTTGCGCTCGCCGTCGAGAAGCTGATGGGCATCGAGCCGCCGCCGCGCGGCAAATACATCCGCGTGCTGTTCGCCGAGATCACCCGCATCCTCAACCATTTGCTGAACGTCTGCGCGTTCGGCCTGGACCTCGGGGCGATCACCCCGTTCCTCTGGGGCTTCGAGGAACGCGAGCGGCTGATGGAGTTTTACGAGCGTGCGTCGGGCGCCCGGCTGCATGCCAACTACTTCCGGCCGGGCGGCGTGCACATGGACCTGCCGCCGCGCCTCGTCGACGACATCGCCGCGTTTTGCGACAGCTTCCCGCAGACCATCGACGATATCGAGCGGCTGCTGACCGACAACCGCATCTTCCGCCAGCGCACGGTCAATATCGGCGTGCTGAGCGCCCGCGAGGCCGCCGATTGGGGCATGTCCGGGCCGATGCTGCGCGCTTCGGGCGTCGCCTGGGATTTGCGCCGCGCGCAGCCCTACGACGCCTATGCCGAGATGGATTTCGACGTGCCGATCGGCAAGAACGGCGACTGTTTCGACCGCTACCTGGTGCGCGTCGAGGAGATGCGGCAATCGGTCCGCATCATCCGGCAATGCCTGGAAAAAATGCCGGCGGGACCGGTCAAGATCAACGACCGCAAGGTGGCGCCGCCGCCGCGCGCCGAGATGAAGCAATCGATGGAAGCCCTGATCCATCACTTCAAGCTCTATACCGAGGGGTATCACGTGCCGGCGGGCGAGACCTATACGGCGGTCGAGGCGCCCAAGGGCGAATTCGGCGTCTATCTCGTCGCCGACGGCACCAACCGGCCCTATCGCTGCAAGATCCGCGCGCCGGGCTTTGCGTTCCTCCAGGCGACCGAGTTCCTGTGCAAGGGGCATATGCTCGCCGACCTCGTGGCGGTCGTCGGGTCGATGGACATCGTGTTCGGCGAGATCGACCGATGAGCGAATCCAATTCCCACGGTCCCAGCGGCCCACCCTTCGAGCAGCCGGCAAGCTTTGCCTTCACGCCGGAGAACCTGGAAAAGGCGAAGTACCATATCGGCAAGTACCCGCCCGGGCGGCAGGCGAGCGCGGTGCTGCCGCTGCTCGACCTGGCGCAGCGCCAGCACGACAACTGGCTGCCGCGCGCGGCGATGGACCATGTCGCCGAGCTGCTGGATATGGCGCCGATACGCGTCTACGAGGTCGCGACCTTCTACACGATGTTCAACCTGCGGCCGGTCGGGCGCTGGTTCCTGCAGGCCTGCACGACGACGCCGTGCTGGCTGCGCGGCTCGGACGAGGTGGTCGCCGCCTGCAAGAAGAAGCTCGGCATCGGCGTCGGCGAGACCAGCGCCGACGGGCAGTTCACACTGGTCGAGGTCGAATGCCTCGGCGCCTGCGTCAACGCGCCGATCCTCCAGGTCAACGACGATTTCTACGAGGACCTCGACGCCGCCTCGACCGAGAAGCTGCTGGATTCGCTGGCTGCCGGGGTGCAGCCGGCAAAAGGCTCGGTGATCGGGCGCCAGGGGTCGATGCCGGCCTCCGGCAAGACTACATTGATGGACGTGCCAGCCAAGAGCGGGAATTGAGGAATGCTGGCTGATCAGGATCGCGTCTTCACCAATCTTTACGGCGAGGGCGATTGGCGTCTCGCCGGCGCGCGCGCGCGCGGCGTGTGGGACGGCACCAAGGACATCATCCTCAAGGGCCGCGACTGGATCGTCGAGGAGGTCAAGGCCTCGGGACTGCGCGGGCGCGGCGGGGCGGGGTTCCCGACCGGGCTCAAATGGTCGTTCATGCCGAAGACCAGCGACCGGCCGTGCTACCTGGTGGTCAACGCCGACGAGAGCGAGCCGGGCACCTGCAAGGACCGCGACATCCTGCGCTACGACCCGCACCGGCTGGTCGAAGGCTGCCTGCTGGCCGGCGTCGGGATGGGGGCGAGCGCCGGCTATATCTATATCCGCGGCGAGTTCTACAACGAGGCGGTGCACCTCCAGGCGGCGATCGAGGAGGCTTATGAGGCCGGTCTCGTTGGCAAGAACGCCTGCGGCTCGGGCTACGACTTCGCGCTGTATCTGCACCGCGGCGCCGGCGCCTATATCTGCGGCGAGGAGACCGGGCTGCTCGAAAGCCTCGAAGGCCGGAAGGGCCAGCCGCGCCTCAAGCCGCCGTTTCCCGCGGCGGTCGGCCTCTACGGCTGCCCGTCGACGGTCAACAATGTCGAGACCATCGCGGTCGCGCCGGAAATCCTGCGGCGCGGCGCGAAATGGTTTGCCGGGATCGGCCGCGAGCGCAACACCGGCACCAAGATCTTCTGCATTTCCGGGCATGTGAACCAGCCCTGCAATGTCGAAGAGGCGATGTCGATCCCGATGCGCGAGCTGATCGAGAAGCATGCCGGCGGGGTGCGCGGCGGCTGGGACAACCTGTTGGCGGTGATCCCGGGCGGCTCGTCGACCCCCTGTCTGCCGGCGTCGACCTGCGGCACGGTCCTGATGGATTTCGACGCGCTGGTCGCCGAGAAAAGCGGGCTCGGCACGGCGGCGTTGATCGTCATGGACAAATCGACCGACATCGTCCGCGCGATCACCCGGCTGTCGGCCTTCTACAAGCACGAAAGCTGCGGGCAGTGCACCCCTTGCCGCGAAGGACTCGGCTGGGTGTGGCGGGTCATGGAGCGCATGGTCAAGGGCGACGCGACGGTCGAGGAACTCGACCAGCTCGACGGGATCACCCGCGAGATCGAAGGCCATACGATCTGCGCGCTGGCCGACGGCGCGGTGTGGCCGGTGCAAGGGCTGATCCGCCACTTCAAGCCCGAAATGCAGCGCCGCATCGCCGAATACCGCGCGGTCGCGCCGCGCCAGGCGGCGGAGTGAAACCGGTGTCATCGCGCGGCGCAGAGCGACGAAGCGCGCGCCATGACGGATCGAGGGACTGATGGCTGACCCGGTCAAGCTCACCATCGACGGCCAGGAGATCGAGGTCGAGCCGGGCACCACCGTGCTGCAGGCGGCGCAGGCGCTCGGCATCGAAATCTCGCATTTCTGCTATCACGAACGGCTGGCGATCGCCGGCAATTGCCGCATGTGCCTGGTCGAGCAGGAACGCGCGCCCAAGCCGATCGCGTCCTGCGCGATGCCCGTCGCGCCCGGCATGGTGATCCACACCCAGTCGGAGAAGGCCAAGAAGGCGCGCCACGGCGTCATGGAAATGCTGCTGATCAACCACCCGCTCGATTGCCCGATCTGCGACCAGGGCGGCGAGTGCGATCTGCAGGACCAGGCGATGGCCTACGGCTTTGACCGCGGCCGCTATCGCGAGGCCAAGCGCGCGGTCCAGGACAAGAATTTCGGGCCGCTGGTGGCGACCGAGATGACGCGCTGCATCCACTGCACGCGCTGCATCCGCTTCCTAACCGATGTCGCCGGAGTGGCCGAGCTCGGCGCCACCGGGCGCGGCGAGAACATGGAGATCGGCACCTATATCGAGCGGGCGCTCGATTCCGAGCTGTCGGGCAACATCATCGATCTGTGCCCGGTCGGGGCGTTGACCTCGAAGCCCTACGCGTTCAACGCGCGGCCCTGGGAGTTGCGCAAGACCGAGAGCGTCGATGTGCTGGACGCGGTCGGCAGCAACATCCGCGTCGACTCGCGCGGCGCCTCGATCCTCCGCGTGCTGCCGCGGCTCAACGAGGCGGTCAACGAAGAGTGGATTTCCGACAAGACGCGGTTTGCCATCGACGGGCTGCTGCACCGCCGGCTCGACCGGCCGTATATCCGGCGCGGCGGCAAGCTGGTCGAGGCCGAGTGGCACGAGGCGCTCGACCTGGTCGCCGACCGGCTCAAGACGACGCCGGGTGAGCGCATCGCCGCGATCGCCGGCGATCTGTGCGACGCCGAGAGCCTGTATGCGCTCAAGGGGCTGCTTGCCGGGCTCGGCAGCACCAGCCTCGACTGCCGGCAGGACGGCGCCAGGATCGATGCCGGTTGCCGGGCGGGCTACCTGTTCAACACGACGATCGCCGGCATCGACGCGGCCGATGCCTGCCTGCTGATCGGCACCGACCCGCGCTGGGAAGCGCCGATCATCAATGCCCGGCTGCGCAAGCGCTATCTCGCCGGGCGGTTCGAGGCGGCGGCGATCGGGCCGCGGCTCGACCTGACCTTCCCGGTCGAGATGCTAGGCGAAGGCGGGGATACGCTGGCGGTGCTGGGGCAGGGCGATCACGGCTGGGCCGGCGCCTTCGCCGGCAAAAAGCTGATGCTGGTCGTCGGCTCGGGCGCGCTGGCCCGGCCGGACGGGGCGCGGATCCTCGGCGCGGCGCGGGCGCTGGCCGAGACACTCGGGCTGGTCCGCGACGATTGGAACGGCTTCAACGTGCTGCACCGGGCCGCGGCGCGGGTCGCTGGGCTCGACATGGGGTTCCTGCCGGGCCCCGGCGGACGCGACGCCGCCGGCATCCTCGACGGCTGCCGCAACGGCGGGGTCGAGGTGCTGTATCTGCTCGGCGCCGACGAGCTCGACGTGTCGAACCTCGGCTCGGCTTTTGTGATCTACCAGGGCCATCACGGCGACCGCGGCGCGGCGCGCGCCGATGTCGTGCTGCCGGGCGCCGCCTATACCGAGAAGGACGGCACCTACGTCAACACCGAGGGCCGCGCCCAACTGGGCCGCCGCGCGGTGTTCCCGCCGGGCGAGGCGCGCGAGGACTGGGCGATCATCCGCGCCCTGTCGGGCGCGCTCGGCAAGCCGCTGCCGTTCAATTCGCTGCCCGAACTGCGCCGCGCGATGCGCGTCGCCCATCCCTCGCTCGGCGCGATCGATACGGCCGGCAAGGCGCCGTGGGGAGATTTCGGTGCGGTCGGGCCGATCGCCGCGACGCCGTTCGTCTACCCGATCGCCGATTTCTACCGCGCCGACCCGATCAGCCGCGCCAGCCCGACCATGGCCGAGTGCAGCGAGCTGTTCGTGACCGGCGCCAAGCCGCGGACCGGCACGCATGGCTAGTCCGAT
>DASZOZ010000023.1:0-9329 GCA_035550515.1 Allostellaceae bacterium
TGGGGGCGCGGCCGCTTGGCGTGCTGCGGCAGGTGACGCTGCCCGGCATCGCCCCGGCGCTGGTGTCCGGCTGGCTTCTCGCCTTCACCCTGTCGCTCGACGACCTCGGCGTCGCCAGCTTTGTCTCCGGCCCGTCGGCGACGACCTTGCCGATGGCGGTCTATTCGAGCGTGCGGATCGGCGTCACGCCCGAGATCAACGCGCTGGCCACGGTGTTTCTCGGCGTCGTCGCGGTGTTGGTGGCGCTGGCTTTCTCGCTGATCGCCCGGCAGGAACGCCGGCGCCTCGCGGCGCGCTGAAATGCGCCGGCTGCTGGTGTTCTGCCTGGTGCTGCTCGCCGGCGCGGCGCAGGCCGCCCGGCTCGACCAAAGCCGCATCGCCGCGATCGACCACGCGACCGACGCGTTTCTCGCCAAGGCCGCCGAGGCCCGCAAGACCGGCATGGTGCCGCGCCAGTCGGATCCGGCGATCGCTCCGCTGCTCGACGCCGTGTTCGATACGCGCGACCTGCAGCACGGGCCGATCGATTACGCCGATTTCGCCGGGCTCACGCACTGGCTGGGCCGTCTCGCCGATGTCGGCCATGTCTATACGAGCGCCGCGCGGCAGACCCGCGACGCCGGTATTTTCGCCGCCGAGACCGGCCGCTTTTTCGACGCCTCGATCGCGCTCATCGGCGCGATCATCGATTGCCTGGGCGAGGAGATCGCCGCGCATCCCGAGGCAAAGCTCTCGGCCAAGGATCAGGCCTCGCTCGCCCGGCTGCGCAGCAGCGTCACCGGCGCCGTCAGCGACCGGATCGCCATGCTGCAGGCGCCGGGGGTGACCGTCGGCTGGCTGGACGAGCGGCTCGCCGTGTTGACCGCCGCGGCGCCCAGCCTGGCGCGGTTCCTCACGCCCGGGCAGCTCGCCCGGCTGCGCGCGGCGGCGCTGCGTTTCGCGGCGCAAAGCCGCGACAAGAAGCTGCGCCCGTCGCTCGATCGGCTGGCCGTGGCGCTGGCCGAACCGCCGCCGCCGCTCGCGCCGCCCGGCGACGCGCCGCCGCCCGGCAACGAGATCGCGCTGGAGACCGACGGCCGCAGCTATGTTCTGCCGGTGCGGATCAACGGTGCGCTCACCGCGAAATTCGTCGTCGACAGCGGCGCCAGCTTTGTCGCGCTGCCGCAGGATCTGGTCGACGCGCTGAGCAAAGCCGGCGCGATCGCGGCGAGCGACCTGCTCGGGCGCGACACCTATGTCGCGGCCGACGGCAAGCAGCATCGCGGCAAGGGGCTGATGCTCCGCCAGGTCGAGGCCGGCGGACACATCGTCACCAATGTCCGCGCGGGCATCATCCCGGCGCACAGCGCGCCGCTGCTCGGGCTGAGCTTTCTGTCCAAGTTCAAGTCCTGGACGCTCGACAACCGGCGGCACGTGCTGATCATCGCCGAGTAGCCCCGACGTCAGCCTTTGGTCTATGCGCCGAATTCCTCGGGCGGTTCGAAGCGCCCGTCCTGCGGCAGCGGCGGCGCCGGCGTGCCGCCGTCGCGCGCCGCCCTCAGGCGATAGACATAGGCGAGCACCTCGGCGACCGCGCGATAAAGCCCGGCCGGGATTTCGTCGCCCAGCTCGACAAAGCGGTTGATCGAGCGCGCCAGCGGCGGCGCCTCGACGATGGCGATGCCGTGCTCCTCGGCCACCGCGCGAATGCGCAGCGCGATCAGCCCGCTGCCCTTGGCGATCAGCCGCGGCGCGCGCATGCGGTCTTCGCGATAGCTCAGCGCGGCGGCGAAATGCTCGGGGTTGACGACGACGACATCGGCCTTCGGCACCTCGGTCATCATCCGCGCGCGCGCCATCTTGACCCGCAGGCCGCGGATGCGCCGCCGGGTCTGCGGGCTGCCGTCCTGCTCCTTCTGCTCGTCGCGCAATTCCTGCCGGCTCATCTTGAGCTGGTCGCGGTGCTGCCAGAGCTGGTAGGGCACTTCGAGCAGGGTCACCGCCGCCAGCGCCGCCGCGAGGATCAGGAACGCCTCGTTCGACAGCGCGGCGACATGGCGCGGCGCATAGGGCCAGCTCTCGGCGGCAAGATGGAAGAAATCGCCGAGCCAGCTTTTCATCAGCCAGGCGGCGATTGCGCCGATGACGATGAACTTGACGAGCGCCTTGACGATCTCGGCCAGCGCGGCGCGCGAGAACAGCCGGCCGAACCCCTTCACCGGGTCGATGCGGGTGAAATCCGGGGTGATCGGCACCGGCGAGATGATCCAGCCGCCGATCAGCAGGTCGGCGACAAAGGCGATCACCGCCAGGATCAGCATGAACGGCACCAGGATCATCAGCGCCGGCCAGGCGATGTCGCCGGCGGCGGCGATGAGCCGCGCCGGATCGCGCATCGTCTCGGCTTGCAGCGCCAGGCCGATCCGCAGCGACGATGCCAAAAGCTCGATCAGCTTGCCGCCGGCGAGCGTCAGCATCCCGGCGCCGGCGATCAGCACCGCGGCGCCGGCGACGGCATGGGCGCGAACGACCGAGCCTTCCTCGCGGGCTTTTTCCAGCCGCCGCGGGGTGGCTCGTTCGGTGCGGTTCTCGGTGCCCGAGGTGTCGCTCACAGCGGGTTGCTTATGGCCCGGGCCGCCCGCCGAGCACGGCCGCGATCAGCGTCAGCCCGGTCTGGATGATGTGCTCGACCGCCGGCACGAAAAACGGCACGAGCGCGATCACCGCCGCCGCGCCGACCCACATGAAGAGCGAAAACCCGACCGACATCACATTGAACTGCGGCGCGACGCGCGACACGAAGCCGACCGCGAGATGCGTCGCCAGCAGCACCGCGATCACCGGGAGGGCGAGCCACACGCCCATCTGGAACAGCACTGCGCCGGCGCGCGCCAGCGCCCGCCAACCCTCGGCGGTGATGCCGCTGCCCGCGGCGATCGGCACCACCGCAAAACTCTTCACCAGCACGCCGAGCAGGACGAGATGCCCGTTCAGCGCGATAAACAGCATGAGCGCGACGAGGCTGAAGAAATTCCCCATCACCGGCACCGCGAACCCGCTCTGGAAGTCGAACATGCTGGCGAAGCCGAACCCCATCTGGATGCCGACAAACTCGCCGGCCAGCGTCATCGCGGTCAGCGTGAGCTGCATCGCAAAGCCGATCGCCAGCCCGACCAGCACCTGCTCGACGACCAGGGTGACCGTCGTCCAACTGAAATCGAGCGGCGCCGACTGCCGCACGCTGCCCGCCACCGCCACCGCGACGACAAAGGCCAGCGCCACCTTCGCCCGTATCGGGATCGACACCGAATTGAATGCCGGCGCCGCGCCGAACAGCGCCAGGATGCGCAGGAACGGCCAGAAGAACTGCCCGAGCCAACGCGTCAGATCGGCATCGGTAAAGCTCAGCACCGGGTCACTCGCGCAGCGAAATCGGCGCCGTCGCCGCCCGCTCGATATAGGCGGTCATCCGCGCGCCGGCCCAGGACGCGGCGAGGAACAGCACCAGCAGCACCGCGAAAAACCGCGGCACAAAGCTCAGCGTCAGGTCGTTCATCCGCGTCGCCGCCTGGAAGATGCCGATCGCCAGGCTCGCCGCCACCGCCGCCAGCAGAAACGGCGTCGCCAGCACCAGCACAAAGCTCATCATCTCGCGCGCCGCGGCGATGACCTCGCCGGTGCTCACCGCAAAAATCCCTCGGCGAGCGAGCCGATCACCAGCGTCCAGCCGTTGACCAGCACAAACAGCGCGAGCTTGAGCGGCAGCGATACGCTGGTCGGCGACAGCAGCATCATGCCGAGCGACATCATCACCGCCGCGACGACGATGTCGATCACCAGAAACGGCAGGAAAATCAGAAAGCCGATCTGGAACCCGGTCTTCAGCTCCGACGTCACAAAGGCCGGCACCAGCACCGAAAACGGCACGTCCTGCGCGGTCGGGTAGGTCTGGCCGCCGGCGAGTTTCAAGAACAGCCCGAGATCGTCGCGGCGGGTCTGCTTGAGCATGAACGCGCGCAGCGGGCCTTCTGCCTTGGTGAGCGCCTCCTCGGTCGAGATCTTGTTGTCGATCAGCGGCTGCACCGCGTCGGTCCCGACCCGGGTGAAGACCGGTCCCATCACGAACATCGTCAGGAACAGCGCGAGCCCGATCAGCACCTGGTTGGGCGGCGTCTGGGTCAGCCCCAGGGCCTGGCGGAGCAGCGACAGCACGATGATGATGCGGGTGAACGAGGTCATCGTCAGCAGGATCGCCGGCAGGAACACCAGCCCGGCCATCAGCAGCAAGAGCTGCACCGGCACGGTGTAGCTCTGCCCGCCATGCCCGTCGGGCTTCATGTCGAGCGCACCGATGCCGGCGGCGTGCGCCGCCGCCGCGCCCAGCGCGATCACCGCAAGCGCCGCCGCGAGGCCCAGCCAGGGACGCCGCATCAGCCGCGCCATCGCCCGACCGCCTTCCTCACCGCCTCGCCAAAGCGGTCGTCGGCGATGACCGCGGGGAGTCGCTCGTCGAGCTCGCAGAGCAGCGATACCGAGGCCGCGCCGATCCCGATCACCAACTGCCGCACGCCGACCTGCACCACCACGATCCGCTCGCGCGGCCCCAGTGCCAGCGAGCGCAGGATCGTGCAGTCGCGCGCGCTGCCGAGGCCGATGCCCGGGCGCATCCGACGCATCGCCCAGATCCCGCCCCACAGCAACAGTACGATGACGCCCAGGGTCAGCGACAGCGAGCCGAGCCCGTCCGCGTCATACGGCACGGTACGCTCCGGCGTTGCATAGGGCGCCGCGCTTCATTCGACGATCAGCGTCGCGAACAGGATGTTCTGCACGAAAGCCCCGTTCGCCGCGCCGGCGGTCAGCTTGGCGATACGCTCCGGGCCGAGCACGCGGGTGGCGGTCTGGTTGAGATGCTCGATCATCGCCTTGCGCACTGTGTCGACCCCGGCGGGGGTCTGCAGGTCCTCTGTCTTGAAGCCGAGCAGCGTCTGGCGCATCGCGTCCTGGAATTCGGGCAGCACCGCAGTGACGATCTCCCCGGCGGCGGCGCGCGGCAGCTGGAGGCTGATCCCCAGCTGGACGAAATGCGGCGACCCGTTCTTGTTGGGCAGGCTGACGACAAACGGCTTCAAGTCCATGAAATACGGCAGCGGCGCCTCGACTTCCTTGGCCTGCTGCGGAGCGCGGCCGCCGAGCAGGAAAAACCACGCCGCAAAACCGCCGCAGCCGAGCACCAAGAGCGCAATGACGCCGATCAGCGCCCATTTCATCAGGGAACTGCCGCCGCGCGGCTCGTCGAGATCGAGCGCCGCATCCTGGTCGATATTGGCCATGGCGCGAAAATTCGCTTTCCGTCAAATCTGCCGTTGCGGCGGCTTGTTCACCCGTTGCAGCAAATCATCGATCTCGGCCTGGCTGCGGCGCAGCGCGGTGGCCAGCTCGCGCTCGGCAGCCTTTTCGCTGACGATCTCGTAGGTGCGCTTTTCGCGGCGGATCTCGATCAGCTCTTCCCATTGGCGCGTGCAGGCGGCTTCCAGCCGGCAAACCTCATGCTCCTGGCGCTGCACGACCTCCTCGATCTGGCCGATAAAACCGAGATAGGCCATCGTCGACATCGCCGGCATGCCCTCGCCGAGCCCGGCATTGAGCATCTGTCGATAGCGCTCGACGTGCTGCCGCAGCAGCGACAGCTTGGTCAACGCATCGTCGCACTGCGCCTTGAGCCGCTGCCAGGTCGCGACCGCGGCGTCGCTTCTCTTCCCGGTGACGCTGATCAACTTGTGCAACGCAGCCATCATCCCCCCACCGCGTTACGGCCCTACTCGCACCGCTACCCGACAATCTCCCCCAGCCCGGCCACGCTTTCCCCAAAGCGCACCGCGTTGGTCATGTCCTGCCGCAGAAATGCATTGATCGCAGGCTGCAACGCGACCGCGCGGTCGAGCTCGGCATCGTGCCCCGGGCGATAGCCGCCGATCGCGATCAGGTCGCGGCTTTCTTCGAGCCGCGTCCACAACTGCTTGAAGCGCTGCGACGCCGCGAGCTGTTCGGACGGCACCACCGCCGACATCACCCGGCTCACCGACGCACCGACATCGAGCGCCGGGAAATGGCCTCGGTCGGCGAGGCTGCGCGACAGCACGAGATGGCCGTCGAGGATCGACCGCGCCGAGTCGCCCACCGGGTCGTTGGGGTCGTCGCCTTCGACCAGCACCGTATAGAACGCGGTGATGCTGCCGGCGCCCTCGGCGCCGTTGCCGGCGCGCTCGCAGAGCGAGGAAATCCGCCCGAAGACCGAAGGCGGATAGCCCCGGCTGGCGGGGATCTCGCCGACGGCGAGGCCGATCTCGCGCTGCGCCATCGCGAAACGGGTCAGCGAATCCATCAGCAGCAGCACCTCATGCCCCTGGTCGCGGAAATACTCGGCGATCGCGGTCGCGCGATACGCGCCGTGCACCCGCCCCAGCGCCGATTCATTCGCCGGCGCGGCAACGACGACGGCCTTCGCGAGACCGCCCGGGCCGAGAATGCGCTCGACAAATTCCTTGACCTCGCGGCTGCGCTCGCCGATCAACCCCACGACGACGATATCGGCACTGGTGTAGCGGGCCATCATACCCAACAGCACGCTCTTCCCCACGCCGCTTCCCGCGAACAGCCCGAGACGCGACCCGCGGCCGACCGAAAACAGCGCATTTATTGAACGAACCCCGACATCTAGCGGCTCGGTCACCAGCAAACGCGACATCGGGTTGACGCTGCGGCCAAAGAGCGGGATGCGGTCGGTATGGCGAATCTGCCCCTTGCCGTCGATCGGCTGGCCGGCGCCGTCGATCACCCGGCCGAGCAGTTCCGGGCCGACCGCGACCTCCATCGTGCGTCCGGCGGGAATCACCCGCGCGCCGGGCGCGAGGCCCTCGGCGAGACCTTCAGCCATGAGCAGCACGCGGCCGCGGTCGAAACCGACCACTTCGGCCGACATCAGCCGGCCGGTTTCGCCCTCGACAAAACAGCGCTCGCCGATCGCGACGTGGATGCCGCGCGCCTCCATCACCAGGCCGACCGTGCGCACCAGGCTGCCATGCACCTTGACGCCGTGGTCGCTGTTGCGGAGGCGTGTCTGATAGCGTTCCAGGCCGGCGACGAGGCGCTCCGCGAGGCTGCTGCCGCCGCCGATCATTTATCGTCCTCGCCGTCGAACAGCGTCAGCATCACCGCGCGCCAGCGCGAGGACAGCGTCAGGTTGACCTCCGACACGCCCTCGGCCGTGCGGGGGTTCCAGCGCCGGTCCTTGATCTGCCGTTCCTCGCCGTCGGCGACGATCAGCGCACCGCCCGGCTCGATGGTGTCGTCGCCGACCAGCACCGCGTGCCCGTCATCCACCTCCGGCACTAGACGGCGGATCAGGTCGAGGTCGACCGGGTTCAACATGACCCGCGGCGCCCCCATTTCGAGCGGCACCTTGGCGACCGCCTCGCGCACCAGCCGCACCAGGAACTGGTGCGAGTGCTTGACGCTGTCGCCGATCACGCAGCGCGCGACTTCGAGCGACAGCGCGACGATGGCCTCCTCGACCGGCTGCTCCAGCGCCGCGACCGGGGTGCCGAGCTTGCCGATGATCGCGGCCATGCGCCTGACCGCCTCCATCATCTTCGCTTCGCCGGCTTTGGCGCCTTCGCTGAAGCCGGCGGCATAGCCCTGCTCGCGGCCTTCTTCGAGGCCGCGCCGCAGGCCTTCTTCATGCGCCTCGGCGCGTTCCGCGGCAAGCGCCCGGGCCGCCTCTTCGGCCGCCTGGGCGCGAACCGCGGCATAATCGACCGCCGCCGCCGGTGCGGCGACGGCCGCCGGCGGCGCGACCGGCTCGTCGCCGTCGAGCGACGGGAACTGGAACGGCAGAACGGAGGCGCCGGAAAGGTTGAGGCGGGCGCTCATGCGCTACGGCTCCCGGCGCCCTGCTGCGCCATCCAGCCGCGCAGATAGGCGAAGCCGAGCCGGCCGAGCGCCAGCACCAGCCGGAGCGCCGACACGATCAGCCACGCCCCGACAAAATCCGCCAGCAGCCGCACGCCGATGGCCGTCGCGTAGCCCCACATCGGCATCGGCGCGGTATCGCCCAAGTCCTGGTACTCGACAAACCAGTAGAGCCCGAGCCCCGCGGCCAGCAGCACCGGCTTGATGCCGCCGCCACGACCGCCGCCGCTGCTCTTGGCGGCGGGCTTTGCCGGACGCTTGGGCGCGGACTTGGCCATCCCCTCCCCGTCTAGCGGGCCGGCGCGGCAAGCGGCGCCGGCTTGGCCGCGGGAGCGGACGATCTCGCCGGGCCGGAATGTGCCGGCGATATGACGGCGGGGCCCGCGGGAGCCGGCGCCTTGACCGGCGGTGCGGCGACGGCCGGTGTCGCCGGGCCGGAATGTGCCGGCGGTATGACGGCGGGGGCCGCGGGAGCCGGCGCCTTGACCGGCGGTGCGATGGCGGCCGGCATCGCTGTCTCGGACGCCGGCGGCGATGAAGGCGCCGCCGCGGCCGTGGGAGGCGATGGCGGGTTCGCCGCAGGCGCCGGTTCCGTCGAGGGTGCGGCGGTGCTCCCCATCAGCCGGGACCGCGCCGGGTCGTTGCCCTCGAGCGGCGACACGACGACGATCGAGACGCGCCGGTTGGCCGCCTTGCCTTCGGCCGTGTTGTTGGGCGCGACCGGGTGGTATTCGCCGAAACCGGCGCCGACCAGCAGCGTCGGGTCGATCCCCGCGGCGGCAAAGCGCTTGACCACCGAGATCGCGCGGGTCGCCGAGAGATCCCAGTTGGAATCGAACTGCGCGTTGTGGATCGGCACGTTGTCGGTGAAGCCGTTGACCTGGATCTGATAGTGCAAATCGACGAGGATCTTGGCGATCTGGTCGATCAGCGGCAGCGCTTCGGGCTGCAGATCCGCCTTGCCGCTGTGGAACAGCAGCGTCTCGTTGATATCGATCACCACGCCCAGCGCTTGCAGCGTGACGTTGACCTGACCCTTGCGGATCAGCGCGGCCAGCGACTTGCTGAGCTGCTCGAACGCGGCATCGAGGTTCTGCACGCGCTGGGCGACCTGGTCCTGCACCGATTCGCCGGAGTTGTTCGCGGCCTGCGCCTCGGTTTCGACGCCGCCGCGCGGCAGGAACTGGCCGTGATCGTTGGGATGGTCGGGGTCGCCCTTGGTTTCTTCCTGGCGCAACGCCGGCGGTGCGTCCTTGACCATCACCTCGCGGCTCGACACCGGCAGATGCACCGGGTTGGGCATGAAGTTGAACGGCCCTTTTTCGGCGGCGCCGAACCCGGTGTCGTTGAGCGTGGTGGTGCGGCCCATGAAGGCGGTC
>DASZOZ010000024.1:0-41966 GCA_035550515.1 Allostellaceae bacterium
GATCAGCCGCGCCAGCGCCGCGGCGAGCGCGGCGGGGTCGCCGGACGGCACGAGCAGACCCGTCGCGCCGTCCTCAATCAGTTCGGCGATGCCGGAAAGCCGGGTGGCAATGCAGGGGAGACGCTGGCTCTGCGCCTCGACCAGGACATTGGGCAGGCCGTCGCGGTCGCCGTCGGGCGCAACCTTGGCCGCGAGCACGAACAGGTCGGCGGCGCGGTAAGCGGCGAGGACGTCCGGCTGCGGCCGCGCGCCGCGCCAGTCGATGCGGTCGGCAAGCCCGAGGCGGGCGGCTTCGGCCTTGAGATGCTGGCCCAGGACGCCGCCGCCGATATGGACCAGCCGCCAGCTCGGCACCCGCGGCAGCCGCGCGAGCGCGGCTAGCAGGTCGTCATAGCCCTTTTTCGGCACCGCGCGGCCGACCGACAGGATCGTGACCGGGACGGCGGGTTCGCTCCCGCCGTCGGTTCGGCCGCGTTCGGGCGCCGGCGGAAAACGGTCGAGCGCGATGCCGTGATAGCACAGCGCGACTTTGCCGGCGCGCGGTTCCAGCGCCGCGAGATGCGTGTGACCGGAGGCGGTGCAGGTGACCGCCCAGTCGGCGTCGGCGAGCTTTTCCCGCTTCTCCCACGCGGGCGTGGTCCAAATGTCCTTGGCGTGCGCCGAGACGCTCCACGGCAGGCCGAGCATCATCGCCGCATAGCGCGTCACCGAGGCCGGGGTGTGGAGGAAATGGGCGTGCAAGCGGCCGATGTCGGGCGGCAGCTCGACGGCCAGCACCAGCGCCTGGCCGAACCGGCGGATGCGGTTCGGCGTCGGGTCGCGGACGAGATCGGCGAGCCAGGCGCGGCGGGCGGCGCGATAGCCCGGCGAGCGGCGCGCCCGGCGCCAGCCGCGCCACACCCGCAGCGGCTCCTGATAGAGATATTCCGGCAAATACAGCCGGTCGGCGCGGATTTCGGCATGCACCGGGTGGATCGCCCGGTCGGTCGGATGGCGCAGCGAGACGATCAGGATGGCGAGTCCGCGCTGTTCGAGGGCGCGGATTTCCTCGGCGATAAAGGTCTCCGAGAGACGCGGGTAACCCTTGAGGACAAACGCGACACGGCGAGCTGCCGTCACGGCGTCGCCCCGATACGGCGGCGGACAGGCCCGCCAAAGCGCGCATGACGTCCGCGTTCGAGCCATTTGCCGGCGAGCTTGTTGACGTTGGGCATGCCGTCGAGCAGGCCCGGCACGACGACCGACGAGGGCGGCGCCTGCTGGGTCAACTGCAACAGCGCGGCGGCCATTCTGACCGGGTCGACGGCGCTGCCGTCGGCGAGCGTCGCGACGAGGCCGAGCTCAGCGGCGCGCCGGGCGCGGATGAACTGCTCCAGCCGCGGTGCGGTGCGCGGCAGGATCAGCGCCGGCTTGTCGAACGACAGGATTTCGCAAAACGTATTGTAGCCGCCCATCGCGACCACACCCTTGGCACGCGCCATCAGCGCTTCGAGATGGGCGTCGAAGGTGATGGCGCGCAGCTTGGGCAGACGTGCGACGCGGGCGTCATGCGCCGCCTGGCGCGCCGGCTCCATGAACGGGCCGTAGACGATCAGGGCCGGCGGCAAGGGGCCGGGGTCGTGCTCGTAAGCGGCGAGCACCCAGTCCACTACCTCGTCGCCGTCGCCGCCGCCGCCGGCGGTGACCAGCAGGAAATCGCCGGCCACGAGACCGCGCGTGTCGACGCTGGCCGCCGCCGCCTTGCCGACCTGGCGGCGCAGATAGCCGGTATAGACCATGCGCCGCCGCACGCTCGCCGGCAGATCGATGCCTTGCAGCGGGTCGCAGATCTGCGGCAGGCCGTAGACCCACAGCTCGTCGTAATACTCGGCGAGCGCGGGCGCCGCGTTCTTCCGCGCCCATTCGGTTTCGAGCGCCGACGGATCGTCCATCACATCGCGCAAACCGAGGATCAAGGGCGTCCCGCGCTCGCGCAGCAGATCGAGCGTCGGCCGCACCTCCCCGCGCAAGCCGAGCGGCTCCTTGTCGACGATGAACAGGTCCGGATCGAAGATGTCGGCGGTGTGGCGGATAATCGAAGAGCGCATCGCCAGCGTCTCCTCGATGTCGATGTGCAGCGAGAGCGAAACGTATTCACCATTTCGCAGCTTGATTACGCCCGGAATACGCACAAAATCCACGCGCGAGCGAAAATCGAAGCTGCCGATGATTGGCGATCCCGATAGGATCAGGACCGACACTGAAGAGTCCGCTTCGACCAGCGAGTGCGCAATCGCCCGGCACCGCCGCAAATGACCCAGACCGAAGCTGTCGTGGCTGTAGATCAGTACGCGCTTGTGGTCGCGCCGTTGGGGCATGCGGCGCCTCCTTTGCTGTCGACCGGTCGCACTATTACACTGGCGCATAGGTTGTGCGAAATGCGGTTGTTGAAAAGGGCTTGGTTGAAAAAGGGTTGGCGATGACGATTGCCGCGCCGGCCACTGATCGAACCGCGCGCGTCGCTGTGGACCGCGACGCCGCCGCGCCCATGCCCGACCCGCCGCCGCAGCCGACGCCGCCGGTCGAAGACAGCATCGAGCCGTCGGTCTACCGCTTCATCCTGCGCCACAGCCTCAAGCAGCAGATCCTGCTGCTGGTGCTTACCCTCGTCTCGTTTCCGTTTCTTTACTATTCGCTGGACCTGCCGAAGACCATCGTCAACCACGCGATCCGCGACGACGCGAAGTTCCCGCAATACATTCTCGGTTTCGCGTTCACCCGCATCCCCTACCTGATGACGCTGTGCGGGGTGTTTCTCGCGCTCGTTTTCATCAATGGCGGGTTCAAGTACTACATCAATACGCTGAAGGGGCAGCTCGGCGAGCGGATGCTGCGGCGCTTCCGTTACGCGCTGTATTTGCGGCTGCTGCGCTTCCCCACCTCGTATTTCCACAAGACGTCGTCGGCGCAGATCATCCCGATGATCACCACCGAGTGCGAACAGCTCGGCGGGTTTATCGGCGACGCGTTCGTGCTGCCGCTGTTCCAGGGCGGGCAGCTGCTGACGATCATCGTCTTCATGTTCATGCAGGACCCGGTCCTCGGGGCCGCGGCGGTGACGCTGTACCCGATCCAGGGCTACATCATCCCCAAGCTGCAGAGCATCGTGAACCAGTTGCAGAAACGGCGCATCCGTATGGTGCGCGTCGTCGCCGACAAGGTGCAGGAAGCGTCGGGTGGTCTTGCCGAGATCCAGGCCAACGACAACGTCAAGCTTCAGCTGAGCGGCTTCGCGCACCTGCTCGGCGTCATCTACGACATCCGCTACGAGATTTACCGGCGCAAGTTCTTCGTCAAATTCCTCAACAACTTCATCGGCCAGCTCACGCCGTTCTTTTTCTATTCGATCGGCGGCTACCTGGTGATCCGCGGCACGCTGTCGTTCGGCGCGCTGGTCGCGGTGCTCGCCGCCTACAAGGATCTGGCGTCGCCGTGGAAGGAGCTGCTCGACTTCTATCAGAACAACCAGAACTCCCGGATCACCTACGACCAGATCGTCGAGCAGTTCGAGCCGGCGAACATGGCCGATGCCGCTCTGCTGCTCGCCGAGCCCGAGACCTTGCCGCATCTTTCGGGCGAGCTGGCGGTGGCCAACCTGTCGCTGTCGGGAGACGACAAGAGCCGGCTGGTCGATGCGGTCAGCTTCACCCTGACGCTCGACGAGCACGTCGCGGTGATCGGCCAGAGCGGCGGCGGCAAGAGCGAGCTGGCGCAGTTGCTGGCGCGGCAGGTGCAGGCGTCGAGCGGCCGGATCACGATCGGCGGCGCCGATCTGGCGGAGCTGCCGCTCGCGGTCGTCGGGCGGCGCATCGGCTATGTCGACGCGACGCCGTATTTGTTCACCGGCACGCTGCGCGACAATCTGCTCGGGGGGCTGCGGCATCATCCGGTCGTACCGGCGTCCTATGACGACGACATCGCCAAAAAGCGTGCGAAACAGCTCGCCGAATCGCGGCGCGCGGGCAATATCGACTTCGATATCGAGGCCGACTGGACCGATTACGCCATGGCCGGCGTCGCCGACGCCGAGGAGTTGTCGGTGCGCATCGCCGAGGTGCTGCGCGGGCTCGGCTTCGAGGAGGACGTCTACGGGTTCGGGCTGCGTGGCCGCGTCGACCCGGCGCAGCACGCCGAACTCGCGCCGCGGCTGCTCGAAGCACGCCAAGCGCTGTCGCGGCGGCTGGAGCGCGACGGCATTACCGAGCTGGTCGAGACTTACGATCCCGAGCGCTACAACAGCAACGCCACGGTCGCCGAGAACCTGTTGTTCGGCACGCCGATCGGGCCGGTGTTCGAATTCGACGCGCTCGCCAGCAACAACTACGTGCGGCGGGTGCTCGACAAGGTGGGCCTGACCGAGGACCTGATCGAAGCCGGGCGCGAGGTGGCGGCGACAATGGTCGAAATCTTCGCCGACCTGCCCCCCGACCATGAATTCTTCGAGCAGTACAGCTTTATCAGCGCCAACGACCTGCCCGACTTCAAGACGCTGCTCAGCGCGATCGACGGCCATGACATCAAGAGCCTGAGCGAGGAACAGCAGGTGAAGCTGCTGTCGCTGCCGCTCAAGCTGATCGCGGCGCGGCACCGCCTCGACGTGCTCGACGAACGCATGCAGCAGCGGCTGCTGGAGGCCCGGCACACCTTCCGCGCGGACTTGCCGGCAGACGCGCACGGGCAGATCGCCTTCTTCGACCCGGCCGAATACAACGCGGCTGCCTCGCTGCAGGACAATATCTTGTTCGGCAAGATCGCCTACGGCGTGTCCGACGCGACACAGCGCGTGCCGGCGGTGCTCGGCGAGGTGCTCGACGAGCTGTCGCTGCGCCATGCGGTGATCGATGTCGGGCTCGACTACAATGTCGGCACCGCCGGCTCGCGCCTGTCGCTGGGGCAGCGCCAGCGCGCGGCGATCGCGCGCGCGATGCTGAAGCGCCCCGACATGATGATCCTCAACGAGGCGACCGCGGCGCTCGACGGACCCGCGCAGACAAAGGTCATGGATGGCGTCTTCGCCGAATTCCGCGGCCGCTGCGTGATATGGGTGTTGCACCGCGCCAGCCTCGCCCGCAATTTCGATCGAGTATTGGTGATGAGTGCCGGTAAATTGCAGGAACAAGGCCGGCTCGCCGACCTGGACCACAAGGATTCATTGACCGCCTTGCTCATGGCGGCAGAATAAAGCGAACGGGAGGAACATCGTGAGCTTGCAGCAGGAATTCGAAGTCCTCCGACGAGTACCGTTCTTCGCCGAGATCGAGCCGTCGAAGTTGAAATTGCTGGCGTTCATGAGCGAACGGGTCGGGTTCGACGACGGCAAGATCGTCTGTCGCCAGGGCGACCCGGGCGACGCCGCCTATCTGATCATCGACGGCGAGGCCGACATCGTGCTCGAAGGCCCGGCCGGGCCGCTCACCGTCGCGACGCTCGGCGCCAACGAGATCGTCGGCGAGATGTCGATCCTTACCGGCGCGCCGCGCAACGCGACGGTTCGCGCCAAAGGGCGGCTGGTGGCGCTGCGCATCGCCAAGGACCCGTTCATGCGCATGGTGCGCGAGTTCCCGGCGATGGCCGTGTCGATCATGCAGGAGCTGGCGCACCGCATGGAGGCGAGCAACAACCAGCTCCGCACCGCGCTGAATGAGGTGCGCAAGCTGCGCGAGCAGATCGGCGGCGCGGCCAACGCCGCGTGAGCCGGCTCGACAGCTTTATCCGCCGGCTCGAAGCGCAGCGCGCCTGCCTCAATCGCGCGGCCGAGCTGATCGCCGGCCTCGACGGGCCGGTGCTGGAGTTGGGGCTCGGCAACGGCCGCACCTACGACCATCTGCGCGCGCTCTTTCCCGACCGCGACATCTATGTCTGCGAGCGCGTCGTCGCGGCGCATCCCGACTGCATCCCGCCGGCCGACCGGCTGCTGCTCGGCGACATGTACGCGACGCTGCCGGCCGCCCGCCCCGCGCTGGGCGGCCGCGTCGCGCTCGCCCATTTCGACGCGGGCACCGGGGATGCGGCAGCCAATCTCCACCTCGCCGCCGGCCTGCGGCCGCTGATCCTGCCGCTGCTGCGGCCGGGCGGCGTGCTGGCGACGCAACAGGCGATGACGTGCGAGGCGCTGGCGCCGCTGCCGCTGCCCGGCGGCATCGCTGCGGGGCGCTACCATCTGTACCGGCGCGCATAGCGGGAGCGCGTCGTCAGACGTCCAGCTCGATCATCACCGGGACATGGTCCGAAGTCTGCTGCCAGTCGCGCACCTCGCGGAACACGCGGTAGCTTTTGAGCGAACCGACCAGCGCCGGGGTCACCCAGATATGGTCGAGACGGCGGCCGCGGTCGGAGGCGGCCCAGTCGCGGTTGCGATAGCTCCACCAGGTGTAGAGCTTCTGGTCCGCCGGCACGAAATGGCGCACCGCGTCGACAAACCCGCCGGCGGCCTGAAACTTGCCGAGCTTGTCGACCTCGACCGGCGTGTGGCTGACGACGCTCAAAAGCTGTTTGTGCGACCACACATCGGTCTCCAGCGGCGCGATGTTGAGGTCGCCGACCGCAATCGCCTTGCGGGCGCGGTCATGCGTCGCGAACCAGCCCGTCAGCTCATCGAGAAATTGCAGTTTGTGGGCGAATTTCGGATTGGCCTCGGGGTCGGGAACGTCACCGCCGGCCGGGACATAGATGTTGTGCAGCTCAATGCCGCCCGGCAGCTCGACGATGGCGTGGCGGCAGTCGTTGCGCGCGCACCACGCGCGGGTCGCGATGCTGGGAAACGGGATCTTGGCGAGGATCGCGACGCCGTTATAGCCCTTCATCCCGTGCATGTGGATGTGCTCGTAGCCGAGCGCCGCAAAAGGCTCGCGCGGGAACAGCTCGTCCGGGGTCTTGGTCTCCTGCAGGCAGAGAATGTCCGGTTGCGCCTCGTTCAGCAGGCGGCAGACATTGTCCACCCGGATGCGCACCGAATTGATGTTCCAGGTGATGAGCCGCAGCGTCATTCCTTAACGGTCCGATCAACCAAAGGGCGGGAGGAATAGACCATGGCGCGCCGGCGCGGGCAATTGCTGCAAGGGCGGCGATGCGGCCTTTGCAGCTTTGCTGCGCAAAGCGCCTCGGGATGCGGTCTGTTCGTTCCGGCATGGGCCGGAGGCGTTGCACAGCAAAGCCCTCGGAGGCGCGCAAAACCGGCAAAATCAAACAAATAGCGCCCGGTGTGGGGGGAACACCGGGCGCCAGCTTGTCAGAAGCGCTTGGGGGAGATCCGCACCCCGCAGGGGAGACGGGGCCGGAATTAAGAGGACTTGCCGTCCTCTCCGCTTCTGGACTCCCAGATAGGGATGGCCGGGCTCAGGCAAAAATGCGATTCGTGCATGCGTCCGCCGCGGAAAACGCATGCGGAACGCGGGAACCAAATAGGTGTGGAAGCGTGTGCTAGGCAGCGCGCCGCTTTTCGCTGCTCCCCGGGGCGTTGGCGGCATTGGCTGCGTTGGCGGCGCGGCAGGCGTCGCCGAACGCCGCGAACAAGGCGCGCGATACCGGATTGTTGAGCGGCTTGTATTCGGGGTGCCACTGCACGCCGACAACGAATCGGGCGCCGGGCAGGCTCACCGCCTCGATCAACCCGTCGGGCGCCACCGCTTCGACCTTGAGCCCGGGAGCCGGCCGGTCCACTCCCTGGCCGTGCAGCGAATTGACCATGATCTCGGTCGTGCCGGCGATCCGCGCGAAAAACCCGTCAGGCGCCAGCGTCACCGGGTGACAAGGACCATAGCGCTCGTCCATGGTCATCTGCATGATCCGCTTGACGTCGCGGCCGCGGCGATGGACCTCGCCGCCCGGCCGCTCGCCGATGCGCTGATGCAAGGTGCCGCCGAGCGCCACGTTGAGCTCCTGAATGCCGCGGCAGATCGCCAGCACCGGCTTGTCGCGGCGCACCGCCTCGCGGATCAGCGGCAGCGTCGTCGCGTCGCGGTCGGGGTCGTGCAGCGTTCCCTCGCGGCTCGGCGGACCCTCGTAGTGGTGCGGCTCGACATTGGACGGACTCCCGGTCAGCAGCAGGCCGTCGATTGTGTCGAGCAGCGCATCGATGTCGAGCTTGTCGCCGATCGACGGGACCAGCATCGGCAGGCAGGCGGCGGCGTCGACCACCGCGTGCGGATAGCGCACGACGGTGGTGTACATGAGGCGATCGTTGTGCTCGCGATAACAGGTGGGAATGGCAACGAGCGGCGTGCGCGAGGACATCTCAGAAGCGGCTCAAGCGGTTGTTGGCGTTGGTGATTGCTCAGCGGCTATACGGATCCCGATATTCGAACAACTTCGGATCGAGCGCCATACCGTACGACATATCCGACAACGATACGGTGGTCACCTTCCCTTGGCGGTCGACCACACTCCATTGCCGCAGGACCGGTGGATTTTCCGTAAATACCATAGTCAGACTCCCGGCGTCCGGTTCGGCGCTCTCGACGACCGACACTTTGACGGTATTCCCGCTATGCTCAAAACGCGTAACGGTCACCCCGTCGGTAAAGCTGATCGGCTGGCGCAGCAAGAACCAGGCCGGGGTCGATTTCAGCCCGACCTTCGACATCTGCTTCAGATCGGGATCCCAGGAGTAGAGGTAAAACGTATCGGCGAGCAGCAGCAACTCGTTGGGCGGATCGTACTGAAAGCGCATCTTGCCCGGCCGGGCGAGCCAGACCGAGCCGGTCGCCACGCCGCCATTCGCCACCGCCTGCTGGAAATGCGCGGTCATCGTGTGGATGCCGTCGAGATAGGCGGCGATCCGCTGCAGTTCGGCTGTATCCTGCGGGCTCAAGGCCGCCGGCGGCGGGGGCGCCGCGCGCGCCGGCAATGCCGCCGACAGGACCAGAAAGGCGGTCATCGCCGCTCCGCTTAACCGCCTGAAACTGCCCATCTCGCGGTGGCCTTTGCCGGTTTTCGTCCGGACGGAGATGCGCTCGCGATTGTGGCGCGTCAATGGCGGCGAATCGCCACCCGCCCAATACTAAAGTTCTTGCCTAACTATCCAGACCATGCTTAGTTAGGTACATGCTTAACCAATCTCCCGATCTCGACCGCCTGTTCCATGCGCTGGCCGATCCGGCGCGGCGAGCGATGGTAGAGCGGCTGAGCCGCGGGCCGGCGCCGGTCAGCGAACTGGCGCGGCCCCTGCCGATGTCGCTGCCGGCGGCGATGCAGCATCTCGGCGTGCTCGAAGCGGCGGGACTGGTGCGCTCGGAAAAGACCGGGCGGGTGCGGACCTGCGCCATCGAGCCGGGCGCGCTGAGCCTCGCCGAGCAATGGATCAATGCCCGCCGGGTCGAATGGGAGCGCCGCCTCGACCGGTTGGGCGCGTACCTCAAGACACTGGAACATGAAGGAGAGAGTGATGGCTCGAACGGCTGAGACCGGCGAGGGTGCGACGACCCGGCCACCCCCGCTCAAACTGTCGCGCGTGCTGCATGCGCGGCGCGACACGGTGTTCCGCGCCTGGACCACGGCCGAGCATATCAAGAACTGGTTTTGTCCCGAGACCTACACCGTACCCGAGGCGAAGATCGAGCCGCGCGCCGGCGGCGCCTTCGACCTGTGCATGCAATCGCCCGCCGGCGAACGGCATTGGATGCACGGCAGCTTTGCCGAGATCGTGCCCGACAGCAGGCTCGTCATCGACGCGACGATTGCCGACGACGCCGGCCGGCCGCTGTTCCAGGCGCTGACCGAGGTCGAACTGAGCGACGCGCTCGGCGGCACGCGGATGGACGTGACGCAGACCTACACGTTGATCGACGCGGCGAAAGCCTGGATGGTCGAGGGCGCGCCGCAGGGCTGGGCCTCGACCCTCGACAAGCTCGAAAAGGAAGTGGTGCGGATGCAGGGCGGCACGGATAGCGGGATCCGATCGGTCGTGCATGCGGTGTTCAGCCTGGAGCGCACGTACGACGCGGCGGTGGCGCGGGTATGGGCGGCGTTCACCGACGCGGCGGCGAAGGAAAAATGGTTCGCCGGGCCGGCGGCCCGCTGGGAGATGCTGGAGCGGCGGATGGATGTGCGCCCCGGCGGCCGCGAGCGGCTCAAGGGCCGTTGGGAAGGCGGCGTCGTCTCGACCTTCGATGCGGTCTACCACGATGTCATCCCGCATGAGCGGCTGGTCTACAGCTACGAGATGTATCTCGCCGACAAGAAGATTTCCGTGTCGCTGGCGACGGTCGAGCTGACCGCGGACCGCGGCCAAACCACCGTCAAGGTCACCGAGCAGGGCGCCTTCCTCGACGGCTATGACGATGCCGGATCGCGCGAGCACGGCACCGGCCACCTGCTCGAAGCGCTCGGCCATTCACTCGCGGATTGAACCGGTAGGGCGGATAACGGAAGATTGATCGTCATGGCCGGGCTTGACCCGCGCGGACGGGATTGAAAAACCCCAAGCGAGCCAATAAGTCCAGGGCTTCTGCCATCTTTTCCGCCCACCGGGGGGTAAACCCGGAGGGTAAGTCAGGATGGCACGAATGCCCCGTATCCCCAAGCCCGAGGCCCGCAAGCACGATATCCTCGCGGTGCAAATTCGCGTCCCGCCCGAATTACAGTCGGTCGTCGGCAAGAAGGTACTCAGGCGGTCAACCGGCACGAAGGACAACCGGGTCTATTACCAGCGCGCCCCCGGTATCGTCCTCGAATTCGAGGTCATCCTCCAGGCGGCGCGACAACGCCTGGAGCAGAAGCCGGTCAGGAAATTCGTCGAGATCATCCCGTACTTCCACAACCTCTATCGCCTGATCCCCGACCTGCCGCTCGTTGAGTTCGAGGACGGCAGGTTGGGCATGTGGCAATGGGTGAAGCCGGAAGAGGCGAACGCCGACCCCGAGCCCAAACTGCTTCAACCGACGATGAAGGTCGCCGGTTGCTCGACGGCCACCGCAATGGACTTGTGGAAGGTCAAGCGCGGCGACAACCAGCCGAAGCAACCCGCAATCGACCGACGCGCATCCAAGATGGCGCAGTTTCTCGCCTGGACGAAGAAGCCCGACGATCTCACGCTGATCAGGCAAGCCGACATCCAGGGCTACAAGGAGCACCTGATCCAGCAGCACGGCCCGAGCAGTAATGTTCCGCGCGATCACCTGATCGACATCTGTGCCCTGTTCCACGTGGCGGATGAGAACCACAAGTTTGACGGGATACCCGGCGGCAATCCTGCTGCCAAGATCACCGTACCGCCGAAGCGTAAGGGTCTGGAGCGCCTCGCCTTCACCGATGATGAGGCGAACCTGATCCTTCTCGCGGCCCGCCAGCGCCCGGAACCCATCATCCGATGGGGTATGCCGCTCATGTGCTTCTTGGGTGCGATTGTCGAGGAAGTTTCCGACGCATCGGTCGCTCACGTCGTCCAGAAGGACGGCATCTGGTGCTTCGACATCACCGAGAAGGGCCGCACCACTATCGTCGATGGCGTCGAGCAGACGGGCAATCTCAAGACCGCATTCCGACCTCGGCTGCTGCCGCTACACCCGGCGGTAATCCGTGAGGGCTTCCTCGACCGGGTCGAATTCGTCCGACGCGAGCATGGTGAGCATGCTTCACTGTTCCCGGAACTTCGACCTGATAAGGCCGGCCAGCGGAACACCAGAGCGTCCGATATCATCATGAAGTTCCTGCGCGGCATCGGGATCAAGAACGAGACTGACCCCGAAACGGGTCGCGTCACGGCTCTACGCGACAGCTATAGCTGGCGGCATCGGTTCGCCTCGCAGCTTGAGGACATGCCGAAGCTGAAACCGGATCGGCAGCGGTTCATGACCGGGCATGCTGCACCGGACGTACATGGCAAGGTCTACCTCAAGCACCCGCCGAGGAAGCTAAAGCCGTTCATTAATAAGCTGCCAGACCCCGCGCCCATTTAGGGGGCATACCCTATACGGTGTTGATGTGCCGTCAGCGGCCGAGTGCCCCCGAGCCGGCTATGGGCGGCATGCCAAGTATAGCTTTAAGTAAAAGCCCAAAATCAACGCATGCGTGTACGCACGTATCAGATCGCGGTTTACACTTGCCCGAAACGCCACAGAAACTATGAGCGTGAACAGAACAAGAAGACTGTAAACCAGCACTGATTCTAAAGGATTTTTTACTATATAGGGGATAGCGCTACTTTTTTTGTTTTTGAGGCGTAGCCTCAAGTTTTCAGGGCCGGTTTACAGATTTTTCCGATCCGGTTTACACCCGACCAGACCGGTTTACAGCGGTCACGGGTTATCGCCGAACAATTCCCGCGCCCGACTCACCCGAAGGTTGTCCGGCCGTGCCCGCGAGCGGTTCATGGCCTCGACCGCCAACCGTGCCTCTCGGCGCTGCCGCGTGTACTTGGCCATCATCTCGGCGGTCTCGTGACCGGCGATTGACGCGATCTCCTGCCAATCGAGACCGACCTCAATCCCGCGCGTGCAGAACGAATACCTCAGACCATGCAATGTGCAATCCTCTGGAAGCTCTGCTCCCCTTTTAAGCTCCTTCTTCCGCCCTTTTTGGGCCGCGAGCGCGACTGCCTTCTCGTTGCCGCTTATCGCCTCGCGCATGAGCGGTCGCATGTATCCCGGCGACAGGTAGGGCAGTCCGGTTGGGGTCGTCAGGATCGTCTTCTCCTGATGGCTTTCCAGCCACGGATGGAGAGCCTCCTGGAGATCATCCGATGCCGGTATCCAGATGCGTCTGAGGGTCTTGTCCTGGCACACACTGATCTCACCCTCGAAGTAGTGTTTGCGCATCATCCCGACTATGTCTTCTCCGCGCTGGCCAGTGTTTAGGTACAACTCGAAGGTCGTCCGCTCCAGGGTTCCGATTTTCCAGGTCTTGCGGAAATCGGCGATCTCGTACTCTTCCCAGGGACGATGTCCCTCGCCGGTCTTGAGCCTCTTGATCCTGCGCGCCGGGCTTCGCCAACTCATCGGAAGACGAAATTCCAAGGGCCGATCCTCGGCGAAATTGAGAATGATGCTGATGACCTGGAGGAACATGTTCGCCGTCGTCGGCGTGTCCTGGTGCTCATCGCGGAACTTGTAGATCGCCTCACGCGGCAGGTTGGCCACAAGACCCGTTCCATGCGCTTCGTCGAACTGAGAGAGATAGCGGTCATACTCCCGGCGCGTGAGCGCACCGATGTTGATCAGATAGTCGCCCGACTTTTTGTAGCTGGCGATGAGATGGGTGATCGTTCCCGGCTTTGGCCCGTCGTCGGTCGTCTTCGTTTTCTCAAAGGTGGCGTGTATCCGCTGGTGCTCTTCGTAAAAGCCTTCGTCACCCGGCAGCAATCATGCCCTTCCGGCGAGTTGATCGGGATGCGCACGCCATCGCGGCGGTAGAACGCATACAGACGACCACCACGACCGGGCGGCATCCACAGATAGGGCAGATTAAGGTGGCCCATTGAGATACTCGGCCCAATGGTCGGGCTCGTCATCGCCCTGGCGCACGCCGCTGAGCGCATTGAACGATCTGTCGAGGGCGGCTCGATCCCACACCTTGCGTCCGCCGATGCTGATCGGCCGGGGCAGTCGCCCGCCCTTGACGAGCCGGTCAAACATGCTGACGCCGACGCCGACGTATTGTGCCGCCGCCGCGCGGCAGAGGCCGCGCGGGAGAAGGCCCGCCGGCAGCGCGTCGTACCGGGGCACAGCTACGCCGGCCTATGAATCGCTGTTGCGTCATAGCGGGGGAACCGATGCGATCTATTCTCCCGCGATCCTACAAGAAAAATGATGGAATTGAAAATTTTTGTGCGATAGTTATGAAATAACCACGTCACATATACCACTACATAGTACACCTATATGTCCTTATTTGTGTAATAATATCCCTGGGGTATTCGAGGTATATCTGTATACGATCAGATATGTTCCCACCAATATTTGCAAACACGGATATAGATCTACTCAGCAGGGGTTCTCGACATCCCATAGGGGGTTCCCGGAACCCCTTCTCAGACACATACAGCGGGGTCACGCCGGTTCATCACTCGGTTCGAGGATGAGACGAAGTCGCTCCCGCAACCCCACACCGGTATGTTCGACATAGGGGTGCATGTCGTCATCGGGAAAGACGGCAAGGTCTTCCTCGGCAGGGTCGTGATCTCGACCCAGCGCCACGCCGCCAATACGGGCGCGCATACCCGCCGCGATGGTGAAGAGGACAGGTTCGCGGATCGCCGCCAAGGCTCGCGCGTCGAGTTGGAGACCGAATGTGGCGACCTCGCGTCGCAGGGCATCGACCGCCCGATCCGCGACATCGTTCGTGATCTCGGCCATCTTGCTCATGAGGTCGTTGATCGCCGCCGCGCCCCAGCCGGACGGAAGTGCCTCGGGAGCCGCATTATCACCCAGCGCATCGGCCGAGAAGACCAACCGCAAGTGAGATGGCGGAGGCCCCGTACGGCGCTTCATTGTCCGCGCAACTCGCGAAGCACCACGGAGACGGCAATCTCTTTACCCGCTCCCGGATCGCGCCGACCGTCACCGAGCGACCCGATCAGTCGTTCGCGGATACGTCTCGTGGCAATTTCCGTAATGACCCGGTAGAGCGCATCGTTGTCGCCAGTGTCGAACTCGCCCAAGCCATGTAGCTCGAACACCTTGGAAACGGTGTAGACCGCCGGATCGGCGACACTCAGGGCGATGTCGTGCAGATGGGCGGCTTCTTCCCCGAGCGCTTTCTCGACCCACGCTCGGTTCGCATTCGCCGCGACGATCTCGTGCAACACGAGCTTGTCGATGTTGCCGTCAGGCAGGCGATGCATGGGCAGACGGTGCCGGCGCGTCATATCGCCGGCTCCAGGCTGACTAGCTCGTTGCCGCTGACGATGCCGTCGATCTGGGCCACCAATTCCTCGTGCGCGCGCTGAATCGCACGGATCATCTCGCCCCGCCGCCTGTGGAATCCAGTTTCCGCGTCCAGTTGGCGGGCCTCCAGATTGATCATATCGTCGGTGGCCTTGGCCACTGCGCCGAGGCACTCGAACCCCGCATCCGAGGTGAGGTAGGCCAGGAGCCGATCCCCCTTCTCATCGCGCGCTTCGGCAGACAATTTCAATCTGTAGTTGAAAATGACCTGTTGACGAAGAAATTGCACCACGACAACCGCGCGGGCCGGTGACACGATCAGCACACTGTCTTGCATATGCAGTTCACGGGCTCCGGCGGGAAAGGCGCTCGATACCAGGATCGCGAAGTCGGCCTGCGCGGCGAGTTGATCCCCGCGCAGCTTGGTCGCGAATTTGCTGCTCCAGCGGGCGTGCGCCTTGGAATCCAGGATCACTCGACCAGCGATGTCGCCATTCGGGGTCACGACATCCATCACCACGTCCGGCCCCTTTACGCCCTTAGCAACGCGGCTGATCCGGTCGCCGGGAAACGCCGAGACGAGAGTGTCGTATAGGTCTACCTCAGCGGGTCCACCGATCTGGTGAGCCGGCCGCGCGACCAATTTTTTCTGGAGCAGACTCAAATCGGCCTCAAGGCGGGCCTTCTCGGTCGCGTGCTCGACCTTCGCAGCGGCGACCGCCGCGACCACCAACTTGCCGGCCTTCTCGCGCTCCGCCGCGACCGCTGCCGCGACGATACCGGCCTGACTGTCGCGGATGGCTTTCAGCTTGGCCTCGACCACCTTGGTCGCCAATTTCACCGCCGCCGCGATTTCTGCCTTCTTCCTGCGTTCGGTCTCGGCAAGCTGCTTCGCGAACCGCGCCTCGACCGACTGCTCGATCTCAGCCTCACGGGCACGGCGGACGCCCTCGATCTCGGCAAACTTCCGCGCGCTAATAGGCGAATCGCACACCGGGCAATGCGTCCCGGCGGTGCCGAGGGTCGGGTGCGAATCGTGCCCATTTGGTGGACTGGTTCCGGTGACGCTCATTACGGGCCTCCTCACGGCTATGAACAGCTTTCATAGTTCTGAGAGGCGAAATTAGCGTCGTTCATAATCTGCTGCAACCAAAATAGTTGCCTCAAACTCACAGGTGGCCCAGATTAACCATCTTGATGGAGGCCGAGGGGGCTCGGGTCTCTATAGGGTGGGGTGCGCGATGATCAGTTCTGCGCAATGCCGGGCCGCGCGTGCGTGGCTGCAATGGACACAGGCCGAGCTTGCTCAGCGGTCACAGGTGGGCCTGTCGGCGGTCAAGAATTTTGAAGCGGAGAGCGTCCGAACTCTGCCGGCGATACGCAACCAGATCGAGCGGGCGTTCGAGGACGCGGGCGCGGAGTTTCCAGACGCGAACACCGTGCGAATCGTGGTTAAGACTTAAGCCAATGGGCTATCGGCCAGAGAGGGCCTTTAATAAGAATCTTTGGGTGATCGTGTCGCCGGGATTGCCGAATTGTCCAGTCTTGGACGATGCGGTCTGCCGTAAAGTCTTACGAGAACGTTGCGGTGGTACCAAGATCGACATTAGGCTATTCGGACATTACTGCACGCGCCGCCCCGGACGCTGGCAGCGACCCGAAGATGCCGGAGCGGCTTTCCTAACTTGCGAGCGTCGTTAGCGCACGAGTGCCTGAATAGAAAAAGCTGATGTAAGTGTCAGGGTAGGAGGTGGAGTCGATGATGCGACGATCCAGCAGTTGGTGGTGAAGGTTAATGCAGGGCCAGGGAGCCAACTGATGCTGAATGGAGAACTGGCAGTGAACTGGCCCTCGCACCAGATAAGTCCCACGTTTCCATTGCCGTTCGCGGGAGCCGTGCTGCGGTCGAAAATCCAGACGTAGCCGGCGGCGTTCATCGCCCCAGAGCATTTGTAGAGGTTTCCGGCAGCGTTCTTGGCCTTAAGGCCCACTGAATCATTCGTGGCAATAGCTGATGGGAGACCCGCAGACGCACCGGCGCTTGCGCCGATTACAACCGCCGATGATAGGGGAACGTAGGTCTGCCGCAGGATAACCGTGATGACGGTAGTGCCCGAAACGTAGTTCGACATCCGGACCCGATAGTAGCGATACATGCAGCCAAAGGCGCACGCCGTGGCGAGCACATTCGTCGTGACGATTTGACCGGGCGACAACTGCGCGAACCCGGTGCACCCCTGCCATGACGTGGAGTCCAGCGGCGTGTTCGTCCCCTCGATGGCAAGTTGGTTGACGTTCGCTATGGAACCACTGCCTCCGTTTGGAACAACCAAGAACGACTGATACCCGAACGTGTCAAATTGCGCCATTACACCAAGAGCAGTTGCTGACGCTGTGATAGTCGCCGCGTCAGGTGGAGAAATGACGCCCCCTGGGCCTTGGGCATTACTCATTCATTTCAATCTCCTAATTACCACACGACTACTGTTAGCTTATGACCACCGGTGGCCGCATTGGCATGTAGAGAGACACCAGCCGCCAACGGCGGCAACGAATAGCTCTGACCCGGTGTCAGCAGGATCGTCGTCCCGTTCGCCGCGATGTCTGTGCTTCCAGGCATGCCAACAGGATCGAGGTAGACGTTCTCTGAGGCCGTGATGCCTTGAGCGCTCGCGTTTACCGGGTTTGTGACGTAGCCGCCATTAATGGGGCCAGTGACGACGATAACTGAGGTACCACCCGTAGCAACGACCGAAGTCGTTGCTGCCCTCGGGGTAATCGGTGATTCGGAATCGGCTTTTTGCGCGAAAGTGACGCCTTGCAACATCTCTGTAGTTTTGTGCTCTGAAAACCTGTCCGGGTATTTACCGAACGCACGTATTCATCAACCACCTCCCGACTCAGCGTGTCTGCTGGAAGACAGAAGGGCAGAAGGGGCTAAGGGATACCCGCGCAGTCTGCGATGACCCTTTCCCGACCCCAGAGACGACAAAGGGGATGGTCGGTCATTTCGTCCTCCACTTGTCGCGACCTCCAACGCTGGTATTTCGTACACGCTCGATCATGGGCGTGCTCTCCGGCTCTAGCTCTTTGGCGCGCGCTATAGCTTCCGCCTGGGTGGGCAGGATAGCACTGGCACGTTGAGAGCCGCCACGACGTATAGCGTAATCGCCTTCCTCGCGGCGCTCGATGAACGACTGCTTGCTTTTACTCATATTGACCCCCGGCGGCGGAAATGGCTTGTGCCTGTTGTGATGTAAGAGACTGCATTTATGGGGTTCCGAGGGTCACGATAGTTCCCGTCGCCGCCTTCGCCTTCAACTTATTGCTGTCACCACTATCCACGTAGAGGGTCCATCCGACGGCAGGAGCCGAGGGCGCGGTCTCTGGGATCAGGGTCACCGTCTCCTCAAAGCAAGCGCCCCAATAGTTCGTCGCATCACCAAGCTGACTGTGCGCGCTCGAAACGAGACCCGTGGTGTTGATCGAAGCCTTGACAGCAGAGTTGACGGAAAAGACATGTCCGCCCCCGCTAGGGGCGGCGAAATTCATATGCGGATCGCTAGAGGCACCACCTTGAATGAACATACCGGCCTTGAAGTTGATCTGGCTATAAGCGCCATCCACCGCAATCGTAAGGTTGTTGTCCGCCCCCGTCTCGAATACGGCAGAGGGCGTTTGGATACCCCCTGGGCCAAACGCCGTGGTCGGCTGCGATCCCGTAGGGATCGTGAAAGCAACATCTTGCCCATTACTCCACACAACCGGGAAATACTGACCGCCGACACCGGTCATCGCGGTGGGCGCGGAGACCGTCTGCGGAGACCCGTCGAGCGTCCACGTCGTTCCGCTGCCGCTGACGACGGTGGCCGTATGGACGCCGTCACCCTCGATAATGAGGCCAGACACGATGGAGCCCGACGTGGTGCTCACTATCGTGAGGGAGTTGCCCGCGATAGTGGCGGTGCCCTCCCAGGTGGTGCCGGGTTCTATCTCTTGTGTGACCAGATAGTACGGCCCCGAGTGAAAGGTGCCGAAGCTCAAGCGCGCCTCGCCGACGCCGCCGCCCGAGTACATGACGACACTGACATTAGACTCGTTTTGGACTGACGGTCGATAGACCGCAAGGTTGGTATCGAGCCCGGCACCCCCCGAATTGTTTAGTCCTTGCACCACGAAGGTGTTGATAAAATCCGAGTGCAGCGATACACCGTCAGTCACATTGGTCGTGTCGCTTACACCGAGAGCCCCGCCATTGAGCGTGTAAAGGCTCTTTGCGATGGGTTTCGTCGCGGTGATGGTGCGTGACGAAACGGTTTGCGACACTGAGACCGTATAGGTTCCAACCCCTCCAATGCCGGTACCGAACGCGGTGATCCTGGTATCGCTGGCGACATTAAGGTTGTCGCCGACCGCCAGCACCCCGGACGTGACATCGGTCACCGTTAGCGTCGTGGCGCTGATCGAGCCGGTGACGACCGCGACCGGGACATTGGCATTCACGTCGCGCAATACGAGGACATTGTTGCCGTTGTCGCCAAGGTGAACCGTGTCAATCGTGATCGCGGATGTGAACGTGGGGTTCGTCGCGAGCACAACCGCACTGGAACCGGTGACGCCATTGGTGAGGTCTGAGGCCGCGAATGTCTGCGCGCCACCGAGGGCCACAGTATGCCCAGCGAGCGTCATCGACGAGTTTTCAAGATCACTATTCGTGACGAGTGCGCCGCCGCCTATCTGGGCGAGCCGATAGAAGTTCGTGCCGTCGCTCCACACCGGAACCGTCTCACCGTTGAGGACGGTCACGAAAGCCCCGCCACTTATGCCGCAACTAATCGCGAAGCCGCCGGTCGTATCGTTCTGGATGGCCGCAAAACCGTAAAAGCTCGGCCACGTGATAGTCGTCGTGCCCGTCAGTGTGCCGGAGAGCACATAACCGGCGTTCTGCACTTGCGGCGTCGTAAGGGCGGTATTGCCCGAGATCGTCAACGATAGCGTCCCGCCGAGCGCGCTATCGACAACGGACATATTCGCGTTGAGAAGATTTCCCCACGTGTTGTTATCGCCGCCTACGGTCGGTTGGGTCAGGCCCTTTGCTGGTGTTGTCGTCATTCGTCACGACAGCCTCCCTGGTTAGCGGAAAAGCGCTCTGGCCGCTTTTCGTGATGTGTCTTGGGTATTTAGCGCAAAGCAATTTTCGCGACGTGTTTTGTCACTCCGACAGGATTTGCCCGAATGACCCCTCACTGTATGGCCCCTCTCCATATCCAGTGGGGAGCGCGCTTCCCGTGCGGATCAGTACCTTTTGATTGTTGATGGTGACGATTTCGAGGCCATCGCCCAAGAAGACCTGGGTGAGCATGCCGCTGGATGTGGTACCGACCAAAGGTGCCCCTACGAGCGACGTGTCCGTGAGATCGGTGAAGAAACCGACGTTCGGTACGTGCGAGCCGATGACGACATCGTCCATCGCGCCTTGGAGAAGCACCACGTTGTCAATAGGGGGATGGACGAGGTTAAGTGTCGAATTTGAGGCTTTGGTTCGCATATCGTCGGTATTTACGGCCGGCGCGGCCGGTGATCGGAAATTACCTAAGTCACTCTTCGGCCGAGCGCAACGTTGTGCACGAAGACGTATAGCTTTTCAAGCAGTCGATCAAAGTTATCGCCGTCACTCAGCAGGTCGAGCACCTCGGTGCATCGGCCCGGCGAGCGCTCGACGGTCGCCGAAACGGCCGGAAGCGCCCGCGCCAGCACATGCTGCGAAGTTTGCTGCTGACGGGTCGCCGGCCGTGTTTTCGCCCACTCATCGTCGTGCCGAAACCCATTTGCTGCGGCAACCACGATCTGACCTAAAGAATACCCATTGAAAATCGGTGGGGCCTTATTCCAGTCGTCCGTAGTCGCCTCGATGTCATCCTTAAACCTCAGCAGTGATCCGCTGAGAAGCAGGACAACGCAACCGGCGTAGGTGCCATAGCCATAGGCGGCAGCACCTTGTTGGGCTGAAATCTCACGAAACTGCGACATGAACAATTGGTCATCCGCCAACGACTTGCTGATGTCAAAGCGTTCAGCCGCACCCTCGCCAGCCGCATTTAATTTGTCGTCGAGTTCCTTTCGACGAGACGACATTGTGCCCACAAGCTCGAAAAGAAACCGCAGGTGAGGGGTATTTAGCCGAACCGCCTGCACGAACCGAAATAGCGCGTTGTAGACCGTATCGCCTACTTTGAGATCGAGGTCTTTGGTCAACTCTATGTCGCCGTTCACCAGCGACATATCCGCGCCGCCATTCAAGACAGTGAGCCCATACTTTTCGACGACCTCGTCAAAGTACGGTGGGATGAAACCGGGCGCGACGGTCATTGCGATACGCTACTTCTACACCATCACCGGCTCGAACAAGCGCGGCCCGACCGGCGTCTTCTCGCGAAGATCGCGGCCGGTGATCTCGACGTTGCCGTCATCGGTCAACTGCCGGCGACGCAGCTTCCTTTCGGCGATCATCTCGAAGCGGGTACGTTGTAGGTGGAAAGCCTCGATGCACCGCTCTGGGGTCGGCCGCTGGTCGAGGAGCCCCTGGAACACCCGCCTGCCGATCCTGACCGTGCCTTCGTAGGGCCGCAAGATAACCGAGAACTCGACCGTGTCGTGGTCGTCGTTCCATCGGGCGTCTTCCGGGAACTCAAAAAACAGCATGCTTGACCTCCTGGGGGCGGAGGGTATGTTCTCTATACGTTCCAACATACGATGTAGGCTGGACGAGGTCAACATGGTCACGCAGGGGGAGCGGATAGCCGGCGGTTTCATCCTGATCACCGGCCTCGATGGCATCCGGTACGCGATTCGGCCGCAGTCGGTCGGCATCATCCACGACGCCGATGAGTGCCACGACGAGACGATGATCCAGTTGCACGGCGGACATGTTGTCCGGGTGCCCTGTACGCTCGATGAGGTGCTGTGCTGGTTTACCTGACGATCAGATCATGCCGCGTTCGATCTGGCGCTCGGCGATGGAGGAGCGGTGTTTGCGACCAGCTTCTCAATGGGCGTTCTATCAAGAGGCCCGAAAGAAGCAAAGGGTTCGACTTCTAGGAGATAGCCGATGGCTTCCAGAAATGGGCCAATCGGGTCGATGATGTCGGCGACGATCTTCAATCGTCTGTGACACTCGGACGCTTTGAAGACAACATCGGCAAGGTCGCGTTCCGTTAATTCCAGTTTTTTACGGGTGCGCGCAATACTCCTCAGATCGATGACCGCCAGATCGAAGAGATTCTCCCAGGTGGTGGTGAGAAACTTTGTTCCGCGCAACTTGGTCTTCCGAACGATCCCTTGCTCGTTGACGACTTCAAACCAGCCGTCCTGTTTTTCGGTTGCAATCTGGAGAGCTTCTAGCCAGCCATGATCTGCCATGTGCTTGCGCACTCGCTTGATCACCCGCAAACGCTCGATCCATGAGGTCAAAGATGCCAACGCCCCTTCGGGGTCAAACGTCGGCGACGTAATGAATTTTTCTCTGAGTTCTCGTTGCAGCCTTACCGTGAACTCGCGGTGGAGAACGGTGAACTGGTCGCTACCCAGCAATCGCCGGCCGCAGACATGTCCGACCCGAGATAGCTCACCATTCCGAAGCCGAACGATGATCCCTTTGTTATGCGGCCTTCTGCATGAGCCGATGCAGCAGGGTATAAGCGTCGCGCTTTCGTATCGGCTCTCGAACCGGATGATGTCGCCCTTATCAATAATGGGCACATTGATCAGACAGGGATCGACCATTGGCGTTCACCGCATGGGTTTTTACGGTGGTTGCCATTGTGTTCCTAACACAACATATAGTCAAGCCGATTCGCCACACACAACTTTGGTGCCCTAACATATTGAAAATGCGCCCATACGCATTGCGATCAGCAATCAGAAACGTGCCGGAACGCTCTTAGTCCACCTCGAACCGGAACTTGCTGCCCTCGACGTATTCTTCGACCTCATCGAATGCGATCCAGCGACGGTCGAGTGCTTCCGCTACCGCCCCCGTGGTGTTCGAGCCGGCAAACGGGTCTAAGACGATGTCGGTTTCGTCGGTCAGCAGCTTGATGAAGAACTCCGGTAGCTGACGCGGGAACCGTGCTGGGTGGATGGTGATCCCATTCTCCTTGCACCGAAGTGTATACGGATCGTTGGCTGCGTTATTCCCGAACACCAGTGCGGTCTCAGCTACAGGCTCATCGTCGTGAGCCGCTTCGAGATAGTTCGGCGCGATAGCGCCCTCGCCTTTGATCTCTGCCCAACTCTGCTTGATCTTATAGCCGCCGGGTCGTGTGGTCTCGCGGAGCCCTCGGCGGTTCAGCCGGTACATGTCGGCGCTCAATCCCTGTTTGAGCACCTTCCGATTCGATGCTTTCGGCCAAGGCGTCTTCGACAGCCACCAGACATACTCGACCGCGTCCTTGATACGAATTTTGCGTACCGTGACCCATTCGGCCGGCATTGGCATCTTGGCGGGGTTGTACCAGAAACACTCTTGGGCAAGGTGAAAGCCGACTTCCTCGACCAGCCGGATCAGCAATTTGAAATGATACAGCGACCGGGTCGGGGTACCCTTGTTGTAGCTTCCCCCGATATTGAGAACAAAGCTGCCATCGTCAGGAAGAATTCGGAAGATTTCGTGCGCGAATTGGATGAACCAGTCAACGTATTTGTCTTTTGAGACATTGCCATAGTGCTTCTGGAAATGCAGTGCATACGGCGGCGAAGTCAGAACAAGGTTTACGGAACCTTCTGGCATCGCTTGCAGCGCCTTAAGGCTGTCTGTGACGTACGCCGCGCCGAGGTCGGTCTCGTAGTGCGCGCGCAGGTCTAGCAGACCGGCAACGTGGGGCTGCTCTTTGCCCTTTGCCAAAAGCGACAACTGTTTCATCGATCTTCCTGAGATGTCCGAGCGAGAACCTCGTTTCCGCGCGCCCGCCCATTATGGGACAATAAGCGATCATCCAGGATGGCTTAAATAGGTTGCGTTTGTCAACCGGTTTCAATCCAAACGAATGGGTCTCTCAGGCTGATGCCGCGCGGATGCGGGGAGTATCACGACAGGCAATCGGTAAGCTCATCAAGGCGAATCGACTGCGCGTGCTCGTTGTAGCAGGGCACACGCTAGTGAACCGGCAAGACGCCATGAAATATGAGCCGAAGAAGGGGGGAAGACCAAAGAATGCCGGATGACCTCACGGCTCTGCTTGAACGAATCGGCGGTCTCGATAGGGCTTCCAAGCAGCAGATTTTCGAGATCATCAAACATGAGGTCGCGGTACATAAGCTCGAAGAACACTTCGGAATTTCTGTTCAGATCATCTGCGAAGCAATCCTCCGAGCGGGAGACCTGACCCAGCGTGGCATTCGGGGCGTAATCGCGGAAACGGTATTCTCTATCGACATCTTGCCGAGCATTTTGGGTTGGAGGGATATCACTCCACCGGGAGACTTGCCGTACGACGCCCTCCTCCAGAACGACAACCGGCAAGTCAGGATACAGGTGAAGCTGCAACGGCGCGAACGGGGTGTCCCGCTCATGCGGTCAAGAACCCGGAATGGCCCGAAGGATTTCTACATCGTCGAGGTTCAGCGTACCCGGACTGGCAATCGAGATGGTGAATTGACCCGACCATATCGCTTCAACGAGTTCGATCTTCTCGCCGTCTGTATGCAGCCCTCTACGGGCAATTGGCACGATTTTCTGTACACATCGACGCGGACACTGACGCCGAAGAAGGATCGCGGCACGGGTTCGCTCATATTGAGCGGAGGGCAGGAGGTCATCGAAACCTTGCAACTGGTACCCCCATACCCCGGCGACCTCGATGACAATTGGACAAACGATATCGAGACGGCCTTGCAGTATCCCTAGCCTCTAGCGCCCTTATGGAGCTTCGACCGCACTCAGACGCCGCCCGGTTCTCCCCAGCTTCATCGTCTTCAACTGAGACCCGATCACACTGCGGGCTATGTGGCGATGTCGTCGAGGTTCAAAAAAGACGATTTGACTCAACACGATATCCCGACTAAATCGCCCAGCGCTCCCTCCGGCGGCAAGCTCGGCCAACTAGCCGGCGGGGAAGCGAGTATTCGTCGATCCAGGCAACGCGCCTGGATTTTTTTTGCATTTCTACGCCTGGGGAGGCCCAGACGTTGGCGGGGAAACGCAAGGTCACCGAGACGGGTGTCCGCGTCGCGGACACCCGCGTGGCAGTCGTGTTGCCGAAGGATATCGGCCGGCAACTGCGGGCGCTCGCGGTGCAGAGGAATAGTGCGGTCGCGCCGATCATCCGCGAATGGATTATCGAGAAGCTGCGGGAGGTGCGCTCCGGCGACGCCGAGGTCGCCAACTAGACGGTTTTGCCAGCGGCGCGGCTCGCTCCGGTTCCGAAGTCGTTTCATGTAGACCGCCGTCTCGGGACACGGTGGGATCAGATCGCGGCTCCCGATCCGTCAATATATCGTGGATGGAGACCAGTCTGAGATTCTTGGGCACATTTCTTTCCTACCGTCCGCCGACAACAAATGGCGGTCGGAGAAACTTCTTCATCTCCGGCGGCAGTTCTATCCATGCGGTTTCGATTTCAGATAGGGCCAACAGAAACGCTGTCATTTTCGCCGCGTAATTTTCGATGATCCTGTTGCGTCTCTGGGGTTCACTATCATCAGGGCCGGCCGTTCCGGCGTAAGGTTCGGATGTCATGCCCCTATTTAGGATGGTCGTTCCATTCGCGGCTGACCGGGAAGGTGCCTCTTGCCGCTCGTAATCGTTTTGCTGCCGCTATTCGTCGAAGTGATCCTGACCTTCGGTCTGCTTTTTTGGGCCGGAGCGCTACGCAGCAGCGACCTGCGAGCGGGTACGGTGAGACCGGAAGATATCGCCCTCCGCGAACCCAATTGGCCGAAGCGAACTACGCAAGTCAGCAACGCCTATGGTAATCAGACCGAACTGCCGACGCTTTTCTACGTTCTGACCATCCTCGCCTATTTCAGCCATCACGCCGGCTACCTATTCGTCCTGCTGGCCTGGGTGTTCGTCGTCTTCCGTCTCCTGCACGCCTTCGTGCACGTCACCAGCAACAACCTCAATCTGCGCGGAGCGCTGTTCGGCATTGGCGCTGTGGTGCTGGCGATCATGTGGGTGATCTTCATCGTCCAGGAACTAACCGGGACGTAGACGAGCGAAAATCGATTTGCCGAAAGGGGTAAAGTTGGGTAGAGCAGGAGGGTAACACCCCGCTCTTCCCGATGTGTGGAAAACGGCAGAAACCCTGGACTCAATAATCGCGTCGCGCGGGCTTGACCCGGCCATCCACGCGGGATGGTGCAGGCATCCGGGGATGCCCGGATCAAGTCCGGGCATGACGATGCCCGGGTTGGCGCAGTGCATGGCTACCGCGGCGGCGGGGCCAGGACCTCGCGGCGGCCGACATGGTTGGCGGGGCTGACGACGCCTTCTTCCTCGAGGCGCTCGATGATGCGGGCGGCGCGGTTGTAGCCGATCTGCAGGTGGCGCTGCACAAAGCTGGTGGAGGCCTTCTTTTCGCGCGTGACCAGCGCGACGGCCTGGTCGTAGAGCTGATCGCCGCTGGCGCCGTCGTCGTCGTCGCCGGCCAGCCCCCCTGCCCCGCCGCCCGAGCCGCCGCCCGAATCCTCCTCGGTGATCTCGTCGACATAGTCGGGTTCGGCGCGCGCCTTGAGCGCCGACACGATGCGCTCGACCTCCTCGTCGGAGACAAAGGGGCCGTGCACGCGGGTGACGCGGCCGCCGCCGGCCATGTAGAGCATGTCGCCGCGGCCCAAGAGCTGCTCGGCGCCGCCCTCGCCGAGGATGGTGCGGCTGTCGATCTTGGAGGTGACCTGGAAGCTGATGCGGGTCGGAAAATTGGCCTTGATCGTGCCGGTGATGACGTCGACCGACGGCCGCTGCGTCGCCATGATGATGTGGATGCCGGCGGCGCGCGCCATCTGCGCCAGGCGCTGGACCGAGGCCTCGATGTCCTTGCCGGCGACCAGCATCAGGTCGGCCATCTCGTCGACGATGACGACGATCAGCGGCAATTCGTTGAGGTCGAAGGGCTGCTCCTCGATGATCGGCTCGCCGGTCTCGGGGTCGAACCCGGTCTGCACCTTGCGCACCAGCCGCTCGCCCTTGGCCCGCGCCTCGGCGAGGCGGGTGTTGTAGCCCTCGATGCTGCGCACCCCGAGCTTCGACATTTTCTGGTAGCGGCTCTCCATCTCGCGCACGGTCCATTTCAGCGCCATCACCGCCTTCTTGGGGTCGGTGACGACGGGCGCGAGCAGGTGCGGGATGCCGTCATAGACCGACAATTCCAGCATCTTCGGGTCGACCATGATGAATTTGCAGCGGTCGGGCGGCATCCGATAGAGGATCGACAGGATCATCGTGTTGATGCCGACCGACTTGCCGGAGCCGGTGGTGCCGGCGATCAACAGATGCGGCATGCGGGCGAGGTCGGCGACCACCGCCTCGCCGCCGATGTCCTTGCCCAGCGCCAGCGCCAGCCGGCCGGTGTGCTTTTCGTAGGCCGGCGAGTCGAGCAGCTCGCGCAGGTAGACCGTCTCGGCCTTGGTGTTGGGCAGCTCGATGCCGATCACGCTGCGCCCCGGCACCACCGCGACGCGCACCGAGATCGCGCTCATCGAGCGGGCGATGTCGTCGGCGAGGCCGATGACGCGCGACGCCTTGATGCCGGGTGCCGGCTCCAGTTCGTAGAGCGTGACGACCGGCCCCGGACGCACCTGCACGATCTCGCCGCGCACGCCGTAATCCTCGAGCACGGCTTCGAGCAGCCGGGCGTTCTTTTGCAGCGCCTCCTCGTCGATCGTGTCGACCTTGCCGAGCGGCGGTTTGGCAAGCAGGTCGATCGGCGGCAGGATCGGCTCGCCGTCAAAGCCGAGCATCGGCTGCCGCTCCTGCTCGGCGCGCTTGCCTTGCGCCAGCGTGCGGGTGCCGGGCATCACCAGACGGACCAGACGGCCGCCGGGCGCCTCCTCGGCGGCCACGGCTTCGGCCGGGGCCGGGGGCGGGGTTGGCGGAGACGGGCGCAGCGGCGTCACCCCGCCGCCGATCTGCGGCTCGCGCCGCTCGGGCGCCGCGGGCGCGGCGGCGGGGGTGCTCCACGGCAGCGGACGCGCCGGCCCCAGCGCGCGCACCGAGGCCGGTGCCGCCGGCGCGGGCTCCTCCTCGGCATGCGCGGCCCGCCAGCGCTCGACGACGCGCTGGCTAAAGCCGACCGCGGCGGCCGCGCCATGTCCCGACACCACCGCCAGTCGCGCCGCATTGCGTCCGGCGCCGCTGCCGACATCGCGCCAATCGCCCCACGACAAACCCATGATCGACAGCATCAGGACAAAGGTCAGCGCGGCCGCGCCCAGCGCCAGCGGGAACTCCAGCGCCGCCAGCCCGGCCGCTTGCAGCGCGTGCAACAGCGCCCAGCCGACGGCGCCGCCCGCGCCCGCCGGCAGCGGGATCGGCGCGACATGCAGCGTCGCCCCCACCAGGGCGCCGAGCAGCAGCGCCGGCGGCACCATCAGGCAGCGCCGTCCCATTGCGCGCAGCGGCCGTTGCAGCAGCAGACGAAACGCCCAGCCGATCAGGACCACCGGGAGCAGAAAGGCGGACAGTCCCAGCGTCTGGATCAGCAGGTCCGCGACCAGCGCGCCATAGGGTCCGAGAAAATTCGCGGTGCGGCCCTCGACCGCCGTGTTCAGCGACGGGTCGGCGGGATGGTAGGTCAGCAGCGCCAGGACGGTCAGAAAACTGACGACGACCAGCGCGAAGCCGAGCAATTCGAGCAGCCGCTGCTGGCCGAGCGCGACAAGCTCGTTCCAGCTGTCGACCTGCCGGTTGACCCGCTGACCAAAGCCGCGGGCGAGCTGAGCCGATTTGGCCATCTCGCGGTCCCCCCACCGTGCGGTCCGCAACCCCGGCGCCGGCCTTCCCCCCGAAAGACCGGTGCCCTTCCCTGCCGCTGCGACACTCGGCTAGAGCACCCTGCGCATCCGCGCGAAGGCGGCATCGAGCGTCGCGTCGTCATGGACGACCGCCACGCGAATATACTCGCTCCCCGGATTGACGCCAGCATTCGCCGCGCGGGCGGTATAGCCGCCGGGCAGCACGCGGATCGCCGCATCGCGCCACAAGCGCAGCGCGGCTTGCTCGCCGTCGCCGACATCGAGCCACAGGAAGAACCCGCCGGCCGGCCGGTAAAACCCGAAGCTGCCGCCGAACGCCCGTTCGGCGAGGTCGAACTTGCGGCGATAAAGCACCCGATTCTCGATCACATGGGTTTCGTCGCGCCACAGCGCGGTCGCGGCATGCTGGACCGGCAGCGGCACCTGGCAGCCGCCGAAATCGCGCAGGCGCTTGAACTGGCCGACATAGCGCGAGTCGCCGGCGACAAAGCCGGAGCGCAACCCCGCCGCGCTCGACCGCTTGGAGAGCGAATGGAAGACGACGACATTGTCGAACAGGCCGTTCGCCCCCGGCCCCAGCGCCGCGCAAGCTTCCAGCGCGCCGGGCGGCGGCAGGGTGTCGTAAAGCTCGGCATAGCACTCGTCGGCGGCGAGGACGAAATCGTACTCGCGCGCCAGCCGGATCGCCTTTTTCAGGTATTCGAGATCGGCGATCGTCCCCTGCGGATTGGACGGCGAGCATAGATAGAACAGCGCGCAACGTTCGAGCGTCGCCTTGGGGATCGCGTCGAGATCGGGCAGGAACGCGTTGTCCCGCGTCGCGTCGAGAAACACCGGCTCGGCGCCGGCCATCGTCGCCGCGCCGTTATAAACGAGGTAATAGGGGTTGGGGCACAGCACCACCGGCTGCCGGCCAGCCTTCTCGCGCGGCACCACCACGCCGGCGAAGAGGTAAAGGCCCTCCTTGGTGCCGGCGAGCGCGGCGATGTGCTTTTCTATGTCGAGCGCGCCGGCCGGGAGCTTGTAGCGCCAGGTCAGCCAATCGGCGATCGCCTGGCGCAGTTCGGGCGTACCGGTCATCGGCGGATATTTGTTCCATTCATGCGCGTGGCGGACGATCGTCTCGGTGAGCAGCGCCGGCGGCTGATGCTGCGGCTCGCCGACCGACATCAGGATCGGCGCGTCGTTGACCCGCGGCGTGACGGGATTGAGCAGCGTGCGCAGCGCCTCGAACGGATAGTCGCTGAGGCTGTCGAGATCGGGGTTGAGCGGCACGAGTCCACCTTTTGACGCGAGACGTCGCGGGCAAACTACGCGATCAACCACGCGGTGTCATCGCCGCAGCAGACCCGATCGTTGCGCTCAGGGTGGTGCGACGCCGACGCGAACCGAAGGCGCCGCGTGCCGTGTGCGGCTGCCGTGGTGCGACCGTCGCCGGCCGTTGCCGCGCGCCGCGGATGCGCTTTCGAGCTCGCTGAGATGCGCCGCCGTGTTGATGATCGAGATGTGTGAGAAAGCCTGCGGGAAGTTGCCGAGCTGCCGCTTCGCCGCCGGGTCGTACTCCTCGGCGAGCAGCCCGAGATCGTTGCGCAGCGCCAGCAGGCGCTCGAACAAGGCGATCGCATCGCCGCGCCGGCCGATCAGCGCCAGGCTGTTGGCGAGCCAAAAGCTGCACGCGAGGAAGACGCCTTCGCCGGGCGGCAGCCCATCCGCGCCGGCTGTGCTCGGGTAGCGGCAGACAAAACCGTCCTGCACGAGCTCGCGCTCGATCGCCTCGATCGTGCCGCGAACGCGCGGGTCCTTGGGCGGCAGGAACCCGAGCTGCGGGATGAGCAGCAACGCGGCGTCCAGCTCGTGCCCGCCGTAATACTGGACGAAGGTGTGGCGGGCGGGATCATAGCCGCGTTCGAGGACCTGCTCGCCGATGCGGCGGCGCAACCCCTCCCAGCGCTCGCGCGGCCCCTCGAAGCCGTATTGTTCGATCGATTTGATCGCACGGTCAAAGGCCACCCAGGCCATGACCTTGGAGAAGGTGAAGTGGCGGGGCTCGCCGCGGGTTTCCCAAATCCCCTGGTCCGGCCGCTCCCAGATCGTTTCGAGATATTCCAGCAGGTTGACCTGGAGGCTCCAGGTATCGGGGCTCGCCTCGAGGCCGTAGCGATTGGCCGCGTGCAGCGCGTCCATCAGCTCGCCGTAGACGTCGAGCTGAAGCTGCTCGTGCGCGGCGTTGCCGATCCGCACCGGGCGGCTGCCTTCATATCCCGGAAGCCAGGGGATTTCGTATTCGGTCAGCCGGCGCTCGCCGGCCAGGCCGTACATGATCTGCATCTCCGAAGGATGGCCGGCAACCGCGCGCAACAGCCATTCCCGCCAGGCCCGCGCCTCGTTGCGGTAGCCGGAACTCAGCAGGGCATAAAGCGTCAGCGTGGCATCGCGGATCCAGCAGAAGCGGTAATCCCAATTGCGCGCGCCGCCGATCCATTCCGGCAACGAGGTGGTCGGCGCCGCGACGATGCCGCCGGTCGGCCGATAGGTCAGCATCCGCAAGGTGATCAGCGAGCGGACGATGGCCTCGCGCCACGGCCCCTGAAGGTTGCATCGCCCCGACCAGTCGTGCCAGCGGGTCTCGGTGCCGGCGAGTGTCTCGTAAGGGTCGCGATAGCGGAACGCCTTGTGGTGCGAAGGGTACCAGCTCATCGTGAACGGCACCGTCTCGCCCGCCGCGACGGTAAACTCGCCGACGGTCGTCATCTCGGGCGTGCCGCGCAGCGGCACCGGGGTGATAAACTGGATGGCGTTCGGCCCGGCGACCGCCACGGGTCCGCCGAGATGCTGGCGCACCCACGGCACGCTGCGGGCGTAATCGAAGCGCAGGACGATCTCGGTGCGCATTCGCACCCGCCCGCGCTCGCCGTAAACCAGCCGGACCAGGTCGACCTGGTCTTCCCCTTCCTCCGACAGAGCCATGAAATCGACGATCTTGACGTCGCCTTCCGGCGTCTCGAAGCGCGTCTCCAGGATCCCCGTCTCATTGCGGTAGCAGCGCGACGAGCGAACCTCCCGGTCGACCGGCGCCAGCAGCCAGCGACCGTGTTCGGGCGCGCCGAGAATGGCGGCGAAGACCGAGTCCGAGTCGAACCGCGGCAGGCACAGCCAGTCGATCGAGCCGCCGCGCGAGACCAGCGCAGCGGTGTAGGTGTTGCCGATGATGCCGTAATCTTCGATCGGCGTGCTCATACTGCCTCCGTCTTCCGTCGCGGGAAGGTATCACGACGGGAGGCCGCGCGAGCGGGTTCCGGCCCGGGCAGGATGTCGCGAAGCGAGTGGACAGCGCCAACGCCGCCGCCCATGTTTGCCGCATGACCGACGATGTCGAGCTGCTGGTCGCCGGAGGCGGGCTCAACGGGATGCTGCTGGCGGTCGCCTGCGCCGGTGTCGGGCTGCGGGTCGCGGTGGTCGACCGGCAGGACCCCGCCGCCATGGTCGACGAAAAATTCGACGGCCGCACCACGGCGATCGCGTACGGCTCGAAACTGGTGCTCGGGGGTGTCGGGCTGTGGCCGCTGGTCGCGGACGACGCCGAGCCGATCCGCGAAATCCGCGTCGCCGACGACGACGCGCCACTGTTCCTGCATTACGATCATCGCGCGTTGGGCGGCGACACGCCGCTCGGCTACATCGTCGAGAACCGGGTATTGCGCCGGGCGCTGTTCACGCACGGCAGAAACCTTCCGAGCCTTGCCGTCATGGCGCCGCACCGGCTGGGTGCCGTGACGGCCGAGGGCGACGGTGCGGTTGCAACGCTCGCCGACGGCACGCGGGTTCACGCGCGGCTGGTCGCCGCCTGCGACGGCAAGGATTCGGCATTGCGCCAGGCCGCCGGCATCCGCACCGCCGAGTGGCGCTACCAGCAGACCGGCATCGTCACCACCGTGGCGCATGAGCGGCCGCATGGCGGCATCGCGATCGAGCATTTTCTGCCGGCCGGGCCGTTCGCGATCCTGCCGATGACCGGCAACCGCAGTTCGATCGTGTGGACCGAGAATGCCGCCTTGGCGCCGCATCTGATGGCGCTGCCGGATGCCGAGTTCGCGGTCGAGCTGGCGACGCGGTTCGGCGACTTCCTCGGGGCGGTCGAACCGATCGGGCCGCGCTGGGCCTATCCGCTGTCGCTGATGCAGGCCGAACGCTACATCGATCGGCGGCTGGCCCTGGTCGGCGAGGCGGCGCATGTGATCCACCCGATCGCCGGCCAAGGGCTCAATGTCGGCATTCGCGATGTCGCCGCGCTGGCCGAGGCCGTTATCGATGCGCGGCGGCTGGGCCTCGATATCGGCGACGACAGCGTGCTCGAACGCTATCAGCGCTGGCGGCGGCTCGATGCGGTGTTGCTGGCCGGTGTGACCGACGGGCTCAACCGGCTGTTCTCGAACACGATAGCGCCGGTAAAGCTGGTGCGCGATCTGGGCCTTGCCGCGGTCAACCGGCTGCCGCCGCTGAAGCGGCTGCTGATGCGCCACGCCATGGGCACGCTCGGCGACCGGCCGCGCCTCGCACGCGGCGAGCCGCTCTGACCCCTGCAAGACGGAAACCGCGATGACGCCCGGCCCGCAATACGACGTCGCCTATCTCGTGCTCAGCGGCACGACCACCGCCGCGCGCGGTCCGGAAATCCTGCGCGGGCTGGTCGGGCTCGGGTTTGCCACGGTCATCGCCATCCCGACGCCGAACGCGGCGCGTGTCGTGGCGCCGCGCGAACTGGCCGACGTGCCGGGGGCGCAGGTGGTCGAATCCTATTTCGACCTCGGGATCCGGCCACGGCCCCCGTTCGGCGTGGTGCTCGTCGCGCCGTGCAGCTTCAATTCGCTCAACAAGCTGGCGCAGGGCATCGCCGACAATCTGGCGCTCAGCGTCGTCGCCGAAGCCATCGGCCGGAAGACGCCGGTCATCCTCGCGCCGTCGCTCAACGCACCGCTGCTGGCGCACCCGCGAGCGCAAGCGTCGCTGAAGACTTTGCCCGAATGGGGCGTGACGATCGTCCCGCCGGTCGATGACGGCAACGGCCCGCGCCTCGCGCCGACCGAACGGCTGCTCGACGCGGTCCGCCCGTTTGTCCGCCGCGCTTGATCAGGCGGCCGCCGCGCCGGCGCTTGCCGGCCACGGATCGGCCGCCGCCAGCGCCTCGCCGCGCGCCTCTTCGAGGTCGTAATAGAGGTGCTCGATGCGGTCCGCCCGTTTGTCCGCCGCGCCTGATCAGGCGGCCGCCGCGCCGGCGCTTGCCGGCCACGGATCGGCCGCCGCCAGCGCCTCGCCGCGCGCCTCTTCGAGGTCGTAATAGAGGTTCGACAGAGCGGCGAGCGCGCCTTCCCTGGTCAGGGCGAGCGGCCGGTTGAAGCTGCGGCAGGATTCGACGACCTGCTGGCAGATGAATTTCGGCTGGTAGTACGCCAGCCCGAACGGCTTCTCCAGCTTCTCCACCACGAGATCGAACACCGGTTCGCTCAAGGTGAGGCCATAGCCGCGGGCGACCGCCTCGAAGATCTGCCAGTACTCGCTGCGCGTCGGGGAGAACAGCTTGATCTTGTAGGGGATGCGGCGCAGGAAGGCGGGGTCCATCAGATCCGACGGGTTGAGGTTGGTCGAGAAGATCACCAACTCGTCGAACGGCAGCGAGAAGCTGGCGCCGCTGTTCAGCCGCAGGAAATCGATCTGGTTTTCCATCGGCACGATCCAGCGGTTCAGCAATTCGCTCGGGTGGAATTTCTGCCGCCCGAAATCGTCGATCAGCAGCATGCCGTTCAACGCCTTGATGTGCAGCGGCGCGTCGTAGAATTTGGTCTCGGGATTGTGCTGCAGGTCGAGCATCTCGAGGGTGAGCTCGCCGCCGGCCATCGCCACCGGCCGCTTGCACGGCACCCAACGTGGATCGAACGGATCACGCTCGACAAACACGCGAGGTTCGCCGCCGGCCGCCGCGTCGGCCTCCACGACCGCCCGCTTGTGCAGCCGGTCGTCATAGACCGTCATGATCTGCCCGCCGATATCGACCGCATAGGGAATGTAGACGACATCGCGAAACAGGTCGGCGATGCGGCTCGCCAGCGTCGTCTTGCCGTTGCCGGGCGGGCCGAACAGCAGGATTGTGCGCCCGGCATTGATCGCCGGCAGCAGCTTTTCGAGATAATGCTCCGGCACCACCAGCCCGTCGAACCCCTGCCGCAGCGCCACCTCATCCAGCATTTCGTTGCTGACGCGCTGGCGCTGGATCTGCTCCTGATAGGCCGACAGCGGCACCGGCGCGGGGCCGAGATAAAGGTTCTGCTCGAGCGCGTCCCGCGCGGCCGTCCGGCCCTGCTCGCCGAGCGCATAGCGGATCGACAGCGCGCTGTCGCCGGGACCGGCGCCCATCGCCTGCACCAGACGCAACTGCGCCGCATCGGCAAGCAGCGCCTCGACGATGCGGCGCGAGAGCTTCATGCGCTGGGACAAGTCGCTGACCGTCCCGAGCGACTCGATGAACATCAGCTTCAGCATCAGATTGAGCAGGTTGCGCGGCACGATACCGGTGTCCGCGGCCGATGACGGCGCGCTCGGCGTGCTGTTGATCACCGAGGCAAGCTGCGCGGCGGTCAGCACGCCGAGCGCGATCAGGTTTTCGCCGAGCCGGCCGCCAAGCGTGTTCTGGCGCTCCAGCGCCGCGCCGATCTGCGCCGGCGTGGCGAGTCCCCAACCCACCAGGAGTTCGCCCAATCGCATACCGCCTCCTGCTCCCAGACCCTGCGACACCGGTCGTCAGCCAGACTGACGGTGAAAGACCAAGAACTTGCTAACGCAGGATTAAGAACGCGCGGTCATCGGCGAGCGCCGGCCAGCAGAGGCCGCGTGTTGGCGGCGATCACGGCGAGGGCCGAGGGATCGTCGCCGAGGCTGATGTGGTCGATGCCGGGCAGGACCTCGACCCGCGCATCGGGCGCGTCGGCGAGCACCGGCGCGTAGCGATCGGGATAAAACACCTGGTCATCCGCGCCGACCAGGACGACCAGCGGGATGCGCGCCCCGGCGATGTCGCCGCGCCAATCGCGATGCGGCCCGAAATTCGCCGCCAGCCGGAACGAATAGGCCGGCGTCACATAGGGTGCGTCGCGCGGCCCGACCGCGAACTCGACGACGGGAAGCCCGCCCCAGGCATCGACGCCGACATCGTGCAGCATCGTCAGCGCCACGACGCGGGGCCAGCCGACCCCGACCCAGCCGCCGATGCCGGGCCGATTGGTCGGCGCGCCGTCACCGAGATAAGGCGCTAGCAGCACCGCGCCGGCGAACCGCGCGGCGAGGGGCTCGGCGGCGATGCGCAGCGCGAACCCGCCGCCCGCGGAATGGCCGATCAGCACCCGCCGCGCGGGCGCGCCCTGACGGTCGAGCTCGTTCAGGAAATCGGCAAGATCGTCGTCGAGCTGGCCGATATAGGCGATGTCGCCGCGCGGCCCGGAAGCGCCATGGCCGCGCACATCCGGCGCATAGGCGGTGACACGGGCATCGCGCAACGCCTTGGCGATCTCGTGCACATCGGCGCTGCTGCCGACCGAGCCGTGGACGACGACCGCCGCGCCGACCGGATCGGCGGCCGGGTAGGCGCGATAGGCGAGCTGCGCCCCGTCGCGCGCGCGGTAACGCAACAGGCCGGGCAGGTCGCTGCGGTCGCGCTGCTTGACGGCGTCGATGACCGAAATCAGCGGCGGCGGGGCGCTCGGCCCGCCGAAGGCGAGCGCCGCCGCCAAGGTGGTGAGAAGCAGACCGACCGGGACCCCGGCGATCAGAGAGCGGACGAACAGCATGTGGGGAACCGCGATCATCGTCCCGGTTCGCGGCTGAGCCCCTTTTCCTTGAGGGCCGCCAGATAGCTGCGCCAGCGCTGCGGCCGCTCGACGCCGAGCTGGTACAGGTAGTCCCAGGAATAGATGCCGGTGTCGTGCAAGTCGTCGAATTTGATGCGCACGGCATAATTGCCGACCGGCTCCAGCTCCATGATGCCGACATGGCTGCGCCCGGCAACGATGGTCTTTTGCCCCGGCCCGTGCCCCTGCACCTCGGCCGATGGGCTCTCCACCCGAAGATACTCGGCCGGCAGAGTGAATTTCTTGCCGTCGTCGAATTCGACCTCCAGGCGCTTTTCCGCCTTTATCAGGCGAAGCTGCACCGGCCAAGGCGCCGCGGCGGGCATGTCCGGCCCGCTCAGCAAGTCGCGCCGCCCCCGGGCTCAACCCGGGGGTCCACGTCTTGCCATGCCGTTGCCGGGAAACAGGGCATCACGGCTGCGCCTTTTCCTCGTCCCCGAGGCGGCGGGCTTCGTCGACCAGCATGATCGGGATGCCGTCGCGGATCGGGTAGGCGAGCCCCGCCTCTTCGCTGATCAGCTCTTGCGCCTCGCGGTCATAGCGCAGCGGCGCCTTGGTCAACGGACAGACGAGGATTTCGAGCAGCTTCGGGTCGATCGCGAAATTGCCTTCCATATTCCCTCTCCAGGCTCAATGCCGCGTCACACCGGCATCGGGAGTGGGCGCCGACAGCGTCATCTCGATCAGCGCGGTCAGCAGGCGCGCCCGCTCGCCGAGCGTCTTCGCCTCCAGCAGCGCCTGCTTCTCGCTCGGCGCAAACGGGCACATCATCGCGATCGAGGTCACCAGATGCTCACCCGGCGCTTGCTCGATCGCCGACCAATCGGCCTGCAGCTGGCGCTGCTCGAAGAATTTGCGCAGCCCCGCGGTCATCCGAGCCCGGTCGAAGCCGGCTTCATCGGGTACCCGGTCCTCGGCGAAATCGTCCCATTCGGGAACGACGCGGCGATAACCCGACAGCAGCGGCAGCTCCTGCTTGATGCGAAAGCGCGAAACGCCGGTCAGCGACACCAGGAAGCGGCCGTCTTCGGTCTCGGAAAAGCTGGTGATGCGGCCCGCGCATCCCAGCGGATAGACCGCCGGGTTCATCTCGCGGATCGGCGGGTCGGACGGCTGCACCATGCCGATCAGCCGCTCGCCCTCCATCGCGTCGCGGAACATCGCGAGATAGCGCGGCTCGAAAATATTGAGCGGCAGGCGGCCGCGCGGCAGCAGCAGCACGCCGGTCAGCGGAAAGATCGGCAGGATGTCGGGCAGCGCGTCGTCCGCCATCTTACGAGAACATCAGCGACGACAGCTTCCGCCGCGAGCTCAGCGTCAGCGGGTCGGTCGGCCCCATCACCTCGAAGAATTTGACCAGCTGCTTGCGCGCCGCTTCCTCGTTCCAGTTGCGGTCCTTGCGGTAGAGCGTCAGCAGCTCGTCGATGCCGGCCTCGCGCTGGCCGGCGCCGAACAGCGCCGTGGCGAGCTCGAAGCGGGCCTCGTGGTCGTTGGGGTCGTTGGCCAGCCGCGCCTGGTACTGGTCGGCCTCGCCCATCGCCCGGTCGGCCTGCTCGGCGAGTTCCAGCGCCGAATGCGCGGCCGCGATCTCGGCCTGGTTGAGCTTGTCCTTCGGCACGCGCGACAGCAACTCGCGCGCCTGGGCGTATTCCTCTTTGGCGGTCAGCACGCGCGCGAGCCCGGCCAGCGCATCGAGATTGTCGGGCTCGCGCTGCAGGACCTGGCTGAAGATGCCGCCGGCGCTGTCGACATCGCCGGCTTGCAGCGCCTCCTTGGCCATCGCCATCGCCTCCTCGACGGGCGACGGGCCGGTCGGGCCGCCAAGGCGCTGGATGAACTGTTTGACCTGCGATTCGGGCACCGCGCCGACAAAGGCGTCGACCGGGCGCCCGTCCTTGAAGGCATAGACCGCCGGGATCGACTGGATGCGCATCTGCTGCGCGACTTCCGGGTTCTCGTCGATGTTGAGCTTGACCATGCGCACCGCGCCGTTGGCCGCCTTCACCGCCTTTTCCAGGATCGGCCCCAGCTGCTTGCACGGCCCGCACCACGGTGCCCAGAAATCGACGATGACGGGCTGGTCGAACGACCCGTCGACCACCTCGCTCATGAATGTCGCGGTGGTCACGTCCTTGACGACGGCCGCGGCGGTTGCCCCGCCGCCGATCAGTGCTTCATCCGGCATGTTCGTCTCGCAATCGGCTTGTGCTGACAACATGGCCACACCACGACGCGATGACAAGCGCCCGGTGCGGGTTCCTCAGGCTGCGCGCTCCGGGATGTCGACAATCCGCGGCGGATGCGCCGTCGCTTCGAGGAAACGAACCAGGTCGGCGGCGGCGATCGCCGTGGTGCGGCTGTTTTCCAGCGGGTGATAGTTGAGCGGGTCGTGCTCCAGCATCGCCCGATGCAGCACCACCGCGACGCGGCCGGCGCGATCGTTGATCACGGCATAGGGGGTCACGCTGCCGGGCCGCACGCCGAGCACGTCGTAGAGCAGCTCGGGCGAGCCGAAGGAAAATCGCGGCGCGCCGAGCCGATCGGCCAGGGCTTTCAGGTCGACGCGGCATTCCTCGAGCGCGACGACGAGCCACAGCCCGGCTTTCCTGTCCCTGACGAAGAGGCTTTTGCAGTGCCCGCCAGGGAGGGTGCCGCGCAACGTTTTCGCCTCTTCCACGGTGAAGACGGGCGGATGGGTATAAGTGCGATGCGCGATGCCGAGCGCGTCAAAGCGCGCGAACAGCGCTTCGGGTGTCAGGGGCGGGCTCATCGCGGCACGATGGAACGCCGCACCGCCGCCGCGCAAGCCCCTGGCCGACCCCGCAACGCTCCAGCCCCTTGCGCGCCCCTCCCCCCGATGTGATATGCATCGCTCCCATCCGTGGGAGCGCGGGCGTAGCTCAGGGGTAGAGCACAACCTTGCCAAGGTTGGGGTCGAGGGTTCGAATCCCTTCGCCCGCTCCAGAGGAATAGCCGCAAAAACCCTTGATTTCTGCGGTCCCGCAGCGGTCTGGTCCGTTCACGAAGATGACCCGAACCGGCCTGATAAGGCCTCAACAGACCCAAAAATGTGACTCAAATGGGAAACAGCGGGTACGATTTTGGCACAAAACTGACACAGCGGAATCGTGCTTCGTTCTCTCGCTAGTGTCCTAATTTGATTCAAATTAGGACACTAGCGAATGCCGAACCTCTGCGATGCTTCATTGATGAACGCGGCAAATGGAGCCGTTACCGCAGACGCCGAAGGCGGATGATCGATCGCAGTCTGCGCGCACGCGATGCCGCAGTGGAGCAACACCGCGACAGCCAATCCGACGTAACCTATGGGGCGGCGGGCAGGCGGGAGCCGAGCTGTCGGCGGTTGCGTGGGCGCAGCCGATGTGGCCGGAAAGAAGGAAGGGGCTGGGTATTCGGGACGCTGATGATCTGCAGCCTGGATGACTTGGTTCGGCACGAACAGTGCTCCTCGGGTATCCAAAGGGGATCGGCCCGACCGATGATCGCAGTGGCGGCAAGCGGGCCGAAATACCGGCTGTCGAGGGAGTCCTCGGACCGCCAGTTCATCAGGAAGACCTCGCCGGTGCCGACGCGCTGGCAGCCCTGCCAGACGGGCAACAGCCGGCCGCGACGGTCGCGGTCGAGCGCCTCGCCGAGGCCGGTGCCATCGACGGTGACCATGCGGCCGACGCGACAGACCGTTTGCCCCGGAAGGGCAGCAACGCGCTTCAACATCGGCACGCCGATCGGCAGATACCGACGCTGGCCCATGAATGTCGCCAGGGCGACGGGTGGCCGCACGATCACCAGTTCGGCGATCTGGAGGATGCCGGCCGGGCGCACGGCGTAGAGCCCGATCGGCACGCTCGCGCTGGCGTTCCAGATCAGCCGCGGCAGCGGATGGAACGCTACCGAAATGGCGGTGCAAAGCGCCGCGAATGTGGTCAGCATGACCCATCCGAAGCGCGTCATGAGCCGGTTCTCCGGCGCAGCACCCACGCACGGTGTTGATCGCACGTGTAGCGACGAGGCTCATCCCCGGCGCGGAGCCGGTTGTGAACGTGCCGCCAATGATCGGGCGCGACATCGGTAGCATCGATGCCGAGCGCCTCGATTGCATCGATCACCTGCAGCACGCGCTGGACCTTTGGCCAGCCGCTGACGCGCAGCAGGATTTCGCCGCCGGGGCGGACGAACGGCAGTATTTGGCATGGCTCGCCGACCGAGACGGCGCGGACGATGTCGAGCCGCGAGACGACGGTGCCATAGTCGTTCGCCGCCCAACGCACGAACGCGAAGACCGTGTTCGGCGCGAAGCTCAGCACGCGCCGGCGGCGGTCGAGGATCGTCTCCTCGACATCACGGCCGAAGCGGATCCAATGCTCGATCTGCTTCTCGCGCCATGTTAGGGTGTGGACTCAAACGCACCAATAGATCAGCGCGGCGATGAGGGATAGTCCGGCGAGGAAGTTGCGGGCGAGTTTGTCGTATCGCGTGGCGATGGCACGGAAGTCCTTGATGCGGCAGTTGGTGCGCTCGATGACGTTGCGCCATTTGTAGCGTTCGGCATCGAACGGGAAGAGGCGCTTGCGGTTGGACTTGTTGGGAATGACGGGGATGGTGCCGCGCTGTTGGAGAAGCGAGCGGAGATGGTCGGCGTCATAGCCTTTGTCGGCGATCAGCCAGGCGCTGGGTGCGGTTGCTGCCAGCAGCCGCGCGGCGGCGGTGATGTCGGCGACATTGCCGCCGGTCAGCCGGAACGCCAGCGGTCGGCCGGCGAGATCGATCACGGCGTGGATTTTGGTCGTGCGCCCGCCACGCGAGCGGCCGATGGCTTGGTTCCTTTCCCCCCCTTTGCACCGCTGGCCGAGCGATGCGCCTTGACCGCCGAACTGTCGATCATCGCCACCCCCGGCGGGTCACTGCAGGCGGCCAGGGCGGTGAAAATCCCCTGCCAGAGGCCGCGTTTGCTCCACCGATTGTACCGGTTGTACACCGTGGTGTATGGCCCGTATTGGTCCGGCAAGGCGCGCCAGCGGCAACCCTCGCGCAGCCGATGCACGATACCGCTGATGATGCGCCGGTCGTCCTGCCGCTCCGGCCCGGTGTGGACCATCGGCAGCAACGGCGCGATCGTTGCCCATTGCGTCTCGTTCAGCCAGAAATTGTCCGACATGATCCAATCCCCCCAAAATCCCCGGCGAAATGTGAACCACGTTTCCCTATTTGAGTACAGACCCTA
>DASZOZ010000025.1:0-22926 GCA_035550515.1 Allostellaceae bacterium
GTGGACCATCGGCAGCAACGGCGCGATCGTTGCCCATTGCGTCTCGTTCAGCCAGAAATTGTCCGACATGATCCAATCCCCCCAAAATCCCCGGCGAAATGTGAACCACGTTTCCCTATTTGAGTACAGACCCTAGGACGCATCTGTTCACAACGCGAACATAAGCGCCGCGCCGGCGCCGGCGATCCAGCAATAGATCGCGAACGGCACCAGCGCGTCGTCGAAATCGTGCCGCCGGAAATAGCGCATCAGAAACGCGATGCTGAGATAGGCGGTAACCCCGGCGACCACCCCGGAAGCGATCGCCAGCCCGCTGATCCCGTGGCCGGGCAAGGCGAGCAGCTTGGGTATTTCGAGCACCGCCGCGCCGGCGATGATCGGAGTCGCGATCAGGAACGAGAAATGCGCCGCCTCGGCGTGCTGGAGGCCGCTGACGAGCCCGCCGACGATCGCCGCGCCGGACCGCGAAATGCCGGGCAGAAAGGCGAGGCACTGCCAGAGCCCGATCGCCAGCGCCCCGCGCCAGCCGAGCGGCGCCGCTTGCGGCGCGCGACCGGCACGCACCGCCGCGCGCACCCGCAGCCAGTCGCCGAGCAGCAGCAGAAACCCGTTGGCGACGAGGAACAGCGCCGCGGCCACGGGCGACGCGAAAAGCCCGCGCACCAGCTTCTCGAACAACAGGCCGATGACTACCGCCGGCAACGTGGCGACGGCGATCAGCCCGAGGGCGTGCCAGGCGTCGCGCGAGGCCGGGCCGCGCTGCAGTATCCCGAGCCCGATCGACAACCATTCGCGCCAGAAATAGATCAACAGCGCCACCGCCGTGCCGACATGCAGCACCACCAGAAACGGCAGGAATTCGGGGGAATGCTGATCGATCGGCCAGCGCAGCAGCGACGGCACAATCACCGCATGGCCGAGGCTGCTGATGGGAAACAGCTCGGTGACGCCTTGCAAGACGGCGATCGCAAACGCATGGATGGCGTTCATTCTTGTTCCTTGTCCGGCTGGTTCCTAGTCCGGCTGATTTCGTGGGCGGGCTAGCGCGCAGGGGTGAAGCCTTTACCGCGCATGCATGATGACAGGACCGTCTGGGCGCGGTCGCGGTTGCTTTGCTGGGTCCCGCGCAGCGAGGCGCCGGCGAAGCTCGAACGCTGCAAATCGCCGCCGCGGCTCGCCGCGATGTCCTGGTCGATGTTGAAGTCCTTGTCGGTTACCGTGTCGGCGATTTCAAGGCAATCGCGATAGGCGCTCTCGACCGCCGCCGCATCGGCACCCGGCTTGTTCCACGCCGCGGCGCTCGCCGCCGCTTCCGGCGGCGCCTTGGGCAAAGGGATGGCATCGCAGCCGGCGAGCAGCAGCGCCGCCCCAAGCGCCAGGAAAAGCGGCTGTAGCCCGAGTCTCATTTCTTCTCCACCGCTGCGCGCCGTTCCGCCAGCACCGTGAGCAGTTCGCGTTTTTCGGCCGGCGTCGCCTCGTACCAGCGGGCGATTTCCTCGACCGTGCGCAAGCAGCCGCGGCATTGCCGCGTCCGCGGGTCCATGATGCAGATGCCCACGCAGGGCGAGATCGGCGTCGCGTCGCTCATGTCAGGATCCGCGCGGCAGCAGCAGGTCGGACAGGGTGGTGCGCAACAGCTTGGCGCGGTCGGCCGGGATGCGGAAGGTCCAAGCTGCGAGTTTTCGGCCTATCGCCTGCGCCTCGGCCTGGGCCTTGCCGGAGCCGGTCGCGGCGAGCGTCAGCCAGTCACCCCCCGTTGCCGGCGACAGGCGCAACCCGACGACAAGCCCGTCGAAAGTCGTCAACGCCGCCGTGCTGCCCCGCTCTCCGCCGCTGGGACGTTCGGCCGCAGGCTTGACGTCGGTCAGCGTCAGCGCCTCCAGCGCGCCCGCGGGCGCCGCCAGCGCGGCGTCGGGCTTCGGCCGCGCGTCCGCCGGCGGCGTGTCGATCGCGAAGGGCTGGTCCGGCGAATCGCGTGCCACGATGACGGCGGCGCCGTCCGCCGCGGTCAGCACGACGGAGGCGACCCGCGCCGGCGCGATATCGATGATGCGGCGGTCGAGCCAGGACAGCGCGTCGCCGCCGAGCGCAAACGCGCCGCGCGCCAGCCAGGCCTGGTCGCTGCCGACCTGGCGCACATAGGTTCCGGCTTCGCCGCGGGCCACGTCGCTCGGCCGCGCGCGGCCGATGACGATCCGGCCGAGCGGTGCGCCGCTGCGGCTCTGCAGGCCGATCTCGGTCGATTTCCCGGCGGCGGGATCGTCGAGATCGAGCCGCGCAAGCAGTTCCGGCTTGTCGGTTTTGGGCTCCATCAGCTCCAGTTCCGCCAGTTGCAGCAGCAGCCGGCGCACGCGGTCCTGGTCGGCCGGGTAATTGCCTTTCTCGACCACGGTCCAGCCGTGGTTGCCCAGACGGAAATCGACCGTCACGGCGCCGCGCGTCAGACGGAGCGCGGCGACCTGATCCAGCTTGCCGGCAAGGCCCGGCAACGCACGTCCGCCCGTCGCGGCGGCGCCGCTCCCGGCCCGATCGCCGCGCGACAGCACCACCGCCGCCAGAACGCCGGCGGCCACGGCGACCGCAACGAGCAGCAGCAGACCGCGCCGTTGCATGCCCCGCCTCAGGCCCGGCGCAGGCGCCGCCGCCGGCGCAGCGCCGCGCCGACCACCGCGACCGAGACGACGACGATCGGCACCAGGGCGATGTCGAAGAATTCGAGCATGATTTTCAGCCGCTCGATATCCCGGCGCAGCGCCGCCTGCACCTGGCGCAATTGCTGGCGCGTCGCCAGCATGTCGGCGCGGAACTTGTCGATTTCCTTGGTCTGCTCGGCGGTCGCGGTCGCCGCGGCGGCGCCGCCCTCGCCTGTCGTCAGGCCGTGCAGCTTGGCCTGGGTCTGCTTGAGCTTGTCCTCGAGGCTGCGCTGCTCCGCCGCGTAGCGGTCCTCGGCGGAGCGCTGGATGCGCTCGACCACCGTAAACGGCCGCGCCGCGGTGCCGCGGCTGCGCAGATCGACGAGATCCTGCCCGCCGGCCAGCACCTCGATCGCGTTGGCGACGAAATCGGCGTTGTTGGCGAGCGGCTGAACCACACGCCGTCCGTAGAAATTCTGTGTCTGGGCCCAGAACCGGTCGTCGAGCAGGTCGGTGTCGGCGACGACGACGATGTTCACCGGCTGCGCCGATTGCTTGAGCGCAGCGCCGCCGGCATCCGCCCCGGCGGCATTTGTCCCGCCGGCATTTGCATCGCCGCCGGGCTTGCCGTCGGGAAACGCCGTCGCGACCTCGCCGGTGACATGCGCCGCCAGCACGAATTGCCGCTGCTCCGGCCGGAAATGCGCGAGCAGCGTGGCGACGTCGGGCAGCCCCTTGACCTGGTCGACCGGGATCTTCTCCGCGTCGAGCGAGGTCCGGACCAGCGGCGCGAAATGCGTCTTGGCGCCTTCGATCGGCTGCAGGATGCCGGCCGTCGCCAGGGTGATGTGCGAGAGGTCGGCGGTGATCGGATCGTCGCGGCTCAGATTGGCCTTCGGCAGGTCGAGCCAGCCGACGTAATCCATCGCGCGCGGCGCGCCGCCTTGCACCGGCACCGCGACCCGGCGGGCGTCGGCGCGGTCGCCGGCGACGACGCTCGGCGTCATCGTCAGCCCCCAGGCCTTGAACAGCTTTTCGAGATCGCTCGCCGGCGGATCGGCGGCCCCGGCATCGCCATGGGCCGACGGCAGCGCGGCCTGGATCTCGGAATAGGGATCGACCAGCACCAGCGCCTTGCCGCCCTTCAGCACGAACTGGTCGATCGCGAACAAGGTCGCATCCGAGACATGCTGCGGGTGCACCAGCATCAGCACGTCGACATTCTTCGGGATCGCATCGATGTCGGGCGACAGGTTCTCGACGTCGTCGACCTGCTTGAGCTGGGCGATGATCGCCAGCGGTTCACCCGGCTTGCCCTGGAGCGGCGCGGTCGGGTCGACGACCAGCGGCAGCGAGCTCATCAGCCCGACCACCGTCCGCTTCGGCGAGGCCAGCGCGTGGACGACGCGCGTCAGGTCGTATTCGAGAAACCGCTCGCGTTCGGGGTTGAGAAACGCGATGACCTGCTGGTCGTCGGTCGAATTGGTGGCGGCAAGGCCGAAATAGACCGCCTCGCCCTGGTCGTTGAGCGGCACCGCCTGCAGCCCGTAGGCGACCGCCCGGTCCTCGGCGTCGGAGAACGGCACCGGGTCGTAGACCTCGAGCCGCAGCTTGCCCTTTGCCGCGGCGACATACTGGTCGAGCAGCTCGCGCACCCGCGCCGCGTAGATGCCGAAGGCCGGTACCCGGTCGCCCAGCCGGTTCGAGTAGTAGAGCCGCAAGGTGATCGGCTCGTCGAGCTTGGCCAGCGTGCGCCGCGTCCCCGCCGCCAGCGTGTAGAGGCGCTCCGCCGTCAGATCGAGGCGGACCGCGCCGTAGCGCCCGACGATGACGTTGCCGGCGACGAGGAGCAGCGCGATCGCCGCCAGGGCCAGCAGCGCGCGGCCGGCGCGGGCCGAGGGCAGCCGCATCTCAGTCGGCCTTCACCAGGTCGACCAGCACCGCATTGGCGCCGAGAAAGGCGGTGATGATCGACAGGAAGTAGAACAGGTCGCGCAGGTCGAGCACGCCGCGGGTGATCGCGGTGAAATGGCCGAACAGGCTTGCGCCGGCGATCGCCCGCACCAGCCCGTCGGGCGCCCATCCCTGGAACAGGCCGAGCACCGTCTGCGTCCCCGCCGCGACCAGCACAAAGACCAGCGCGGCGGTGACGACAAAGGCGATCACCTGGTTCTTGGTCGCGGCCGACAGCGCCGCGCCGATCGCCAGGATCGCCCCGGCCATCAGCCAGCTGCCGATATAGCTTGCGGCGATGACGCCGTTGTCGGGATCGCCGAGGAACAGCACCGTCAGCCAGAACGGAAAGGTCAGCGCCAACGCGATGCCGACAAACAGCCAGGCGGCGAGGAACTTGCCGACCACCGCCTCCGACAGCCGGATCGGCAGCGTCAAAAACAGCTCGATCGTGCCGCTTTTGCGCTCCTCGGCCCACAGCCGCATCGACACCGCCGGGATCAGCACGAGGTACAGCCAGGGATGGAAGGTGAAAAACGCCTGCAGGTCGGCCTGCCCGCGCTCGAAGAAATCGCCGACAAAAAACGTCAGCACCCCGGCGAGCACCAGGAAGATCACGATGAACACATAGGCGAGCGGCGTCGCGAAATAACCGCCCAGCTCGCGCCGGCAGATGGTGAGGGTGTTCGATATCAAGGCTCTACGGCCCAACCTTCAGAGCGGACATCAACCCCCACCCCGACCCTTCCCCGCCGGCGGGGGAGGGGATCGCTCGCCTCCCTCCCCCGCTCGCGGGGAAGGGTCGGGGTGGGGGTACGCGGGGCACCATTATCCGCCAATTGCAGCCGGTGCGGTGATCGTGCGGAACACGTCGTCGAGCCGGCCGCGCTCGACGGTAAAGCCGCCGATCTGCCAGTCTCGGTTCTCGGAAAGATCGGCGATGGCGGCGGCGATCGACCGGCCGTCGCGCGGCACGATCAACAGCGTCCGGCCCTCATCCAGTGTTTCGATCGCCGCGATATCGGCGAGCGCGGCGAGGTCGCCGCGAATGCGCGCCTCGTGCTCCGGCTCGATGTCGAGCCGCACCGCGTTGCGGAAGCGCGAGCGCGCCGTCAGCTCGGCCGGTGTCGCATCGGCGAGGATGCGGCCGCGGGCGATGATGATCGCCCGGCTGCAAACGGCCTCGACCTCCTCCAGCAGATGCGTCGAGAGAATGATCGCCTTTTCCGCCTGCATCGCCGCGAGGATGCCGCGCATCTCGTATTTCTGGTTGGGGTCGAGCCCGTCGGTCGGCTCGTCGAGGATGATCACCGGCGGGTCATGGATCAGCGCCTGCGCCACGCCGACGCGGCGGCGAAAGCCTTTCGACAGCGTCTCGATGCGTTGCTCGTAAACCTCGTTCAGATGCACGCGCGCGACGATGGCGTCGATCCGCGCCCGCGCCGCGTCGCCGCGCAGGCCGCGGATATGGGCGACAAAGCGGAGAAACTCGGCGACCGTCATGTCGGGATAGGCCGGGGCGCCTTCCGGCAGATAGCCGAATTGCCGCTTGGCGGCGAGCGGGCGCGCCTGGATGTCGGCGCCGCAGATCACCGCCGTACCGGCGCTGGGCGCGAGGAACCCGGTGATCATCTTCATCGTCGTCGACTTGCCGGCGCCGTTGGGTCCGAGAAAGCCCAGCACCTCGCCGCGCGACACCGTGAACGACACGTCGTCGACCGCCACGAGGGCGCCGAAATTCTTCGAGAGGTTGCGGATTTCGAGCATTCCCACCCCGCGCGGCGCGGCTGCCGCACTCCGCTGCCCGTCGCGCTCCATGATAGCAAGCCGCGCCCGCCGCCGATACCGAGCGAGGCGCCCGCGTCGTTAAGCCCCTCCCCCATCGCGCCGGCGCGAGAGCGGCGTGCTACGCCCCGAGCAGCTTCTCGATCTCCTGCGCGATCGCCTTGTCGCCGGGGCGCACCGAGGACGGCCAGGCGCCGACCAGCTCGCCGTCCGGGCCGATCAGGTATTTGTGGAAGTTCCACCGCGGCGCGGCGCCTTCGCCGAGGGTCTTGGCAATCCAGGCGTAGAACGGGTGCGCGCTGCCGCCGACCACGCGGTATTTCTCGGTCAGCGGAAAATCGACACCGTAATTGGTCTCGCAGAAGCTCTTGATCTCGGCGGCGGTGCCCGGCTCCTGTGCGCCGAAATCGTTGCTCGGCACGCCGAGCACAACCAGGCCACGGTCGCGGTACTGCCGCCACAGCGCTTCGAGGTCGCGGTATTGCGGCGTGTAACCGCAATAGGAGGCCGTATTGACCACGAGCACGGGATGCCCGGCCCAGGCGGAAAGCGGCAGCGCGCCGCCGTCGATCGCGGTGAAGCTGAACCGGTGGGCGGTTTCGTCGGCCGGCATGACAAGACTCCTTGAGGCTGGCGTGCGATTCTGCGGCGAGGTCCGCACGATAGCGCGAATCGTCGCGCGATGCAGGCCGCCTGCGCTCGCCCCGGCTTTTGCCGTTGCGCCGGCGCAGCGGTTCACCGACACTGCCGCAACTGTGGCGGGGACAGGGATGCTGATCGGCTTCTTGCTCAAGGGTCTGCTGGTCGGCATCGTCATTGCCGTCCCGGTCGGCCCGGTCGGCATCCTGTGCATTCGCCGCACCATTCTCGACGGCAGGCTGGCCGGCCTGTTCTCCGGGCTGGGCGCCGCCACCGCCGATTCGGTGTTCGGGATCATCGCCGGCTTCGGGCTGACGGTGATTTCCGATTCGCTGTTCTATTACCAGGACTTTCTGCGCGTCGGTGCGGCGGCGTTCCTGCTCTACGTCGGCATCACCGCGCTGATGTCGGACCCGATGAGCCGCCGCCGTTCCGACGACGACCCGCACGGCCTGTTCGGCGACTTCGCCTCGACCTTCGTGCTGACGATCACCAACCCGGTCACAATCCTTTCATTTATCGCGATTTTCGGCGCCATCGGCTTTACCGGCGAGGAAGCGACGATGACCCATGCGGCAATCCTCGTCGCCGGCGTCTGGGGCGGCTCGTTCCTGTGGTGGATCGGGCTGATCGCCGGCGCGGGCTTGCTGCGGCTGTCGTTCCAACGCCGGCACCTGGTGTGGATCAACCGCGGCTCGGGCGGGGTGCTGGTCGCCGCCGGCGTGCTGCTGTTGTGCAGCCTCGTGGTCGAGCACTGGGTCTGACCGCATGGTCTATCTGCCGCCGCATTTCACCGAGACGCGCGAGGCGGTGCTGCTAGCGCATATCGAACGCTACGATTTCGGGCTGCTGGTCACCGCCGGAGAGGGGCTGATCGCCAGCCAGGTGCCGTTTCTGACCGAGCGGCGCGACGGCAGGCTGTACCTCCTCGGACATCTGGCGCGGCCCAACCCGCAAGCCGCCACCCTCGACGGCGGCGAGGCGCTGGTCATCTTCCACGGACCGCACGCCTATGTCTCGCCGAGCTGGTACGCCGCCGGTCCGGCGGTGCCGACCTGGAACTACGCGAGCGTCCACGCCTACGGCACGCCGCGCACGACCACCGACAAGGACTGGCTGCGCGACCTGCTCCGTCGCTTGTCCGCGCGGCACGAGGCGCGCGAGGCGGCGCCGTGGCGCATGGATGACCAGCCCGCCGCGTTTCTCGACGGCATGCTCAACGGCATCGTCGGGTTCGAGATCGCCGTCACCCGGCTCGAAGGCAAATTCAAGCTGAGCCAGAACCGCCCCGCCGCCGACCGGCCGCGCATCATCGCCGCGCTCGACGCCCGCGGCGACGCCGATTCGCACGGTGTCGCCGCGCTGATGCAAGAGCGCGAGCGATAATAAGCTGCCCCGGCGGCGTCAGTTGCGGCCGAGGCCGGCGATGTCGTCGGCGGTGAAGTCGTATCGCGTGTTGCAGAACTCGCAGGTCACCGTGGTGACCGCTTCCTTCTTCATCTCGTCGATCTCGTCGAGCGGGAAGGCGCGCAGGATGCCGGCGATGCGCTCGCGCGAGCAGCGACACCGCGCCTCGACCGGGTGGGTCTGGTAGACCCGCACGCCCTCTTCGTGGAACAGCCGCCAGAGCAGGCGACGGGGCGGCAGGTCGGGGGCGACCAGCTCCGCGGGGGTCGCGGTGCTCATCAGCACCATCACCCGGCGCCAGGCATCCTCGACATCGTCGCCGATCGGCCGGTAGCCGCCTTCCGGCGGAACGCGCTGGAGCATCAGCCCGCCGGCGCGCCAGGTGCCTTCCTCGCCGCTGCGTCCGACGGCGAGCTTGAGCCCGGCCTGGAGCTGCTCCGACTGGCGGAAATAATGCTGGGCGCATTCGGCCAGCGTCGCGCCGTTGATCGAGACGATGCCCTGATAGCGCTCGGTATCGTCGCCCTGGTCGACGGTAAAGGCGATATAGCCGCTGCCGAGCAGCTCGGGCACCGACGGGCTGGCGCCGTCGCCGGCCGGCTCGATCTCGCCCAGCCGCTTGGCGTCGTATTGCGCATAGCCGCGCACCGCGCCGTCGGTCTTGACGTCGGCAACCAGCAGGCGCACCGGCCCGTCACCCTTGGTCTGCAACGTGAAGACGCCGTTGTATTTGAGCGCACCGGCGAGCAGCACGGCGAGCGTGATCGCCTCGCCGAGCAGGGTCGCGACCGGCTCCGGATAATCGTGCTGCGCGAGGATGCGGTCGACCGTCGGCCCCAGCCGAACCAGACGCCCGCGCAGCGCGAACGGGTCGAGCTGAAACGGCTGAATGACGTCGTCGGTTCGTAGGTCGCTTTCCGGCAAGGCGAAGACTCCGCTCGGCATCGTCGGGGGCACCCACGGCCAAGCCCCGGGGCGAAAATCCAAGGCGAGCGATGCGGCGATGGCCCCTGGACCCCGCCTCGCGGGGTGACGCGACTTATATAGGCGCTGCCGGACGCTTTGTCTCGGTTGCGGTGCGCGGCGGACGTGCCGTATCGCGGGTGCGGCTCGGCGAGGTCAGCGCGGCGGCCCGCGGCGGCGCGCCAAGGCGACGACGCCGGCCGCGGCGCCCGCGGCCAGGGCAAGCGCGGTCGCCTTGACCGGCTGGGCCCTCGCCGCGTTCATCGCCAGGCCGGCGAGCTTGGTGACGTCCCGGCCCGCGTCCGACAGCGGATGGCCCGAGACGATGTCCGACGGCGCCGGGGGTTCTTCCTGCACCGTCGCCTCCTTGACGATGCGCACCGGCACGGATTTGGCCGCCGGCACCTTGGCGCGCTCGGCATGGTGCCAGAGCGGCACCAGCACGTTGCACTCGGGGTAATAGCCGGCGCAACAGCCTTCGGGGATGTCGTAGGCGACGATGGTGAGCCCGCCGAGCCGGCGATCGACGCCGTCCGCCGCGGCGGTGACGAGGGTCACCCGGTCGCCCTCGCCGAGCGCCAGCCGGTCGATATCGTTGCGGTGCATCAGCACCACCATGCGCGTGCCGTGAATGCCGCGAAACCGGTCGTGATAGCCGTAGACGGTGGTGTTGAACTGGTCGTTGCTGCGCAGCGTGATCAGCCGCAGCACCTGATGATCGGCCGGCACCGTATCGGGATCGGTTTCCAGATCGGCGGGCACGATGAAATTCGCCTTGCCGGTCTTGGTCTTCCATTCGCGATGGCGCGCCGCCAGATGCCGGTGGAAGCCGCCCGGCTGCCACATCCGCGCGTTGAAGTCGTGGAAATTTTCCGGATAGGTCGCGGCGATGGCGTCCCGTACCGTGCCGTAATCGGCGAGCCAGGAATCCCAGTCGACCTTCGGGTTGGGCGGCAGCGTCGCCTTGGCGATCCCGGCGATGATCGCCGGCTCCGAGAGCAGATGCGGACCGGCCGGCGGCTGCATGCCGAGCGAGCCGTGGATGCAGCTCGTGCTGTCCTCCATGGTGACCGACTGCGGACCGCTCGCCTGCCGGTCCAGCTCGATGCGGCCCAGACAGGGCAGGAGATACGCGACCTCGCCGTGGATCAAATGGCTGCGGTTGAGCTTGGTGGCGATCTGCACCGTGAGCCGCAGCTTGCGCCAGGCGGGCTCCATGCGGCTGCGCTCGGGGATCGCGCGCACAAAGTTGCCGCCGAGACCGATAAAGGCGCGAACCTCGCCGGACAGGACTTTCTCGCACGCCTCGACCGTGTTGAGGCCCTTCTCGCGCGGCGCCTTGAAGCCGAATTGCTGCTCCAGCTTGTCGAGCGGCACCAGTTCGGGCTTCTCGGTGATGCCGACGGTGCGCTGGCCCTGGACGTTGGAGTGGCCGCGCACCGGGCAAATGCCCGCCCCCACCTTGCCGACATTGCCCCGCAGCAGCAGCAGGTTGACCAGCATCTGCACGGTTTCGACGCCTTTGCGGTGCTGCGTCAGCCCCATGCCGTAAATCCCGATCACCTTCTCGGCGTGCGCGTAGACCATCGCCGCGGCCTCCATCGCGCCGCGCGTCAGCCCCGAACGCTGCTCCAGCTCGCGCCAGTCGAAGCTGCGGGCGGCATCGGCGAACGCCGCGAAGCCGTGGGTGTGCCGTTCGATAAAGGCGTGGTCGAGCACCGGCGGCGCCTCGCCGCGCTCCTTGCCGCGGTCGTCGGCCTCGATCAGCGCCTTGCACAGGCCGTAAAGCGCGGCGATGTCGCCGCCGGCCTTCACCTGATGGTACTGCGAGCTGATCGGCGTGGCGGCGCCGGTCAGCATCTCGCCGGGGGCCTGCGGATTGACGAATTCGACCAGCCCGCGCTCGCGCAGCGGGTTGAAGGTGACGATCGGCACGCCGCGCCGCACCGCGTCCTGCAGATCGTGCAGCATCCGCGGGCTGCTGGTGCCGACATTCTGGCCGAAAAAGAAGATGCCGTCGGTCTCCGCGAAATCCTCCAGCGTCACCGTGCCGACCGGCACGCCGATACTCTCGGGCAGCGCCACGGACGTGCTTTCGTGACACATATTCGAGCTGTCGGGGAGGTTGTTGGTGCCGTACAGCCGCGCCAGCAGCGCGTACATATAGGACGCTTCGAGCGACGCCCGGCCCGAGGCGTAGAACACCGCCGTATTCGGGGCGAGCTGTTTCAGCTCCTCGCCGATCGCCCGAAAGGCCTCGTCCCAGTCGACCGGGACATAGCGGTCCGTCTCGGGCTCCCAGCGCATGGGGCGGACCAAGCGGCCGGTTTCCTCCAGGTCATGGTCCGGCCACGCTTCGAGTTCGCGCAACGTGTGGCCGGCAAAAAATTCGTCGTCCGCGCGCCGCGAGGTGATTTCCCACGTCGTCGCTTTCGCGCCGTTCTCGCAGAACTCGAAGACATGCGGGTCGGCCGGCTTGGCCCAGGCGCAACTGACGCAGGCGAAACCGTCCGGCTTGTTCTGCCGCAGCAACGCCGGCGGTGCGCTGGCGATCACGCGCTCGCGGGTGATCGCCCGCGCCAGCGATCTTACCGACCCCCAGCCGCCGGCCGGCGCGTCGTAAGGTTCGGCGCGAGCGCGTTTGCGCTTCCGGGTGGTGCCGGTCTTGGTTGGTATTGCCGCCTGATCGAGTTCCGCCGCCATGCTCATCTCCGTCGTTGCCTGGTCAACGCCGGAGTCGCGCATCCCGCTCCGCAACGGGCCTCGGCGGCCATCCGTCCGGATCGTGGCGATCGCTTTGGATTATGTCCGCGGACGGCGGCTCTCAGGAACGGCTGCCGCCGCCGACTACGCCAGGCACCAGGCGAGGATGCCTTTTTGCACGTGGAGGCGGTTTTCGGCCTCGTCCCAGACGACCGATTGCGCCCCGTCGATGACCGATGCGGTCACTTCCTCGCCGCGCTTCACCGGCAGGCAGTGCATGAAGATCGCATCGGGCTTGGCCTCGGCCATCAGCCGGTCGTCGACGCGATAGGGCGCCAGCAGGTTGTGACGGTTGACGCTGGCCTCGACGCCCATCGACACCCAGGTGTCGGTCACGACGCAATCGGCGCCGGCGACCGCCTGCTGCGGCACCGTCGTCAGGGTCACGCGGCCGCCCTCGCGCCGCGCCCATTCGAGGACGCGCGGGTCCGGTGCGAGCTCTGCCGGGCAGGCGAGCCGCAGCTCGAAGCCGAACCGCACCGCGCCGTGGATCCAGCTCGCCGCGACATTGTTGCCGTCGCCGCACCACGCGACGACGGTGCCGGCGACCGGCCCCTTCTTTTCCTGCAAGGTCATCACGTCGGCCATGATCTGGCAGGGATGCGTGGCGTCGGTGAGACCGTTGATCACCGGCACGGTCGCGTGCCGCGCCAGCTCGTCGAGCTTTGCGGCATGGTTGGTGCGGATCATGATCGCGTCGACATAGCGCGACAGCACGCGCGCGGTGTCGGCGACGGTCTCGCCGCGGCCGATCTGGCTGTCCTGCGTGCCGAGGATGATCGTGTCGCCGCCAAGCTGGCGCATCGCCACCTCGAACGACACGCGGGTGCGGGTCGACGGCTTTTCGAAGATCATCGCCAGCGTCTTGCCTTCGAGCGGCCGGTCGGACCGGCCGTTCTTGTAGGCGGCGCCAAGGTCGAGGATGCCGCGCAGCTCCTGGGTCTGGAACTGGTCGAGATCGAGGAAGTGGCGCGGCGGCCGGGTTTCCTCCCGGCCGCCGACCAGTGTTGCACCCCCCGGCGTCGTACCCCGTCGGGCGACCGCCCTTACGCCGCCGGCCATTCGCTCGCGACCTTGCCGAGGATGCCGACGGCTTCGTCGATCTCCTTTTGTCCGGCGACGAGCGGCGGCAGCACGCGCAGCACGTTGTCGCCGGCGGTCAGCACCAAGAGGCCCTTTTCCCGCGCCTTGGTCACGACGTCGCCGGCGGTGACGACGCATTTGATGCCGAGCAGCATGCCCGAACCGCGTACGCTGTCGAACAGCTTGGGGTGCTGCGCGACGAGCGCCTCGAGCTTGCCCCAGAGATACTTGGCGCTGTCGTTGACCTTGTCGAAGAAGCCGGGCGCCAGCATCACGTCGAGCACCGCGTTGCCCGCCGCGGTCGACAGCGGGTTGCCGCCAAAGGTCGAGCCGTGCGAGCCGGGGACCATGCCGACCGCCGACCGCTCGGTCGCCAGGCAGGCGCCGATCGGGATACCGTTCCCCAGCGCCTTCGCCACCGCCATGATGTCGGGCGGCACGCCGGCCCATTCATGCGCGAAGAGCTTGCCGGTGCGGCCCATGCCGCACTGCACCTCGTCGTAGATCAGCAACAGGCCGAACTCGTCGCAGATCTGCCGCAGGCCGAGCAGGTAATCGGCCGACGGGGCGCGCACCCCGCCTTCGCCCTGTACCGGCTCGACCAGGATCGCGGCGGTCTTTTCCGTCACCGCGGCGCGCATCTCGTTGAGGTTGTTGAACGAGACGTGGTCGAACCCGTCCATGACCGGGCCAAAGCCCTTGAGATAGGCCTCGGCGCCCGCCGCGGCGAGGGTCGCGAAGCTGCGGCCGTGGAACGAGCCGTTGCAGCCGATCACCCGGTATTTCTCGGGGTGGCCGGTCTCGCTTTGATACTTGCGCGCGACCTTGATCGACAACTCGACCGCCTCGGCGCCCGAATTGTTGAAGAACACGGTGTCGGCAAAGCTGTTCTCGACCAGCCGTTGCGCCAGTTTCTCCTGCACCGGGATGCGGAACAGGTTCGAGCTGTGCCACAGCGTCTGCGCCTGCTTGGTCAACGCCGCGATGACCTGCGGATGGCAGTGGCCGAGCGAGGTGACGGCGATGCCGCTGGTGAAGTCGAGAAACTTGCGGCCGTCGGTGGCCCACAGATAGCAGCCTTCGCCATGGTCAACGGCAACGTCCCACCGACCGTAGGTCGGCATAACGGGTGTAATCACGGGAGTCTCCTGTGCGATGGATTAGCGGATGGGATGACGCGAGACGATGATCGTTATCGTCGTCGTCGCCCGTCCCCAGTGGTCGATGCCACCGGCGCGATCCATCTCAGGTTCTGGCTCAGCCGGCCGATGCCGGGGTCGCGCTTCATCACCACTCTCCTCGCCGTGGCGCCGGTTTGGGCGCCGAGCAGGAAAGTGGCGGAGTATGCGGACCGCCGGAGACCCTGTCAATTCGCCGATCGCAGGAGATTAGCGCGCGGGACCGCCCTACACGAACGGGTATTCGCGGTGCAGCAGCCGCTTGGTGGCGGCGTCGAAAATCAGGAAGCCAATGATCGGCTCCGGCGGCTCGACTGCGGCGGCAACATGGGTCGCGTCGACACGGGAACGGGCGTGCTTGGCGGCATCCTCGATCGAAGGGGCATCGATGGTTTCCTCGCGCACGGCGCGGTCGCTCTCGCGGCTGGCGAGGTAGCGGATCAGGTACATGGGCGCTTCGCCTTGTTGTTGCCTGACGGTAACGCGCCGCACCCGCCGCTTGCTCCGTGCGCGGCGCTAAGCCGCCTCGTCGCGCGTTTCCTTCGGCACGAGGAACCAGGTTTCCAGCGGCCCCAGTCCCTTGATCTCGACCTCGCCGCGGCTTTCGAAATCGAACCGGTCCGGCGACATCGCCCGGCGCGCATCGGCGGAGACCTGGATGCGCTCGGCCTCGCCGCTCGATTCGAGGCGGGCCGCGAGGTTCACCGCATCGCCCCAGACGTCGTAGGAGAATTTGTGGGTGCCGATGATGCCCGCCATCACCGGGCCCGAGGCGATGCCGATGCGCATGCGGATCGTGACGCCGAAATGCGCGGCGACCTCGTTCTTCGCCGCAAACATCTCCAGCCCCATGCGGGCGAGCCGGTCGGCGTGGTCGTCGACCGGCTCGGGCAGCCCGGCCACCGCCATATAGGCGTCGCCGATCGTCTTGATCTTCTCGACGCCGTATCGGTCGGCGAGCGCGTCGAAGCGGCGCATCATCTCGTTGAGCAATGCCACGGTGCGGCCCGCCCCCAACGACTTCGACAGCGGGACGAACCCCTGGATATCGGAGAACAGGATCGAGGCGTGCTCGAAGGCGTCGGCGATCGATTGCTCGGGGTGCTCGCGCAGCCGACCGATCACCGGGTCCGGCAGGATGTTGGCGAGCAGCGCCTCGGTCGCCGCCTCGGCCCGCTCGACCGAGCGGAACGAGTACCAGGTCAGCGCCGCAGTCAACACGAAGACATTGACCGCCGCGCCGATATAGAGCTGATCGAGAAAACCGCGGTCGACCGGCACCATCCCGATTGGGAACCAGAACCACGCCGCGACATGGGCCGAGAAGCAGAGAATGACGGTGACGATCCCCAGCAGGGGCCGGGCGCTGCCGAACACGAAAAACGCCGCGGCGGCGCCGATCACCAGGTTCAGCTGAATCCCCGAATCGCGGCCGAGAAGGCTCACCAGCCCAAACAAAGCGGGGATCTCGGTCAGCATGATCAGCAGCCCGCCGGCGAGTTCGTGGATGCGGTGCGCCAGCGGCACCGACAACGCCATCACCAGCAAGGCGAGATTGATCGCAATCACCCAGCGAAACCCGTGCGCGTCGCGCAGCGCGTACGAGACCGCATAGGCCGCCGAGGAGACCGCGATCAATGTCGCGGTCGCGTTGAGCACATTGAGGCGCCGCCGCGTGGTGCGCCCGTAGCCCGCCGTGCCGAGGTCGAGCAGCCAGCGGAACGGGTGCGGGCGCTGCTGCCAGTGGGCGATCACGAGCCGGCCCCCTGCTTGGCCTTGTCGTCCTCGACCATCGCGGCGCCGCCGGTATGGCCGCTGACCTCGGCGCCGTCGCCCTCGCCGAGCCGGGCAAAGCCGAACACCGATACCAACGGGATCACCGCGATCAACAGGAAGACGACCCGGAAATTGCCGACGGTGACATGCTCGCTGCCCGCGACGAGAGCCAGCAGCGCCGCCCCCAGCGCCACCCCGAACCCGCGCGCGAGCTGCTGAAAGACGCCGCTGACGCTGGTGCTGCGCGACAGCAGCGGAGAGGGGACATCGGCGAAGCTGATCGTGTTGAGCGCGAGGTACTGGATGCTGCGCACGCAGCCCGAGAGCAGCACGCAGGTCACGATGATCCAGGTCGGGGTGTCGGCGCCGAGCAGCGAGAAGATCGCGGTAACGGCGGCGGCCCCGAGCGCACCGGACACCAGCGCGCGGCGAAACCCGAGCCAGCGCAGCAGCGGCCGCGAGCCGGAGCGCACGAGCATCGCCCCCAGGGTCGACGAAAAGGTCAGCGAGCCGGCCTGCACCGGGCTGAACCCGAACCCGACCTGGAACAGCAGCGGCAGCATGAACGGCGTCGCGTCGAGGCCCATGCGGCACACCCCGCCGATCACCGTGCCGATGCGGAACGTCTTGATCTTCAGCAGGTTGAGGTCGAGCACCGGCGCCGGGCTGGCGCGCGCGTGCCGCACGTAGATGTAGAGGACCGCGACCGAGATCGGGAAGAACAGTTCGCCGACCCAGGGGGCGATCATCGGCCGCCCCAGGTTCTCGATCGCGAACTCGAAGAGGAACAGGCCGAGCGCGGCGATCAGGAACCCGCCGACATCGAAACGCTGCGGTGCCGGGGCGCGGAAATTCTCAAACAGGAACCAGCCGAGCACCGCGCCCAGCATTCCCATCGGAATGTTGAGATAGAACACCCAGCGCCATGACGCATAGCTGGTCAGCACGCCGCCGATGATCGGCCCGACGGTGGGGCCGATCATCGCCGGGATCGTCATCCAGTTCATCGCCGACACGAGGCTGGCGCGCGGGAAGCTGCGCAGCAGGATGAGCCGGCCGACCGGCGTCATCATCGCGCCGCCAAAACCCTGGACGATGCGAAACGCGACCAGCACCGGCAGGCTGGTCGCGATGCCGCACAGCGCCGAGCCGGCGGCAAAGATCAGCACCGCGGCACAGAACACGATGCGTGTCCCCAGCCGGTCGGCGATCCAGCCGCTCACCGGAATGAACACGGCAAGGCTCAGCAGATAGCTGGCGATCACCAGATTGAGCCGCAGCGGGCTTTCGGCAAGGCTCTTCGCCATCGCCGGGATCGCCACCGCGATCATCGTCGAGTCGAGCCCCTCCATAAAGAAGGCGCAGCCGACCACGAGCGGGATCAGCACGCGCATGCGTGCCGTCGGGTCGGGCGTAACGGCGGCTTCGCTCACGTGCGATCCCGGGCGGTTTGATCGCTAAAGATTTGCTTGGGGGCAATCGTAGAGGACAATGCGGCGTCATGGGGGAAGAAACTGGGCCCGCCGGCATCGACGCGGCGCTGATCGAGCGCTGGGCGCTCGCCTATCTCGGCCGCTTCGCGAGTTCGGCGGAAAACCTTCGCCGCGTGCTGTTGCGGCGCATCCGCCGCCGGCTGCCGGAGGAGCGCGAGGCGGGTGATGCGGCCGCCGATGCCGCCGCCGCGGTGGTCGACGCTCTGGTCGCGCGCTACCGGGTAAGCGGGCTGGTCGATGATGCGGCCTATGCCGCCGGACGGGCCCGCGCTCGCCTGCGGCGCGGTCAGTCGCTGCGCACGATCCGCGCCGGGCTGGCGGCGAAAGGCGTCGGCGCCGAGGATGCCGCGGCGGCGATCGCCGCGCTGCGCGACGAGGACGGCGATCCCGACCTTGCCGCCGCCCGCGCCTTCGCCCGGCGCCGGCGATTGGGGCCGTATGGGCACCGCGCCGCCGATCATGACAAGGCGCTTGCCGCCTTCGCCCGCGCCGGCTTCTCGCGCGCCGCCGCCGAGGCGGTGCTGGGATGCGCCACGCCCGAGGAGGCGGAGGCGCTGGGGCTGGCGCGGCCCTAGGGCGTCACTTCTGGCCGCGCGCGTCGGCGATCAGCTGTTTGAGATCGCTGGCGCTGATCGCGCCGGGAACGATCGTGTCGCCGATGATGAAGGAGGGCGTGCCGTCGAGGTCGAGCGCCTTGCCGAGATCGAGGTTCGCCTTCAATTCCTTGCTGATGTCGGGCGACTTCATGTCCTGCTTGACCCGGTCGACATCGAGCCCGGCCGAGGCGGCGACCCGGTAGATCGTCGCCTCGTCGATATGGCCCGGGGTGGCCATCATCGCGCGGTGAAAGGCGTCGTATTTGCCCTGCTTCTTGGCAGCCAGCGCGACGCGCGCGGCGGTTTCGGACTCCGGCCCCAGCACCGGGAATTCCTTGAACACAAAACGCAGCTGGCGGTCTTCGGCGATCAGCTTTTCGAGCGCCGGCTCGACCTGTTTGCAATAGGGGCAGCGGTAATCGAAGAACTCGACCAGCGTCACGTCGCCCTTGGGATTGCCGGCGACCGGCGATTGGTCGTCGTCGAACACCTCGTGGCGATGCGCGGTCAGCGCCTGCGCCGCCTTGTCCTTGGCGTCCGCCTTGAGCTTGTCCTCGGCGGATTGGATGGCGTCGATCAGCACCTCGGGATGCGTCTTCAGATAATCTCGGACGATCGCCTCGACTTCCCTCTTCTGATCCGGCGTGAAATCGGCGGCCCGCGCCGGCAAGGCCGACGCGGCAAGACCGAGGAGCGCGAGGAAGACGGCGAACCGGAAGCGGAGGGGCATGAGCGTACTTTCCGAGCTGGAGACGGGCGAAACGACGATCAGTCGCTGTCGAGGTCTTTGGCCTCGCGCTGGATTTCCTCCGCACGGGCATAGGAAGGGGTGCCCTTCCGCAGGTTCTGCTTGGCGCGCTGGGCTTGCTGCGCGGCGTCTTTTTTCTTGCCGTCGGCCAGCGCCCCCTCGGCCAGCGACAGGGCGGCCATGCCGAGCTGATTGTCACGGCCATAGGCGACGGCCAGCAGCCGCCACAGCATGGCTTCGCGGCCCTCCGCCTGCGCGGCGTCGTTGAGGTAGGCGATGGCCTGCTTGTTGAGCGCGGGATCATTGCTCTCGATATAGGTCTGGGCGAGCGATATCCGCATCAGCGCGGCCTGCGGGTCGAGCTTTACCGCCTGTTCATAGGGGGCGATCGCGTCGCGAACGCGGCCGTTTTCAAACAGCATTTGCCCCTTCAGCTCCTGGTAATAGGGATTTTTCGGAAAATCCCGGATCAGCGCGTCGATCGCGGCAAGCGCCTTGTCGAGCTTTGGGATGCGATAATAGGCGATCGCCCGGGCATAGCGCGCGTCGGTGGACTGGTCGCTTTCCGGATAGGCGCGCAGCGTCGCCGCGGGGTCGTCGAGAAAGGCGTGCAGCTTCATCTTGACGGTCTTGAGCAGCTGCACGTTCTGCGGCGTGTCCGGCGCATCGGAAGAATGCGACGTCTCCACATGATGGCGGATGTAGTCGATGCGCGCCGAGGTCAGCGGGTGGGTCCGCGCCCAAGGGTCGGTCGCCTCCCCGGTCAGCGGCTCGTCGGCCTGCAGGATCTCGAAGAATTTCAGCAAGCCGCGCGCCGATTGCCCGGTGCGGTCGAGGAAATTGAGCGCGGCATGGTCGGCGGTCGCCTCCTGCGCCACCGAGAAGCTCATGAACGCGCGCTGGCCGACGCCCGCCGCCGCGATCATCGGCGCGCCGCTCCCGCCGGCGACCGAGGCGCCGATCGCCGCCGCCATCGCGATGATCGTCTCGATATTGGCGTTCTTCGCCGCGTCGAGCGCCCGCAGGATATGCCCGCCGGCGATATGGCCGGTCTCGTGCGCGATGACGCCGATCAGCATGTTCGGGTATTCGGCGCGTTCGATCAGGCCGCTGTTGATGAACACCGCCTGGCCGCCGGCGACGAACGAGTTGAGCGCCTTGTCGCCGACGATGTAGATGCCGACGGTATTCGGGTCGAGCCCGGCCACCCGCCAGATCGGAGCCACCATCGTGCGGATGTCGGCCTCGATCTCGGTATCGCGAAGGACTTGCTGGGCGGCGGCGGCACGCGACCACTGGCTGAGAAGCAGGACGAGGACGAGCACCGTAACGCGGCAAATGCGGCAAACCAGCGGCTGACGGCCGTCCGCCCGAAGCCTCACTGGATGAGCCGCGTCCACCAGCCGCGCCGCGGTGCGGCCGGCTTCTCGGTGACGGCGTGAATATCGACGCCCTCGGGCACCGCCGGCTGCCGTGGCGCCGGCGGCGGCTCGGCTTCAGCCGCGGCTTCCGGCGCTGCGCCATTGCCCGCGCCGACCGCTTCCAACACCGGCTCGGGTTCGCGTTCCCGCTCACGCTCGGGTTCCGGCCCGGGCGGCGGGATCGGGGTGCTTTCCGCCGCGTCCGCGACACTCACTTCGTCCGCCGGCACCTCATCCGCCGGCGCGTCCACCGCCGCCGCGGCGGACATCGACGGCTCATCATGAGGCGCGGGCGGGATTTCATCGTGCGCCGCGAACGGGATCTCACCGTGCGCGCCGGGCAGGATCTCATCATGAGGCGCGGGCGGGATCTCGGCCCCTTCGATCGCCGCTTCGACCATCGCCGCGGGTTCGGCTTGGGCCTCGGCCTCGGAGGCTTCTTCCACCATTGCCTCGGCGTCGTCGGCCTGGGCACCGTCGGCCTGGGCGCCGCCTTCGCGATCGCGCCAGCGGCCGCCGCGCCGGCCGCGGCGACGCCGCCGGCGATCGCTGTCGCGCTCATGTTCGGTGTGTTCGGCGTCGTCCGCCGCCATTGCGGGCTGCCGCTCCTCACCGGCCTCCTCGCCCTCCTCGTCGGACGGCACCGCCGTTTCCGGCCGGCGCGGCTCGCGCCCTTCCTCGCCGCGGCGGCTGCGCCGCCGTCGGCGACGGCGTCCACCGTGCTCTTCGTCAGCCGGTTCGTGCCGGGGCTCGCCGGCCTCGGTCTCGTGCTGCGGCGCCGCTTCGGCGACCGCGTCCTCCTCGTCTTCGTCGTCGATCTCCGGCGGCGGCGCGGCGGCGGGGCGCGGCGGCGGCGGTGCCTCGCCGGCGGCAAAGGCGCGCAGCCGTTCGAGGCGGAAATTCGGCGGGATCAGCGTATCGTCGCGCCCGACCACGACCCGAAGCCCGTACCGCGCCTCGATCTGCGACAGCGAAATCCGCTTCTGATTGAGGATGTAGAGCGCGACGTTGGTCGGCACGTAGACGCAGATTTCCGCCGAGCGGGCGCGCGCCCCTTCCTCTTCGATCGACCGCAGGACGTAAAGCGCGGTCGATTCGGTCGAGCGGATAAACCCGGTGCCGCCGCAGTGCGGACAGGGCTGGGTCGAGGCTTCCGCCAGGGACGGTCGCAGCCGCTGGCGCGACATCTCCATCAGGCCGAAAGCGCTGATTCGCCCGACCTGGATGCGCGCGCGGTCGTTTTTCAGCGCCTCCTTGAGCCGCCGCTCGACCGCCGCGTTGTGGCGATGCTCCTCCATGTCGATGAAGTCGATCACGATCAGCCCGGCGAGATCGCGCAGCCGCAACTGGCGCGCGATTTCGTCCGCGGCTTCGAGATTGGTGCGCAGCGCGGTCTCTTCGATGTTGCGCTCGCGGGTCGCCCGGCCGGAATTGACGTCGATCGAGACCAGCGCCTCGGTCTGGTTGAGCACGATGTAGCCGCCCGAGCGCAATTGCGCGATCGGCGAGTGCGCCGCATCGATCTGGCTTTCGACCTGTAAGCGGTGGAACAGTCCGATCTGCGGGTCGCGATAGGCCTGCACGCGGCGCGCATGGCTCGGCATCAGCATGCGCATAAAGGCCTTGGCGGTTTTGTACCCCTCGTCCCCTTCGACGATCACCTCGTCGATGTCGCGGGTATAGAGATCGCGGATCGACCGCTTGATCAGGTTGCCTTCCTCATGGATCAGCGCCGGCGCGGTCGATTTGAGCGTCAGCTCGCGGATCTCGCTCCACAGCCGCATCAGGTATTCGTAGTCGCGCTTGATCTCGGCCTTCGAACGCTCCGACCCGGCGGTCCGGACGATCACCCCCATCCCGTCCGGGATGTCGAGGTCTTCGAGGATCTCCTTGAGCCGGCGGCGATCGGCGACGCTGGTGATCTTGCGCGACACGCCGCCGCCGCGCGCGGTATTGGGCATCAGCACGCAATAGCGGCCGGCAAGCGACAGGTAGGTGGTCAGCGCCGCCCCCTTGTTGCCGCGCTCTTCCTTGGCGACCTGCACCAGCATGATCTGGCGCCGCTTGATGACCTCCTGGATCTTGTACTGGCGGCGTGGCGTGCGACGGCGCGTCTGGGCCTCTTCGAGAGCGTCCTCGCTGCCGACCTGTTCGACCCCGTTTTCCTCCCTGTCGCCGTTCCCGTCCGGCTCGCCATTCTCCACCGGTTCGGAGATCACATCGGCTTCGACGCTTTCGGCAAGCGTTGCCGGCTGCGCCTCGCCGTCCTCGCCATTGGCATCCGCCGCATCGTTTTCCGGGGCGCTTCCGCCCTCGTCTTCCGCATCATGCGCTGCTTCTTGCGATGCCGGGCTCTCTTCGTCGACAGCGTGCGCCCTGGCCTTCGCCCGGCCGCGTCCGCCGCGGCGGCGCGTATTGCGCCGGGACCGCTCTTCCTCGCGCTGTTCCTCTTCCTCGTCCGCCTTGGCGGCCTCGACCTCGTCGCGCA
>DASZOZ010000026.1:0-37106 GCA_035550515.1 Allostellaceae bacterium
CGGCACCGACCGCGCGCTGTCCTTGGCCGAGATCGCCGCGGCAGCCTGGGAGCCGCGCAAGCTGCCGTCCGGGATGGAGCCGGGGCTGATCTCGCAGGCGTCCTACGCCGCCGGCGACCAGAATTTCCCCAACGGCTGCCACATCTGCGAGCTCGAGGTCGATCCCGAGACCGGCACGGTCGAAATCTGCCGCTACAGCGTCGTCGACGATGTCGGCACGGTGATGAACCCGCTGCTGCTCGAAGGCCAGATCATCGGCGGCATCGCCCAGGGGCTCGGCCAGATCCTGCTCGAAGACATCCGCTTCGATCCCGAATCGGGGCAGTTGGTCACCGGCTCGTTCATGGACTACGCGATGCCGCGCGCCGACAATTTTTGCCCCATCCATTGCGAGAGCAATCCGGTTCCGACGAAGACCAATCCGCTCGGCGTCAAGGGGGCAGGGGAGGCCGGCGCGGTCGGCGCGATGCCGGCGGTCGGCAACGCGCTGATCGACGCGCTGAAGCCGCTCGGCGTCAAGGAACTGGCGATGCCGGCGACGCCCGAGGTGATCTGGCGCGCGATCCGGCAAGCGGCGGCTTAGCCTGCCCAAGGATTGATGATGTCCGACACGGTTCCGGCAAAGTCCCCCTCATTTCGGGTAACAAGGCTGAGACCTATGGTTCGCGCCGTTGCCGCAATGAACGCGTCCATGATTTCCATTGGTCTGCCGATCGCATCCCGCTCGGCCAGTATTTCGCCGCAGACGAGGCCGATTTCCTCATCGAGTGGAATGATTCTCTCGGCGAACCGATTGCGAAGGTCAAAATCGATCCAATGGTCGAGCAACTCGCGACGCCGGCTGCGCGGCAGCCGGCTCGCCCCGTAGCGAAGCTCCGCGAGCGTCACGACACTGAGAAACATTCGATCTTCGTCGTTATCCACAAGCCAAGCGGCGGCTCCTGGATCCGGCTGCGGCTTGTGCCACTCCGAAACGACGTTCGTGTCGAGCAAAAAGCTCATAGGTCGACCGGTCGCATACGGCCTTTGATGCGCTCGATATCCAGTCCCGACCCTCGCAGCGGCGAATTCGCGAAAAACTCGACAAGCGTGCCCTTGCGTTTGGTTTTTTTCTCCCATTCCTCCGCGGAGACGACGACAACGGCCTTCCGGCCGTTGCGGGTGATCGTTTGCGGTCCCTCCGACATGGCCCGGTTCATCACCTCGCTGAGATGCGCCTTGGCCGTGGCCACGGTCCAGTCGCCATCCATCGAAAACTACCCGCGTAAATGACTATCATGGTTATGATAGTCATTTACGCGGGTGGTCGCAAGTCTACGTCCCGCCCTTCACCACGATGTCGATGATCGCCGTCCACAATTTCTGTTGCGGCCGTATCTTGCAGGCGGAGAGCGGCTCCTTGTCGGAGCAGGAGACGCCGGGGCCGGGCTCCCAGCTCACCTCGATCGTCGCGATGCGGTTGCCGTTGACGTAGCCCTTCTCGGCGCCGCCCGGTCCGTCGGCGTCGCGGTTCGGGTCGTTGCGCCATTCGGGAAAAGCCGCGGCGATCTTGGCGACCAGATCGCCGGGCGCGGCGTAGGTCTGGTCCGACGCGCTTCCCTGGATGTGACAGGCACGGCCTTCGCTGCCGTCGGTCAGGTCGGTGAAATCGTCCTCCCCGGCGCGCATCGCAAAGCCGGTCGCGGTTTGCACCTTTGTCGCGAATTGCTGGCATTCGGCGGTCGAGATCGGCTGCAGCGCAGCCTGCTGTGCGCTGGCCGCGCCGCCATGCCACAGCCCGAGCCCCACCATCGCGCCGACGACGACGCCCCGTTGCGCGCGCAATGCCATGCCGTGCCCCTTCAGCCGGTTTTCAATTGTCTCGTCCCCACCCGAGGCGCATTCTGCCCCGGCCTCGCCGTGCGCGCCAGGGAGGTCCGGCGCAAAAATGACCACCGCCGCGATCCGCCGCCTCAGCATCCCGTCACCCGACGAACTGGTCGCGCGGGCGCGCGCGCTGGCGCCGGAAATCCGCGAGCTGGCCGAGGCGACCGAGCAGAACCGCGACGTCTTCCCGCACATCATCGAGAAGATCCGCGACGCCGAATTGCTGCGCACTTGCCGGCCGAAGGAATTCGGCGGCTTCGAGCATGACGGCGAGACGGCGCTGCGGATCGCGATGACGATTTCCGCGGCCTGCGCCTCGACCGGCTGGTCGGTCAACGGCGCGGTGTCGAACGGCCGCTCGATCGCGCATTTCCCGGTCGAGGCGCAGCGCGAGGTGTGGGGCGGCGACCAGCCCGACCCCTTCGCCTGCGCCGCCTTCGCGCCGACCGGCAGCGCGCTGCCGGTCGCGGGCGGCTACCGGCTCACCGGCCGCTGGTCGTTCGCCAGCGGCTGCGACCATGCGAGCTGGATCTATCTCGGCGGCTTGATCACGCGCGACGGCGCCCGGCCGGACGGCGCGTTCTTTCTGCTGCCGATCGGCGATGTCGAGATCATCGACACCTGGTTCGTCAACGGCCTTGCCGGCACCGGCAGCAAGGACATCGCGGCGCAGGACGTGTTCGTCCCGGCGCATCGCGTCCTGATGTTCGCCGATGCCCGCGCCGGCACCACGCCCGGCGGCCGGTACCACAAGAGCCCGCTCTACAAGATGCCGCTGTTGATCCACGGCGCATCGATGCTGGCCTCCACCGCGGTGGGCGCGGCGCGCGGCGCGCTCGACGCCTATCGGGAGATGACGGCGGGCCGCAAGACCCGCGGCGCGCTTGCCGGCGGCCAGCTGCCGATGGTCGAGTTCGCGACGATCCAGCTCCGCTACGCGGAGGCCGCGTCGCATGTCGAGGCGGCCGAGCTGATCCTCCTCACCGACATGCGGGCGATGACCGGGAAGCTCCTCGCCGGCGAGGAGATCACCATCGCCGACCGCATCCGCTGCCGTCGCGACCAGGCTTATGTCACCCGGCTCGCGGTGCAGGCGGTCGAGGCGCTCAACGCTTCGACCGGCGGTTACGGGCTGCTGCTGTCGAACCCGGTGCAGCGGGCCTGGCGCGATGCCAACGCCGTCGCCCGGCATGTGAGTCTCAACTGGGACGCGGTCGGCACGATGTACGGCCAGCACGCCTTCGGCCTCGAACCGCGCGGCCAGTATTGACGGGATCGCAAGGAACGGAGGAACGGGAGATGGCGGAAATTCTCGGGCTGGGCGTCACCCACTGGCCGACGCTGTGCCTGCCCAATGAAGGGCTGACCACGGTCTTCAAGCGCACGCTCGAAGCGCCGAACGTCACCGCCGAGACCAAGGACCCGGCGAACTGGCCCAAGGAGATGCTGGACGAGCTGGGCAACGACGACGGCCTCGCTGCCGCCAATCGCTGCGGCGAGCGGTTCGGCAACGATTTCCGCGCGATCCGCAAAGCCCTCGACGACTTCAACCCGGATTTCGTCGTGGTGTTCGGCGACGACCAGTACGAGAACTTCAAGGAAGACATCGTCCCAGCATTCTGCACGTTGGGCTATGACGACGAGTTCGAGCTGCAGCCCTGGGCGGTCGCCAACGGCTCCAACGGCAAGGGCAAGCCCAATCGCTGGGGTGAAGCGGCCGACTGGACGCTGCACCTGAAGGGCCACCGCGAGGCGGCGAAATACATGACGACCGGTCTCATCGAGGCCGGGGTCGACATGGCCTATGCCTACAAGCCGCTGCACCACCCGATGGCGCACGCCTTTACCAACACGTTCCTCTACATGGATTGGGACCGGAAGGGTTTCCCCTATCCGGTGGTGCCGCTTGCGGTCAACTGCTACGGCCGCAACCTGATCTACGCCAAGGGCGGGCTCGGGCATCTGTTCGCGCCGCCGCGCCCGGCGGAGGAGGGCGAGGACCCGTCATCGCCGCATCCCTGGCGCTGCATGGAGGTCGGCGCCAGGCTGGCCGAGGTGCTGGCCAAGTCGCCTTATCGCGTGGCGCTGATCGCGTCGTCCTCCTGGTCGCATGCGTTCCTGTCGCCCAAGAACGGCTATCTGTGGCCCGACCACGAAGGCGACCGCATCCTGTTCGACGCGGTCAGCCGCGCCGATTACGCCACCTGGCGCAAGCGGTCGCTGGACGAGATGGAGTTCTCCGGCCAGCACGAAATGCTCAACTGGATGTGCCTGATCGGCGCGATGGAAGCGCTCGACAAGCCAAAGCCGGTCATCCAGGACTACATGGAGACCTACGTCCTCGCCTCGGACAAGTGTTTCCTGTCGTTTCCGGCCTGACCGCATCACCCCCACCCCGGCCCTCCCCCATCGAGGAGGAGGGTGAAGCAGGCAGTGTCTCTCATCCCCTCCCCCTCGATGGGGGAGGGTTAGGGTGGGGGTGAGGGCGCTACTCCGCCGCCGAGACTTGCGTTACGTCGCGCGTCAGCGGCTGCGCCGGCGTGGCGATCCCGTAGAGCCGGGCGCAATTGTCCCACAGGATCTTGCGGCGCTGCTCGTCGCTGAGCGGCAGCCCGAGGAATTGCGACGTTGCTTCGGGAAACGCGCCGTCGGAGTGCGGGTAGTCGCTCGATACGACAAAATAGTCGGCGCCCATGTCGTTGACCGCATGCACCGCCGGTTCCTCGTCGACATCGAGCGCGATGTAGCATTGCCGCTTGAAATACGCGCTCGGCGGCATGCTGAGCTGGCGCTCGCAGCCGGGGCCGAACTTCTCCCACTGGTCGTCCAACCGCCACAGCCACCACGGCAGCCAGCCGGCGGTGCCTTCAAGGAAGGCGGCGCGCAGCTTCGGGTGCCGCTCCAAGACCCCGCCGGTGGTCAGCGAGGCGATCGCCCCCATCAGCTCGACCGGGTTGCGGATCGCATGGGCGATCGGATGGAAATTGGCGTGCCCGACATAGCGCCGGCCGGCATCGTCCTTGAGCGCGGTGTTGCCGGTCGGATGGAAGCCGATCGGCACGTTCAGTTGTTCGAGCGCATCCCAGAGCGGCTCGACCGCGTCGTCATGCAGGTGCTGGCCGTTGACCGGGTTCGGCGTGCCGATCACCGCGACGGCGCCCAGCTCGTTGACCGACCGTTTCGCCTCATCGACCGCGCGCGTTACATCGTGCATCGCCACCTGTGCGGCGAATTTGAGCCGCGCCGGGTCGGTCTTGCAGTAATCGGCCGCCCAGTTGTTGTAGGCCCGCGCGAGCGCCGCGGCGTAGTCCGGCGCGAGGTCGTCGTGGCAGAGGATCTGCCGGCCGCGCGTGCCGTACATCACCGCGATGTCGATGCCTTCGATATCCATCGCCGTGAGGGTCGACGGCGCGTCGTAGCCATTGGCGCGCGCGACGTTGAAATGCGGGTGCCGCGCCCGGCTGCGCCGGCGCAGCTCGCGGCTGGAAACGGTGGCGCCCCGCTGCATGTTGTGCGCGGGGATCGCCAGTCCTTGCACCTCCATGCCCATGATCGAGTCGGTGTTGGCCTTGTCTTCCGTGGTTTCCTTGAGCTGCTCGCGCTGGCCGCCGAAAAAGCTCGGCGGGTTCTTGTCGTAGGGGGCGTCGAGATAGCGGGCCCAGAGGTCGCCCGGTTCCATCATGTGCAGATCGCTGTCGAGGATCAGATAGCCGTCGCGTGCCATGTCCTTCCTCCCGGATTGCCTGGTGAAACTCTAGCGCTGGTTTGCCCTCGCGGCGAGTGACAACCGTTCCCGCCGGACTTAAGCTGAACAGCGGCTTTCCGCGTCACCTATCGAGACGGGAGGAAATCATGGCCCGCATCCGCCACATCGCGCTGACCACCAAAGACCCCGCCAAGACCGCCTTGTTCTACAAGGAAGCCTTCGGCCTCAAGGAAGTCCGCCGCAGCCCGAACGGCGCGGTGTTTCTCACCGACGGCCACATCAATCTCGCCGTCCTCAATCTGAAGGACAATCGCTCGGCCGATGTCGGCGCGCATGGCGAGAATTTCGAGGGCATCCATCATTTCGGCTTCGAGGTCGACGATCTCGACGAGGCGACGCACGTGCTGAAAAAAGCCGAGGCGACGCAGCTCACCCACAAGGACGGCGTCGACCACACCATGGCGGCCGGCGGGCATGCCAATTTCGAGATGAAATGGTCCGGCCCCGACGGCGTGGTGATCGACATCTCGCACACGGGGTGGGAGGGGTACTGATTGCAAAAAACAGCGCCGGTGCGTCCGGCATACAGCGAACAGGGAGGCGTCCATGTCTTATTCGATCTGCATCGGCACGATCGGCAGCGGGTTGTGGCGCAGCGCCGATAGCGGCGACAGCTGGAAGCGCATCGCCAATGACGGCGGGTTGTGGAGCGAGAGCCGCGTCTACGGCCTCACCGTGCACCCGACGGAGCCGGGCACCCTCTTCGCCGGCGCCGATGACGGTATCCACAAGAGCACCGACGGCGGCCAGAGCTTCACCCGGCTCGATTCGCCGATGAACGGGATCGAGGTGTGGAAGATCGCGGTCGATCCCGCCAACCCCGCCGTCATCTTTGCCGGCACCCGGCCGGCGGCGCTGTTCCGCTCCCGGGACGGCGGCGAGAGCTGGCAGAAGCTGCCGGTCGACATGGCCGAGGAATGCCCCAATGTCCGCATCCCGCGGGTCACCGCGCTGGTCGTCGACCCGGCGAACCCCAGGCATGTCTGGGCCGGGGTCGAGGTCGACGGGGTGCGGCGCAGCCTCGACGGCGGCGACACCTGGACGCGCATCGCCGAGGGCGTGCCCGACCCCGACATCCACGACGTGACGGTCAACGTCAACGGCGGGGTCAAGGTGCTGACCACGACGCCGCGTGAGATTTTCGCCACCAGCGATGCCGGCGAGCACTGGATCCCGCTCGGCATCAACGGCCGGTTCAAGCTGCCGTATTGCCGGGCGCTGACCCAGAAGATCGGCGACCCGAACACCTTGTTTGTCGCCAGCGGCGACGGCGCGGTCGGCTGTGCCGGCGGCATCCACCGCTCGACCGACGGCGGCAACCGCTGGGAGATGCTCACGCTGCCGGTCGCGCCCAACTCGCCGATCTGGTCGTTCGCGACGCATCCCGCGGCGCCCGACCGCATCGTCGCCTGCAGCCATTACGGCGAGCTCTACGCCACCGAAAACGCCGGCGATTCGTGGCAGAAGCTGCCGCGCGAATTCACCGAAATCCGCGCCGTGAGCTGGGTCCCGAACTGACCGTCACCCGGTGAGGGGCGTCACGCGAACGCCCGCAGCCGCTGCGCCGTCTCGGCGGCGAGGCGCTCCATGAGTTCGGCGGCGTTCGTCGCTTTCGCCAGCGCCGCCGACTGGCCCGACGTCAGCGCCGTCCAGTCGGCCTTGCCGGCGGCGGCGAGCGGCTGGGTCAAGGTCTGCTGCGCCGGGACCGGGAGCGGCTGCACCCCGGATTCGACGAGATCGTCGATCATCGCGTTGCGGATATAGCGGCAAGGCCGGCCGCTGATCACCTCGGTGACGACGGTGCAGGAATCGTCCGCATTGGCAAGGGCCGCGCGATGCGCGTCCCGCACCTCGGCCTCGTCGCACAGCAGAAAGGCCGTGCCGAGCTGCACGGCGCTGGCGCCGAGCATGAAGGCGGCGGCCGCGGTCCGGCCGTCCGCGATCCCGCCGGCGGCGATCACCGGCACATCGACCGCATCGACGATCTGTGGCAGCAGCGCGAACAGGCCGGGCTGGCTGCCGATCGCGACGCCGGTAAAGGTCGCGCGATGACCGCCGGCCTCGGTGCCTTGCGCAATGATCGCATCGCAGCCGGCCGCCTCCAGCATCCGCGCCTCGCGCACGGTCGTCGCGCTCGACATGAGAAAAGCCCCGGCGGCTTTGAGGGCCTGCATCACCTCCGGCTCGGGCATGCCGAAATGGAAGCTGACGACTTCCGGCCTGGTGTCGAGGAGGAGCGCGACGTGATCCGGCCCGACATCGCTGACCCCGCCCTGCGGATCGGGCACCGCGCCCAGGCCGAAGGCGTCGTACTGCGATTGCAGGTGCCGGCGCATCGCCTCGGTGACCTCCGGCGCGCAACGCGGATCGGGCCAGATCGGGTAGTTGACGTTGACGCTGCCGCCGCTTTGCTGGCGAAACCCCGCGATGCGGCGCGCCGCCTGCTCAGCGGTGCGGTTCCACATGCCGAGCCCGCCGAGCCCGCCCGCATTGGTCACCGCCGCGGCGAGGGCGGGTGTGCTGGCGCTGCCCATCGGCGCCTGCAGGATCGGCCATTTCAGGTTCAGCCGCTCGGTCAGCGCATTCTTCGGCCACATGGTTTCCTCCTGCTTTGATCTTGATTTTTATACCGGCTTGGCGGCGCGTCGCGCGTATAGCCGAAAGAAAATCCCTCTCCCGCCGGGCGGGAGAGGGATGAGATCGATCCCTTCCCCGACGGGGGAAGGGCGCAGGTTGAGGTGAGCTTTTACGCGTTGCTGCGGCGGTTCTGCTCGTAATACGAATTGCGCAGCACGCGGCCGGGGAGGGCGCCGGTGTGCTTGCCGTCCTCGTAGAGCACCTGGCCGTTGACGATCGTGCCGAAGATGCCCTCGGCCGATTCCTTGATGCGCCAGCCGCCCGCCGGGAAGTCGCGCACCACGGTCTCCTTGCCGCATTTGACGGTTGCGGGGTCGAACATGGTGATGTCGGCCTTCATGCCGGGGCGCAGCAGGCCGCGATCGTAGATGCCGAAGGTCGAGGCGCTCTCGAAGGTCAGCCGGCGCACCCCCTGCTCGAGGGTCATCGCCTGCTTTTCGCGCACCCACTCGCCGAGCAGCTTGGTGAGGTAGCCGTAGCCGCCGTGGAACTGGACGTGCGCCCCGCCGTCGCCGAGCCCGATCACCGCGTTCGGGTAGGTCAGGATCTGCTTCAGCGCCGCGTCGTCGATGTTGTTCTCGGCCTGCAGGAAGCGGGTTTCGAGCTTCTCCTCGACGACCAGGTCGAGGAACGCGTCGATCACCCGCTTGCCCTGCGCCTCGGCGATCTCGCCGATGTTCTTGAACTGCATCCACTTGTTCTTTTCGAGCGTCGGCTCGTTGACCCAGATGTAGTTCCACCAGGTCTTGGAGATGCCGACCGCGCTGTCCGGCTTGTTGACGACGGCTTCCTCATGCAGCTTGGCGCGGATTTCCGGGTCGGCGTAGAGGCGCAGCTTCTCGTCGTCGGGCTTCAGCAGGATCGGGTGCCAGGTCGGCAGGCCGCGGAAGACCTGCGAGTTCTTCATCGTGAAGTCCTGCGTCACCCGGTTGGGCGAGCACATCGGGTAGGCGCGGATACCCAGCGCCGCGGTCTCGTCGACCCGTGCCATATGCGTCTTCCACTCATCCGGGCGGCGCATCGTCTGCGACAGCGAGTTGTAGACCACCATGCGCCCCGACGCCTCGGCGAGACGGCGCATCATGCCGTCCTTCAGCTCGACATACTGGCCGCCGCCGGCCTGGATCGTGCCGGTGCCCATGTCGCGCAGTACGTCGGCGAGCGCGAAAATCTCCTTCTCGTCGGCCCATAGCGCCGGGATCGGCACGCCCTGCGGGTCGAAGTGACCCTTCTCGCGCGACACCGACAGGCCGAGCGCGCCGGCTTCCATGCCGCTGCGCACGACATCCTGCATCTGCTTGATCTGCGCCTCGGTGGCGCCGGCCTTCTGGCAGTCGTCGCCCATCACGTAATGGCGCACCGCGGTATGGCCGATCAGGTTGCCGACATTGATGCCGAGCCGCTGGTCGAGCCGGTCCATGTATTGCGGGATCGTCTCCCAGTCGAAATCGACGGTCTTCAGGACCGACATCGGGATCGCCTCGACATAGGAGAGGAATTCGGCGAGCCGCTCCTCATGCCCCTTGCGCACCGGCGCGAGGCTCAGCGAGCAATTGCCGAAGATCACCGTCGTCGCGCCGTGCTCGGGCGAGAAGGTGCACAGCGGGTCCCAGGTGACCTGGGCGTCGTAATGGCAGTGATTGTCGATAAAACCGGGCGCGACGGCACGGCCGTCGGCGTCGATCGTCTTCTCGGCGGGGGAGGAGAGCTTGCCGATCTCGGCGATCTTGCCGTCCTTGACGCCGACATCGCCGCGGAACGCCGGCATGCCCGATCCGTCGACGATCAACCCGTTCTTGACCAAGAGATCATACGCCATCGCCCATCCTCCCATGCAGTCGCTGCGGTGGAGTGTAACACGCGGCGGGGGCTTGCCTACCCGCCCCGGACGCATGCGGCGATGGTAAGCCCGGCTTATGACGCATGCCTGGAACGCAAGCGCCGGTCAAATTGTTTGCCCCGCGGATCAACCGCGAGAGCGGATTTAGTGAATCATTTCTTAACCATTTCCCCGCCCAAATGCGCGGCGGGGGAAGGCGCCCCAAAAGGGGGCCGGGCAATGAGGGGCCGACCATGAAAGGGATACTGCTCGCCGTCGCGACGATCGGGCTGGGGACGCTCGCCTACATCACGATCGGGATCGCGCTGGCCAGCGTCAGCTAGTCGGGGTTGCCGCGAGGGGTCAGGTCGCCGCCGGCCTGCACGTCCTGCTCGTGGCCGAGGGCCCAGCGGACCGACGGGAAGGCCAGGTCGTCCCACGGGATCTCGTCCCAGCCGAACAGGCCGACTTCGAGACTTTCCGGCCCCGCCTCGATGTTCGCGTCGATCAGCCGGGCGCGGTAGATCAGCTGCACCTGGCTGATGCGCGGGATGTCGTAGATCGCCAGCAAGGTCTCGATCGCGAGCTTGGCGCGCGCCTCTTCCCAGGCTTCGCGCTCGGCGCCGGCGCGCGTCGACTCGTTGAGTTCGAGATAGCCCGCCGGCAGCGTCCAGAAGCCTCGCCGCGGGTTGATCGCCCGCCGGCACAGCAGGATCTTGTCGCCCCACCGCGCCACCGCACCGACGACGACCTTGGGGTTGTCGTACAGCACGAACCCGCATTCGACGCAGACCAGCCGCTCGCGGTCATCGCCCTCGGGGACGGCGCGCGCAAAGGGCTGCGGCGGCGGAGGCGGGGAGCTCATCCGAGAAACTACGCGGGCACCGGGATGGCGCGCTGGTTGTACATGCGCTTGCGGATCGCGGCCTTTTCCGCGTCCGACAGGGTCGCCGGGTCGGGCGGCAGGTCGGCGCCGACCGCCAGGCCGCGCTGCACCGCCGGCCGGGCGCTCATCTCGTCGAACCAGCGCTTGAAGTGCTTGAACTCGTCGATGTCCTGGCCCTGTCCCTTCCAGTTCACGGTCCACGGATAACAGATCATGTCGGCGATGGTGTAGGCGTCGCCGGCAATGTATTGGCTGCGATAGAGCCGGTTGTTCAGCACCCCGTAAAGGCGGTTGGCTTCGTCGGTGAAGCGGGTGATCGCGTAGGTCAGGTCGCCGGCTTCCGGGCCTTGGCGGCGGAAATGCCCGCACTCGCCGAGCTTGGGTCCCTGGTTCGCCATCTGCCAGATCAGCCACTCGGTGACGGCGTATTTGCCGCGCACGTCCTGCGGCCAGAATTTCCCTTCCTTTTCCGCCAGGTACATCATGATCGCGCCGCTCTCGAACACCGAGATCGGCGCCCCGCCGCCCTTGGGTGCGTGGTCGACCATGACCGGCATGCGGTGGTTCGGGTTCATCTTGAGGAATTCGGGCGTGAACTGGTCGCCGCGCTGGATGTTGCAGGGGACGATCCTGTAGGGGACGCCGAGCTCCTCGAGCAGGATCGTCACCTTCTTGCCGTTCGGGGTCGGCCAGTAATGCAGGTCGATCATGGGCTTTCCTCTGTGCTGGAGGCGGGCTTCGCCATGTTGCCGGATGACCGAACACTAGATCAATTTCCCCCGCCGCGGAACGCTTCAAGGGGGCGTTTTGCCTGTCGCGCGCAACGTTCGCTTATCGAATTGCGTATAAATTACCGCACTCCGAAACCTGAACGAGACGGCGGGCATGGCAGGGGTGGTGCTCGACAGCTGTTTTGTACCGGGGACCGCGAAGGCCGGTTTTGCGGCGTTCCTGCCGCGGCGCGCGCCGCTCAAGGTCGGGGTGCTGGTCGACCTCACCCTCGCCGCCGACGCCGGCGGGCACGTCAAATGCTGGGAGCGCATCGCCGAGGCCGCCACCGAGTTCTCCGACGAGCTCGATCTGACGGTTCATTTCAATGCGCCCGACCGTGACGCGCCGCGTCGCGCCGAGCTGGCGCCGAATGTGCGCTACATGCTGCTGCCGCCGGTGTTGAGCACCCGCCGGCTGATCCGCGGCGTGCCCGACCATACCGATCTCGGGCTTTGGCATCGCCCGCTCGCGCGGCTGCTGCCGCATTACGACGTCATCCACACGACCGATGCGTTCTTCTGCTATGCCCGCACAGCGACGGGGTTCGCGAGGAAAAGCGGCGTGCCGGTGGTCAGCTCGATCCACACCAACACCCCCGAATACGCGCGGATCACGGTCGACAGCCTGCTTGGCCGGGCGCTGGGCGACGGGTTGCTCTATCGCCTCACGAGCCGGCGGCTCGGCCTGCCGATCCGGGTCGGCCGGCTGCTGGAGCGGCGGCTGCAGCGCCATCTCGCGCAAGTGACGCTGGCGATGGCGGATTATGCCGGCGCGGCGGACGGTGGCTGGCATTGCGGGGTGTCGCTGCGCCGCGGCTTTGATCGCGCCCGGTTCAGCCCGGCGCTGCGCGACCGCGCGTGGCTCGAGGCGCGGCTGGGCGTGCCGGCCGGCCATTTTGTCGTGATGTATGCCGGCAAGCTCAACAAGGGCAAGAACGTGCCGCTGCTGGCGCCCGTCATCGCGCTGGCGCGTGCACGGGGACTGCCGGTCCATCTGCTGTGCGTTGGCGCCGGCGACGAGCGTGACGCGCTCGCGGCGCGTCTCGGCAGCGCGGTGACGCTGCCCGGCGTGCTGCCGCAGGCGGAGCTGGCGCGGGTCTATGCCTCGGTCGATCTCTTCGCGTTTCCCTCGATGATCGACGAATCGGGCAATGCCGCGGTGGAGGCGCTGGCCTCCGGGGTGCCGGCGCTGCTAGCGGCGGGCAGCGGTGTCGCCGCGCGGATGGCCGATTGTCCCGCGGTCCGGGTGCTGCGCGGCGACGCGCCGCGGGACTGGGCGGCGGCGATCGCCGCGTTCGCGGCCGCGCCGGACCGCTGCCGCCGGCTCGGGGTGTTGGGCCGCGACTACACCGACGCTACAGTGCCGAGCTGGGCCGAGGTGGTCGCCGAGGACCTGCTGCCGGTGTGGCGGGCCGCCGCCGCGGCCCGGCGATCGGGAGCGCCGCGCCGCTGACCGCGCCGTCGCGCATCCTGATACTCGCGCCGCATCCGGACGACGAGATCGTCGCCTGCGGGATCACCGCCTTTCGCGCCCATCATGCCGGCGCCGAAATCCATGCGCTCTATCTGACGACCGGCGTCCCGCCGCGCGACCGGGTGTGGCGCTGGGACCGCCTCCGCTACGACGCGCGCCTTGCGCGTCGCCGGGCCGAGGCCGAAGCGGCGGCGGCGTTGATGGCGCTGAACCCGCTGGCGTTTCTCGACATCCCCTCGCGCTGCCTGCGGACGCAACTCGACGCCGCGGCCGCGGCGGTGGAGCGCGCGCTCGGCGAGACGGCGGCCGACTGCCTGTGGGTCACCGCGTTCGAAGGGGCGCATCAGGACCATGACGCCGCGAACGCGCTCGCGGCCCGATTTGCCGGCCGGCTGCCGGTCTGGGAATTTGCCGCCTACAACTATGCCGGTGGCCGGGTGTGCGCGAACCGGTTTGCCGATGCCCGCGGCGGTGTCGTCGAGCTGCACCTCAACGACCAGGAGCAGGCGCTGAAGCGCCACGCGCTGGCCCGCTACGCCTCCGAGCGGGGCAATCTCGCCCATGTCGGGACGATGCAGGAGGCGTACCGGCCGCTGCCGCGGCACGATTACGCGGCGCCGCCGCATGCCGGAACGCTGTTTCGCGAGCGCTTTCACTGGGTGCCGTTTCGCCACCCGCGCATCGACTTCACCCCGTCCGCCGACGTCTACGCTACGCTCGGCCGCTGGGTGCAGGCCGGCGCTGCGGCGCGACGCTTGACATCGTCGCCGGCATCGAACGGTGATGGCGGCGACACTGCGGGAGGCGCACCGTGAAGTTCAGCACGTTCCTCTTTCCCGACAGCCGGGATCCGGCACGCGACGGCCAGGTGGTCGACGAAACCGTGCGCGAGGCGGTGCTGGCCGACCGGCTGGGCGCCGATCTCGTATGGCTCGCCGAGCACCATTTCGACGGCATCGCGGTTTACGGCGACCCGATGGTGCTGGCGGGGGCGCTGGCGACGGCGCTGCCGCGCGCCGCGCTGGGTTTCGCGGTGATCCAGACCGCGCTGCACCACCCGATCCGCCTCGCCGAGCAGCTTGCGCTGCTCGATCATTTGCTGAAGGGCAGGCTGATCGTCGGGCTGGGGCGCGGCAGCTCGTTCAACATCTATGACTATCTCGGTTTCGGGATCGATCATCACGAGGCGCAGGACCGGCTCGACGAGGCCGAAGCGCTGATGGTCAAGGCCTGGACTGAGGGTGAAGTCGATCACCGCGGCCGGTTCTGGCAGGTGCAGGTGCCGATGCTGCGCCCGCGGCCCTACACCCGGCCGCACCCGCCGGTGATCCGCGGCTCGTCGACCGACCATTCGCTGGTCGAGCTGGCGCGCCAAGGCAAGCCATGGATGATGAACGTCCAGTCGCTGGAAACCACCGCGCGGCGTGTCGAGCTCTACCGCCGGACGATGCTGGAGGCGGGTTTCGGCGAGGCGGCGGTCGCGGCCAACCTCGAGGCGAGCTGGGTGTGGCGGAACTTTTATGTAGCGGAGACCGACGACGAGGCCGCGCGTATCGGCATCCCGGCATTCGAGACGATGACCCAAACCCGCGCCGAGATGCGCAACCGCTACGCGGCGATGGGGCAGCGCATCGTGCCGCGTGACGATTTGCCGGGTGCTCGCAAGGCGCGCGGCGAAGGGTTGATCCACGGCGCGCCGGCGCGCGTCGCCGAGGATGTCGCGGCGCTCGACCGGCTCGGCATCGGCGGCGTCATCGGCACTTTCCGCCTCGGCCCGATGTCGCACGAGATGGCCGCCGCGAGCCTGACCCTGTTTTTCGAGAAGGTGGCGCCGCGGTTCCGCTAGGCGCTTTTGCCGTCGTCTTCGTCTTCGGTTTCGCCGTTGGCGATGCGCGCCTGCTCGGCGCGCAGTTCTTCCTCGGCGAGCTTGTCGTAGAGCGCCTTGCGGCGTTGGCACATCCGGTGGATTTTCTGCTCGATGCCGCCGGGGAACGGGTCGATGACGTATTCGCGCGCCAGCGGCTCGTCGATTTGGCTCATGCGGTCGCCGATCCGCGTCAGCAAATGGTGCACTTCGCTCAGCGGGATGTAGCCAAGCTGCAACAAGACGCGACTGAGTTGAGCCGCCAACGACCACTTCCTTGCCACGGGCCACGGTGGCGTTTGGGCCACCACCTCCCTTATCGCCGAGAGTGGTTAACGCATGCCGAATACGGCCGCTGTTTCGCCCCGGTTCGCCGGCGTTTATTTCAATTTGCGACAAGCAGCGCCGGCAGCTTGCGCCGTCGGGTCTCCTTCCGGCCAGAAAAAAGCTCGGCGTTGATCGCGGGATCTATTCTTTACCGTCAGGTTTTGTTGTGGTTCTGGCGGCTCTATTCTCGGAACTTTAGCGGTTTTCCGGCGGTTGCCAAGTAATAGCAACCAGCCGGAGGAGGTACCATGGCTGAGCATCGCGGGGGCATCGGCAATTTTGCCGAGGATCGCGAGCGCGCCGCGCAGGCCGGCCACAAAGGCGGTCAGCACAGCGGCGGCAACTTCGCCAACGATCCGGAACGGGCCGCCGAGGCGGGCCGCAAGGGCGGCCAGCACAGCGGCGGCAATTTCGCCAATGATCCGAAACGAGCGGCGGCAGCCGGCCGCAAAGGCGGCCAACACTAACGCCGTCGTTTGATCGGGCTGGAAGAGCGGGCGCCGACTGGCGTCCGCTCTTTTGCGTCGGCGCCTCCCGGGAGCCCAGGGTCGATGACGGGTTTGGCAAAGAGAATCGGCCGTCCGTTCCGGTGCCGGCCGTCGCCCGCGCAGCATTCGCAAGTGCTCGTAAGCCGGTGACAGGCTTGCCGAAATAGACCTCCGGGCGGATTGACTTGACCTGCGCTGCGACTGCCGCCGTAACGATACGGCAAGGCGGCGTACAGCGAGCATCACCATGACGGATGGGCTGTTCCCGATGGACGAGGTGGGGGCCGGCATCGAGTTTGTCGGCTTTGATCCGATGCCGGCGGCGAGCGGCGGCGAACCGGCGTCGCTGCCGGTGCCGGCGGCACCGCGGCGCCGGCGTGCGAAGAAGCTGCAAAAGCGGGTGGCCGTGCGGGTCTGGTTCGACCAGCGCGAACTGGTAAAGCTCAATGCGCGCGCGGTCGCCCAGGGCGTAGAGCTGCCCGAATACCTCCGGCGCCGGGCGCTGCGCGATCCGCGGAGCCGGGCCGTGCCGCGGCGCGACGACCTTTTCGCCCAAGCCGAGATCACCCAGACCACGGTGGTGCGGTTGAGCGCCCGACTGTCGCCGGCGCTCGAGGAGCGGATCACCGCCTATTTCTCGCCCGGCGATCGCGTCGCCGCCGAGGCGCCGCGCGAACCGCCGATGCTGTCCGTGCTTCCTTCGCGGGCGAATGTCTTCGCCAAGCTGGCGCAGTTCCTGACGATGCTGGCCGCTCCGCGGTGGCCGGGACAGCGCGCGGCGCCGCCGGCCGGAACTTGACCGCGGGCTGCCGCCTGCCTCGACCGGCTGCCGTCGGCTGCCTATATTGGTAACGCCAGTCTGACGAGGTACGGGCATGAAATTCGGGCTTTTTGGCGGTGCGCGGGCGCGCGGCGGGCCGGCCGGCGACAGCGACGGCTATCACGATTTTATCAATTACGTGGTCGAGGCCGAAAAGCTCGGCTTTTCCAGCGTCTTTCTCGTCGAGCATCATTTCACCGGATTTGGCCAGGTTTCGGCGTCCCTCAACCTGCTCAGCTATCTCGCGGCGCGCACCGACCGCATCCGTCTCGGTACCGCGGTGGTGGTGCTGCCGTGGCACAATCCGATCCTCGTCGCCGAGCAGGCGGCGACGCTCGACCTGTTGTCGAACGGCCGGCTCGACCTGGGCGTCGGCAAGGGCTACCGCAGCTACGAATTTTCCGGCTTCTGCGTGCCGCAGGACGAAGCGACCGAGCGCTTCGACGAGGCGATGGACGTCATCCGCCGGTCATGGAAGTCCGGCGGCGAACGCTTCTCCTACAAGGGCAAGTGGCACAGCTATGACAACGTGGTCGTCGAGCCGAGCCCGATCCAGCAGCCGCATCCGCCCTTTTGGCTCGGCGCCGGCAGCGCCGAATCGATCCGCCGCGCCGCCCGCGAGGGGTACAACCTGCTGCTCGACCAGATCGCGCCGACCGATCTGGTGATCGAGCGCGTCAAGGTTTTCCGCGAAGAATGCCGGGCGATCGGCCGGGCTTACGACCCGATGATGGTCGGCGTCACGCGCGGCCTGCAGATCATCCGCAAGGAATCCGAGCGCCGGCACGCGATCGAAACCCGGCGCCAGGTGCTGAAGAATATCGGCGACCTGGCGCGCGGTCCCGGCGCGGAGCGCTACCACCACATCAAGGACGATACCGACGCCTTTGTGCTCGACGATGCGCCGCTGCTCGGCACGCCCGAAGAAATCGTCGCCCAGTTGAAGCGCCTGCAAGCGGGCGGGGTCGAGAATGTGCTGTTTGCCGCACCGGGCGCCTCGGTCGCGCATCTGCGCACGTTCGCCGAGGAGATCATGCCGCAATTCGGCGGCGCCAACCCGATGGGCCTGGCGCAGGTATAGGCGGCGCGGAGGACGCGATGGCGGCGAGGGTGGCTACCGGCGAGCGTAGCGAGCTTCGGAATTCACCACGGAGGCACGGAGACGGCATGCGACGAAAATCTCCGTGCCTCCATGTGAATTTATCGGCGCTTCGCGCCAAGAAAAAGCCTTTGCGTCCTTCGCGTAACCCCCGCGTCCTTTGCGCTAATATTCCTTTTTAAAGGAGGCAGCCCATGGCCGAGAACGATCGCGAAAACCGTGTCGCGCTGGTGACCGGGGGGCTGCGCGGCCTGGGCAAGGCGATGGCGCTGGGGTTGGCGCGCGAGGGCCATTCGGTGGTTGCGGTCGGCCATATCGCCGGCGATGTCCCCGAGGTCGAAGCCGAGGCCGAGAGGCTGCAGCTCGGCCGACGTTTCCGCTGTCTGGTCGCCGATCTCCGCCAGGCCGGCGAGTGCGACCGCGTGGTCGCCGCCGCCGGTGAGCAGTTCGGCAAGGTCGACATCCTGGTCAACAGCGCCGGCTTGACCTTCACCTATATCGATCCCGCACGTTTCCGGCGCGACAGCATCCAGCGCTTCTGGCAGGTCGATGACGAGGTCATCGACAATGTCATCACCACCAATTACGTCGCCGCCGACCGGCTGGCGCGCCGTGTCGCGCCGGCGATGATCGAGCGCGGCTGGGGCCGCATCGTCAACGTCACCACCAAGCTCGACACGATGAACCGCATCGGCACGCACCCTTACGGCGCGTCAAAAGCGGCGCTCGAAATGGCGACCGAGGTCTGGGCCAAGGACGCGGCGGGAACCGGGATGACGGTCAACATCGTCAACCCCGGCGCCGGCGCCAACACGCCCGGGATGGCGGTGGAGGCGCGCGCCTTGAGCGAGGCGGGGAAGATGGCGCGCCTCGTCGAGCCCGAGGAGATGGTCGCGCCGATGAACTTCGTCGCCTCGCGCGAGGCCGACGCGGTCAACGGCTGGCGCTTCGACGCCAATCTGTGGAACCCGGCCCTGCCGCCGCGCGAAGCTGCCTGGCTCGCCGGGCGCCCGGCGGGCTTTGTGCTCCACCCGCACCGCGACCTTCCTTGATGTCCAAATGCCACACCACTAATTTCATCGGATGACGGCCCTTCTCGATCGAGCGATTGAAGCCGCGCGGAGCCTCTCGCCGGAGGCGCAGGACGACATCGCGTGCGTCCTGCTACAGCTAGTCGGCGCTGACGGCGAGCCGGTGCCACTGACGGCGGTTGAGGCGGCGGCGGTCGCCGCCTCAACCGCCGCCGCCCAGGGCGAGTTCGCGACGGAGGAAGAGGTGCGCGCGGCCTGGGCCAAGTACGGTCTGTGAAACTTCGCTACACCCGTCCCGCGCTCGCCGATCTGAGCAATATCCTCGACTATATTTCCGAGCGGTCCCCCCAGGGGGCACAACGGGTTCAACAGCGTCTTCAAGCAATCCTCAATCTGTTGACGCTGCACCCGCAATCGGGCGCCGGACCGATCGCCCCGGCATCAGGCGAATAGTCGTGTCGCCATATCCGTACCTGGTGTTTTACGAAGCGACCCGGGATGAGGTCATCATCCATGCCGTTCGCCATTCAGCGCGTAACCCATCCAGCATGCCCGGCGGTGGACAATGACAGATACCGACCCCTTTCTCTGGCTCGAGGATGTCGAGGGCGAGACGGCCCTCGACTGGGTGCGCGCGCAGAATGCGCGCAGCCTGGCACGGCTCGAGGCCGACCCGCGCTACCGGCGCCTCTACGACACCGCGCTCGCCATCATCACCGCCGAGGACCGCATTCCCTATCCGATGTTCCTCGGCGACGGCGTCAGCAATTTCTGGCAGGACGGCACGCATGTCCGCGGCTTGTCGCGGCGCACGACGCTCGCCTCGTATCGCAGCGCCGAGCCGCAATGGGAGACGATCTACGATCTCGACGCGCTCGCCGCCGCCGAAGGGCGCAACTGGGTCGCGACCGGCGCCTCGGTCCTGCCGCCGGAGGATCGGCAGGCGATGATTGGCCTCTCGGACGGCGGCAAGGACGCCGCGACCCTGCGCGAGTTCGACCTTGTCGAGCGGCGCTTTGTCGACGGCGGCTTTGTGCTGCCCGAGAGCAAGCAGAGCGCGACCTGGCTCGACGCCGACACGCTGTTTGTCGCGCGCGATTGGGGGCCGGGGACGATGACTGCGTCCGGCTATCCGTACATCGTCAAGCGCTGGCGGCGCGGTGCGCCGCTCGACACCGCGGAGGAGGTGTTCCGCGGCACGGCGGACGACGTCAGCGTGCGCGCCGGCGTGCTGCGCGATCCGGACGGCACGGTGCGCGGCGTGGTGATGACGCGCGCGGTCGATTTCTACGTCAGCGAACGGTTTCTGCTGAGCGGCGCCGGGCCGGTCAAGCTGCCGCTGCCCGGCAAGGCGAGCCTGCAGGCGTTTGTCTCCGGGCAACTGGTGTTCAGCCTGGAGGAGGAATGGCAGGGCGACGGCGCGGTCTACCCGGCCGGGGCGCTGGTGTCGCTCGACCTCGGCCAATGCCTCGCCGATATCGCCGGCGTCCGGCCGAAAGTGGTCTACACGCCCGGACCGCGCGAGACCATCGAGGGCGTCGCCGCCGCCCGCTCGCGGCTGCTGGTGGCGATCTACCGCAATGTGCGCGGGACCGCCGCCGCCTTCAGCTTTGACGGCGAGGCCTGGCGGATGAAGCCGCTGCCGCTGCCCGAAAACGCATCGGTGCAGATCATCTCGGTCAGCGACCGCGACGACATGGCGTTTCTCGACGTCGCCGGCTATCTGCTGCCCAACACGCTGTACCTCGCCGATCTGGCCGCCGGCACCGCGGAGCCGGTGAAGTCGATGCCGGCGCGGTTCGACGCGTCGCAGGCGGTTGTCGAGCAGTTCGAGGCGACATCGGCGGACGGCACGGCGATCCCCTATTTTGTCGTCCGGCCGCGCGATCTCGCCTTCGACGGCAACGCGCCGACCTTGCTCTACGGCTATGGCGGGTTTCAGGTGTCGATGACGCCGACCTATTCCGGCGGGCTGGGGAAATTGTGGATCGAACCCGGCGGCGTTTATGCCGTGGCCAATATCCGCGGCGGCGGCGAGTTCGGCCCCAACTGGCACCAGGCGGCGCTCAAGGAGCACCGCCAGCGCGCCTATGACGACTTTATCGCCGTCGCCGAAGACCTGATCCGCCGCAGGATCACCTCGCCGCGCCGGCTCGGCATCATGGGCGGTTCGAATGGCGGGCTGCTGATGGGGGTGATGCTGACCCAGCGCCCGGAGCTGTTTCGGGCGGTGGTGTGCCAGGTCCCGCTGCTGGACATGCTGCGCTACCACAAATTGCTGGCCGGGGCATCGTGGATGGCGGAGTACGGCGACCCCGACAACCCGGCCGAGGCGCCCTTCCTCGCGCGCATCTCGCCGTACCATCACCTGCGCCAGGGCGTCGCCTACCCCGAGCCGTTCTTCCTGACCTCGACCAAGGACGACCGCGTGCATCCCGGCCATGCGCGCAAGATGGCGGCGAAAATGGCGGCGATGGGGCTGCCTTTTCTGTATTACGAGAATATCGACGGCGGCCACGCCGCCGCCGCCAACCTCAAGGAGCGCGCGCGGCGCAACGCCCTCGAATTCACCTATCTGTTCCAGAAACTGATGGATTGACCGGCGGGCTTGCCCACGAGATCGCTTCGTCGCTACGCTCCGCGCAATGACGGCTTGATTCCGGAAAGGACACCCCCATGGCGATCAGCAAGTTCACCACCGTCTATGCCGGCCATATCGATTTTCCCGATCACGGCCAGGACGCGACCCCCGCCAACGAGCGGCGCTTTACCAACGACCAGCTCGCCGGTGTGTTCGAGAAGGCGGAGGCGATCGCCAAGACGATGGACCGGCTCGGCTACGACATGATGTGGATGGCCGAGCACCACTTCCAGTACGAAGGGTATGAGTGCATCCCCAACATCCTGATGCTGGCGGTGCATCTGTGCCACGTGACCCGGAACATCAAGATCGGCTGCGGCTTCAACATCACCCCGATGTGGCACCCGCTGCGCCTCGCCGAGGATTTCGCGGTTGCCGACATCCTCACCAAGGGCCGCACCGTGTTTGGCGTCGGGCGCGGCTATCACACCCGCGAGGTCGAGACCTTCGGCGCGCCGATGATGGACGGCGAGGCCAATCGCGAGCTGTTCGAGGAACAGGTCGAGATCATCATGAAGGCCTTCAACAACGAGACCTTCTCGCACAAGGGCAGGCACTACACGCTGCCGCCGAACGTGCCGTACCGCGGCTATGACCTGAAAGAGCTGAGCCTCGTGCCGCGCCCGGTCAATCAGCCGGTCGAATGCTGGCAGCCGATCGTCAGCGCCAACCCGCGCGGGCTCGACTTCATGGTCAGGCACAACATCAAGGGCGCGGTCGGCGGCGGCGCGGCGACGATGCAGGCCGGTCCGATCCAGGGCTACATGGATGCCGCGCACCGCGCCGGCAAGAACTGGAAGCTCGGCGAGAACCTGACGATCGGCATCCATTTCATGGTCGGCAAGACCAAGGAGGCGGCCCTCAAAGCTCTCAAGCCGCTTTATGAAGAGCATGCCAAGATGTTCGCGCCGTTGGGTTTTGTGCCCGGCTTGACGCCGGCGCAGGTCGCCGCGGTCGCCAAGCGCGGCGGCTGGGATGCGGCCGGAGTGCCGGGGGTCGAGCATTATGTCAACCTCGGCTCCTGGTTTGCCGGGACCCCGCAAGACCTGGTCGAACGGCTGAAGAAGATCGAGGAAGACTATCCGGGCATGGAACTGATGAGCCTGTCGCCGCCGCTGACCACGCCCAAGGATATGATGCTCGAACAGTTCGAGATCGTCGCCGCGGAAGTGTTCCCGCATTTCAAGGGCCGCGGCCCGGCGATGAAAGACGCCGCGAAATAAGGCTCAACGCGAAAGAAAATCGGGCGAAGCCCGTTGTTAACCACGGAGGCGCGGAGGGCACGGAGGCTCTTTGCTCTCCGTGGTCTCCGTGCCTCCGTGGCGATAACCGGCGGCTTCGCCGCTTACGCCGCCAGATTGCGGGCTGACAGCGCCATCGCGATCAGCGTCATGCCGCCGAACAGCAGATCGATGCCGACCAGCAGCCCGAGCGCCCAGGCCAGCGTCCCGGGCAGCCCGGCAATGATGATCCCGGCCAGCACCAGATCCATCACGCCGCCGAGCATCATCCACTCCCAGCGGCCGACGAGTTCGCGCCGGTGCTCGAACGCCATGATGATGATCAGGATGCCGTCGATCACAAAGAACGCGATCAATACATAGGTCAGCGTCGCGACGCCGGCGGCGGGGTTCGCCAGCAGGATGCCGCCCGCCAGCACCGACACCGCCGCGGAGATGAGCGCCCACCAGAAGCCGGGGGCGTTCTTCTGGTTGTAGGTGGCGATCAGCCCGACAACGCCGCCGATCAGAAACAGCCAGCCCAGCACCACCGTCACGGCCAGCCCGGCGATCGGCGGCAAGGCGATCGCCGCCAGGCCGAGGATCGTCAGGATGATCCCCTCGATCAGAAACGCCCGCCAATGGTCGTGCAGCGAGCGGCGGAAGGCCGTCTCGAAATTCGGCTGGTTCAGCGACATGACGGGCCTCCTCGGATCGAGCCGAAACCGTAGGTAGCCGTTATTTTAGGGCGGATTCCAGCCGGTTTGCACTGTCATCTCGCGGGCAAGCAAGTCGCGCCATGACGCCTGCCGATGCGACGGCCGCGGAATTCGGCCTATACCGCCGCGAGGTTGTCGCGATGGTTGCCGCCGATCTTGCCGGCAACCCCGGCGATAAACGCGCCGATCAGCAGCGAGAGGCCGGTGTAGAGCGCAAGCTGCATCGCCGCCTTGCGCGCCTTGTCGGCGGCTGCGCGCGCCTGGGTGATGGTGTCGTCGACCCGCCGCTGCGCTTCATCCTGGCCCATGCCGGTCCGCACGGCGACGAGATGGGCGAGATAGGCCCTGTCGTCGTTGCCGACCTCGGTTCCGGGGGCGGCCGCGCGGGCCAGAATTCGCCTCGCCTCGGGCTTTGGGTCGATCCCGTTTGCGGCGGCAGGCTGGTTCGAGCGGAACAGCGTGTCGACCAGATAGGCGTCGGTCCCGCCGCTGCTCGCATTCGCTTGCCCGGTCCCTTGCGACGCGCCCGCCGTGGCGCCGCCGGCGAGGATTGTCGCGGCGCCGGTCAGCACCGCCGCGGTCAGCACCACGGCGACTGCCCATGCCATCACGCCGTGCGCGGTGTCGCGGAAATAGACTTCGTCGGTATGGAGCCCGGTCCAGCGGGTGCGCAGCCGGCCGGCGAAATAACCGCCGATCGCCGCCGAAATCCACTGCACGACGATAAACCAGATCGCCGTCATCAGCGTGAACGTGGTGACCGAGACGCTCGCGCCGGGCCAGGGCGAGACCGTCGACAGGCCGAACCCGGCGCCGATCGCCAGCAGCAGCAGGTCGAGCGCGCCGATGACCGCCGCGCCGCCGAGGATCGCGCCCCACGACGTGCCGGAGGTCAAGGCGAATGGCCCGCCGCTCGCCGCGCCGGTCTGCGGCGGCACTTCGACGACAACCGTGTCCATGGCCGCCTCCTAGTGCCAGAACAACGCAAGCAGGATGATGATCGGAATCGGAACGCCAAGCAGCCAAAGAAGAATGGCGCGGCCCATGGCCTGTCTCCCTCGAAGTCGTAAAACTTTGTGGAGAGGAAACGGCGGGACCTACGTGACGTTCCACCCGGCCACTCCTGCCGTGAGCAACAAAAAGCCCTTCCGCCGGGTGGCGGAAGGGCTTTTGCCGGGCCTGCGAGATCAGCCGTGGACGGCCGCGTAGTGCGAATTGCGCAGCACCCGGCCCGGCAGGTCGCCGGTGTGGTTGCCTTCCTTCATCAGCATGCGGCCGTTGACGAAGGTGCAGTAGACGCCCTGCGCCGGTTCCTTGTAGCGCCAGCCGCCCGCCGGGAAATCGTGCACGACGAACTCGGGCAGCGGCTTTACGGTGTCCGGATCGAACACGGTGATGTCGGCGACCATCCCCGGCCGCAGCAGTCCGCGGTCATAGAGCCCGAACGTCGAGGCGGAGTCGAAGGTCAGCCGGCGCACCGCGTTCTCCAGTGTCATGACCTGCTTCTCGCGCACCCATTCGCCGAGCAGCCGCGTCGAGAAGCCGTAGCCGCCGTGGAACTGCACGTGCGCGCCGCCGTCGGAGAGGCCGATCAGGGCGTTCGGGTAGTTGAGGATGGCCCGCATCGCGTCGATGTCGATGTTGTTCTCGGCCTGCATAAAGACCGTTTCGAGCTTCTCCTCGACCACCAGGTCGAGGAAGGCGTCGATGATGCCCTTGCCGGTCTTCTTGGCGAGTTGTTCGAGGGTGAGGCCCTTCAGCGCCGCGTTCTTGTCGAGCTTCGGCGCCTCGACCCAGATGTATTTGTACCATTCGCGCGAGATCGTGTTGCCCGGGATCTCGACCTTCCACTCGACCATCTCCTCGTGCAGCTTGGCGCGGACCGCCGGGTCGGCATAGGCGCGCAGCTTTTCTTCGTTGGTCGCGAGCAGGATCGGGTGCCAGGTCGGCGAGCCGCGGAAGACCTGGGTGTTCGACATGTTGAAGGTCTGCGTCGTCGTGTTGGGCGAGGCCAGCGGGTAGGCGCGGATGCCCTGCGCCGAGGTCTCGTCGACCCGCGCCATGTGCCGTTGCCAATCGCCCGGCCGGCGCACCGACTGGCCGAGATTGTTGTAGACAACCGGCCGCCCGGTGGCTTCGGAGAGCCGTGCCATCAGCCCGTCCTTCATCTCGGCGTCGCGGCCGCCGCCCGACTGGATGATGCCGGTGCCCATCTCGCGCAGCACGTCGGCAAGCGCGAAGATCTCCTTCTCGTCGGCCCACAGCGCCGGGATGTGCAGGCCCTGCGGGTCGTAATGGCCGCGGTTGCGCGACACCGACAGGCCGAGGGCGCCGCCTTCCATGCCGTCGCGCACCACGTCTTTCATCTGCTGGAGCTCGGCATCGGTCGCGGCGCGGGTCTGGCAGGCGTCGCCCATCACGTAATAGCGTACCGCGGTATGGCCGATCAGCGTGCCGACATTGACGCCGAGATTCTTGTCGAGCTTGTCCATGTATTGCGGGAAGGTCTCCCAATCGACCTCGATGGTGTTGAGCACCTCCATCGGGATCGCCTCGACATAAGAGAGGAACTCGGCCATCCGTTCGGCCTTGCCCTTCTTGACCGGCGCCAGCGACAGCGAGCAGTTGCCGATCACCACGCTGGTCGCGCCGTGGTCGCAGGAGAACGAGCACAGCGGGTCCCAGGTGACCTGGGCGTCATAGTGGCAGTGGTTGTCGATAAAGCCCGGCGCGATGACCTGGCCGCCGACATCGACCACCTGGCCGGCGGCGCCCGACAACTTGCCGATCTCGGCGATCTTGCCGTCCTTGACCGCGACATCGCCGTGGAAACCCGGCATCCCCGAGCCGTCGATGACCCGGCCGTTCTTCAGCAAGACGTCATACGCCATCGGATTTCCTCCTCATGCGATTCACGGTTCAACCGATTGTTGTGCGGCAACTATAGCATGTGGATTACCGCCCGTGCCGGTAATCTCGGCATGACCGTGCGCCCAGCCATGCGTACGCCGATATCGGTCACTCCGGCGCAGGGATGGGGCGCACTCCGATCGGTCGCCGGATACCGATCCCTCGGACGCCTTGTACCGTTCGGCTGTAGCCTCTATGTGCTACAACAGGGAGCGAGATTTTGTGATGTCCAAAACCGAAACCGTGCGCGCAAGGGTTGAACCTGGTTTGAAGCGAGACGCGGAGGCCGTGTTGAAAAAAATCGGCCTCACACCGAGCGAGGCGATTACGCTGTTCCTGACGCAGGTCAAGCTCACGAACGGTCTTCCTTTTTCGTTGTCCGTGCCAAACCGCCGGACACGCCAAGCCATCCGCGAGGCACGCACCGGCGACCATATCAAGACATTCGATTCGGTCGATGACTGGGCTGGGAAAGCGCGATCGTCATAGTGCCGATGCGGCGGATCACAGAGCACGCGCAGTTCCGCAGGGATCTCAGGCGACAGCGTAGGCGCGGTAAAGACATCGAGGAACTGATCCTCGCCGTCGAGCTCCTGGCAGAGACGGGCCTGTTGCCGGAAGGCTACAACTCGCACCCGCTGTCGGGCGAGTGGAAGAGTGTCCTGGAATGCCACATCGAGCCGGATTGGCTTCTGATCTATGAGGTAACGCCTGACGAAGTTCTCCTTATCCGTATCGGTACGCACCGCGATCTTTTCGGATAATTCTCTCAGTTTCCGGATTTTCGGCTGGGTGTCGCGACCAGTTGCCCGGACGGCCTCGGTCGAGCCTCGGCGTCGCTTGCGTTAAAGCGCTCCTTCGGTTACGGCCGCTGCGCGAGTCTTTGGGTGTAGCGGACGATGCGGTGGCCGGCTTCGGCGAGCCGGGCGTCGGCCGTGCCGAGGCAGATGCGCAGATAGCCCTCGGCGCTGGCGCCGAACCCGCCGCAGGGCAGCGTCGCCACGCGCTCCGCGTCGAGCAGGCCTCGCGCGAAGTCCTCGCCGCCGAGCCCGGTCGGCCGGATGTCGAGCAGCACGAACATCCCGCCTTCGGGCGGCACGACGCGGCATCGCGGCGCCTCCGCGAGGATCGGGCACAGCAACGCCGCACGGCGGCGGTAATCCTCGTGCAGCGTCGCGACCTCGGGCAGGTCGGTCGACAGCGCGGCGAGCGCGCCGTCTTGCAGGAAAGCGGGGCTGCCGTAGGTCACGCTGAGCAGCAAATTGCTGACATGCTGGATCAGCGCCGGCGGGCCGATCATCCAGCCGAGGCGGAAGGCCGGCACCGCGTGCGATTTCGACAGGCTGTTGATGACGATCGCCCGGTCCGCCATGTCCGGCAGCGACCAGGCCCCGACATGCGGCCGGGCGAAGGCGAGGTCTTCATAGACCTCGTCCGACATCAGCCACAGATCGTGCCGCCGGCACAGCGCGGCGATCGCCGCCATCTCGGCCGCGGTGAACACCGCGCCGGTCGGGTTGTGCGGCGTGTTGATCCAGATGACGCGGGTGCGCGGGGTGATCGCCGCGGCGACGGCGTCGAGGTCGGGGTGAAAGCCGCGTCCGGCGTCGAGCGGCACCGTCACCATCGCCGCACCTGTCGCGCCGACCACGCCTTCATAGGTCGCGTAGATCGGCTCCGGGATGATCACCTCGTCGCCCGCGCCGGCGATGCAGTTCAGCGCGCTGAACAGCCCGCCCTGCGCGCCCGGCACCACGGCGACGTTGTCGGCGGTGCAGGGCCGGCCGCTGCGCTGCGCACAGCGCGCCGCGATCGCGCTGCGCAGCGCCGGATAGCCGATGGTCGGCGCGTAGAGCGTGCGGCCGCCGCGCAGCGCCGCGACCGTGGCATCGATCATCCTGGCGGCGGGCGTCTGGTCCGGGTTGCCGACGGTCAGCAGGATCACGTCCTCGCCGGCTTCGATCATCCGGCGGGCGCGAATATGCGTGTCCCAGGTCCCGACCCCCCTGCCGGCGACCCGCTCGACGAGAGGGGCGAAACGCATGCGTGCGGGCTATTCGGCGGCCTGCTTTGCCCCCGGGCCAACCCCCGGGCCGGCTCCCCGGCCGAAGCGCGGCGCCTTGTCGATCTCGTCGACCAGCGCCGCCTCGCCTTCGGTCGGCAGGTTCTCGGCCCAATTGAGCGCGGTGTCGATATCGTCCTCCCACATCTCGCGCGGCAGCTCGTAAAGCAGTTCGACGCCATAGCCGTTGGGATCGCTGATATAGACGCTGCGGGTCATGCCGTGATTGACCCGGCGCTCGAACTTGACGCCGCGGCTCTGCATGAATTTCAGCTGCTGCAGCCACGCGTCGCGGCCGGGCAGGGTGATCGCGATGTGATTGACCGCGACCGGCGTGCCGAACATCGCCCATTCCTTGGGCCGCGGCGGCAGGTCCTTGTTCTCCACCAGCGCGATGTCGTGGTGGTTGAGCTTGCCGGCATGATCGGCGCTGTAAAAGCGCATGGTCGGGCGCGGCCGCTCGGGGGTACCGGGCTTCAGCCGGCCGACCTCCTGCAGGCCGACGATCTCGGTCCAGAATTGATGCGACTCCTCGATGTCGCGGACATTGAGGACAAGGTGGTTGACGCCGACCGGCGTGACCGCGCGCGGCGGGGCCTCGGATTTGCTGACGGCCATGACAAACCTCGACGGAGTTCGGTGCGGCGACATTACCACAGCGCCGACCCCAACAGCAGTCCGGCGATCAGGAACACCAGGAAAAACACGATGAACAGGAAGAACAGGATCTTCGCGATCCCTGCCGTCGCCGCCGAGATGCCAGTGAACCCGAACAGCGCCGCGATGATCGACACGACAAAAAAGAACAGGGCCAGTTTGAGCATGGGTCTCTCCGCGGCTGTCGGAAGGGCAAACGCCTTTTGCGAGAGGTCATCGCCGGAGCGGGCGAGCGGTGTCACGGGATCTCATAGACCGCGTATTCGTCGGTGATGCCGCGCAGCTCGCGCTGCTCGGCGACCGGCATAAGACCGCGCGCGGCGAGCAGCGACGAGGTCTGCGCGTTCTCGATCACCTGCCCGGTGGCGCAGATCGCCTGCGACGTTGCCAACCCCTGGACCCGCGCGGCGATGTTGACGGTCTGGCCGAAGAAATCCTGGCGCTCGTTGAGCACCACCGCAAGGCAGGGGCCCTCGTGAATGCCGATCTTCAACAGCAGGTCCTCGCTGCCGCGTTCGGTGTTGAGCCGGTCCATCGCCTCGCGCATGCGCAGCGCCGCCGCCACGGCGCGGTCGGGCGAGGGGAATGTCGCCATCACCGCGTCGCCGATGGTCTTGACGATCGCCCCGGTCTCGGCCGCGACGATCTCGTGCATCACATGGAAATGCGCCCGCACCAGGTCGAACGCCGCCAAGTCGCCGACCCGCTCGTAGAGTTCCGTCGAGCCCTTGAGGTCGGTGAACAGAAAGGTCAGGCTGGTGATCTTGAGGCGCTGCTCGGCATCGAGCGTGTCGGTGCCGTAGAGGTCGCGGAACACCTGATTGGTCAGCAGCCGCTTCGCCGACAAGAACGGGTGGCGCAGATCGAGCAGGTGGTGCAGCCGGTCGCCGGCGACCCACAGCCCCGGCAACACCCGTTCGCCGGTGCGGTTCTCAAAGCTGAGCCGCAGCGGGCCGGGGCGCATCTCGATCGTCGTGGTCGGGGCGCGCAGCCCGGTGAACACCACCGACAGGTTCTGCCGTTCGCGGGTCGGCTCGCCCTTGACCTCGATAAACTGCGCGGCGTGCGTCACCGGCTCGAAGACGATCAGGAACTCCTCGGGCAACTGCAGCGACAGTTGCGCCTTCTCGTGCGCCGGCAATTCGAGCGTGTCGAGCGTGACCTCGCCGATCGTGCGCTCGATATCCTCCGGCAGGTCCATCGCCGAGGCCCAGAACACCTGGCGGAAATACTCGGCGAAAGGCAGTTCGTTCGGCTCATGCGCGGCAATCCGGCGAACCCGACGGGTGACGGTGAACGTCACCTCGACCATCTGGTCGAGCGAGGCTTCGTAATTGCTGGCGCACAGCGCGCAGACATACTCGTCGTGGCCGACCGTCTTCAGCGTGCTGCCCTCGCCGAGCACGCCGCCGCAGCCGGGGCACACCACGTTCCACGACAGCTCGAAAATGCCCAGCCGCGCGGCATGCAGGAACGCGGCGATCGTGGCTTCTTCGTCGAGTTCCCGCTCGGCGGCGAATTTGAGCGCATTGATGCGGCACAGCACCCGGTCGGGCGCGTCGCGCACCAGCGTTTCGATCGCCGGCACCACCGCCTCGTCGGCAGACTGCCGCAACACCGCGAACAGCGCCTCGGCTTCCTCGGTCATTTCGTGCAATTCCTTAACCGGATGAGGACCATAGGCCTCGGGCGCGCGGCTCATCCCGCGGGCGTCAAATGCGTCGCATCAAAGAGTACGGAATAGATAAATACGGGTGCGCCGGAGACAAGTACGTCCGCCGGTCAGCGGCACGACACTTCGGCGGCCGGCGAAGCCTGATCAGCCCACCGCGAGGCGATCGCCAACGGCGATCGCGCCGCCGGCGACCACCTCGGCATAGATGCCGACGATGTTGTGCCCGTAATGGCGCATCAGCTCGCGGACCATGGGAATATCGCGTTCGGCCGATTCCGGGTTGACCTCGGTCGCGGCGCAGCGGGTGATCGGCGCGATGACCCGCAGCCGGGCGCCGCCGACGGCGATGCGCCGCTCCATCCACTCCTGCTCCGTCCAGGCGGGGGGCCCGTCGAAATAGACGTTGGCGCGAAACCGGATCGGCTCGACCGCGCGCCCGAGCCTGCTTTCCAGGTCGCGCAGGCTCGCGAGGTTGATCAACGAGACGTATTTGCCGGTCGAGGCGTTGGGCTTCGGCCTGGCGTCGGCGAAAGCATGGCCCGGCGCCTCGACGACGCGCAGCGGCCGCGCCACCGCGTCGCCGAGGAAATCGTCGAAAAACCGGCCGATCCGACGCTGGCCGTCGGCCTTGCTCAGCGACGCCTGGAGGACGACGTTGCCGGCCTCGACGATCGTCAACATGCCGGTCTCGGGATCGAAACGCGTCGTCAGCCGGGCCAGCGCGGCATCGCGCATCAGCATGATGAAATGCGTCTTTTGCAGCCATTCGGGCCGCGCCGGGTCGAATTCCGTCGAGCCCAAAGCGATCGCGAAGCGGCGGTCCTGCGGCAGGCATTGCCCGACCGCGAGCGACACGCGGTCCAGCGGTTCGGCCGACAATCCCTTCACCGGGTAACGGTAGAGCTTGGCGATCGTCGCGTCCATGGCGGCTCCCTGTGGGCACTCCCTGTCGGCGCTCCCTGCCGACTGCATGAGAGTATGGGACAAGAAGCGGATTTTCATCCCGTTTTGCTGCGCTAGTATCATGTCGGGTTGGGGGCGCGGACGGCGTGGAAAGGAACGGACAATGCAAGCGGATTACGTGATCATCGGCGCCGGCTCGGCGGGGTGCGTGCTGGCCAATCGGCTGAGCGAAGATCCGTCGGTCAAGGTCCTGCTGATCGAGGCGGGCGGGAAGGACTGGAACCCGCTGATCCACATCCCGGCCGGCTTCATGAAGATGCTCGACCACAAGACGCTCACCTGGGGCTTCTATGCCGAGGCCGATACCGGCACCAACGGCCGCGCCATCCTCTATCCGCGCGGCCGGGTGATCGGCGGCTCGTCGTCGATCAACGGGCTGATCTACATCCGCGGCCAGCCCGAGGATTACGACCACTGGCAGCAGCTCGGCAATCGCGGCTGGGGCTGGGACGACGTGCTGCCGTATTTCAAGAAGGCCGAGCGCTGGGAAGGCGAGGGCAGCGAGGTGCGCGGCAAGGAAGGCCCGCTCTTCACCTCGAAGATGAACCGCCCGGCGATTGTCGAGGCGGCGATCCGGGCCGGTATCGAACTGGGCCTCGAATACCGCGAGGACGTCAACGACCTGACCCGGATGCACAACGACTGCATCGGCTGGTGCCAGCAGACGCGCGGCGGCCGCTTCCGCGCCAGCACCGCCCGCACCTATCTGCGGCCCGCGCTCAAGCGGCCGAACCTCCAACTCGTCACCAAGGCGCTGGTGCATCGCATCGTCTTCGACGGCAAGCGGGCGGTCGCGGTCGAGTATCAGCGCAACGGCGGCCCGGTCGAGCGCGCCGACGCCGGGCGCGAGGTGGTCCTCTCCGCCGGCGCCGTCGGCTCGCCGCATCTCTTGCAGCTGTCCGGTGTCGGCGATCCCGAGCATTTGCAGAAGATCGGCGTGCCGCTCGTGCACGAGCTGCCCGGCGTCGGCAAGAACATGCAGGACCATTACGTCGTGCGCGTCACCCGGCGGGTCGAGGGCGTGCCCACCGCCAACGAGCGCGCGCGGGGTCTCGGGCTTGCCGGCGAGGTGGTCAAATACGTCCTCACCGGCAAGGGCATGCTGACCTACAGCGCCTCGCTCGCGGCGGCGTCGGTCAAGGTGCTGCCGGAATCGGCGACCCCCGACATCCAATGCTCGTTCGCGCCGGGGAGTTTTGTCAACGGCACGGTCGGCCAGCTCGAGCGCGAGCCGGGGCTGACCGCCGGGATGTGGCAGATGCGGCCCTTGTCGCGCGGCTATGTGCTGGCCAAGACCAACCGGCCGGGCGACGCGCCGGCGATCAACCCGCGCTACCTGACGGACGAGACCGACCGGCGCGCGGTGTTGGGCGGCGTCCGCTATATCCGCAAGCTGTTCGAGGCGTCGGCCTTGCGACAATACGTGCGCGAGGAATCGCTGCCCGGGCCGCAGGTGCAGAGCGACGCGGAGATCCTCGATTATGCGCGGCAATACGGCAACACGGTCTATCACGCGACCTGCACCTGCATGATGGGCCGCCACGCGATGTGCGTCGTCGACGACGAGCTCAAGGTCTACGGGATCGAGGGCTTGCGGGTCATCGACGCGTCGATCATGCCCGCCGTCAGCTCGACCAACACCAACGCCCCGACCATCATGATCGCCGAGAAAGGCGCCGCGATGATCAAGGCGTCGCAACGGCAGAAGCTGGCGGCCTAGCTGCCTCTACCCCGGGCCACAGGGAGGAACGGAATGCAAGCGGATTACGTGATCGTCGGGGCCGGGTCGGCGGGGTGCGTGCTGGCCAATCGCTTGTCGGCCGATCCGGGCGTCAAGGTGCTGCTGATCGAGGCGGGCGGCAAGGACACCAGCCCGCTGATCCATGTCCCGGCCGGCTACATCAAGCTGCTCGACCACAAGAAATGGACCTGGATGTACTACGCCGAGGCCGATGAGGGGGTGAACAACCGCTCGATCCTCTATCCGCGCGGCAAGGTGCTGGGCGGGTCGTCGTCGATCAACGGGATGATCTATGTCCGCGGCCAACCCGAGGATTTCGACCATTGGGGGCAGCTCGGCAACCGCGGCTGGGACTGGGAGGGCGTGCTGCCCTACTTCAAGCGTGCCGAGAGCTGGGAAGGCGGCGAGGACGAGTTCCACGGCAAGGACGGGCCGCTGCTGACCTCGAGCACCGCCGACAAGCCGTTTCTCTGCCACAAGATCATCGAGGCCGGCACGCAGATCGGTCTGAAATATGCGGAGGACGTGAACCACCTGCCGCCCGGCGCCGGCGACAATATCGGCTGGGTGCAACAGACCCGCCGCGGCCGGCGCCGGCAGAGCGCGGCGCGGACCTATCTGCGCGCGGCGCTGAAGCGGCCGAACCTGCAGGTCGTCACCAATGCGATGGTCCGCCGCGTCACCTTCGACGGCAAGCGCGCAACCGGCATCGAATTCTCGCGCGGCGGCACGGTCGAGACCGCAAACGCGGCGCGCGAGGTCATCCTTTCCGGCGGCGCGATCGGCTCGCCGCACATCTTGCAGCTCTCCGGCGTCGGCGACCCCGACCATCTCGCGCGCATCGGCGTGCCGGTGGTGCATGCGCTGCCCGGTGTCGGCAAGAACCTGCAGGACCATTTTCTCGCCCGCGTCACCGTCGAGGTGAAGGATGTGCCGACCGCCAACGAGAAATCGCGCGGGCTGCCGTTCCTGGGCGAGCTCGCGCGCTACGTGCTTGCCGGCCAGGGGCTGCTGACCTACGCGGCGTCGCTGGTCTGCGCCTCGGTCAAGGTGCTGGAGGAATCGGCGACGCCCGATGTGCAGATCCTGTTCGCCAACGCCAGCTTCGCGCCGGGGCCGATCCGCAAGCTCGATTCGAAGCCCGGCATGACCGGCGGCATGTGGCAGATGCGGCCGCTGTCGCGCGGTTATGTCGAGGCGCGCTCGAACGATCCGCACGACCATCCGGCGATCAACCCGCGCTATCTGTCGGACGAGACCGACCGGCGCTGCGCGGTCGGCGGGCTGCGCGCGGCGCGTCGGCTGTTCGCCGCGCCGGCGCTCGCCCCCTACCGCGTCGCCGAGATGCTGCCCGGCACAGACGTGCAGAGCGACGACGAGCTGCTGCACTACCTGCGCCAGACTGGCTCGACCGTGTTCCACGCCACCTGCACCTGCAAGATGGGGCCGGACGCGATGGCGGTGGTCGACGACCAGCTGCGGGTGCACGGGATCGAGGGGCTGCGCGTGATCGACGCCTCGGTGATGCCGACGGTCACCTCGACCAACACCAACGCGCCGACCATCATGATCGCGGAAAAAGGCGCCGCGGCGGTGATCGCGGCGGCGAAACAGCGGCTGGCGGCTTAGCCCCACCCCAACCCTCCCCTGCCAGCGGGGGAGGGAGTAAGGTTAACGCGGCGATGAAGAGCGTCCCCTCCCTTGCAAGCGGGGAGGGGGTTGGGGAGGCCGAAAATGCAAGCAGATTACGTCATCGTCGGCGCCGGTTCGGCCGGGTGCGTGCTGGCCAACCGGCTGACCGAGGACCCGAGCGTGCGCGTGATCCTCATCGAGGCCGGCGGGCGCGACTGGAACCCGCTCATTCACATCCCGGTCGGCTACATGAAACTGCTCGACCACAAGCAGCTGACCTGGGGCTTCAAGGCCGAGGCCGATCCCGGCACCGCCGGGCGCGCGATCGCCTATCCGCGGGGCCGGGTGCTGGGCGGCTCGTCGTCGATCAACGGCCTCATCTACATCCGCAGCCAGCCGGAGGATTACGACCACTGGGCGCAGCTCGGCAATCGCGGCTGGGGCTGGGACGATGTGCTGCCGTTCTTCAAGCGCGCCGAGAGGTGGACCGGCGAAGAGGCTGAAATTCATAGCCGCACCGGCTTCCTGACCACCTCGCCGATGACCGAGCAGCCGGAGGCGTGCCACGCGATCATCCGCGCCGCCCAGGAACTCGGCGTCGAGTTCCGGCCGGACGTCAACAACCTGCCGCGCGGCGCCGGCGACTCGATCGGCTGGTGCCAGCAGACGCGCGGCGGGCGCCGCCGCGCCAGCGCCGCCGCGACCTATCTGCGCCCCGCCAAGAAGCGGCCGAACCTGCAGATCGTCACCAACGCGCTGGTGCACCGGGTGCTGTTGGACGGCAGCCGCGCGACCGGGGTCGAGTTCTCGCGGCAGTCGGGTGTGGAGCGCGTCGACGCGGCGCGTGAGGTGATCCTCTCCGCCGGCGCGATCGGCTCGCCGCATGTCTTGCAGCTGTCGGGGGTGGGCCGGCCGGAGGTGCTGCAGAAGGCCGGCATCGCGGTGCGCCACGCGCTGCCCGGAGTCGGCCAGAACTTCCAGGACCACTACATCGCCCGCATCTCCTGCTATGTCCGCGATCTCGAAACCCTCAACGAGCGCGCGCGCGGGATCGGCTTTGCCAATGAGCTCAGGAAGTACTTCATGCACGGGCGCGGCATGATGACCTTTGGCGCCTCGCTCTGCGCCGCGTCGGTCAAGGTGCTGCCGGAATCGGCGACTCCCGATGTGCAGTGCGTCTTCGCGCCGGCCAGCTACAAGCCCGGGCTCATCCGCAAGCTGGACGACCGGCCCGGCATCACCGGCGGCCCATGGCAGATGCGGCCCTTGTCGCGCGGCTACGTGCTGGTGCAGTCGCCCGACCCGCGGCAGCAGCCGGCGATCAACCCGCGCTACCTCTCGGACACCACCGATCAGCGGGCGATGGTCGGCGGCCTCAAATTCCTGCGCCGGCTGTTCGCCGCGCCGGCGCTCGCCAAGCATATCATCGAGGAAAACGTGCCCGGCCCGTCGGTGCAAAGCGACGACGAGCTGCTCGATTACGCACGGCGGAACGGCTCGACGGTCTATCACGCGAGCTGCTCGTGCATGATGGGCCCGCAGACGACGGCCGTGGTCGACGACCGGCTCCGCGTGCACGGGCTCGACGGGCTGCGCGTGATCGACGCCTCGGTGATGCCGGCAGTCAGCTCGACCAACACCAACGCCCCGACCATCATGATCGCCGAAAAAGGCGCGGCGATGATCAAGGCGTCGCAACAGCGGAAGCTGGCGGCTTAGTTAACCCCACTCGGCGGGGGCCTCAGGGAGGAACAGGATGCAAGCGGATTACGTGATCGTCGGGGCCGGGTCGGCAGGGTGCGTGCTGGCCAATCGCTTGTCGGCCGATCCGAGCGTCAAGGTGCTGCTGATCGAGGCGGGCGGCAAGGACACCAGCCCGCTGATCCATGTCCCGGCCGGCTACATCAAGCTGCTCGACCATAAGAAATGGACCTGGATGTATTACGCCGAGGCCGATGAGGGGGTGAACAACCGCTCGATCCTCTATCCGCGCGGCAAGGTGCTGGGCGGGTCGTCGTCGATCAACGGGATGATCTATG
>DASZOZ010000027.1:0-94933 GCA_035550515.1 Allostellaceae bacterium
ATGGCCTCGTCGCGGTTGATCCGCCCGGCGAGCGCCTCGGAGAGACAGTCCGAGGCATTTATCAGCGCCTCCGAGAGATCGGCGCCGTCGGTCAGCGCCTCGGGTAAATCGGGGAAGCTGACGAGAAAACTGCCGTCCGGCTGCGGTTCAAAATGCGCCGGATAGGCATACAGATGATCAACCATCGAATACCTACTTCAAATCGCCTTCGTTCAAACCGAGCTGCCGTAACATCGCATGCAAGAGCCCCGGCCTTATTTCTGCGCGGCGATCCTTCAAGATCGTGCGCCGGTCGCCGAAGTAAAGGGTGCCGTGGCTGCCCTTGCCGCGCTCTTGGTCGAAGCGGACCGGAACCCCGCGCTCGCGGCCCAGCCGTTGGAGCTTACGGAGAAATTCGTGTCCGTTCACAAACCCTGAAATAGGACAAAATTGTCCGGGTCGCAAGGCAGGACTGCGGGGACCGGAAGGAGTATCCTGACGAGCCTCGTGAGGAGCATCCGATGTCTGAGATCGCGGTCGATTACGACGGGCTGATCCCCAACAATGTCGGGCTCAACGCCGACCCGCGGCTGCGGCGCGCGCTGGAAAACTGGCACCCGACCTATCTCGACTGGTGGAAGGCGCGCGGCCCGGATGGGTTCCAGGACAATCTCGTCTATCTGCGCACTGCGGTCGGGGTCGACCGCGAGGGCTGGGCCAGGTTCGGCTATGTCCGCATGCCCGAATACCGCTGGGGCATCCTGTTGGCGCCGCAGATCGAGGGCCGCACGGTCGGCTTTGGCGCCCACAAGGGCGAGCCCGCCTGGCAGGAAGTGCCGGGCGAATACCGCGCGATGCTGCGCCGCCTGATCACCGTGCAGGGCGACACCGAGCCGGCCTCGGTCGAACAGCAGCGCCTGCTCGGCGCCACCGCGCCCTCGCTCTACGACCTGAGAAACCTGTTCCAGGTCAATGTCGAGGAAGCGCGTCACCTGTGGGCGATGGTCTATCTGCTGCAGAAATATTTCGGCCGCGACGGGCGCGAGGAAGCCGAGGACCTGCTGCGCCGCCGCTCGGGCGACCGCGACACGCCGCGCCTCCTGGGCGCGTTCAACGAGAGCACGCCCGATTGGCTGGCGTTTTTCATGTTCACCTTCTTCACCGACCGCGACGGCAAGATGCAGCTCCATGCGCTGGCGCAATCGGGCTTCGACCCGCTGTCGCGCACCTGCCGCTTTATGCTGACCGAGGAAGCGCACCACATGTTCATCGGTCAGTCGGGTATCGGCCGCATCCTGGAGGCGACCTGCGCGGCGATGAACCGGGCCGGGATCGATGACCCGTACGACATCGCGCGGGCGCGCGCGCTCGGCGTGATCGATCTGCCGACCATGCAAAAGCGTGCGAATTTCCATTTCTCGGCAACGCTCGACCTGTTCGGCGGCGAGCTGTCGACCAATGCGGCCAACGCCTACCAGGCGGGGCTCAAGGGCCGCTATCTCGAAGACCAGATCGACGACGACCATGTCCTGACCACCGGCACCTATCCGGTGCTGCGGCTCAGGGACGAGAGGATCATGCGCGAGCAGGTGCCGGCGCTGTCGGCGCTCAACATGCGGCTGCGCGACGATTATGTCGCCGACGCGCAAAGCGCGATCGAGCGCTGGTGGAACCGCATCATCGCGCGCAGCGGCATCGCCTTTCGCATCACCTTGCCGCATGTCGCCTTCAACCGGCGGATCGGCGAGTTCGCGCCGATCGAGGCCGACCCGGCGGGCAACATCCTCGCCGCCGCGGAATGGGCGCGCCGCCGCGACGAGTTCCTGCCCTCCGGCGATGACGACGCGTTTGTCGCGAGCCTGATGCGGCCGGCGCGCGAGCCCGGCCGATTCGCCACCTGGATCGCCCCGCCGCGCAGCGGAATCGACAACAAACCCGGCGATTTCGAATACGTGAAGCTGGCCTAGATGCCGCGCCCTACCCCATGAGCGAACTCCCGCCGGGAGAAACCTTCCTCTCGAACACCCCGGCCCTCGGCGCGCACAAGGGAACGCAGCCCGATCTCTTTCTGCGCTGGAACCGCATCCCGGCCGCGACGGGTGCGGTCGATGTCGTCGTCTTCCTGCACGGCTTCTCGCAATCCGGCGGGGCGATGCCGCTCGCGGAAAAGATCGAGCGCAGCGGCATGATCCTTTCCGGGCGCGCGCGGCCGACTTTGGCGATGCTGCCGCGCGGCAACTGGATCCGGCATTACTATTACGACTTCCCGGCGCTGCTCGATGGCGGGATCGACCTGCTGCTCGCCCATGGGCTGCGTTGGCTGGCGGACCGGCGCAGCGCGCCGGTCTCCCTCGACCGGCTTATCCTCGCGGCGCATTCCGGCGGCGGCATGCCGGCGATCGACATCGCCGCCGGGGCCCGGGCGCAACCCGATGAGCTCTACATCTTCGACGGTCTCTACGGCCGCGACCCGGCGCTTGGCGACCCGCTGCAAGGGGTCGAGACCGTCGAGCGCTGGCTCGACGATCGTTTCGCAGCCGAGCCGGAGCGGCCCGGCGCGCTGCGCGTGGCGTTTATCGAAAGCCAGACCGGCCGCTTCTCGCGCGCCGTCGGCGCGGTGGTCGCCGGACGGATCGCGGCGGCCGACGCGTCGTTGCGCTCCGCCCTCGCCCGCCGCTACCGGGTCGAGGCAGCGGGCGTTCAGCACTCGCAGGTCGCCCGCGTCGCGCTGCCGGAATTGCTGACCGATGCGGGAGCCGAGATCGACTGGTACCGGCCCCCGCAAGGGGGTTAGAGAACAATAAAGTTGGCTTCAACGGATCGTCATGGCCGGGCTTGACCCGGCCATCTCCCGGGCCGCCGAGATCGCCGGGTCAAGCCCGGCGATGACGAAACAAGTGGTCGAACTTGTTCGAGTTCTGCTCTAAGGCAGCGAGCTGAGGTCGAGCACCTCGGCGTCGGCCGCCGGTTCCAGCTCGCAGGCATTCACCGTCATGCCGAGCAGGGTATAATAGCCGATCGCGGTCGTCAGCTGGACCAGTTCGTCATTGCCAAAGCGCGCATGCATCTTCTTGAACAGCCCGTCCTCGACGCGGTGCTTGCGCAACAGCTGCCGGGTGAACTCGACGATCTCCAGGTCCGCCGGGGCGATGCCGCGCGTATGGTTGTCGCGGATGGCGGCGATCGTCTCCTCCGGCACGCCGAGGCGCCGCGCCCCGCCGGTCTGCGCGCCCCAGACATACATGGCGTGGAATTCGCGCGCGACCGTCATCGCGGCCAGCACCCGCGCCTTCATGTCGAGCGACCCTTCGAAGCGCACATAAGCGCCGAGATGCGCCACGCGTTCCGCCACTTCGGGCGAATGCATGAACATCAGAAACGGACCCTGCACCGCGCCGCGGCTGGCGACGATCGAATCGAAGGCGTCGTGGTGCTTCTCGGCGACCTGGTTCTTGCTGGTGATGTGGGGAAGCCTCGCCATGATCATGTCCTCCGGTTGTCTGCTGGCGCGACGGGCAGGCCGGCGCGGGCCGAGCAGGGAAATGCCAATATAGCCGCCCAACCGCAACGCTTTCGATTCGCGTGATCGGCGCTGCCGCTGCACGGATCGGGCGGTGCGGCCGGCGGCGGCACGCAGCATGCATCGGAGCGGCGAGCACAGCGGTGGCCGATTCTCCGGTCGGTGCCGCGCACGGAACACCTGGTCGGAGGGAAGACCATGGCCGCTTTGCGCAGGCTGCGTCGCCGCGCGCAATCCAGTATCCTGGCGACGAGGCGAGCCTGACCCTCATGCAGAGCAACAAAGCCCATGCGCGTTTCGACGAGCGGCGCGAAGGGCCGCGGCTCGTCACGGCGCAGTCCGGCCGAGTGGAGCCGGATTGGATCGCCGGCAGGTGCGGAGGATACGAGTGGCGATGACGGCGGGGGTACGGGCGGACAACCAGCAGCAGTGCCCGGAGACGGCCGACGGGGAAATCGACGAGGCGATCGAGCAGTTCAAGCACGCCGTCCTCGCCAAATTGACCCTCGCCGTGGGCAAGGACGGCGCGCACGCCTCGGATCGCGACTGGTTTGTCGCGACCACCCTGTCGCTGCGCGACCGGGTGATCCAGCGGTGGCTCGAGGCCGAGCGCGAGAGCCGCGCGCGCGGCCGCAAGCAGATCTATTACCTGTCGCTCGAATTCCTGATCGGCCGGCTGCTCAACGACGTCACCGGCAATCTGCGGATGGAGGAGGTGGTCCGCCGCGCGCTCGGCGACCTCGGCGTCAACTACGACCGGGTGCGCTTCGCCGAACCCGACGCGGCGCTCGGCAATGGCGGCCTCGGCCGCCTCGCGGCGTGTTTTCTCGAAAGCATGGCGAGCCTCGGCATCCCCGCTTACGGCTACGGCATCCGTTACGATAACGGGCTGTTCCGCCAGATCATCAAGGACGGCTGGCAGCAGGAATATCCGGAGGACTGGCTCTCCTTCACCAACCCGTGGGAGTTCGAACGGCCCGAGGTCACCTACGACATCTTTTTCGGCGGCTGGGTCGAAACCGTCGCCGGCCGCGGCAGCCATACGCGCTTCGTATGGCACCCGGAGGAAACCATCGAGGCGGTCGCCTACGACACGCCGGTCGTCGGCTGGCGCTGCAAGCATGTCAATCCGCTACGCCTGTGGTCGGCGCGTGCCGTCGATCCGCTGCGTCTCGACGTGTTCAACCGCGGCGACCATGTCGGCGCGCTGACCGAGCAGGCGCGCGCCGAGGCCCTGTCGAAAATCCTCTACCCGAGCGACGAGACCCCAGCCGGCCGCGAGCTGCGGCTCCGCCAGGAATATTTCTTTGTCTCGGCCTCGCTGCAGGACCTGATCCAACGCCATCGCCGGGCCTATGGTTCGCTGCACACGCTGCCGGAGCGGGTGGCGATCCAGCTCAACGACACGCACCCGTCGATCGCCGTCGTCGAGCTGATGCGCATCCTCGTCGATCTCCACAACATCCCCTGGGACGAAGCCTGGAAGATCACCGTCGCGACCTGCCGCTACACCAACCACACGCTGCTGCCGGAGGCGCTGGAAAGCTGGCCGGTGGCATTGTTCGAGCGCGTCCTGCCGCGGCATTTGCAGATCATCTATCTGATCAATGCGCGCCACCTCGAAGCCGTCGGCAAGAACGGACCGGTCAGTCCCGAGGTGCTCGCCGCGGTGTCGCTGATCGACGAGCGCGAGGGGCGCCACGTGCGCATGGGCCACCTCGCCTTTCTCGGCAGCGGGCGCATCAACGGCGTGTCGGCGATGCATTCGGCGCTGGTGCGCAAGGAGCTGTTTCGCGACCTCGACGCGCACTATCCGGGCCGCATCGTCAACGTGACCAACGGCATCACCTTCCGCCGCTGGCTGTTCCAGGCCAATCCGCGGCTGACCCGGCTGTTGAGCGAGGCGTGCGGCGAGGATATCCGCGATAACCCCGCGGCGGTCGGCCGCTTCGCGCGGATGGCGGAAGATACCCGGCTGCACGAGCGGCTGCGTGCGGTGAAGCGCGCCAATCGCCTGGCGCTCGGCCGGGTGATCCGCGACCAGCTCGGTCTGTCGGTCGATCCCGGCGCGATGTTCGACGTCCAGATCAAGCGCATCCACGAGTACAAGCGCCAGCTTCTCAGCCTGCTGGAGACAGTGGCGCTCTACAACGCGATGCGCGCCGAGCCGGCCAGGGAGTGGGTGCCGCGAGTCAAGATCTTCGGCGGCAAGGCCGCGGCGAGCTATGCCGCGGCAAAGCTGATCATCAAGCTGGCGCACGACATCGCCGAGGTCGTCAACCGCGATCCGGCGGTGCGCGACCTGCTCAAGGTGGCGTTCCTGCCGAACTACAACGTCAGCCTCGCCGAGCTGATCATCCCGGCCGCCGATTTGTCCGAGCAGATCTCGACCGCCGGGATGGAGGCTTCGGGCACCGGCAACATGAAGCTGGCGCTCAACGGCGCGCTGACCATCGGCACGCTCGACGGCGCCAATATCGAAATCCGCGACGCGGTCGGGGCCGACAACATCTTCATCTTCGGCCTCCTGGCCGACGAGGTCGCCGCGCAGCGCCAGGCCGCGCGCGAGGGCCGCCGCGCCATCCTCCCCTCGCCGGCGCTGAACGAAGTCCTGGCAATGATCGAGACCGGGGTTTTCTCGCCCGGCGAGCGCGACCGCTTCCAGACGCTGACCCAGTCGCTGCGGCACAGCGACCATTACATGATCGTCGCCGATTTCGACGCCTATTGGCAGGCCCAGCGGCGTGCCGACGCGCTGTGGCGCGACCCCGGCGCCTGGTCCGCCGCCTGCATCCGCAACATCGCCGGCATGGGCTGGTTCTCCGCCGACCGGGCGATCGGAGAGTACGCCAAGACGGTCTGGCACACCCGGTTCTGAAATCGGAGCGCGGCCGGATCACCCGCCTGCCAGCCGGTAGCGCAGGAAGTCGGCAACCCCGGGCGGCAGGTCGAGCAGCGCCGCCAGCTCATCCGTCTCGAGCGAGACGAGGACCGAGCCGAGCACCGCGGTCAGCGCGCCGATGACGACCCCGGCGTTCATCACCTCGTAGTCGCGGTTGATGCATTGCGACAGGAACAGCCGGAAGACCAGCGAAAGCTGGAGGATCGGCGTCACCACCATCAGCGGCGCCACCGCCAACGAGGCGTAGACAAAGGCCTGGGAAATCGCCACCAGCACCGCCGAGGACAAAAACCACGGCAGGTTGTCCCTGCTCATCCGCCGGATGTCGCGCCAGGAACCCGGCCTCAACAGGACCAGGGCAAAGAACAGCGTCGCCGCCGCGTAGGCGATGCAGCCGGCGGCCGCGGTGCCCGTGCCGCGCGCGCTGAGGAAAGCCTGGCGGGCCATCAGCGGCGAGCTGCCGTAACAGACCGCCGCCCCGAGGGCGCAGAGATAGCCGGTGACGACATGCGGCCGGAAGCCCGGCCGGGCCGCCCCTCCCGGCGCCGCCGTTCGTTTGGCAGTCTTGCTCTGCGTGACGAACGAGCCGCCCAGCATCAGGGCCGAGCCGATGGTTTGCAGCACGGTGAATTTCTCGTGCAGCGTCACCACCGCCAGCAGCATCGCGAACGGCACCTGGAGCTGCACCACCGGGGCGGCGAGATTGACGCCCATCAACTGGTTGGACTTGTAGTTGCAGTAGCGGCCGAGCACGAAATGGACGATGCCCTGCCCCGCCAGCCAGGCCGTGGCGGCCGCCGGGAACACCGCGAGCTGTCCGAGCTGACCAAAAACGATCGTCATGACGAGGAAGGAAAGCCCGCCGACCGGCACGGTCATCGCCATGCCCTGCAGCACGCTGCCCGTCACCACCCCCCCGGCGCATCGCCACGTTGTTGAGGGCAAAGGTGAACGCACCAAGCGCGGCGTAAAGGATACCGAGCACCAGACCTCCCCCGTCCCCTCATGATGCCGGCGCCGGCCAGCCCCGAGTGGTGATTATCCGGTGGCGAGCCGCGGCGCGCCGATGCGGTCCTGGCGCAGTTTTGGTCCGCCGGCAAGAATCTGCACCACGCCGGCGCCGAAACCGATCAGCACGCCGATCTTCCAGGCGTAATCGTACGAGCCGAACGTGGTGAAGATCATACCGCCGCCCCAGGCGCCGAGCGACGAGCCGACCTGGTGCATGACGAACGAGATGCCGAGCAGCGTCGCCATGTAGCGTGTGCCGAACATCTCGGCGACCAGCCCGCTTACCAGCGGCGCGACGCTCAACCACAGCATCCCCATCGCCGCAGCGAAGACCAGCGTGCTGGCCGGCGTCGGCGGCACCATGAAATAGGCGGTGAACACCCCCGCGCGCAGGATGTAGAGCAGGCCGAGCAGGATATGCTTCGGGTACCGCGCGCCCAGCCAGCCGGCGGTGAGCGAGCCGATGCAGTTCATGCCGCCGATCACCGCGATCGCCTCGGCGCTCAGCATCGGGTCCTGGCCGCAGATCGCCAGATAGGTCGGCAGATGCGTGGTCAGGAACACGAGGTTCAGGCCGCAGACGAAATACGCGCCCGACATCACCAGGAACGGCCGGTGCCGCACCGCCTGCCCGAGCATGGCGCGCATCGTGGTCTTGGTGCCGCCGCGCGCCGGCATCGCGTCCGCTTTGCCCGCGAGAAAGCCCGAAGGCAGCATCAGCCCGGCCAGCAGCACGAAAAACAGGGCGCCGATCTGCCAGGCATGGCTGGCCAGAAGCGACTGCGTGGTCACCGGCACCAGCAGCGTCCCGAGCGAGCCGGCCGCCGACACCAGCCCCAGGGTCTTGCTGCGCCGATGCTCCGGCACGCTGCGCGCGACCGCGGTCATCACCAGCGAGGATGCGGTGCAGGACAGGGCGATGCCGATCAGCGCGCCCGACGCGATCAACGCGGCCTCGCCACGGGCCGACGCCATCACGCCCAGCCCGACGACATAGATCCCGGCGCCGGCCATCATCGTGATCCGCAGGCCGAACCGGTCGGCAATCGCGCCGATCGGCGCCTGCGACAGGCCCCAGACGATATTCTGCACCGCGACGGCGAGGGTGAAATCCGCCGCGGTCAGCGCGAGGTCGCGCGTCACCGGCGTGAGAAACAACCCGAGGCTCTGCCGCAGCCCCATCCCGAGGCTGAGCAGCACCGCCGCGCCGATCAGGATCAGCCGGGTCGGGGTCACAACGTTGCTCACGATTTTCATTTTATCTCGGCCACGCTTGTCGCCCATCGAACGCGATGCAATGTGCCTGATCGGAATCCCGCCTTTGCCCGCCGAATGGGCATGGCTGACCGGCGGTCCGGCCGGCGGCTGCGGCCTTCAGCCGCCGCTGCCGGTCGCGAGGTTATTCGGCCGCCTCGCCGACGACACGCTGCCACAAGGCCCGGGCGGCCGTTTCTGCCGCATCGACCGACAGCGAGTCCATCAGCGAGGATGTGGTCCGATAGTCGTATCCCGGGGCGGAGACGAGGTCCTCGAACGGCACCGCGGTCGTCACCACCGCCGTATGCGCGCCCCACGGGGCGTATTGTTGCGGCGGGCTGGGACCGAAGAGACCGAGGGTCGGCGTCCCGGCCGCGGCGGCGAGGTGCATGATCCCGGTATCGTTGCCGATGAACAAGCGGCACCGGCGGAGGGCCGCCGCCGCGGTCAGCAGGTCGACCTTGCCGACAAGGTCGATCCGCCGCGCGGCAGGCAGCGCGGCGAGCAGCGGCTCGGCCTGGGCGCGTTCGTGCGCCGCCGCGAAGACCGCGACCCGAGCCCCGGCAAACGGCCCGCGGGGGCCGGTCAGGCGAAGCGCCAGCGCGGCAAAGCGCTCCGCCGCCCAGGTCTTGCCGCGCCAGTTGGCGGCGGGGCCGATCGCCAGGACGGGCCCGCCGGGCGGCACCAGTCCCGCGGCGGCCGCGTCGTGCCGCTCGGCGGTCCACAGGCGCGGCGCCGGCGGCACCGGCAGGTTGAAGACCTCGCCCAGCTGTTCGACGCGGTGCCGCCGCCGGTCGCCCTTGGCCATGACCCGCCGCTCGCGCGCCCAGAGCAAGTAGGCCAGCGCCGAACCGCGCAGATCGACCACCAGCGACCAGCGGCGCCCCGCGACGGCGCGGTACAGCGCGACCCAGTGCAGCTGGTGCGGCCGCTTGGCGACCGCGATCAGCCGTTCGAGACCGGGAACCGCCTCGAACAGCGGCGCGGCGTCGGGGCCCGCGGCGATCGTCACCCGCGCGCCGCGATGCCGCTCCAGCAGGTGGCCCAAAAGCCCGGTCGACAGGACGGCATCGCCGATCCGGGTCGCCGTCACGAACAAGATATGCATCGCGCTCATCGATTCGCGCGGCGAAACGGTTCGGATTGCCGTTTCCCCGCCAGCGTTTACAATACAACAGGCTCACCCATACCGGATCACCCGCATGTCCGTCACCTTCGAGATCTTCACCGACTACGTCTGACCCTGGTGCTATCTCGCTACCGTGCGTATCGAAAAGCTCAGGCAGAATTACGACATCGAGCCGGTGCTCGTGCATTTCCCGCTGCATCCCGACACGCCGCCGGAAGGGCGTGAGATGGCGCCGTGGTACCGCCAGCGCGGGCGCGATCCCGAGCAGATGTACCAGGAGATGAAGGCGCGGATGGATGCCGAGGGCCTGCCCTACGGCAAGCGCACGCACAGCTATAACAGCCGGCTGGCGCAGGAGCTCGGCAAGTGGGCCGACACCCAGCCGGGCGGCGGCGCGGCCTACCACGATGCGGCCTACCGGGCGTATTTTGTCGATTGCCGCAACATCGGCGACCCCGCTGTGCTGCTCGACATCGTCTCGAAGGTCGGGCTCGACCCGGTCGAGGCGCGTCAGGTGCTCGAAGAGCGCCGCTTCAAGGACGCGGTCGATGCCGACTGGCAGAAATCGGCCAATTACGGCGTGACCGGAGTGCCGACGTTTGTCGCCGCGCGCTATGGCGTGGTCGGCGCCCAGCCCTACGAGGTGCTGGCGCAGCTGGTCGAGAAAGCCGGCGCCGCCAAGCGGGGTTAGCGGGGTCGCCGCGCCGCCAGCGCGGCGACGACGCTGAGCACGCCGAGCGCGGCCAGCACGCTGAGCGAGGCCTGGTAGTTGCCGGTCCAGTCGCGCAAGCCGCCGGAGATCAGGGGTCCGGTGGCCTGGGAGATTACTTGCGCCGACAGCGCGACGCCGCGGATCGCGCCGAAACTCGCGCGGCCGAAATAATCGGCCCAGGCGATGGGCAGCAGCGTCAGAATGCCGCCGACGCCAAAGCCGAACAGCGCGGCGGCGAGATACGCCTCGCCGGGCGCGGCGATCGCCTTCATCAGCAGCGGGCTCACCGTCAGCAGCAGGCCGGCGGCGGACATCGGATAACGGATCGGCAGGCGGCGCGGCAGGAACCCGCAGGTGACGGTCGCGGCCGCCGACATCAGCGAAAAGGTGCTGACGATCGTCGCGGTGATCGCCGGGGCGATGCCGTGCTCGATCAGGTTCGGCGCCATATGCAGGCTGATCCCCGCCTGGATCGGGTAGACCAGCACCGTGTAGGCGAGCAGCAGCCAGAAGGCCGGCATGCGGAGCGCCTGAGCCCGCGAAAACTCCGGTTCGGGCATTGCCGCTATGACGGCGGCGGTGCGGATGGCGGTGCCGGGCCGCCCGCCATGGGGCCGTGCGCCGTCGGGCCGCAGCCCGAGATCCTCCGGGCGGCGCACGAGAAACAGCCATGTCGGCAGCAACCCCACGACCAGCGTCAGCACGCCGATCGCCAGCCAGGCGGCGCGCCACGAGCCGTGCAGCATCACCAGCTGCGCGATCACCGGCATCGTCACCAGCCCGGCCATCTGCGCGAGCGTCGCGACCGATGTCGCAAAGCGGCGGCGGGCGACGAACCAGTTGTTGACCGCGCCGTAAATGCCAAGCTCGAACGGGCTCGCCCAGTTCATCCGGGCAAAGCAGAACAGCAGATAGAACATCGCCAGCGACTGGGTCAGCGACAGCAGCAGCAACGCCGCGCCGGTGGTCAGCACCGCGTAGCACAGCAGCAGGCGCGAACCGGCGCGGTCGAGAAACGGCCCGATGATCGGCGAGACGATCGCGGCGAGGATGCCGCCGAGCGAGACGGCGCCCGACAACGCGGTGCGCGACCAGCCGAAATCGCCGATCAGCGGGGTGACGAACACCGACAGCGTGGAGACCGCCGGCCCTTGCCGGGCGAACCCGGCAAAACACAGACAGGCCAGCACCGCCCAGCCATAGAAGAACGGCATGCGCGCCGCGAAGAAGGCCGGCAGGCGGGGCGGGGCGAGAGCCTGTTCCATTCGCTGGGAGGAGCGGCGACAAACCTGATAGAAAGCCGCGACAGGATGTTGCCTTCGGCAAAGGAGAGCCAGCGAAATGTCCCCACGCATCGGATATCTGCTGCCGACCCGCGAGCGGGTCATGGAGGGGCGGCCGGAGGTGGCGCCGCTGCTCGCGCTGGCCGAGCGCGCCGAGGGGCTGGGGTTCGATTCGATCTGGGTCGGCGATTCGCTGCTGGCGCGGCCGCGCCACGACCCGCTGACGCTGCTCGGCGCGGTCGCGGCGCGGACCAGGAAGGCCGAGCTCGGCACCGCGGTGCTGCTGCCGGCGCTGCGCAACCCGGTCGTGCTGGCGCAGCAGATCGCGACGCTCGACCAGATCAGCGAGGGCCGCTACATCCTCGGCGTCGGCATCGCCTCCGACAACCCGCCGATCCGCGCCGAGTTCGTCTCCGCCGGCGTGCCGTTCGAGAAACGCGTCGGGCGCATGCTCGAAGGGTTGCGCCTGTGCCGCGAGCTGTGGAGCGGCCGGCCGGTGAACTGGAACGGCCGCTGGGTGGTCGAGAGCGGCGTGCTCGGCCCGGTGCCGCACCGGCCCGGCGGCCCGCCGATCTGGATCGGCGGCATGGTGCGGGCGGCGCGCGAGCGGGTCGGCCGGCTGTATGACGGGTGGTTCCCCAACGCGCCGGACGCCAAAGGCTGGGGCGCGCAATTCCGCGAAATCCGCGACATCGCGCGCGAGGCCGGCCGCAAGCCGGAGGAGGTCGTCGGCGCGATCTACCTGACCCTGACCATCGACGACGACAAGGACCGCGCCGAGCGGCGCATGGACGGCTTCATGGAGAATTACTACGGCCAGCCGGCGGCGGCGATGCGCGGCCGCCAGGCGAATTATGCCGGCCCGGCCGGGGGCGCCGGGGAATGGCTCAAGGGCTATGCCGACGAAGGCGCCGGCCATCTCGTGCTGCGTTTTGCGGGCGACCCGGAGCGCAACATGGACACGATCGCGCGGCTGCGCGGCGAGCTCGGCTGGTGAGCGTGCCCTCGCTCGGCGAGCTCGACGCCGCGGCCGAGCTGGTCCACCGCATCCTGCCGCCGACGCCGCAATATTGTTGGCCGCAGCTCTCGGCGCGAGCCGGCGCGGAGCTGTGGGTCAAGCACGAAAACCACGGCCCGACCGGCGCCTTCAAGCTGCGCGGCGGGCTGGTCTATCTCGACGACCTCAAGCGGTCGCAGCCGGGCATCGCCGGCGTCGTCAGCGCGACGACCGGCAACCATGGCCAGAGCATCGCCTATGCCGCGACGCGGCTCGGGCTCAAGGCGACGATCGTCGTGCCGCACGGCAACAGCCCGGAGAAGAACCGGGCGATGGCGGCGTTCGGCGCCGACCTGGTCGAGCACGGGCATGATTTCCAGGCCGCCTACGAATATGCGATGGCGACCGCCGAACGCGAGAACCTGCACCCGGTGCGGTCCTTCCACCCGCTGCTGGTGCGCGGCGTGGCCAGCTACGCCATGGAGCTGTTCCGCGCCGTGCCCGACCTCGACGTGGTGTACGTGCCGATCGGGCTCGGCAGCGGGATTTGCGGCGTCATCGCCGCACGCGAAGCGCTCGGCCTGACGACGGACATCGTCGGCGTCGTTGCGGCCAATGCCCCGGCCTACGCGCTGTCCTTCGCCGCCGGCAAGCCGATCGCGACCAACAGCGCCGACACTTTCGCCGGCGGGCTCGCGGTGCGGGTGCCGGACGACGAGGCGCTGGCGACCATCCGGCAGCACGCGGCGCGTGTCGTCACGGTCAGCGAAGCCGAGATGCGCGCGGCGATCCGCATCATCTTCAGCGACACGCATAATGTGGCGGAGGGTGCCGGGGCCGCGCCGCTCGCCGCCGCGCTCCAGGAACGCGACCGGCTGCGCGGCAAGAAGGTCGCGGTGGTGCAGTCCGGCGGCAATATCGACCGCCCGCTGTTCGCGGAGATTCTGGCGGAGCGGGACTGACCCTCCCTCACCCGCCCGCCGCCGGCGCGAGACGGGTGAGGAGCCTATTCCGCCGCCGCGCGCGCAGGTTCGGCGGCGGTGGCGGCGGCGCGGTGCACGAGCGGGATCGCCGCCTGCGGCGACAGCAGCCAGAAGGTGAAGGTCTCCTCGATGTAGAGCCGCACCTTGTCGTTGTCGTGGCCGAGATAGCCGATCGAGAAATCCTCGCCGACCGTGAGCTGGAAGTCGTCACCGCGCATCGACAACACCACCGCGCCTTCGATGCCGGGCGCCCAAACCAGCGGTCCGTCGACCAGGTGCCGGATATGGTCGAGCACCGGATAGCCGCCATGGGTCGTGTCGGTGACGCCCTTGTAGCATTCCTCGCCCAGGGCGATGGCATAGGGTCCGTCGACGCCCTCGTCGCGCAGCCGGTTGAGCGCGGTCGCGACGATCTCCGGGAAGCGTTCGTAATCTTCGCCGATCTGCAAGCCCTCGCCCGCCTGCGCCTCGCAGATGCCGCGGATCCCGGCCGCGGCGAAGCCGTGAAACACCGCGCGGTCCTCGGCCATCGCGATGGCGCGGGCGGCGTCGATCACCGCGTCGGTATCGACGTCCTTGGCGCCGCGTTCGGCGTTTTCGAGATCGGCGAGGTTCATCTCGAACGGCACCCGCAGCTCGACCAGCGGCAGCACCTTGCGCAGCCGGGCGCGAATTCTCCCTCCGTCCGGTCCGCTGACCAGCGAGGCGATGCCTTCGCTGCGGCCGAGCCCGACGGCCGATGCGGTCCAGCCCTGCGGCCCGTCGAAATCGACCAGCCGGCGCGCCGCCAGGGTCGTCTTGAGGGTGCGGGCGGCTTCCTTCTCGATCTCCTGCCAGCCGGCGGTGGAGATCGGCGCCAGCTCGCGAAGCAGGTGGTTCATGGCCCTACCTTTCGTTCGCCGCGCGGCGATGCGCCGGGGCGGCCGGTTCGTTGGAATTATCACCGCGCAGGTCACCGATGCCAAGATGCCCCTCCGGCGCGACCGGCACCGGCGGCTCGGCCTTTTCCTCGGCGACGAGCGCGGTAAGCGGGTCCTCGGTGAAGAGGTATTTGCGCAGATTGGCGTCGAGCACCGGGTCGTGGCGACGCAGCCATTCGAGCACCATCGCGGCATGCTCTTTTTCCTCGTCGCGGTTATGCGCGAGGATCGCCTTCAGCTCCTCATCGGCGGTCGCCGCGACGCGCTGTTCATACCAGTCGGTCGCCTCGAGCTCTTCCATCAACGAGACGATCGCGCGGTGACGGTCGACCACCGCGGCGCCGATCACGTTGGCGTCTTCGTGCAGGTTTTCACTCGACACGGCAGGTCCCTTCCAGGCATCGGATGTGCGGCGCCGGACCGGACCGGCAGGCGCCGCATCTCTGGGTAGATTTACAAGAAAGCCGGGGCGAAGTTCCCGGTGATCTAACCCTTTGCGAGCGCGCGGGCGATCACCAGGCGCTGGATGTCGCTGGTGCCCTCGTAGATCTGGCAGACCCGGACATCGCGGTAGATGCGCTCGACCGGGAAGTCGGCGAGATAGCCGTAGCCGCCGTGGATCTGGATCGCATCGGAGCACACCCGCTCGGCCATCTCGGAGGCGAAGAGCTTGGCCATCGCCGCCTGCCGCAGGCACGGCTCGCCGGCGTCGCGCCGCTCGGCGGCATCGAGGATGAGGCCGCGCGCGGCGGCGAGCTGCGTCGCCATGTCGGCCAGGCGGAACGCGACCGCCTGGTGCGCGATGATCTTCTGCCCGAACGCCTCGCGCTCCTGCGCATAGGCGAGCGCCGCCTCGTAGGCCGCGCGCGCCATGCCGAGCGCCTGCGCGGCGATGCCGATGCGCCCGCCTTCGAGGTTCGACAGCGCGATGCGATACCCCTCGCCTTCCCGGCCGAGCATCAGGTCGGAGGTCAGCACCATGTCCTCGAACACCAGCTGCGCGGTGTCGGAGGCGCGCTGCCCGAGCTTGTGTTCGAGCCGGGCGACGCGATAGCCGGCGGTATCGGTCGGCACGATAAAAGCGCTGATGCCCTTGCGGCCCGCCGCGGGGTCGGTGACTGCAAAGACGATCGCCACCTGCGCCGTCGAACCCGAGGTGATGAACTGCTTGGTGCCGTTCAGCACCCAGCGATTGCCGTGCCTTACCGCGCGCGTCTTGATCGCCGCAGCGTCGGAGCCCGCCCCCGGTTCGGTGAGGCAGAAGCAGGCGAGCAGATCGCCCGCCGCCATCGGCTTCAGGAAACGCTGTTTCTGTTCCTCCGAACCGAATTTAAGGACCGGCACGCAACCGACTGAATTATGGACGGAAAGAATTGTCGAGACGCTGCCGTCGCCGGCGGCGATCTCCTCCAGCCCCAGCGCATAGCCGACATGGTCCGCACCCGCGCCGCCGTATTCCGGCGGCACCAGCATGCCCATGAAACCGAGCTTGCCGAGCTCGGCCAGCGCATCCTTGGGGAATTTCGCCTCGCGGTCCCATTCGGCCGCGTGCGGTGCGAGCAGGTTGCGCGCGACATCGCGGGCCGTGTCCCGCAACAGCCGCTGTTCCTCGCTCAGCCTCATTCGATCACCTCGTCCGCGCGAGCCATGGTCGCACCAATGTCCTTGGCGAAACGTAGGTTGACGACCAGCTTGAACCGCGTCGGGTGGCGGCCTCAGGCGGTCTCGTTGAACAATTCGCGGCCGATCAGCATCCGGCGGATTTCCGAGGTGCCGGCGCCGATCTCGTAGAGCTTGGCGTCGCGCAGCAAACGCCCGGTCGGATAGTCGTTGATATAGCCGTTTCCGCCCAAAATCTGCACCGCGTCGAGGGCGATCCTGGTGGCGGTCTCGGCTGCGTAGAGGATCGCGCCGGCGGCGTCCTTGCGGGTCGTCGCGCCGCGGTCGCAGGCGCGCGCCACGGCATAGACATAAGCGCGGCAGGCGTTGGCCGCGGTGTACATGTCGGCGATTTTGCCCTGGATCAGCTGGAACTCGCCGATCGGCTGGCCGAACTGCCGGCGGTCGTGGATGTAGGGGATCACCACGTCGAGGCACCCCTGCATGATGCCGAGCGGCCCGGCGGCGAGCACCACGCGCTCGTAATCGAGCCCGCTCATCAGCACGCGCACGCCCTCGTCGACCTGGCCGAGGACGTTCTCCGCCGGCACCTCGCAATCCTCGAACACCAGCTCCGAGGTCGGCGAGCCGCGCATCCCGAGCTTGTCGAGCTTTTGCGCCGGGCGGAAACCCTTCATCCCCTTCTCAACCAGGAAGGCGGTGATGCCGCGCGGCCCGGCATCGGGCCGGGTCTTGGCGTAGACCACCAGCGTGTCGGCGTAATGGCCGTTGGTGATCCAGAACTTGCTGCCGTTAAGGATGTAGCGGTCACCCCGTTTATCGGCGCGCAGCCGCATCGACACGACATCGGAACCAGCGCCCGGCTCGCTCATCGCCAGCGCGCCGACATGCTCGCCAGACATCAGCTTCGGCAGGTATTTGCGGCGCTGCGCGTCGTCGCCGTTGCGGCGGATCTGGTTGACGCAGAGGTTCGAGTGCGCGCCGTAACTGAGGCCGACCGAGGCCGAGCCGCGGCTCACCTCCTCCATCGCGACGCAATGGGCGAGATAGCCCATGCCGCTGCCGCCCAGCTCCTCCTCGACGGTGATGCCGTGCAGCCCGAGCGCGCCCATCTGCGGCCACAGCTCGAGCGGAAAGCGGTCGTCGCGGTCGATCTCCGCCGCGAGCGGGGCGATCTTGTCGGCGGCAAAGTCGCGCACCGTGGCGCGCAGCATGTCGATCTCGGGGCCGAGATCGTGGTCGAGGGTCGCGAAGCGCGTGTTCTGCATGACGCAGATATAGCGCCTCGTCCCCCTCAGCGCATCGGCCTCAGCGCATCGGGATCAGCGTCTCGGTGCCGGTCGCGCCGGCGCCGGTGGTCCATTCTCCCGACAGCGAGCCGTCGCCGTTGAGGCGGTAGATCAGCAGCCCCACCGTGTCGCCGCTGTGATACGACGCGGCGAAGCGGCCGCCGCTCAGCATGCAGATGCCGCGCCACTCCGATCCGACATGCCAGTTGATGCGGCAGACATTGCCGTTCGGGATGATCTCGGCCGTGCCGGAATAGGTCGAGCCGTTGGGGTTGGTGCCGCGGACTTGGTAGCGCCCGCCGACATTCTGCGCGGCGGCGCCGGCCGACAATCCGACCGTCAGCGCCAGCGCGGCCAGCAATGTGCCTCTCACCCCTCTGCCCCCTTATTCGTTACCCCGGCCCGGAAAGAATGGTGCGGTCGAGAAGACTCGAACTTCCACGGAGTTTCCCCCACAGCGACCTCAACGCTGCGCGTCTACCAGTTCCGCCACGACCGCACGTCAGGAGGAAAGCGCGTGTAGCAAATCCACGATATCATGGCAACCGCGATGGATTTCCAGGCGGACACGCTAGCCGGCGCCGTCGAATGGCGCATAGCCGACCGGCCCGTGCCGTATGAGGCGGCGGTCGCGGCGATGGAGGCGCGCATCGCCGCGATCCACGCCGGCGCCGAACCCGAGCTCGTGTGGCTCCTCGAACATCCGCCGCTCTACACCGCCGGCACCAGCGCCGACCCCGCCGACCTGTTGGAGCCCGGCCGCCTGCCGGTGTTCAAGGCGGGGCGCGGCGGGCAGTACACCTATCACGGACCCGGGCAGCGGGTGGCCTATGTGATGCTCGACCTGACCCGGCGCGGACGGGATGTCGGGTGCCATGTGTGGCGATTGGAGGAATGGATGATCCGGGTGCTGGCGCGGTTCGGCGTCAAAGGTGAACGGCGCCCGGGCCGGGTCGGCGTGTGGGTCGCGCGCGGCAGCGGCGACGACAAGAGGCCGGACGATAAGATCGGGGCGATCGGCGTCCGCGTGCGCCGCTGGGTGACCTATCACGGCCTCGCGCTCAATGTGGCCCCCGACCTCGCCAACTACGCCGGCATCGTGCCCTGCGGCATTTCCGGCCACGGCATCACCTCGCTCGCCGCGCTCGGCAGCGCCGCGACGATGGCGGAGGTGGACGTCGCGCTGCGCGAGACCTTCGATGACGTGTTCGCGGCAACGCCGGCGTGCCGCGCTTAAAGCGGGTTCCGCACGACTCGTTTCGTCATCGCCGGGCTTGACCCGGCGATCTCGGAGATGGCCGAGTCGAGCCCGGCCATGACGCTGAAGGGAGGCTGGGACGACGCCGTCAGGCGCCGGTGCTGACGACCTCGTCGAGGCGTTGCCAGATGCCGTCCAGCGCGCGGGCCATCTGCTTGGCATCGCGCAGCGTCTCGGCGACCAGCTCGGGCCGGGCGTCGAGGATCATCTGCGTCACCGCCATCGCCTCGGCGGCATGCCGCTCCTCCACGCCGTGCTCAAAGCATTCGTGGAAATAAGGCTCGGCGACGATCTGCGGAAAATGCACCGCCAGGGATTCCGCCAGCGCCCGCATCCAATCGTCCGACATCACCTCGACCGCGCACCACGCCCCGAGCGAGCGCGCGTAAAGCTTCTGGGCGAGGCGGACAAACTCCGCCGTCCGCGGGTCGAGATGCCGGCACAACTGCTCGGGATCGCCGAAATCCTCGTCGTCCAGTATCAGCGCGGCGCCGATGGCGCGGAAGGCGCGGGTCAGCTGGTAATGGTGGGTGTCGCCGCCGGGCAGGCCGTCGTCGTCGATAAAAATCTGCAGCTTGCGCTTGCGCAGCGCCGGGCTGTCGAGATGCGGCAGGTAATAGACCGCGGCGCGGGTCGCGTGCATCGCCGCCTGATAGACGAGGTGGATCCGACCGAGCAGCGCCGGGTCGCGCGCCGCCGCGCGCGGCAGGCCCGCCAGCCGGGCAAAAAAGGGCATGCGCGACGGGCGGTGCCGTTCCGCCAGCGCGGCAATCTCGGCGGGGAACCGTTCGGCGGCACGGCTCGACTGCAGCGCCGCGATCTGCACCGGGGGAGCCAGTTTCTGCGGACGATCGATGACGTCATTAAATACCGCTGCCACGCCAACCCTCCTGACATGGCCACGCAAACCGCCGGCGCTATGCCGGAAGAAACGCGGTGGCCTTGGGAATGGGCGTAAGCTAAGGGTAATCTTATAAGAGATCGTTAAGGATGCCGCCGCGGATGCGCGGTGACGCGGTTTTTGCCGGCGATCGCCTCGATTTAGATCAAAAATCATGGCGAATATTTGAAATGTTCCAGTCTCCGGTTAACTCGCGATTTACCGGATGAATTTAACAATCGTCGACCATGGCGGTGCCGATGGCGCAGACACAGCGGTCGACTTCCGCCGGCAGGCTGGCGGTGGCCTGGTGCACGCTGTTCGTCGTCGGCACCGACCTGTTCGTGATTTCGCCGCTGTTGCCGCTGATCGCGCGGCAATTCGCGCTGCCGCCCGGCGCGGTCGGGCTCAGCGTTACGGTCTTCGCCGCCACCTACATGGTCGTCGCGCCGCTTTTGGGGCAGCTTGCCGACCGGCTGGGACGCCGGCCGATGTTGACCGGCTGTCTTGCCGGCTTCGCCGCCGCGAACCTGCTGACGGCCGCCGCGCCGAGCTTTGGCTGGCTGCTGGCGGCCCGCGCCCTCGCCGGCGCGGCGACCGCCGGCGTATCGCCCTCCGTCTATGCGCTGGTCGGCGAGAGTGCGCCGCCGGCAAGGCGCGCGACGTGGATGGCGCTGGCCGTCTCGGGGCTGCTGTGCTCCTTGTCGTTCGGCGCGCCGCTCGGCGGGCTGATCGGCGCCTCGTTCGGCTGGGTGACGGTGTTCGAGCTGCTGGCCGGGCTGAGCCTGGTCCTCGTCCTCGCCAATCGGCGCATCTGGCCCATCGCCGCGACGCCGGCGGCCGCCGCCGGCCCGGCGCATTCCGCGCCCGGCAGGCTGGCCTGGCGCCTGCTACCGACCGTGGTGTGGGCGACGGCGCTTTACGGCATGTACACCTATCTCGGCGCGTGGCTTACCCGCCTCGGTTTCTCGACCGAGGAGATCGCGCGCGTGATCATGTGTTACGGGATCGGCGCGATCGCCGGCACGCTTGGCGGCGGCCGCATCGCCGATCGGATCGGCGCCAAAACCGCCACCGTGGCGAGCCTGGTTGGCCTGTCCGTGGCCTTCATGCTGCTGCCGCTGACGCTGCGGCCGGGATTGCCGATCGCTGTGGGCTTCGGCCTCGCCTCGGCGATCGCTCAGGTGTTCTTTCCCGCGCAGCAAGCCGGTCTGGTGGGCGACTTCCCGACGCGCCGCGCAGCCGCGCTCGCCTGGAACAACAGCTCGCTGTTCCTCGGCATCACCTTGGGATCGCTGGTCGGCGGGCAGATCGTGACTTACGGCAGCTTCGCGGCCGCCCTCCTCACCTGCGCCGGCATCGCCCTCGCCGGCTCGCTGATCACCTGGATGGTCGTCCCGCGCCATCGCTAAACGACGCCCGTTCAGATCCTGCGCCACCAAGGTATCGTCATGGCCGGGCTTGACCCGGCTATCCACGCGGAACCGTGCGGGCGTTGATGGATGCCCGGATCAAGTCCGGGCATGACGATGAATTTCCCGGTACGCGTCCGAGCACTAGCCCGGGCGAAACCGGCGTTCGAGACCGGACCAGCACGCATCGTAATCGCGCTGCAGCGCCTCGGTGGTCAGCGCGAACTGGGTCGGGCGGATCGCCAGCCTTGTCTCGAACATGAAGGCGAGCGTGCCGGCGATTTTCTGCGGCGCCAGGTCGGCGGCGGTGGCGCGTTCGAAGGTGGCGCGATCGGGGCCGTGCGCGGCGAACGAATTGTGCAGCGACGCTCCGCCCGGCACAAAGCCTTCGGCCTTGGCATCGTAGGTGCCGTGCACCAACCCCATGAATTCGCTCATGATGTTGCGGTGGAACCAGGGCGGGCGAAAGGTATCTTCCGCCACCATCCAGCGCGGCGGAAAGATCACGAAATCGCAGTTCGCGACGCCCGGCGTGTCGGTCGGCGCGGTCAGCACCGTAAAGATCGACGGGTCGGGATGGTCGAAGCTCACCGTCCCGAGAGTCATGAAGCGCGCGAGATCGTATTTGTAGGGCGCGTAATTGCCGTGCCAGGCAACGACGTCGAGCGGCGAATGGTCGAGCTCCGTCGCCCACAGCGCGCCGGCGAATTTGACGATTTTTTCGGTCGGCGCCCGGCGGTCTTCGTACCAGGCGGTGGGGCTGAGGAAATCGCGCGGGTTGGCGAGACCGTTCGCGCCGATCGGTCCGAGTTCGGGAAGCGTGAACAACGCGCCGTAATTCTCGCCGACATAGCCGCGCGCCGCGCCGTCCGGCAGCTCGACGCGAAACCGCACGCCGCGCGGGATCACCGCGATCTCCCCCGGCGCGGCGTCGAGGCGCCCCAGCTCGGTGCAGAGCAGCAGCCGCCCCTGCTGCGGAACGATCAGCAACTCGCCGTCGCAGTCGCCGAACACGCGGTCGGTCATCGGTTTTGTCGCGCAATAGAGGTGGATGGCGATGCCGCTGCGCGTGGCGACATCGCCGTTGCCGCCCATCGTCGCGATGCCGTCGACAAAGTCGGTCGGGGTCGCCGGCAGCGCGAGCGGGTCCCACCGCAGCCGGTTCGGCGTGGCTTCCGCCTCGGTGAACGGCGCGCTGCGCCACAAGCCGTTGTCGATGCGCCGGAACGGCCGGTGCACCGCCGACGGCAGGATGCGGTAGAGCCAGGAGCGGCGGTTCGCCTGGCGCGGCGTCGTGAACGAGGTGCCCGACAGCTGCTCCGGATACAGCCCGAAGGCCAGCCGCTGCGGCGAGTTGCGGCCCTGCGGCAGCGCTCCCGGCACGGCCTCCGTCGCGTGCTCGTTGCCAAAGCCGGAAAGGTAGTCGAGCGGTTTGTCGTCCATCCCTTGATGCTCCGCCGCCCTCTGCCGTGATGCCGGAACTCTAAGCGCCGTGCCGCTTGCGCGCGTGGTACGCGCCGGTGCCGCGGGTGACGACGGGGTCGTCGGGCAGCACCTCGCCCGGTTCGAGCTCGGGCTTGGTCCGGGCCTCGCGGTAGAGCGGTGCGAAGTCGATTTCCGCGAGGTGCAGCAGGTCGTCGAGCGTGTCGAGGACGAAATACGTCTCCTGGAAATCGTCGATGCGATACCGCGTCCGCATGACCCGCGGCAGGGCGAATTTCAGGCGGTTGGGCGACGGGTCTTCAAGCGCGAAGCGCGTCTCGGCGAAGGACGAAACGATCCCGGCGCCGTAGATGCGCAGCCCCTCGCGCTGTGCGACGAGACCGAACTCGACGGTGAACCAGTAGACCCGCGACAACTGGTCGAGAGCCCCCAGCGCCTGCGCCCGCAGGCCGCCCTTGCCGTAAGCCTGCAGGTAATCCGCGAGCACCGGGTGCATCAGCATCGGCACGTGGCCGAACACATCGTGGAAGACGTCGGGCTCCTCGATGTAGTCGAGCTGGTCGGGACGGCGGATGAATTGCCCGGCCGGGAAACGGCGATTGGCGAGATGCGCGAAAAACACCTCCGGCGGGACGAGACCGGGCACCGCGACGACCTGCCAGCCGGTGCGCCGCATCAGGATGTCGCTGAGCCGCCGGAAATCGGGGATCGCGTCGGCGTCGATCGACAGGGCGCGCAGGCCGGCCAAATACTCGTCGCAGGCGCGCGCCGGCAACAGCGTCGCCTGGCGCTCGTAGAGCGTGCGCCACACCGTGTGCTCGGCCGGCGTATAGCCTTCCCAATCCTGGTCGATGGTCCAGTCCGGGCGATGCGGCGGCGCCGCGTCGCCTGCCAGCAAGCCATGTTTTGTCGGGGTCCCGTCGGGCATCATCGCCTCACGCGCGCAGCACGCCGCGTTGTATCTGGTCCAGCTCGATCGATTCGAACAGCGCCTTGAAGTTGCCCTCGCCAAAGCCTTGGTCGCCCTTGCGCTCGATGATCTCGTAAAACACCGGGCCGATCACGGTTTCGGTGAAGATCTGCAGCAGGAGCCCTTCCTCGCCGCCATCGATGAGGATCTTGTCGCGGTGCAGCCGCGCCACATCCTCGCCGTGGCCCGGCAATCGCTTGTCGACCAGCCGGTAATAGGTGTCGGGCGTATCGAGAAACGCCACCCCACGGCCGCGCAGCGCTTCGACCGTCGCGTAGATATCGCGGGTCGCCAACGCGATGTGCTGGATGCCCTCGCCGTGATAGGCGTGGAGATATTCCTCGATCTGGTCGACGCGCCCCGGATGCCCGCCCGACTCGTTGATCGGGATGCGGATCCGCCCGTCCGGGCTGGTCATCGCCCGGCTCTTGATGCCGGTCAGCTTGCCTTCGATGTCGAAATAGCGGATTTGCCGGAAGTTGAAGAGCCGCTCGTAGAACCCGGCCCAGACATCCATGCGGCCCTGATGCACGTTATGCGTCAGATGGTCGATCGCGGTGAGACCGACGCCCTTCGGGTTCTGGTCGGCGCCGGGCAGCGGCACGAAATCGACATCATAGATCGTGCCGCGCGCGCCGTAGCGGTCGACAAGGTAGATCAGGCTGCCGCCGATCCCCTCGATCGCGGGGATATTGAGCTCCATCGGCCCGATCTTGCCCTCGACCGGCTTTGCGCCGAGCTCGATCGCGCGGCGATAGGCACCCGCGGCGTCGGCGACGCGGAACGCGATGGCGCAGATGCTCGGACCGTGCAGGCGCGCAAAACTCTGCGCAAAGCTTTCCGGCTCGGCGTTGACGATAAAATTCACATCGCCTTGCCGGTAGAGCGTGACCCGCTTCGAGCGGTGCCGGGCGACGGCGGTAAACCCCATGCGCTCGAACACCGCGGCCAGCGCGACCGGGTCGGGCGCGGTGTACTCGACGAATTCAAACCCGTCGGTGCCCATCGGGTTGGGCCATTGTGAGTTATCCCGCAGGCCGCGATCTTCCGCCATGCGCCGCCTCCCGGCCGCAAACGCTCCGACACAGAAGATAGTGCGCCGCGGCGCGATTTCCGCCCCCACCGCAACGCCCTTCGATAAAGCGGCTGCCGTGAAGGCCGCCGGTCCGGTCCGGCGAGGCCGCCTTGCGGCCGGCGAAAGGCGGCCATGCCATGCTTGAACCACGCATCGATCCGTGCTCCCGTGAGCCGCGCCGGCCAGGCTGTCATGCCGGCGGGGGAGCGAATGTGACGAGCATTGCCCGCGACCGGCCGTTGCCGGGCGCGTCCAAACCGGCAATCCGGCTGCCGTCGAGCCAGACCGTGGTGAGCCTGGCAACGCTGCTCTTTTGCGGCACGCTGGTGCTGTATCCGCTGGTCTATCTGGTGGCGGAATCGCTGAACACGAGCGGCGAGGACAGCTTCCCACCGGCCGAGATCGGGCTCGCCAATTACAGTGACCTGATCGACGATTGGCATATCCTCGCCAACACGGCCTTTGTCGCCTGCCTGGCGACGGTGACGGCGATCGCCATCGGCTTTCTCGCCGCCTGGGCGCTGACCCGCACCAAGCTGCCCGGCCGCGCCGCGCTCGAGCGGCTGATGGAGCTGCCGTATTACATGACCCCGCTGGTCGGCGCGCTGGCCTGGTCGGTCCTGGCCGCGCCGCATACCGGCTTTATCAATCAGGTATGGCACGGGGTCGGCGGCGGCGGCGATCTGGTCGACATCTATTCGCCGTTCGGCATTGCCTGGGTGATGGCGCTGTTCGAGGGCACGGTCGCCTTTGTCATGATCTCGGCGGCGATGAAGTCGATGGACCCGGCGCTCGAGGAAAGCGCGCGGGTGCTCGGCTCGGGCAAGTGGCGGGTGATGCTGACCGTGACGCTGCCCTTGGTGATGCCCGGCGTGCTGGGCGCGGCGGTGTTCGTGTTCGCCGAGATGCTGGGGTCGTTCGCCGCCGCCTTCGTGCTCGGGCTGCCGGCGCGCTATGTCGTGATCACCACCGCGATCTGGCAGGCGGTGCAGTCCTTCCCGCCCGACTATCCACGCGCCTGCGCCTTGGGCTTGGCGCTGTTCGCGGTCATGTTCGCGACATTGAGCCTCTATCGGCTTCTCGTCCGCCGCGGCAATTTCGCGACGATCACCGGCAAGGCGTTCCGGCCGCGCACCATGGCGATGGGCCGGCTGGCCTGGCTGCTCTTTGCGCTTTGCCTGGCCTATGTGGTGGTCGCCGTCGCCTTGCCGCTGGCGACGCTGACCCTGACCTCGTTCCAGCGCTTCGCGACGGTGATCCTGTCGCAGAGCCAGTTCACCGTCGCCAATTATCAGGCCGCGTTCGGTTTTGGGGCGGTGCGCTCGGCGCTGACCAACAGCCTGATCCTCGGCGTCGGCGTCGCCACCGTCGGCGTGCTGGTGATGATCGTGCTGGTCTGGATCATCTACCGTTCCAAGGCGCCCGGCGCCGGTCTCATCGAATACGTGGCGATGTTCCCGCAGGCGGTGCCGCGCATGGTCTTCGGCGTGGCGCTGCTGTGGGCTTGGCTCAATATCCCGGTGCCGATCTACGGCACGCTGTGGCTGCTGGCGCTGGCGTATTTCACGGTGCTGATGCCGCTCGGCGTGCGCACCCTCGCCGGCGTGGTGCTGCAGATCGACAAGAGCCTGGAGGAATGTGCGCGGGTCTGCGGCGCCTCCTGGAGCTATCAGCTGCGCACCGTGACGATCCCGCTGCTGCGGCCGGGGATCTTCGCGGCCTGGCTGCTGGTCTTTATCGCCAGCGTGCGCGAGCTGGGCGTGTCGCTGTTCCTGGTCGGCCCCAAGGCCAAGGTCATCGGGCCGTCGATCGTCAGCTCCTGGCTGTCGTCGTCGAGCGAGCTTTCGGCGGCGCTGGCGATCATTCAGAGCGTCGCCGTGTTCGTCGCGGTCATCGTGCTGTTTCGCGCCAGCCGCCGCTTTGCGGGAGGGCAGTTGTGAGCGAGGCCTGCATCGAGATCGCGGACCTCGTCGTCCGCTACGGCGACGTGGTTGCAGTCGGCGGCGTCAGCCTGACCGTCGCGCAAGGCGAGCACGTGACGCTGCTGGGCCCCTCGGGATGCGGCAAGACGACGACGCTGCGCGCCATCGCCGGGCTGGAGGAGCCCTCCGGCGGCACGATCCGCATCGACGGGACGGCGGTCTATTCCGCCGCCGAGCGCCGCAACGTGCCGGCCGAGAAGCGCGGCGTGTCGATGGTGTTCCAGTCCTATGCGGTATGGCCGCATATGAGCGTGTTCGACAACGTCGCCTACGGGCTGCGCGTGCGCAAGCTGCCGCGCCCGGAGATCGCGCGCGCCGTCGAACGCGCGCTCGACCTGGTGCAGATGCGCAACTTCGCCGACCGTTCGGCGGCCTTGCTGTCCGGCGGACAGCAGCAGCGGGTGGCGCTGGCGCGGGCCATCGCGTTCTCGCCCAACGTGCTGCTGTTCGACGAGCCGCTGTCCAATCTCGACGCCAAACTGCGCGCCGAGATGCGCGTCGAGCTGCGCGAGTTGCAGCGCCGGCTGGGCGTGACGTCGGTCTACGTGACGCACGACCAGGAGGAGGCGCTGGCGATCTCGGACCGGGTCGTCGTGATGAATGTCGGCGGGATCGAGCAGATCGGCAGCCCGGAGGATATCTACAACCGGCCGCGCACGCGGTTTGTCGCCGATTTCGTCGGCTCGGCGAACCTGATCGCCGGACGGGTGGCGGAGGGCGCCGCTGCGCCGGGCCCGGTCGGGTTCAGAGCCGTGGGCGGTGTCGAGCTGCGCGCCTGGGCGGCGCGGCCGCCGAGCGCCGGGGACGGCTGTGTTGCGATCCGCACCGCCTATATCGACCTGCCGCGCGGCGCGCCGAACGGCGACGCCAACACCGCAGCCGGGACGATCCGCCAGCGGTTGTTCCACGGCGACTACATCCAGTACATCGTCGACTGGCCGGCCGGACAGCTCACCGTGCGCCGTCCGCCGACCGAAGTCTTCGATGAAGGAGCGGACGTGACGCTGTCCTTTGCCGTGGAGCACTGCGTGCTGCTCGAGCAATAGGGCGAATATCGGTAGGGGGAGGAACCATGAAGACATTGCTGCCGGCGATCGTACTGATGCTCGCGGCCGGCCCGGCGCTGGCGGACACCGCGCCGGCTTGCGCGCAGCCGCAGGAGGTGCAGGGCTTCAAGACCTGCGCCGACGTCGCCAAGGCCGAGGCGGAAGGCGAGCTCGTCGTCTACGCCACCAACCCGGAAGCCGCCGAGCTGCGCGTCCTCGCCGCGTTCAACAAGCTCTTCCCCAAGATCAAGACCAATTACACGCGGCTGCAGGCCGGCGCGCTCTACGCCAAGGTCAGCGCCGAGCGCCAGGCGAAGACCTATACGGTCGATGTGATGCAGATCTCCGATATGGGGATGATCCTCGATTTCCAGAAAAAGCACGGCTACGTCCAGTACGTATCGCCGCAACTGTCAGCCTATAAGCCGGAATACAAGAGCCAGCCGGAAGGGTTCTGGACCTGGGGCGCGATCGGCCCCGCCGGCCTCGCCTACAACACCACCACCGTGCCGCCCGACCAGGCGCCGAAGACCTGGCAGGAGGCGATCGACCCGAAATGGACCGACGGGATCACCGTCAAGCTGTCGACCTCAGGGCTGCAGCATGTCGCCTGGTTCGAGCTGCGGCGGCTCTACGGACCCGAATACTGGAAGAAATTCGGCGAGCTGAAGCCCAAGGGCTTCGATTCCTACGTCCAGCAATTCGACCGCCTGGTCAACCAGCAGGACAAGCTGATCCACACCGCACAGTACTCGGGCTATCTCGAATGGAAGGCCAAGGGCGCGCCGATCGGCTTTGTCGCGCCGGCGGACGGGCTGCCGGCGACGCCGGAATCCTGGGGCCTCCCGACCGACGGCCCGCACCCTAACGCCGCGCGGCTGTATATGGACTGGTTCCTCTCCGATCTCGGCCAGGCGGCCATGGCCAAGAACCTCTATCTGCATTCGGCCCGCACCGGCGCCGCCGCCCCTCCCGGCGGCGAGCCGCTCGAAAAGCTCAAGCTGCTCATGCCGACCGATTGGGAAACCTTTCTCAAGAGCCGCGCCGAATTCGCCCGCGAGTGGGACAAATACACCGGCCTGCGCTGAGGCCGTCGTCCGGTCGTTCCGGGTGGCTTTGCGCAAAAATCGCAAGTCGTCCGGGCCTGCTCCCGCCAGCGCTGAGGCTTTGGCGATGCGCCGGGGCATGGTTCAAAAGAAATACCGGCTATATACCTTCAACATGGCAGCCATCCCTTGCCCAGGATGGCGTCGCGCGCCGCATCCGCCCATGTTGCCGCCGCGGCGACGGAGTCCTCGATGCCCAATGATGTCAGCGAACGCGTAGCCGGTCATCGAATGCCTTCGGTGGAAAGCCGCGCGTCCTGGGTGGCGGCGGGGATCACGCTGGCGATCCTGTCGGTGGTCTACGGCTCGACCCTGGTCATCGTCGTCGGGCTGCGGGCGATGGAGGCCGATCTCGGCGTCCCCCGTTCGGTGCTGGCGCTGGCCGGCGCCTTCACCTGGATCGGCACCGGGTCCGGCGGGATCGCGATGGGGTGGGTCTCCGACCGCATCGGCATCCGCAACAGCGTGCTGTTCGGCACCGCCATGGTCGCGGCGGGATTGGCGCTGTGCGCCACCGGCCGGATCTGGGCGCTCTATGTCGGCCAAGGGGTGCTGATCGGGTTTTTCGGGATGGGGGCGATCTACCCGCCGCTGCTGATCTATGTCAGCCGCTGGTTCGACCGGCGGCGCGGCACCGCGGTGGCGCTGATCTCCTCCGGGCAATACGTTGCCGGCGTGGTCTGGCCGGCGCTGTTCGAGCGGCTGATCGCGGGGCCCGGTTGGCGCACCGCCTATCTCGGGTTCGCGGCGGTGGTGCTGGCCGGCGTGCTGCCGCTGGCGCTGCTGTTCCTGAAACCGGCGCCGTTTCCGGTGTTCGGCAGCGGCCTCGACGGCGGGGTGCGACGCAGCCGCCAGCGGGTGCTGGGGCTTCCGCCCAACGCCGTGCAGGCGATCCTGTGCGCCGCGGGCTTTTGCTGCTGTGTGCCGATGTCGATCCCCCAGGCGCATCTGGTGGCGTTCTGCGGCGATATCGGGATCGGTGCGGCGACCGGGGCGATGATGCTGTCGGTGCTGCTCGGCTGTGCCTTCTTCTCGCGCCAGTTCTGGGGCGCCTTCGCCGACCGTTACGGCGGGCTCAAGACGGTGCTGGCCGGCTCGGCCTGCCAGGCTGTGTCGATCGGCGCCTTTCTGCTGACGCAGAACGAGGCCGGCCTGTTCCTCATCGCCGCCGCCTACGGTTTCGGGTTTTCCGGCATCATCCCGGCCTACGTCGTGGCGATCCGCGACCTGTTCCCGTCATCGGAGGCGTCATGGCGAGTGCCGCTGGTGCTGTTCACCGCGATGAGCGGCATGGCGTTCGGCAGCTGGTTCGCCGGAACGCTGTACGACCATTTCGGCTATTACGCGCCGGCCTTCGGTTCGGGCGTGCTGTTCAACCTGTTCAACCTGGCGTTTGTCGGCTTTCTGGTGGTGCGCCAGTCCCGCTGGGGCTTTCGCCTCGGCGAAGCCGCCGCCTGAACGGAGCACGCTCCATGCCCGCGCTTGACCGTGAAACTTCCGCCCTGCTGGTCATCGACTTCCAGTCGCGGCTGATGCCGGCGATCGAAGATGCGGCCGCGGTCGTCGCCAACACGCGCCGGCTGCTCGACGCCGCCGGGTTGCTGGGCGTGCCGGCGCTGTTCACCGAGCAGAACGCAAAAGGTCTCGGCCCGACGATGCCCGAACTGTGGTCCGCAGGCGCCGGGTTATTTCACAAGATGACCTTTGACGCCTGCCGCATGCCGGGCTTTCTCGATGCGCTGCCGGCGGGCCGCGGCCTCGTCGTCGCGGGCTGCGAGACGCATGTCTGCGTGTTGCAGACCGTGCTGGGCCTGCTCGCCGCCGGACGCCAGGTCCATCTGGTGCGCGACGCGGTCGGCTCGCGCCGCGCCGAGAGCAAGGAGACCGCGATCCGCCGCCTGGAACGCAACGGCGCCGAAATCGTCACCACGGAGATGGTGTTGTTCGAGTGGCTGCGGACGGCCGACGACCCGCGCCTGCGCCGCATCATCGAGCTGGTCCGCTAGGGCGGGGCGGCCGACAGGGCCCGCCCCGTCTCGACGCTCCCTTAGGCGGTCTTGATCCAGACCGCCTTGACGTTGAGGTACTCCTCCATCTGCTGGATGCCGGACTCGCGGCCGTAGCCGCTCATCTTGTAGCCGCCGAACGGCACGGCCGGGTCCATCGCCTGGTAGCAATTGATCCACACCGAGCCGGCGCGCAGCCCTTTCGCCAGGCGGTGCGCCTTCGACACGTCGCGGGTCCACACGCCACTGCCGAGCCCGAACTGGGTCGCGTTGCCGCGCTGGATCACTTCCTCGATATCGGTGAACGGGATCGCCGAGATCACCGGGCCGAAGATCTCCTCCTGGGCGATGCGCATGTTGTCATTGACGTCGGCGAACACCGTCGGCGGCACGAAATAGCCCTTGGCGAACGCGCCCTCGGTCAGCGCCTGGCCGCCGGTCAGCGGCCGTGCGCCTTCCTGCCGGCCAGTCGAGAGGTAGCCGGTCACCCGCTCGTATTGCTGCTCGGAGACCAGCGGGCCGATCTGCGTGTCGGGGTCGAGCCCGTTGCCGACCTTGAGCCCCTTGCCGAACTCGGCGACACGGCCGGTGAACTCGTCGTAGATCTTCTGCTCGACAAAAAGCCGCGTCCCGGCGCTGCAAATCTGGCCGGAATTGGCGAACACCGCCATGCCGGCGCCCGGCACCGCGGTCGCGAGGTCGGCGTCGGCAAAGACGATGTCGGGCGACTTGCCGCCGAGCTCCAGCGACACCCGCTTCAGGTTGCCGGCCGACGCGCGGATGATCGACTGGCCGGTGAATGCGAGCCGGTGAACGCGACCTTGTCGACATCGGGATGCTCGGCCAAGGCGGCGCCGGCGGTTTCACCGTAACCGGGCACGATGTTCACGACACCCGGCGGCACGCCGGCATCCATCAGGATTTCGCCGAGCCGCAGCGGGGTCAGCGGCGCCTCCTCGGCCGGCTTCAAAACGACGGTGCAGCCGGTCGCCAGCGCCGGGCCGATCTTCCAGATGCAGGCGCCGAGCGGCCCGTTCCACGGGATGATCGCCCCGACGACGCCGACCGGCTCCTTCAGCGTGTAGGAGAAGATCTCGCCGGGCAGCGAATTGTTGATCGTCTCGCCGTGGATCGAGGTCGCCATGCCCGAGTACCAGCGCAGCATGCCGAGCACGCGCTGTTTGGTGCCGAGCGTGCGCGCGACCGGTGCCCCCATATCGATCGTGTCGAGCCGCGACAGCTCGTCGTAATTCTTTTCGACCAGCTCGGCGATCTTGAGCAGCAGCGCCTGGCGTTCATAGGGCTTCCACTTCGACCACGGGCCGTCGAACGCGCGGCGTGCGGCGGCGACGGCGCGGTCGATGTCTTCCTTGTCGCCCTCGGCGACCACGGCAAGCACTTCACCCGTCGCCGGGTTTTTGCTCTCGAACGTCTTGCCCGAAGCGGCGCGCACCCACTCGCCGTTGATCAGCATCCGCTTGACCTCGGTGCCGACGGTGAACGGGTGGCGGTAGTTCTCGATCGCTTGCGGCATGGCCATTGGTTTTCTCCTCATACGCTATAGTTGATTATATATAGCGATAGTGCCGAAAAAGCCGGTCCCGCTCGCGCAGGGCCGGCCTGTTCGAAAAGCGCTAGCCGAGCGCGGCGGCGACCGCCTTCACCTCGGTGTAGAGCTCGATCGCCTCGTAGCCCATCTCGCGACCCCAGCCGGACTGCTTGTAGCCGCCGAACGGTAGCGCCGGATCGCCGAAATTATGGGTGTTGATCCACACCGTGCCGGCCTTGATGCGGCGGGCGAGCTTATGGGCGATGCCGAGGTCGCGCGTCCAGATGCTGGCGGCAAGACCGTAGCTGGTGTCGTTGGCAGTGCGGGCGATGCGGTCGAGGTCGGCGTCGTCGAACGGGATCGCGCAGACCACCGGGCCGAAAATCTCCTCGCGGATCACCGACATGTCGGGGTTGGTGTCGGTCAGCACCGTCGGCTGCACGAAATAGCCCTGGTCGCCGACCCGGCTGCCGCCGGTCACGACGCGGGCGCCCTGCTGCTGCCCGGCCGCGAGATAGCCGGTCACCCGCTTGAACTGCTCGTCGGAGACCAGCGGGCCGATCTGGCTTTCCGGGTCGAGCCCGTGACCGACCTTGATCTTGCCGGCATTGTCGGCGACGCCCTGCATCAGCCTGTCGAACACGCTCTTATGCGCATAGAGCCGCGAGCCGGCGGTGCAGCACTGGCCCATGTTGAAGAAGATCGCGCTCGACGTGCCGGCGATCGCGACCTCCATGTCGGCGTCGGGGAAGACGATCGCCGGCGACTTGCCGCCCAGCTCCAGCGAGACCTTCTTGAGGTTCCCCGCGGCGGCCTGGACGATCAGCTTGCCGACCTCGGTCGAGCCGGTGAAGGCCACCTTGTCGACATCGGGATGCGCGGCGAGCGCGGCGCCGGCGGTCTCGCCGAACCCGGTCAGGATATTGACGACGCCGTCCGGGAAGCCGGCCTCCTGGATGAGCTGGCCGAGGCGGATCGCCGACAGCGGCGTCTGCTCAGCCGGCTTCAGCACGATCGTGCAGCCGGCCGCCAGCGCCGGCGCGATCTTCCACGCCGCCATCATCAGCGGGAAGTTCCACGGAATGATCTGGCCGACGACGCCGACCGGCTCGCGCAGCGTATAGGCGTGCCAGTTGCCGGGGGCCGAGACGGTGATCGTCTCGCCGTTGATCTTGGTCGCCCAGCCGGCCATGTAGCGCAGGATTTCGTAGGAACCCGGCAGGTCGACGTTGCGCGCGTCGCGGATCGGCTTGCCGTTGTCGAGCGACTCGATCTCGGCGATCTCGTCGGCGTTCTGTTCGAGCAGGTCGGCGAGCTTCCACATCAGCTTGCCGCGGTCCATCGGCGAGGTGCGCGACCAGGGACCGGTCTCGAACGCCTCGCGCGCCGCCTTCACCGCGATGTCGATATCGGCGGCGTCGGCCTCGGCCACCGCGGCGATCGCCTGTCCGGTCGCCGGATCGAACACGTCGAAGCGCTTGCCCGACTTGGCGTCGACCCATTTGCCGCCGATCAGCAGTTGGTGCTTGCCAGCGAGAAAGGCAGAGGCGCGATTGCCAAGCCGGGTATGAGCCGTCGCTACGTCCATGGTGTCCTCCGCAATTGGTCGTTATATATCAATAAATATATCGTAGAGGAAACCGGGTCGAGTCCATCCTGCGCAACCACGCAAAAGTCGCGCTGGCTGTGGCTGCCGGCTTTGGCCATTTTTTGCTACAGATGTCCGGCGCACCGGAGCATCACGAAGAAGGAAGCGGCAGATGAAAGCGGGGGTGGTTTATCCGCAGATCGAACTCGGCGGCGATACCGGGGCAGTCAAGGCCTTCGCCCAGGCAGCGGAAGAGCTCGGCTACGACCATATCGTGATCTACGACCACGTTCTCGGCGCGGTGCATGCCGGCCGGGAACCCAGGCTGACGGGCCCCTACAAGGAAACCGATCCGTTCCACGAGCCGCTGGTCACCTACGCCTATCTCGCCGGAATCACCCGGAAGATCGAATTGGTCACCGGCGTCATCATCTTGCCGCAGCGGCAGACCGCCCTGTTCGCCAAGCAGGCGGCGGATGTCGACCTGTTTTCGGACGGCCGGCTGCGCCTTGGCGTCGGGGTCGGGTGGAACTGGGTGGAGTTCGACGGTCTGGAGATGTCGGGCCACTTCCGCCGGCGCGGCCGGCGGCAGGAGCACCAGATCGCCTTGATCCGCAAGCTGTGGTCGGAGCCCGTCGTCGAATACGAGGACGCCGACCACCGGATCGACCGGGCCGGCATCCTGCCGCGGCCGAAGCGGCAGATCCCGATCTGGCTGGGCGGTTCCAGCGAGGCGGCGTACGACCGGGCGGCGAGGATCGGCGACGGTTTCCTGTTTGGCGCCCGCGCGCAGACCGAGGCGGCCCAGAACAAGGCGAGGATCGAGGCCAAGCTGCGCGCGCTCGGAAGGGATTCCGCGGGGTTCGGCTTCGAATCCGTCCAGCAATACAGCCGCGGGGACAACCAATGGCCGGGCGACATCGCGGCCTGGCGCGCGGCCGGCGGGAGCCACATCTCCGTCGTGACGATGGGCGCGAACCTCACCACGGTGGACGGCCACATCAACGCCATCAAGCGCTGGCGGGACGTCTACAACACGGTCGGCTGAAGCTATTCGCCGCCCCGATCGAACGGGTTCATCGGCGGCAGTCCGTCCATGATCGCACAGAGCCGGGAATCCGTTTCCGGCTCCAGGCTGCTGTGCCCGGCCGTCGTAATGAAATAGTGGACCGCCTTGTTGCCGACCGCGCGCAAGGCCCGCACCAGCGCTTCCGCCTGCGACAGATGGCACACCCGGTCATAGCGCCCGTGCACGATATGCATCGGGATCGCCGCCAACCGCTCGACATGGTCGAGAATGTGGTTGTTGTCGCGCCCGGCCTCGCCGCCGCCGGCGAGAAATCCGCCGTTGCTCATGTAGTGGATCAGAATCCTGCCGGCCATCAGGGCGTATTTCGGGTTGGGCTGGCCCTGGCTGTTTTCGTCATGCGTCAAGCGGCTGACGCTGCGCTCCCAGGCGAGACAGGCCGACGCCGCCCGCACGATGCGGTCGCGGTCGGCATCGTCCCGCGGTGGCTCGGCAAAAATCCTGGCCAGCCCGGCGACCACATCGCCCCGATATTCCGGCGGGATTTCGCCAAGGAACCGCGCCCATGCGGTGGGAAAATCGAGATAGGCGCCCGGTGCCGGCATCGCGAGCGGGTCGCGCGCGAAATCCGCCGCGTTGCCTTGCAAAAGATAGTCGACATCGGCGCGACGGCACAAAAACACGCCGCGCAGGATCAGCGTCTCGACCGTTTCGGGGTGGGCTATTGCATAAGCCAAAGCGAGCGTGCTGCCCCAGCTGCCGCCGAAAACATGCATCTTTCCGTGGATGGCGAGCTCGCGGCGCAGCCGCAGGATATCGGCGACGAGATGCGCGGTCGTGTTGTCCGCAAGCGCTGGCCGGGCGTCGTCATCGCTCGCGCAGGGCGTGCTTTTGCCGCAGCCGCGCTGATCGAACAGGATGACGCGGTAGCGCGCCGGGTCGAAGAAACGGGCAAACGACCTTTGACATCCCGCGCCAGGGCCGCCGTGCAGGAACATCACCGGCTCGCCGTCCGCGGCCCCGTACGCCTCCCAATAAATCCGGTGAGGCGGCTCCTCCTGGAGCGCCAGGTAGCCCGATCCATTGCAGGCGGTGTTCGGATACCCGGTTTTTTCCGGCCCGCCCGGGCCGGCATTCGCGTTGGGCATGTCCACGGGGATAAATGCGCTTCGGTTGAGTGTTTCGGCCGCCGCCGGACGGGAGGCCTCCCGACAGCCGGAAGGCCCCCCGTCCGGTTAGGCGGGTTTAGCGGGCGACCGCGACGATCTTGTGGCCGTCGGGATCGCGGAGATAAGCAAGATAAGCACCGTTCGGGCGCACGCCGGGCGGATCCTCGATCGAGGTGCCGCCATTCGCGACGCCGGCCTTGTGCCAGGCCTCGGCCATTTTGGCGTCGGCCATCAGAAAGCCGATCGTACCGCCGTTGAGGACGGAGGCCGGCTTGCCGTCGATCGGCTTGGTGATCATGAAACGACCGCCATTGTGCGAATAGGCCACCCGGCCTCGCGGATCGACCGTGCCGGGCTGAGCGCCCATCGCGGCAAAGAGCGCATCGTAGAATTTCTTCGACCGCTCGACGTCATTGCTCCCGATCATGATGTGGCTGAACATTCGGACCTCTCCCTATAAGCCTCGACACCCGCCGGCGCCGCCGCCACGAGCGGACGGCAGCCTTCGGGTCCGCTTCAGTATGATGGGTCTGCGATCGGCGTCAGCAGCAAAATTTCCTGCAAGCAGCCGGCAAGCCAGTCGCGGCGGCGACAGTCAGGGATGCGGCGCGGCGTTCCCGCGGGGTTCGATCGCTTCATGCAGCACCGGCCGGTAACCGGCGCGCATGGCGAGCAGCGTCGAAGGCGGGGTCAGCAGACCGTCGGCGCGAGGGATGCGTTGCGCCTCCCCGTAACCTTGCGCGGTCCAGCGGAAGGCCTTGCCTCCCGCCAGTGTATAGGCTTCCCCGGCGGCGATGATCACGGCGCCGTCCGGCAGCGCCTCGACCGGGCCGGTGGCCGCGTGGATGCGTTTCCGGCGGCGTTGCAGCCGCTCCGCATGCAGCGCTGCGTCCATCTCCGTCGCCAAGGGCGGCCTCTCGTTCTTGGCCGTGCCCCACGCCGCCCGGAACGCCTCGGCCGAGCCGCGGCGGCAGAAGAAGCAGGGGCGGTGACCGGCGGCAAGCGCGATCGCCTCGTCGAGAAAGAACAGCTCGGTCCAGCTGCGGCCGCCCATGACCACGCGCCGCCGGCCCCGGTAGTCGAGCCGGCAAATGAGCCACGCCTTGCTCGCCCAGCGCCGCCCCAGGAGCGTTCTGGTCGCCGGATCGTGGATGATGCCGCGGTTGCCGGTAAAAAGCCCCCGCTGGGGGATGGCGACGATGTCGCCGAACGGCGTTACCCGGTTTTGCAGCGGCATGTCTCATCTTCAAAAACGCGCGAGGCCTGTTGCTTTATATTGGCACCGAACTTCGCCAAGACGGATATCGTCGTTTCTCGGCAGGGGTAGGAGCGGGAGGCGCGAAATGACCGTCACCATCTATGGCATCAAGAACTGCGACACGATGAAAAAGGCCTTCACCTGGCTCGGGGCGCACGGCGTCGCCTATGATTTCCACGACTACAAACAGGCGGGCGTGACGGCCGCTCAGCTTGCGCGATGGTGCGATGCGGCGGGATGGGAGGCGGTGCTCAATCGAGCCGGCACGACATTCCGCAAGCTGCCCGACGCCGACAAGCAGGCGCTGACGCAGGACAAGGCGATCGCCTTGATGGGCGCCCAGCCCGCGATGATCAAGCGCCCCATCCTCGAAGCCGACGGCAAGCTCGAGATCGGCTTCAAACCCGAGCGCTATGCCGCGCTGTTCGGCGGCGCGTAAGGCATCGCCGACACCGTTCCGGGGCGGCGGACGTTTGCTTTTGACGCGCTGCAGCCCATCTTAAGCTCAAAGAGCAAGAGCAAATGGTGACCCGATGAAACCGCTCCTCCTTGCCGCGCTCGGTCTGGCCGCCGCGGCCTGCGCCGTGCCGGCGCAGGCGCAGTATGCGCCCTATCCGCGCGCTTACGCCCCCGCCCCGCCGGCGCAGGCTTACCCGCCGTCGTGGAGCTACGACCCGTATACCAGCGGCCAGGCGCCCTGTCCGGAAGGGGCGCGCGGCGAGACTCTGCACTGCCAATACCGGATACAGCCGACTTACGGCCAGCCGAGCTACTGGCCGGCACGCTGATCTGCGGGCCACCGGTCCGGCCGGTATTCGCCAACCGACGGCATCCGGGTAGAATGTCGCAGCCGGTATTGCGGGAGGGGGCCATGGCGACGGGGATTGCGGTTTACGACATGGCCGCGACGCAATGGGCGCCTTCCGGCCCGCCCGGCATCTGGCAGCAGAACATCCGCAGCGACCCCGGCGCCGGCCGCTGGTTTGGCGGGGTGCGGTTCGAGCCGCTGTCGCGCTCGGGGGTCCACCGCCATTTGGGGCCGGCGGCGAGCTTTATGCTGTCCGGCTCGCTGGTCGATCATGCGACCCGCATGGCCGGCGGCCAGGCGGTGATCAACCTGGCCGGCGCGGTGCATGACGTGATCTGCTACGACGCGTCGCTGGTGGTGGCGCGCGTCGACGGGCCGATCCTTTATCCGCGCGACACGGACGGGGTGCTCGACGAACTCGGCGCGGCGGCGAGCGAAGCCGGCGAGCGGCTCGACGCGACGCTCGGCCAGCCGGCCGATATCCTGGTCGACGCGAACGCGGCGACCGCCATCCCCGGCCCGGTGCCGGGGGTCACGCGCACCCTGCTCTACGACTATGCCGGCCAGCCGCACCGCGCGTGCTTCACCCGGCTGGTGCTGGCGCCGGAGACGCGCATCCCGGCGCATGCCGCATCGGCGATGCTCGACCTGTTCGTGCTGGCGGGCGAAATCCGCCTCGGCCGGACGACCGCCGGCTCCGGCTGCTATGTGACGATCGACCCCGACACCGAGCTGGACCTCGCGTCGCGCTACGGCGCCCGCCTGCTCGCCTGGGCCGATGCCCCGGCGCGCTGGACCGACGGCAGCGAGCGCGGCGACCTCTACGGCTGGTGAGCCGCCCGGATTACCCTACCCCTCGGCGCGCAGCGCAAAGCCGAGCCTGATCCAGCCGACACCGTTGAAGATCAGCTCGACGGCGATCAGCGTCCCGAGCAGCCACAGGCTCGACCAGGGCAGGCTCATATAGAGCAGCACCGCGACGCCGATCGCGATGAGGCCGCCCAGCAGCATCAGCCACCAGCCTTGCAGCTCGCGATGACGCAAGGCCATCACGATACGCAGCACGCCGTTGATCGCCAGCGCGACCGTCACGCAGATCGTGATGATCACCGAGCCGTTCACCGGCTCGTCCATGATCAGCAGGCCGCCGGCCACATAGAGCGCGCCGCAGAGCAGAGCCAGCAGGAAGGCGCCCCACTGCTTGTTGGCAAAGGCATGGATGATCTGAAAGACGCCGCCGACCAGCAGCGCGGCGCCGATAAAGATGACGCTCAGCAGCGTCACCAGCATCGTATCGCCGAGCGCAAACCCGCCGAGCAGCACCATGACGACGCCCAACGCGACAAACCACCCCCATTTCCCCGCGACACGGCGCGGTTCCAGCCCCAATTGACGCGCGATATCCGTCATGGCCGATCACTCCCTGGCTTTCGCGCCGCAGCGCCGCTCAATATCCGACCCATTGCCGCTGGGCGTGCCCCTGTCGGTCGGGGCAAATCTCGTTGCTGAGCGTGACGGTGACGAGATCGCCGCTGAATCGCCCCCGCACCTGATAGGCCCGCACGGCACGCGCATTGACATGCCCCGCAGCGGTGTTGCCGGAAAAGCTGCCGTCCGGCCGCAGCACCAGGTTCTGCAGCATGACGTTGCCCTGCCCCACGCCCACCAATCCGGTCAGGCGGCCTTGCTCGACCGCCAGCCGCACCATCCAGTCGCCGCAGCGCATACCGGGGATCGCCCGGCCCTGGATGTTCCAGAACCCGTCGCGCGGCACCTGCGCCATCGCCCCCGTCGCGAGTGACACCAGGAAGAACAGCGCCGACCCGAGGCGCACCGCCGATTTTCCGCCGCTTGTCATCGCCGTTTCCTTCTGCCGCAGCGGCCGATCTTTGTCCAAACCCAACCGGAAGGCGAGAGGAGACGATCGCCGACGACAGCCAGCCGGGGCGTTTCCGGCCGGGCGTTTTGTCCTTGAGCCGAGCGCGGCCGTCCCATTGCGTCGGCGGCAAATCGGCGGGAACCCGTCCTAGCCGGCGAGCAACTCCGTCACGGTAGTGTTGATGAACCGGGCGTCTTCCGGGTTGAACACCGGGTTGCCGGCGCGATGACCCCAGATCGACGGGATCGGGCGCAGCTCGGCATGGGGCATGCGGGCGACCTCGCGGCGGTTGTCCTCGACCGTGAAGTAGAGGTCGGTCTCGCTCGGCATCACGATCGCCTTGGCCTTGATCGCACCCAACGCCCGGTCGAGATCGCCGCCATAGAGTTCGTTGGCGCTGATGTCGGCGCGCTGCCACATCCACAGCATCGCCAGCAGGTCGTTGGCGTCGCGCCGGCGGAAGCCGGCCTCCCAGCTGCCGATGAGGAAATCCTCGAGCGACGAGAACCCGATCGTCCGCCAGAGTTCCTCGCGGTAGAAGGCCTGGCTGAGCCCCCAGCCGGCGTAGACCCGGCCGAACGCCTGGAAGCCGCGCGTCGGCTGGGTGGCGAACCAGCCGTCCTGCCACGCCGCGTCGGCGGTCAGCGCCGCCTTCACCCCTTCGAGAAAGACGACATTATGCGGCGACGTCTTGGCCGAGCCGCAGATCGGCGCGATGCGCTCGACCCGGTCGGGGAACAGCGCCCCCCAGTGGAACGCCTGCTGCCCGCCCATCGAGAAGCCGTAGACCAGGCACACCCGCTCGATGCTGAACACTTCTTCCAGCAGCCGCTGCTGCACCCGGACATTGTCGGTCATCGTGAAACAGGGATAGCGGCCGCGGTCGAACGGCGGCGGGGTGTTGCTCGGGCTCGACGACAGGCCGTTGCCGAACTTGTTCATGATGACGATGAAATACCGGCTCGGGTCGAGCGGTCGGCCCTCGCCGATCTGCCATTCGAGGTCGGTATGCTGCGCGCCGAACGAGGTCGGGTAGACGATGACGTTGGACTTCGCGGCGTTGAGCGTGCCGAAGGTCTTATAGGCGAGCCGCGCCTTCCGGTAGGTCAGCCCGGACTGCAGCACCACGTCGCCGGCCTCGAAGATGCGGTAATCGGTCATCGCGTCGTCACCGCATGCGGGAGCCGGGGTCCATGTCGAGATAGACGCGGCCGCCGATCGGGTACCACTCGGGGGCAAGCGTCACCGTCTGGCCGACCGTGTGCAGGTCGCGCCAGCATTCCGCCAGGCGGCTTTCGCGCTTGAACGAGGTGCTGCCGCCGTGGCGGTACATCAGGTCCATCGCCTGGCGGGCGCAGTCGGCGGCATGGCTCGCGGCGAGACGGCAGCGGGCGCGCTGCTCCAGCGTCGTCTCCCCGCCCGCAGCAATCGTGTTCCACAGCGCGGTGATCATCGCCGTGCGGTGGCTGCGCCCGGCTTCGAGGATGGTGTCGGCGCGGCCGATCGAATCCTGCACCTGCGGGCTCTCGCAGAGCAGCCCGGCAGGGCGGCCGCGCGGCTGCTTGCCGCCGGCCAGCTCGATCAGCGCCTCGATGCCGGCGCGCGCGATGCCGGTGATGACGCTGCTGTGATGCGGGCCGACCCAGGCCTGCGCCGGCAGCTGATAGGTGACGCCCGGCCAGCGCGACCACTGGTTGTCGAGCGGCGCGCCGGCATGGAGCATGACCCGCCGCTGGGGCAGGAAGACGTCCTGCACGGTCCAGTCGAAACTGCCGGTGCCGCGCAGCCCGCTGACATCCCAACTGCCGGGCACGATCTCGATCTCGGAGCGCTTGAAGACGGCGCGCCAGTAGCTGCCGGTGCCGTCGGGCCGGGCGACCGGCTCGCCGTTCTCGATGACCTGGAAGCTGCCGAGCATCCAGGCGGCTTCGTTACAGCCGCTGCCGAACTGCCAGCGGCCGGTCACGCGGTACCCGCCGTCGACCGCGACCGCCTTGCCGCCGCCCTGCACCGCAGTGCCGGCGAGATTGGCGGGGCCGTTGCCGTAAACCTCGTCCGTCCCCTCCTGCGGGAGGCCCAGCACCACGAGCTGGCCGATCGAGTTGTTGGCGATGTTCCAGCCGACCGAGCCGCAGCCTTCGGCGAGCAGCTCGCCGACGCGCAGAAAGGTCAGCGGATCGGATTCGAGGCCGCCATAGGCGCGCGGGATCAGCAGCCGGTAGAAGCCGGCCTCGCGCATTTCCGCGACAAGGTCCGGCGGCATGCGCTGCTCGCGCTCGATCTCATCCTTGTAGCGGCGCAGCGTCGGCTGGATCGCCTTCGCCGCTTGCACCACGGGTTGCGCGTCGACATCCATCGGCAGGCGCTTGTCCGAGGCGATCGGGTCGATTGTGTCCATGGCGGCTCCTCCTGCCGCGCTACTTTGACCCAGTTTGCCCGTTCGCGCACCCGTCTCGCACCGCATGGCCCCGCGCCTGTTCGTCATGGCCGGGCGCGACCCGGCCATGACCACCGGTGTCGCGGGGTCGGCTAAGCCGCCAGCGCCTTGACCGCGGAGGCCCAGGCTTCGCGGGTGAAGCGGATGTCGTCGTCGGTGTGGGCGAGCGACACGTAGTATTTCTGCTCGCCCTTGAGGATGCCGCGCTCGCGCAGCAGTGCGTTGAAGCGGCGCACCATGCCCATGTCGTTGCGCAGCGTGCCGCGATAGTCGGTGACCGGGTCCGGCGAGAAGACGACGTCGAACAGCGGCGGCTCGCCGATCACCTGCGCGGCGATCCCGGCCTCGCGCAAGAACTGCGCCAGCGTGCTCATCAGCTCGCGGCCGGTCGCGTGGATCCGCTCATAGGCGCCCGGCCGGCGCAGGATGTCGAGCGTCGCCAGGCCCGCCGCGGCCGCCACGGGGTTGCCCGACAGCGTGCCGATCTGCATCAGGAAGGCGTCGTCGCCGACCTTGTTCTTGTCGAAATGCGCCATGATCTCTTCGCGGCCGGCGATCGCCGCGAGCGGGAAGCCGCCGCCGATGACCTTGCCCAGGGTGCAGAGGTCCGGCTCGACGCCGTAATATTCCTGGGCCCCGCCAAACGCGAGGCGGAAGCCGGTCACCACCTCGTCGAAGATCAGCGGCACGCCGTTTTCGGCGGTGATGCGGCGCAGCGCCTGGAGGAAACCCGGCGCCGGCGGGATGATGCGCTGGAACGGCTCGACGATGACCCCGGCCAGCTCGTCGCGGTGCTCGCGGACGAGGCTGGTCACCGCATCGATGTTGTTGAACGGCGCGATCAGCATCTCGTCGCGCAGGCTGCGCGGGATGCCGGCGGAATCCGGGATCGCGCCGGGAAAGTTCGAGGTCCGGCGCGGCGCCAGGCTCATCAGCGAATAGTCGCTCATGCCGTGATAGCCGCCCTCGAATTTGAGGATCTTGTCGCGCTTGGTATAGGCGCGCGCCGCGCGCATCGCGTACAAATCGGCCTCCGACCCGGTCGACACGAACCGCACCTGCCGCGCACAAGGCACCGCGTCGACGATCGCCGCGGCGAGCTCGATCCCCCAGCGGTTGTTGGCAAAGAAGGTCGTGCCCGAGGCGACTCGCGCCTGCGCGGCGGCGGTCACCTCCGGATGCGCGTGGCCGACCAGCATCGGCCCGGAGCCGAGCAGGAAGTCGACATATTCCTTGCCGTCCTCGTCCCACACGCGGCCGCCGCGCCCCTCGCGGATCACCACGTCGCCCGGAATATTGCCGAAGCTGCCGGCAGGCAGGACGCGGTTGGCGGTCTCGATCAGTCCGTCCTGAAGCTTCGGCATCGGCGCGCTCATCTCGGCACTCCCTCTCAACGGCCGTCATCCGCGCAATAACCTCACCCGCAGGCGCGAGACGCAAGACGGATTTTTCCGCATCGACAAATCGCTTGACGCAAGAATTCTATTTTTGTTCTCTCGACGATGGATCGACCGGACCTCCCCGATGCTCAACCGCGGTCTTTTGCAATGCCACGCCTGCCAGTCCCCGCACGGCTTCACCCCGGCAGACGATGCCGGTCGGGCGGCGTCCGCGGACCGGCTTTTCTTCGCGGTCCGGCCGCCGCCCGTCGCGACGCCCGGCATCTCGCGCCTTGCCTGGCATCTGCGCGACAAGCATCGGCTGACCGCGACGCCGCTGCGGCCGGAATGTTTTCACGTCACGCTGCTCTTTGCCGGATTTTACGGGCAGATCCCGCCAAAAACGCTAGAAGCGCTCGCCGCGGCCGCCGGCACCGTCGCCATGCGCCGGTTCCGCGTCGGTTTTGATTGGGTGGCGAGTTTTCGCCGGCGCGGCGAGCGGCCGCTGGTGCTGCGGGGCGATGACGGTGTGACCGGGCTGGTGTGGCTGCGCGATCGGCTCGTCGCCGCCGCAACCGGCGTTCCGGGCGGTGTCCCCGCCACTCGCAGCAGCTTCACGCCGCACCTGACGCTGCTTTACGACGCGCGCGAGGTCCGCGAAGAACCGGTCGAAGAGATCGGGTGGCCGGTGACCGAATTTGTCCTGATCCGCAGCCTTTTCGGCCAAGCCCGACACGTCGTGCTGCGGCGCTGGCCGCTCCGCGGCTGAGGTTCGTCGCGGCAACAGGCGCGGCGGCTTTGCGTTTTGCGCGATCGGCGTCAGACTGCGGCTATCGTCAATCCCGGCGGGAGGGGGTCGATGCCGCTGCCCGGCCCGAACGAAAGACGGCGGCTGTTCGAAGGCCATGCGCTGTTCGGCAAGCTGCCGCCGGCCGATCTGGACGCGCTGCTGCTGCATGCGCGGGTCGAACGCTACCCGGCCGGCCGCGCGATTTTCGCCAAAGGCTCGCCCGGCCGCAGCATGATGGCCATCCTCAAGGGCAGCGTGCGGATCAGCACCCCCTCGCCCGCCGGCCCCGACATCGTGCTGACCATCCTGCAGTCCGGCGAGGTGTTCGGCGAGATCGCGCTGATCGACGGCGCCGACCGCACCGCCGACGCGACCGCGGTCAGCGATTGCGAGCTGCTGGTGCTCGACCAGCGCGACTTCATCCCGTTTCTCGAACGCCGCGCCGATCTCTGCATCCTGTTCCTGAGGATGCTGTGCCAGCGCTTGCGACAGACCGACCAGCAGGTCGAGGAGGCGATGTTCGGCCGGCTCGACGGGCGCATCGCGATGGCGCTGCTGCGCCTGGCGCATGCGGTGCCGCCGGACGGCGACGGCGGCGTCGTCCTGCGCATCACCCAGCAGGAGCTGGCCGGCATGGTCGGGGCGGCGCGCGAGAGCGTCAACAAGCAGCTTCACGTCTGGCAGAAGGAGGGCGTCTTGCGGCTGGGGAAGCGGCTCATCGAGATCGCCGATATTGAGGCGCTCGCAACGCTGTCATAAAAAAACCCGCGCCGCTCTCGGCCGGCGCCGCCCGGCCGCATTTGGAGACCCGCATGGACCTGACCCAACTCAAGGAAGCTGCCATGGAAGCAACGGCGCGGGCGCTGGAGGACAAATTCGGGGCCGTGCCCGACGAGGACAGCGACGCGTGGGAGAGCGAATACCGCCGTCAATTCGCCCTCGCCAAGCAGCGCTATGGCGTCATCACGCCGACCGTCGCCCGCGCCGCCGGCCCGGCGCTGCAGCTCCCCGAACTGCGCGGCGACACGCAGGAATTGGTGCATTGGGGCGAGCAGGTGCGCGCCGAGCGCTTGCGCGAGGTGACCGATGCCGGGCGGCGCGCCTGGATGGCCAAGACCTGGACCCGTGCCGCGCTATGGGTCAATACCCGCGACGTGCCGATCGCCACGCTGCTCCAGCGCACCCAGGGCCAATACGACGACTACCGCCGCCAACTTGCCGCGCAGAAGCAGGCGCAGACGGCCGCGGCGCAGCAAAAGGCCGCCGCGCTCGCCGCCTACCAGGAAAGGCTGCGCCGGGCCAATGTCAGCGAGGCCGGCCTGATCGAACTGATCGACGCCGCCGAGCAGCTCAAACCCGGCGCGCTCGGCGAAAAGCTCGCCGAGCTGCACGCACCCGACCGCCATCTGCGCGTCTTCGCCACCAGCGACCCGACGGTACTGCTGGTCAAGGAGAAGAACCTCAAGGGCCAGCACGATTACGGCATCGAGCGCGACGAAGGGCTGGTCGCCGACCTCAAGCTCTTCGCTTCCGCGCCATAGGCGGGACGCGGCGGAATAAGGCGGCTCGCCCCAATGTGACGAATTATGTCGGGAATCCCGCCCGCTGCGTCGTCGCGCTTACAATTCTTCACCAAAATAGCGGGCGCCATACATCCTTCGATTACATACCGCCACTAGCCTCCGCACCATAACGCGGCGCGAAGCCGCCACAGATGGAGGGGTGTGGTGTCCGATTTCCACTTGCTGCTTCAGGAACAGATCCCGTCATTGCTGCGCTACGCGACGGCGCTGACGCGGGATTCCGAGCAGGCAGCAGATCTGGTCGAAGATACGGTGCGCGAGGCGCTCGACTATCAGCGCCATTGCCGCGGCGACGTGCGCATCTGGCTGTTCACCCTGCTGCACGACCTGCGCGGCAACCCGTTTCGCGAGATGACCCTGCCGGCGCCGGCCCCCCTCGACCCGCGGCTGCTGTTGACCCTGTCGGACCTCGATCGCGCGATGGGACAGCTCACCGAGCAGCACCGCGCGGTGCTGCTGCTGATCGGCCTCGAAGGCTTGAACTATGCCGAGGCCGCCGCGGCGCTGCGCATCACCGTGGCAACGCTGCGCACCCGCCTTTCCAAGGCGCGCGCCGCGCTGCGCCGCCTGATGGGTGTCGCCGACACCACGCGGACAACCGCTCGCCGGGCCGCCGCCTGAGGGCCGGCCTCTCCGCTTATCCCGGGCGGCCTATTCGATCAACCGCGCCTGCTCTCGTGCCGGCTCTTCCGCCGGCAGCGGGAGATCGCGCAGCCGGTCACCGCGCACGACATAGTTCGTGCGCGACGGGTAGGCGAGGCTTATCCCGGCGCGGCGGACCGCCGCCAGGATCCCGAGGTTCAGCTCCTCGACGATCTCGTTGGCGGGCACTTCCTCGATCTGCGCCCGGACCTCGAGTTCGAGCCCCGACTCGCCGAGCGTGACCAGCCGCACGCGCTCGCTGCCGGGGGTGATCTTCTCATGGTTCTCCAGGAGATCGCGGGCGCGGGCCGCGAGATCGTGGAACTGCTCCATGCCGGTGTCGTAGCGCAGCCGCAGCACCAGCTCGTACGCGGTCTTGCGCCGGCGCGACTGGTTCTCGATCCGCGCCTGGGCCATCTCGGCGTTGGAGATCGTGACCAGCGTGTCGTCCTTGCGGCGGATTTTGGTGGTCCGCAGCCCGATTTCCTCGATGGCGCCGGTTTGCGTGCCGATCTGGCAGGTCTCGCCGACCCGCGCCGGGCGGTCGGCGAACAAGGTCAGCCCGCCGATGATGTTTTCGAGCGTCGGCCGTACCGCCAGCGCGACCGCGACGCCGCCGATCCCGAGGCCGCCCAGCAGCGGGCCGATCGGCACACCACAGAATTCCGCCGCCCAGACAAAGGTGGCGAGCCCGACCACGATGGCCAACAGCATGCTGACGACCCTGACCAGCTGGGCGTCGACGCTGGTCTCGCGCACCGCCATCGCCGCAACGATCGCCTCGCTGCCGCGCATGATCAGCGCGATGCCGAGCCAGCCGGCCGCGGCCATGCCGATGAACTCGAGGGCGAAATTCGCGACTTCCAACATCTGCCCCCAGATATTGAGCCCGGACTCGATGAGGAGCTGGACGTACACGACCAGGACCATGATCAGCACCGCCGCCGCCGGCTGACCCCAGCGGCGCGTCGCGCGTGCGGCGCCCCGATCCCTCCGGCATCCCCAGGCCACCAGCCGCAGCATGCAGAGGACGGTGCTGGCCAGCACCAGGGTGAGGCCGAGCCACTGCCACAACGCCTGGCCGAAGATCGGCCAGCGCAACAGATCCGGCAGCGCCGCGACCGCGGCACGCGGGATCATCGGACCGGGCAGATAGCGGAATTCGGCGTAGAGATTGACCCCGCGTTCGGGCTGGTAAGCCAATTCGCCGGCGGCTTCGTAAAGCTCGCCGCTGCGCGCCACCGTTTCCGGCGAAAACAGGAACTGCCCGTTGCGCGGTCCGCCGGTCACCTTGGCGATGACGATCGCCGTGCCGGGCACCCGCCATTCGCTGAGGTTATGCGCCTTGACCGCCGCCGCGTCGGGGATCTCCGACAGCGGCGGCAGCTCGATATGGTCGAGCACGTCCTTGAGCCGCGCCGCCGCGAACATCCCTTGCAGCTCACGCCGGGACTCCGCGAGGTTTTCGACATTGACGGTGTCGATCATCCGCAACGTGTGGGCGTGCGGCAGCCACGGCACGCCGTGTTCGAGGATCGATTTTTCCGCCGCGGCGCCGTCTTCGAGCAGCGTTTGCAGCGTCGCCCGCGGGCTCGACAAATCGGGGACGGACAGCAGGTACGGCCGCTCCGCCGCGTCGTCAGGCTCCGCTTCGACGATGCCGACAATCCCGGCGATAAAGGTAAGCAGCAGAAAGGCCGCCGAAAGCCGGCCTAAAAGACACAACATCCCGATCATCGATCCCCTGCGGCGCGACAAGGCTTGCGTCTTCTATCCGCCCTCGGGCGTCGAGTCGAATGCGGCGAAAGCCTGATAATTTGCGGGGCCGCCGCGGCGCCATGCGCTGAGCGCATTGCGCCTTGAGACGGCTCGGGCATCGTTGCCGCTGCCGGATTTTCGGCGCATTGTTTCGTGCCGCACCAAGGAAGGGACCCGGGAATGGCCGCTCAGCCGCAATCGACGCTCAGCAATAGCGGAAAACCGCAAGCGCTCTACGACAAGCTGGAGGAGCGGATACTCGATCGCGACCAGAAGGGTGCCAGCGACGTCTATTACGACCTGGTCCGGGCCGGCCGGCCGATGACCGAGATCATCGCCGAGGGCGTCCGCATCCATGCGCCCTACACGCACGTGCCCTACCACGAGCGGATCGACGACGGGTACGTGAACTTCGTCAACAACGACCACTGCCTGTTGTCGGCGCGCGCCTCGCTGCAGCTGTCAAAGCTGGTGCCGCAGGATTGCGCCGCCCTGCCCTACGCACAGACCATCTGGTATATCCCGACCGGGCTCGACATCTGGAACCAGAAAATCCTGAAGGCGCCCGGCCATTACGCCCGCGCCCCCGGCTGGACGATGCCGCCGGGCCCGCCGCCGATGCCGGAAGTCGTCTGGGCCGACCAGGAACCCGAGCGGCTCGAAGGCCCGCTTCAGGAACGGCTCGACCACTGGATGACGCTGGTGCATCGCGGCCAGGTGCTGGACGCCTACCGGGTCTTTCTCGGGCTGATGGAAAACCCGAGCGAGCGCAAGGCGGTGCTGGCGCAACTCGTCCATGCCGGGCTGATCGACGTGCAGGACCGCGCGCTCTACAACCGCTCCTACACCACCGGGCACAAGGCCTTCCGCGCCCGCGCGACGGTCGATCTCGGCAACTTCCTCGGCTGGGACGACGCGCACAACGTCGTCTATGCCGGCGCGCTCGACGTCGCGGTCGGCCCGCGCTGGTACTCGACCTACGAGATGGCCTGCAACGCGGTGCAGATTTTCCTCGAAGGCGCGACGATCTCGGCGATCCCCTATGGCGGCGCCACCCAGGCAGAGCTCAACATCCTCGCCAACAACAAGGACCCGCTCTCCCCGGAGGAACAGCAAGCGTTCGAGACCGCGGTGATCCGCGACGCGGAGCCGGCTTATGTCCCGGCGCTGTCGGACCTGCTCAAGGCCGGCAAGAGCCCGCGCCGCATCCTCGACGCGCTGCAGGTCGCCTCGGCGCAGGTCATTCTCGAAACCCGCGGCGTCAACAATTTCTCGCTGCCGCAGCATTGTTTCGAATACCTCAACGTGATGGCCTGGTACTTCGACAACTTCCAGCACAAGCAGCAGGTCAAGCTGCTGTACACGGCGACCGCCTATCTCAACCGGGCCGCTTGGCACCAGAAGGGCATCAACGATTCCGCGCCCAATACGCCGAAGGCGCCGGCCGGCGCGGCGAAGCTCAGCGGCGCGGAAATCCTCGCCCGGCTGGACCAGGCGATGGTCGCGCTCGATGCCAAGGCCAGTGTCGACTGGACCCAGGCTTATCTCGAAAACCACAAGGATCGCGGCCCGCTGGTTCAGCACCTCGCGCTGATGGCGGCGCGGATGGGCAACGACCCGCACAACCAGGAGATCGGTCAGGTCACGCTCGAGGATTGGGCCAAGAACCAGGCGCACAACCGCGACCGGCTGCTGCTCGCCAGCGCGCATCACACCGCGGCGCACCGCAAATACGGCAACCCGCTCGACTGCGCCAACCGCTTTGGCGCGGCGTTCGGCGTCGCCCGCCTGCAATAGCGGCATATGTCATCCCTCTCCCCTGTGCCGGCTGTGCCGGGGAGAGGGACGGAGCCGTTGCGATGAGAGGGAGGGGCTGAGACCGCTCGTCCGCCTGTTCGTCCTGCTGGCGTCCCTTGGCCTTGGCACTGCCGCCGAGGCCGACGATACCTCCGCGGTCTATGCCGCAACCTGGGCGGGCCTGCCCGCGGCGCATATTCGCCTTACCCTGCATGACGCGGCGGACGGCTATCGCAGCGAGATCGCCATCAGCAGCGAAGGCCTGCCGCATCTCGTGACCCATTTCCGCGGCACCGCGGTGGCCGAGGGCAAGCTCGGCGCGGCCACCGTGCACCCGCAGCGGTTTGACGCCGATTACGACCTGCGGCGGCGCAAGGACCGCAAGCTGCGCATGGCGTTCGTCGCGCGCGACGGCGCGGTCTTCGCCGATCGCGGCGCGCAAGACACCAGCCGGAAGCCGCCGCTCAAGGAGCCGTTCCGCCGCAACGTCATCGACCCGCTAAGCGCGATCACCGCCATTCGCGCCGCCGTGCGAAATGGCGACGCAAGCTTCACGATCCCGGTCTATGACGGCGCCAGGCGCTTTGATGCCAAGGTCCGCGTGCTGCCGCGCAATCCCACGGAGCCGGGCGTGCATCTGGCGCTGCTGCTGCACGCGATCGCCGGGTTCAAGGGCGAAACCAGCGAGGACGGCGATCCGGACGATGCACCGCGCCCGGTGTCCCTGACCCTGTCGGACGACGCGCGGCTGATGCCGCTGGCGATGTCGGTCAACATCTGGTTCTTGCCGCTCGACGCCGTCCTCGAGCGATACTGCACCGCCGCCGCGCCCTGTCGCTGGGAGCGATAGCCGGCAGGGCGGCTGGAGGCTAGTGCCAGAAATGCGCCCCGCCACCCAGATAGACGCCGCCGTAATACGGGTGGCTGTCATACAGCGCCGAGCTGTAATAGCTGCTGGACATATGCGGGTGATAGGGCGCGGGCACAAACGCCGGGACGTCCGCCAGGCTCGCGAGCGTCCGGGTCTGGGCGAGGGTCGGCGGCAAATGGGCCAGGCCGACGCCCACGACCGCCAACCCGGCAATAGCTGCACGCTTGATCCAGCCGCAATCCGCGAACGCGGGCATCGTCAGTCTCCGTTTTCTTATGACCGGCAACCGCCATCAGTTGCAGACAGATAAACGGGCTGGCGCGGAATTAATTCCCTGTGGCTGATCTTCCGTGTTGCTTGTGCGTTCAGGTAGAGTGCTCGGTCGTCGGATCGATCATCTTACGCACTTCGGTGATCTTTGTGGCCGGGAAGCCGCTGATTTCGGCGTGTTTCTTGATGATCTCCTCGTCCTTGGCGAGGTATACGCAGAACGTCTTGTCGGCCGCGACGTAACTCTCGACCCACTGGATGTCCGGCCCCAGTTCGCGCAGCACCCCATTCGATTTGGCCGCCGCGCCGCGCAGTTGTTCACGCTCCAAAGAACCTGCGCCGGGAATGTCCCGCTCGATGATGAATTTGCGAAGCGCCATCACTCGTACTCCTTGCTCCGGGGACGCGCGAAATACTTTAGCCCCGGGAACCTCGCAAATCACCAAGTCTTGACGTGACGCCGGGACGGCAAAAGCCCCCGGTGATGTTCACCGGGGGCTTTACCGCAACCACCTGGCGGATCAGCGCCAGCGGTGATCCCAGTGGTTGTCGTGATGCGCGTGATGCCCGTGGCCAAGCCCGAAAAAGATCCGCGGGAAGAACGCCGTGTGATGGACGACCGCCGGACGGTGGGCGACGTCGTGCGCTTGCGCCGGGCTGGTCAGCATCACCGAACCGGTGAGCCCCAACACCGCCACCGCGGCGAACCCCAAACGACGAAACCAGCGATTTTCCGTGAGGGACATCGTACCCTCCTCTCTCGAACAGCCGACCGTAAGTGGTCACTCCCTTAAGTAAACGATACCGTACCGTTTACAATAGCCGAGCGGCAAAAATTTTTTGCGAACTCCCGCTGCGCGCGTGGCGGTCCCCGCCCTCTTGACCGGCGGCGGGTAACCGGCTCAGTTTCCGCCAAAGCCAGGAGGGATCGCATGGCCGAGCCGCCCGCCTATGCCCGCCACCGACCGGACACCCAGCCGCCCTACCTCTATCCGGATTACGCGAGCACCGTGAAACGCTCGCCGACACGGCCGCTGATCCGCTTCGAGCACACCCTGTCGGAGATCACCGGCCCCAGCTTTGCCTCGGGCTGGGCCGGAGCCGCGGCGACCGATCTCACCCGGCAGCATAAGGGCGAGCCGCTCGGCGAGCGGATCATCGTCACCGGCCGCATCCTCGACGAGGACGGCCGGCCGGTGCCGCATACATTGGTGGAGCTGTGGCAGTGCAATGCCGCCGGCCGGTACCACCATCCCGTCGACCAGCACGACGCGCCGCTCGATCCCAACTTCACGGGGGCCGGTCAGGCGATCACCGACGGCGAGGGCCGCTATCGCTTCATCACCATCAAGCCCGGCGCCTATCCCTGGCGCAACAGCCCCAATGCCTGGCGGCCCGCGCATCTGCATTTCGGCGTGTTCGGCGGCGGCTTTGTGACCCGGCTGATCACCCAGATGTATTTCCCCGGCGATCCGCTGCTGCCATACGACCCGATCTATCAGAGCACCGCCGACGCGGCGGCGCGCACCCGGCTGATCGCGGCCTACGACCCGGATTTGAGCGAACCCGAATGGGCGCTCGGCTACGCCTTCGACATGGTGCTGCGGGGCCGCGAAGCGACCCCGTTCGAAGGCCGGGATTGAGGGGACGCGGCGATGGCGGGCAAATTGATCGCGACACCGGGACAAACGGTCGGGCCGTTTTTTGCGCTCGGTCTCGACCGGCCGGAATGGGCCGACCTGACCCGGCAGAGCCCGCAAGGACAGCGCATCGTCATCGCGGGCCAGGTGCGCGACGGCGACGGCGCCCCGGTGCCCGACGCGGTGATCGAGCTGTGGCAGGCGAACGCCGCCGGGCGCTACGACCATGTCGAGGATACCCAGGCCGGCAAGCCCATCGATCCCCAATTTCACGGCTATGGCCGCGCCGCCACCGACGCGCAGGGCCGGTTCAAGATCACCACCATCAAACCCGGCCCGGTCCCCGGACGAGGCAATGCGCTGCAGGCGCCGCACATCAATGTTGCGTTCTTTGCCCGCGGGCTGCTGCGCCAGCTCCATACGCGGATCTATTTCGCCGACGAGCCGGCCAATACCGGCGATCCGCTGCTGAGCTCGATCGAGGACGAGGGAGTGCGCAAGACGCTGCTCGCTCGGCCGGAGGGGGCCGGCATCTACCGTTTCGACTTCGTCTTGCAGGGCAACGACGAGACGGCGTTTCTCGATCTCTAAACGCCGTCGTTTCGCACGGATTCGTCGACGTCGCGGGTACGGGATGCCGCAGCGCTTCCCGGTCAGGCGCCGTGGCCGGGAAAAGAACGCTCCGGTTGCGTTCAGGGGAGCTTCCGCTAAGATTCCGCATATCACGTAAGGGGTGACAACGTAGCGGGGCCTAGCATGGACCAAGGCCGGGGCGGATTGCGGCCTGAATCACGCGGGCGGGGGGGCCGGCCGTCGCGGCAGCAATCCGCCCAGCTCGCCGACCGGATACTCGACGTGGCCGAGAAGCTGTTCCTGGGACACGGCTTCGGCGCCACCAGCATCGAGGCCGTCGCCAAACAGGCCGGCATCTCGAAGCGCACCTTTTATCACCGCTTTACCGGCAAGGAGGCGTTGTTTGAGGCCGTGGTCCGCCGGCTGATGGAGCGCTGGCTGCCGCCCTTTGACGCCGCCTTGCTGTCGCCGCCCGACCTTGCCGATGCGCTGCAGCGCGCTGCCGAATCGATGCTGCGTATCGTCCTGACGCCCGAGGCGCTGGCACTGCACCGGCTGATCATCCACGAGGCGCAGCGCTTCCCCGGCCTCGCGCGGATCATGCACGAGCTGGGCGCAGCGAGCGGGATCGAGCGCATCGCCAGCCATCTCCAGCCGCGCGTCCAAAGCGGCGAGTTGCGGCCGATCGACCCGCATTTCGCGGCCGAGCAATTCATCCTCTCGGTGGTGACCGCGCCGCAGCGGCGCGCGCTCGGTCTCGGCGTCCCGCTCAGCGCGACCGAGATCGCCGCGCACGCGACCCGCGCCGTCGCCCTGTTTCTCGACGGCGCCCGTGCCCGCTAGACGCGGAGTTCGTCATCGCCGGGCTTGACCCGGCGATCTCGGAAGCGGCCTGGAAATGGCCGGGTCACGCCCGGGCATGACGAGCTTGGTCGAACAACGCTCTGGGAGATCCATGATGATCAAAAGCGTTTCGCTGCTGACCCGCCGGCCGGAACTGACGCATGAGCAGTTCATGCGTCATTGGGTCGAGATACATGCACCGCTGGCGCACGCCGTGCCGGGCATGCGCCGCTATGTGCAGAACCACATCGAAGGCACGCGGACGCGGGCCGACATCCCCGAGACGCCGGTCGATGTCGACGGCATCGCCGAGACCTGGTTCGACGATCGGGAGGCGATGGCGCGCGCCAACGCCTCCCCCGAGGCGAAGCGCCTGCATGACGACGGCGCACTGTTTATCGGCCGCATCAAGAGCTTCATCGTCGAAGAGAAGTTTATTATCGGAAGCTATTGAGCCGCCTCGTCACGCCGGTATCCAGGGTCTGCTGGATACCGGCCCGCGCCGGACGGCGGCTACTTCGCCGACGAGAAGCTGGTCGGGACGAGAAACGAGTTTTCGACGCGTGCGTTGATCGGGCCGGCCTTTTCGGTCTCGGCGCGCTTGGCGATCCATTCCGGGTCGGCCTGGAAGGCGTCCCACTTCTTCTCGCGCTCGGCGAGCGATTCCCATTGCAGCATATAGGTGAGGTCGGCATTCGACTCGCCGACCAGCGTCGTCCAGAACCCGGCCTGCTTGATGCCGTGCCGCTCCCAAATCTTGAGGGTAATGTTCTCGAAGCGGTTGAGCAGCGCCGGCAGCTTGCCGGGCATCGTGTGGTAGACGCGCAGTTCATAGATCATGAGGTTTCTCCTTGGTTGCGACGAGCCCGGCTATTTCACCGACGAGAACGAGGTCGGCACGAGGAACTGGTTGCTGATCGAGGCGACGATCGGGCCGTTCTTCTCGGTCTCGGCGCGCGCCGAGAGCCATTCGGGATCGGCGCCGAACTTCGCCATCTTGGCCTCGCGCTCGGCCAGCGATTCCCATTTGAGGAAATAGGTCAGGTCGTTGTTGCCGGGGCCGACCAGCGTGGTCCAGAAGCCGGCCTGGTGGATCGCGTGTTTCTCCCACAATTTCAGGGTGATCGTGTCGAACCGCTTGACGAGATCGGGCAGCCGGCCCGGCACGCAATGATAGACGCGCAACTCGTAGATCATGGCTTCCTCCTCGGTTTAATTCAGTCTCGCCTCGACCCAGGCGGCGGCGTCGAGCAGCCGCTCGTCGGCAAAGCGCGGCCCGACCAGCTGGACGCCGAGCGGCAGGCCCTTCGGCCCGGTGCCGGCCGGCAGCGTCACGCAAGGCGCCCAGGACAGTGTCCAGATCGCGTTGAACGCCGAGTTGCCGGTCGAACCGAGCCCTTCCGGCGCCTCGCCCGGCGCGCTCGGGGTCAGCAGCACATCGACCTCGGCGAAGAGATCGTCGAGATGGGCGCGGAACGCCTCGGCGGTCTCCAGCGACTCGACATAGTCGGCAAGCGAGATCCGGCTGCCTGGATCGAGCACGGTATCGAGCAGCACCTGGCTCACCCGGTCGCGATGCTCCAGGTGCTCATAGGCGTAGTTCTTGGCCGCCTCGTAATAGAAGACACGCTGGTGGTGCCGCGCGATCGCGCGGAAGGGGGCGGCGAACTCGACCTCGGTCACGCGCGCGCCCGCCGCCGACAGTTTCGCGGCGGCGGCTTCGATCAGCCCCTGCGTCGCGCCGTCGGCGACATCCCATAGCGGCGTGCGGCACAGGCCGATGCGCGGCGCGCCGGCGGCCCGGTCGACCGGGTGATGCGGCATCTGGATCAGGGCCGCGCGCAGCAGCGCGATGTCGTCGAGGCTGCGGCAGATCACGCCGAGCGTGTCGAGGTTCTGGCATTGCAGTTTGATGCCGACGCGGCTGAACTCGCCAAAGCTCGGCTTGTAGCCGATAACGCCGCAGAACGCGGCGGGGCGGATCGTCGAGCCGCCGGTCTGCGTGCCGAAGCCGACCGGGACCTGGAAATCGGCGACCGCGGCCGCCGAGCCGCTCGACGAGCCGCCGGGAGTGTGCCCGGAATTGTGCGGATGAACCGTCGCGCCGGGGAAGCGGTTGGCGAACTCGGTGGTGACGGTCTTGCCCAGGATCGTGCCGCCAGCCATCCGGGTCAGCGCCACGCAGGACGCGTCGGCGAAAGGACGGTTGCCGGCATAAATCGGCGAGCCGTGCCCGGTCGGCATGTCGAAGGTATCGATCACGTCCTTGACGCCGATCGGCAGCCCGGCGAGCAGCCCGGGCCGGCCGGCGCGATCCGCGGCGCGCGCTTGTGCCAGCGCGTGTTCGGGGTCGAGATGGATCCAGGCCTTCACCGCGGCCCGCGCGGCGCTGCGGTCGAGGCAGTCGCGCGTCAGCTGCTCGGCGGTCAGCGCGCCGGAGCGCAGGCGGGCAACGGCCTCGGCGGCGGAGAGACGGTTGCTGTCGCTCATGGCCGCGCCCCCAGCTTGCTCTCGACCCAAAGCGCGGTATCGAGCAGTCGCGCATCGGCGTGGCGCTTGCCGACCAGCTGGATACCGACCGGCAGCCCGTCCGGTCCTGTGCCGGCGGGCAGCGTCAGGCACGGCATGTAGAGCAGGGTCCACAGGCCGTTGAAGATCGCGTCGCCGGTCGACGCCAAGGTCTTCGGCGCCTGCCCCGGCGCGGGGAGAGTCAGGATCGCGTCGAAACCGCCGGCCCAGTCGGCCGCTGCTGCGCGCATCCGATCGGCGTCGCGCCAGGCGGCGCGGAATTCGTCGAGCGTCAGCTTCCGGCCGCCCTCGATGCGGCCGTGACGCAGCGCCGCGCTGAGCTGCGCCTCGTGCCGGTAGCGCTCCGGCGCGTGGTTGCGCGGGGCCTCGAAATAACTGTGGCGGTTCTGCACCTCGGAGACGTTGCCGCACGCGTTGGGCAGTTCGGCCTCGACCAGTTCGGCGCCGGCCGCGGCGAGGCGGCGCCCGGCCTCTTCGAGCACGGCCTGACCCTCGGGTTGCGCGCGGTCCCAATGCGGCGTGCGGCACAGCGCGAGGCGCGGCGCGCGGTCGGGCATTCGCGGCGGTTCATGCGGGATCGCCATCATCGCGGCGCGGAACAACGCGATGTCGGCAACCGAGCGGGCCATGATGCCGATCGTATCGAGCGTCTCGGTGTTGGAATGCATGCCGGCCGGGCCGAACAGGCTGAAGCTCGGCTTGAAGCCGACGACCCCGCAATAGGCCGCCGGGCGGATCACCGAGCCGCCGGTCTGCGTGCCGATCGCCAGCGGCACCATGAAATCGGCAACCGCCGCGGCCGAGCCGCTCGACGAGCCGCCGGGCGAGAAGCCGGGATTATGCGGGTTCGCGGTCGGACCCGGATGCCGGTTGGCGAACTCGGTGGTGACGGTCTTGCCCAGCAGCACCCCGCCCGCGGCGCGCGGCAGGGTCGCGGCGCTCGCCGTGAAGCCGGGCCGGCAGCCGGTATAGATCGGCGAGCCGTAGCCGGTCGGCATGTCGGCGGTATCGAAAATATCCTTGATGCCGAACGGAATGCCCTTGAGCAGCGAGCGCGACGACGCGGCGCGCGCCGCGGCGAGCGCTTCGTCGCCGGCGATATGCACCCAGGCGCGGATGGTCGGCTCGCGCTCGCGGATGCGTTCGAGACAGCTTTGCACGACGGCTTCGGCGGTCAGCGTGCCGCCGGTGATCCGGCCGGCCATCTCGACCGCGGTCAGACGATGAGGTTCGGAATTCGGCATTGGGGGCATCCTTACGCCGCGGACGCGCCTATCTCACCACCTTTGTTTTGACCGCGCCATCGACTTCATCGCGGTTCCGGCAGCGCGCGGCGCAGATGAAAAACCGCCAAGCGCTGAAGACGCCCTATAAATGCGCCAAACTTCGTCTTCATGGAGTCCCCGCTCGGCGGCGAAGCCGTGCTGCGCCATGTCAAAGAGGGTCGATGCCCGTGTCGTCGGTGATCTCGGTAAAGGGCGTGCTGATCGAGGACGGCCGGGTCGTCCTGCTCGAAAACGAGCGCGGCGAATGGGAGCTGCCGGGCGGCCGGCCCGAGCCCGGCGAGGACCCGGCGGCGGCGTTGGTCCGCGAGTTCGCCGAGGAGCTGGGCGCCGACATCATGGTCGGCGCAATCCTCGATTGCCGGAACTTCGAGGTTCTGCCGGGCCGGCACGTGACGATCGTCAGCTATGTCGTGACCCGCGCCGCGCGCGGCAGTCTGCGGGTCAGCAACGAGCATCGCCGTTTGGGGTGGTTCGATCTTGGCGCGCTCGATGGCCTGCCGCTGCCCGAGGGCTATCGCCGCTCGATCCGCGCCGCGGCGGCCGATCCGGGCTGGCTGACGGTGGCGCGCGAACTGCAGGCATTGGCCCAGACCGGCCTGCACTACACCAAGGACAAATACGACGCCGACCGCTACGCCCGGCTGCGCACGCTGGCGGCGGAGATGATGGCGGCGCGCAGCGGCGCCGACGCCCGGCACATCGCCGCGCTGTTCGGCCGCGAGCAGGGTTACGCCGCACCGAAAGTCGCGGTGCGCGGCGGCGTCTTCACCGATGGCCGCATCCTGATGGTGCGCGAGACGACCGACAGTCTGTGGTCGGTGCCGGGCGGCTGGTGCGACGTCAACCAGAGTGCCAAGGAATGCATCGAGCGGGAGATTTTCGAGGAGTCCGGCTATACCGCGCACGCCGTCAAGCTGGCGGCGGTGTGGGACCGCAGCCGCCACGGGCATCCGCCGCTGCCGTTCTCGGTCTATGTCGCGCATTTCGTCTGCGAGCTGACCGGCGGTGCGCCCAGGCCGAGCATCGAGACCAGCGAGATCGGCTTCTTCGCCGAGGAGGAACTGCCGCCGCTGTCGCCGGGCCGCATCCGCGAGCATCAGATCCGCCGGCTGTTCGCGCATTGCCGCCGGCCGGACCTGCCGACCGAGTTCGATTAGGCCGCGGCCGCGTCCCGCGCATGCTCCGGCGCGCCGGCCGCATCTTGTTGTTGGTGATCGGCGGATTCCTGACCGCCTCGGTCGTTCTCGTCGCGCTGTACCGGGAGGTTCCGCCGCCGGCCACGCCGCTGATGCTGCTGCGGCTGACGGACGGTCACGGGATCGACAAGGATTGGCGGCGGCTCGCGGCGATATCGCCGCATCTGGTCCATGCGGTGATGGCCGGCGAGGACGCCAAGTTCTGCCAGCATCACGGGTTCGACTGGCCGGCGATACGCGATGCCTGGCGGCGCTACCGGGCGGGTGCGCGCAAGCTGCGCGGCGCCAGCACGATCTCGATGCAGACGGCGAAGAACGTCTTTCTCTGGCCCGGGCGGGATTGGCTGCGGAAAGGCTTCGAGGCCTATTTCACGGTGCTCATCGAGCTGGTCTGGGGCAAGGCGCGGATCATCGAAATCTACCTCAACGTCGTGGAATGGGGTCCCGGCGTCTATGGCGCCCAGGCCGCGGCGGAGTTCTATTTCCATAAATCCGCCGCCGCGCTCGGCCCGGAAGAAGCGGCGCGGCTCGCGGCGATCCTACCGGATCCGCTCAAATGGTCGGCGAGCCGGCCCAATCGCGAGGTCATCGAGCGTGCCGCCTTCATCCGGGCGCAGATGCCCGACCTGCCGCTCGACACGCCCGCCTGCCGCGCCCTTAACGGAAGCTGACCTTGCCGTTCGCGGCATCGGCCGCAGCGGATTCGGCCGCGCGGCGGGCCGGATCGCCGTAGCCGCCGCCCCCGGCGGTCTCGACGACGACCCGGTCGCCGGGATGCAGCACCGTCGCGATCTTCGACGGGATCACCTCCTCACCGCCGGCGGCGCGGTGGATCACCGAGCGGGCGCGCGCGCCCTCCCGACCGCCATGGAGGCCCGCGGCCGCGCTGAAATGCCGCTCGCCGCGATGCGAAAAAGATACGTCACCCTCCAGCACCTCGTAATCGCGGATGAGGCCAAGCCCGCCGCGCCACTCGCCGGCGCCGCCCGAATCCGGGCGCAGCGCGATGCGGCGCAGGCGGATCGGCGCCTCCATTTCCAGCGCCTCGGCCGGCAGGTTCATGCAATTGGTGGCGTCGGTTTCGATCGCATCGACACCGTCCTGGCCCCGACCGGCGCCGCTGCCGCCGGCGATCAGCTCGCCGACCACATAGTTGCGGCCGTCCCGCTTGCCGCCAAAGGCCAATACCAGCAGCTCGCCGGCGGAGGCGGCGGGCGCCTTGCCGGGCATCGCCGGCGCCAGTGCGCCGACCATGCAGCCGGCGATGCGCTTGATCGTCGAGGTGCGGGCGTTGACCGGCGCCGGCTCCTGCGGGTTGACGATCGTGCCCGGCGGCAGCCTGAGGCCGATCGGCCGGAAACAGCCGCCATTGGTCGGGATGTCGGGATCGGTCAGCGCCCGCACCGCCCAGCACGCCGCCGCGAGCGAGCCCGACGGGACGCAATTCAACGGACCTTTCACCTGGGCGCTGGTGCCGGTGAAGTCGAACTCGATCGCGCCGTTGCCGACCGTCGCCGCGACCTCGATGCGGATCGGCTTGTCGAGCTCGATGCCGTCATTGTCGAGGTAGTCGACATAGTGGTAGGTGCCCGGCGGGATGCGCGCCAGCGCGGCCCGCGTCAGCCGCTCGGAACGCGCCAGCAGCTCCGCGCAGATCGCTGCGAGCCGGTTGTCGCCAAAGCGCTCGGCAAGCTCGGCGAAGCGCCGCGCGCCGATCGTGCAGGCGGCGATCTGGGCGTTGAGATCGCCCATCACCGTATCGGGAATACGCACGTTCCGGCGCAGCAGCGCGACCAGCGTGTCGTTGTAGACGCCGGCTTCGCGCAGCTTCAGCGGCGGGATGCGCAGGCCTTCCTGGTAGATTTCGGTCGCGTTGGTCGGCACCGAGCCGGCCGACATGCCGCCGACGTCCTGGTGATGCGTCATGGCCGCGGCGAGCGCGATGGGCCGGCCGCGATGGACGATCGGCTGCACCACCGCGATGTCGGGCAAGTGCGTGCCGCCGCAATAAGGGTCGTTGAGCACGTAGGTGTCGCCGTCGCGCATCCGGTCGATCGGGAAGGCCGCGATAATCGCGGCGACTGCCGGGATCAGCGTCGCGAGATGGATCGGGATCGAGCAGCTTTGCGCCAACGTCGTACCGTCGAGCGCAAAGAGGCTCGCCGAGGCGTCGAGCCCCTCCTTGACGATCGGCGAGAACGAGCTTTTGAGCAGCGTCGCCTGCATCTCGTTGGCGATACCATCGAGCTTGTAGCGGGTGACGTCGACCGCGATCGGGTCGAGCTCGGGCGCGGTCACGGATCCAGCCTCAATGGCATGCAATGCATTTCCTCAACCATCTTGCGAACATCTCCGGCCAAGCGGACACGAAATCCGGTCGCGACCGCCCGATAATACAAAAAACAACATGAGGCGATGACCCCGGCCGACGCGGAAATGCCGGTCGTCCTCCGGGCGGGGCGGCGCAGCCGCGCGGAACCGCGCCGGCCGCTCGCCGTTGGCGGCGTGTCTGTGGCACTCCGCCATCGCAGAAAGGCTCTCCCATGTCCGATTCGAACCGCCGCAACGGGCTCGCCGTTTCGCTCGCCGGCGCCGCCGCCATCGTCGCGCTGATCGGCACGGCGCCGATCAGCGCCCAGGCGCAAACCCGCGCGACCCCTGCCCCCAGCCAGGCGGCGCCGGCGCGGTCGGCCGCGACCAGCGCCAAGCAGGGAAACGGCGTCGAACAGCAGATCAGCCAGTTGCATTCCGAGCTGAAGATCACGCCGGAGCAGGAAGCGAAATGGAACCCGGTCGCGCAGGCGATGCGCGACAACGCCGCCGGCCTGCAAAAGCTGATGGAGCAGAAGCAGCCGACCAAAACGACCATGACCGCGGTCGAGGACCTCGAGACCAACCAGCAATTTGTCCAAGCGCATCTCGACGGGCTGAAGAACTTCACCGCGGCGTTCAAGTCGCTCTACGACTCGATGTCCGACCAGCAGAAGAAGAACGCCGACCAGGTCTTCGCCAAGATGAACCGCGCGCCGCAAGGTGCCCGCAACGGGTAACGCCGGCGTCGTCTCGGGAACCGAAGGCCGCTCCGGACTGTCTACTGACGGGATCACGGGGAGCCAAGCCGCATCCGGCCTCTGGAGCGCGGCTGTCATCAAGGGATGCCTGCAGCCAGGCTTTATTACGTTCATCCGCTACTTGCCGGATCGGTCGACACTTGGGCGCGGCAGTTGGACCGCGCCGCGGTCATGCGGTTCGACGCGGTCGCGATCGCGCCACCCTTCGCGACCGGCCGCGCGGGCGACCTCTTCCTGACCGCCGACCATGACCGGCTGGACTGCCGGCTGGGGGCGGGGGATGCGGCGCCGGCGCTGGCGCGCTTTGCCGCGGATTGCCGCAACCGCCGACTGCTGCCGATGCTCGATGTCGTGGTCGATCGGGTCGCCGTCGAGCATGCGGGCAACGGGCTCTCGGCCTGGTATCGCGCCGACCCCGCCGATGAGCTTCCCGACCCGCGACAGCCGCCGCAACGCCCGGACGTGGCCCGGCTGAAAGCCGACGACTGGGCCGGGGCGGTCGATTGGTGGGCGGGCCGGTTTGCCGATTGGATCGATGCCGGCATCGCCGATTTCCGCTGCATCGCACCGCACCGCGTGCCGGCGGCATTCTGGCGCGAGCTGATCGCCGCCGTGCGGCAGCTTCACCCCCAGGCCCGCTTTCTGGCGGCGACGCCCGACGGCGCGTGTGCCGAACGGGAAGCCCTCGCCGGATGCGGGTTCGACCGCGTCGCCGCTTGCGCCCGCGGATGGGACTTCCGGGCCGAGGATTTCCCCGAAACGGTTGACCGGCTCGGGCACATCGCGCCGGTCATCGCGATGCCCGAGGCACCGTTTGGCCATCGCCTGAGCCGCACGTTCCGCGACACCGGGCGGGCGCGGCGCGCGGCGCGGCGCGGCTTGGCGCTGGCGACGTCCTACGGCGCCGGCTGGCTGATGCCGATGGGTTTCGAGTTCGGCGCGGCCCGCGCGATGGACGCCGCGCGCGACCGGCCGGAGGATTTTGCCCGCCTCGTCGCCGAAGCGCCCTTCGACCTGTCCGCGGAGGTCGCCGCAGCGAATGCGCATTGTGCACCGGTGGTCGAGACGGCCGCCTCGGTGCACAGCCTGTCGCCGCCCGGGGCGCCGGTGGCGGCGCTGCTCGTCACCGGCGGGACAATCGGCGACGCCGACCGCAGGCCGCGGCTCGTGCTCGCCAATGCCAGCCTCGACGAGCCGGCCCGGGTGCCGCTCGCTCCGCTGCTGACGGCAAGCGGGCTCGACGGCGCGGTGATCGAAGACGCCGGGATCGAAGACGCCGGGATCGAAGACGCCGGGATCGAGGGCAAGACCGACGCCGTGCCGGCGGGTCCCGACGCCGCGCTCATTATCGCGCCGGCCGAGGTGCGGACGCTGCGTCTCGCCAGGACCGCGCCGATCGGCCGGTCCGCGTACAACGCCGTCGAGGCGGCGGCAATGCCGCGCGTCGCCATCGAAGCGGTCGCGCCATCGGTCGATGACGGATGCTTTCCGGCCAAGCGGCTGGTCGGCGAAATCGTCGAGGTCGGCGCCGATCTGATCTCGGACGGCCATGACCGTCTCGCCGCCGCGCTGCTGTGGCGGGCGGCGGACGAGACCGGCTGGCGCGAAGCGCCGATGGCGCCGGCGGGCAACGACCGCTGGACCGGGCGTTTCCCGCTTACCCGGATCGGCCGCTACCTCTTCACCATCCTCGCCTGGAAGGACCGCTTCGGCAATTTTGCCGAGGAGCTCGAAAAGAAGCACGCGGCCGGGCTGCCGATCGCGCTGGAGCTGGAAGAAGGCCGGCTCTTGGTCGAGCACATCGCCGAACGGGCGCCGCTCGACGTGAAGCCCGAATTGGCGGCGCTCGTCGGCCGGCTGACGGACGCCGACGGGGAGGAGCGGCGCCGGCTGCTGCTCGCGCCGACTACCGCCGACCTCGTCGCCGCGGCCCGCGTCCGCCCTCATCGCCACCAGCATCCGATCGAGTACCCGATCGAGGCGGAGCGGCGGGCCGCCGGCTTCGGCAGTTGGTACGAGCTGTTTCCCCGCTCGCAATCCGGCGATCCGCACCGGCACGGCAGCTTTGCCGACGTGATCGCGCGACTGCCTGCGATCAGCGCGATGGGTTTCGACGTGCTGTACTTCCCGCCGATTCACCCGATCGGCCGGGTCAACCGCAAGGGCCGCGACAACTCCCCGCAAGCGGAGCCGGGCGAGCCGGGCAGCCCCTACGCGATCGGCAGCGAAGAAGGCGGCCACGACGCCATTCATCCCGCGCTCGGCACGCTCGCCGACTTTCGCCGGCTGCGCGATGCCGCCGCCCGGCACGGCATGGAATTGGCGCTCGATTTCGCCGTGCAATGCGCGCCGGACCATCCCTGGCTGCGCCAGCACCCGGACTGGTTCGACTGGCGGCCCGACGGCTCGATCCGCTACGCCGAAAACCCGCCGAAAAAATACGAGGACATCGTCAATGTCGACTTCTACGCCGGCAGCGCGGTTCCCGCATTATGGCTGGCGCTGCGCGACATCGTGCTGTTGTGGGCCGGTGAAGGCGTGCGCCTGTTCCGGGTCGACAATCCGCACACCAAGCCGCTGCCGTTCTGGGAATGGCTGATCGCCGAGGTCCGCGCCGGATACCCGGATGCGGTCTTCCTCGCCGAGGCTTTCACCCGGCCAAAGCTGATGTACCGGCTGGCGAAGATCGGGTTTTCCCAGTCCTACACCTATTTCACCTGGCGCAATACCAAGGCTGAGCTGACCGAATACGTCACCGAGCTGACGACCAACGCGCGCGAGTTCTTCCGTCCGCATTTCTTCGTCAACACCCCCGACATCAACCCGGTGTTCCTGCAGACCTCGGGGCGGCCGGGGTTCCTGATCCGCGCGGCGCTGGCGGCGACGCTGTCGGGACTGTTCGGCGTCTATAGCGGGTTCGAGTTGTGCGAGGCCCGCGCCCTGCCCGGCCGCGAGGAATATGCGGCGTCCGAGAAATACCAGATCCGCGCCTGGGATTGGAACGCCCCGGGCAACATCATCGCCGAGATCACCCGGCTCAACCGCATCCGCCGCACCAACCCGGCGCTGCAAACGCATCTCGGCGTCAGCTTCCACAATGCGTTCAACGACGAGATTCTCTACTACTCGAAGGCGACGCCCGACTTGCAGAACGTCGTGCTGGTCGCGGTCTGCCTCGATCCGCACTTGCCGCAGGAATGCGACATCGAGGTGCCGCTCTGGCTGTGGGACCTGCCCGACACCGCCGCGGTCACGGTGGCCGATCTCATGGGCGGGGGCAACTTCACCCTTGTCGGCAAGATGCAGCACATCCGCCTCGATCCGGCGGTGATGCCGTTCCTCATCTGGCGCATCCGGCCGGTGAGCGGGGTGAGCGGAGCCGCATGATGAAGAAGAAGCGCAACCTGTCGGTGATGGCCGATCCGCTGTGGTACAAGGACGCGGTCATCTATCAGCTGCATGTGAAGTCGTTTTTCGACTCCAACAATGACGGCGTCGGCGACTTTCCCGGCCTGCTGCAAAAGCTCGACTATATCCAGAGCCTGGGCGTCAACGCGATCTGGCTGCTGCCGTTCTATCCGTCGCCCCGGCGCGACGACGGTTACGACATCGCCGACTACCGCGGCGTCCATCCCGATTACGGCACGATCGCCGACTTCAAGCGCGTCGTGGCCGGCGCGCATCAGCGCGACATCCGCGTCATCACCGAACTGGTGATCAACCACACCTCCGATCAGCATGCGTGGTTCCAGCGGGCGCGGACCGCAAAGCCCGGCAGCCGGGCGCGCAACTATTACGTCTGGTCGGACAACGACAAGGCCTATCTCGACACGCGCGTCATCTTTGTCGACACCGAAAAATCGAACTGGACCTGGGACGACACCGCCGGGGCCTATTACTGGCACCGCTTCTACGCGCACCAGCCCGACCTGAATTTCGACAATCCGCGCGTGCTGCAGGAAGTGCTGAGCGTGATGCGCTTCTGGCTCGATCTCGGGGTCGACGGGCTGCGCCTCGACGCGGTGCCCTATCTCGTCGAGCGCGAAGGCACCAGCAACGAGAACCTGCCCGAGACCCACGCGATCCTCAAGAAGCTGCGCACCGCGCTCGACGATTACGCGCCGGGACGGATGCTGCTCGCGGAGGCCAACCAATGGCCGGAAGACGCCAAGGAATATTTCGGTGACGGCGACGAATGTCACATGTGCTTTCACTTCCCGCTGATGCCGCGGATGTACATGGCGATCGCGCAGGAAGACCGCTTCCCGATCAGCGACATCATCCGCCAGACGCCGGCGATCCCCGATAACTGCCAATGGGCGATTTTCCTGCGCAACCATGACGAGCTGACGCTCGAAATGGTCACCGACAAGGAACGCGACCTGTTGTGGAGCACCTACGCAGCCGACCGGCGCGCCCGGCTCAACCTCGGCATCCGCCGCCGGCTCGCACCGCTGCTGGAGCACGACCGCAACCGCATCGAGCTGATGAACATGCTGTTGCTGTCGATGCCGGGGACGCCCGTCATCTATTACGGCGACGAGCTCGGCATGGGCGACAACTACCATCTCGGCGACCGCGACGGGGTGCGCACGCCGATGCAGTGGTCGCCCGACCGCAACGGCGGTTTCTCGCGCGCCAGCCCCGAGAACCTGATGCTGCCGGCGATCATGAACCCGGTCTACGGCTACGAGGTCATCAATGTCGAAGCGCAGGCGGGCGACCAATTCTCGCTGCTGAACTGGACCCGGCGCATGCTGACCGTGCGCAAGCGGCACAAGGCTTTCGGCCGCGGCACGCTGCGCTTTCTGTATCCCGGCAACCGCAAGGTGCTGGCTTACCTGCGCGAGTTCGAGGACGAGACGATCCTGTGCGTCTGCAACGTCTCGCGAGTGATCCAGGCGGTCGAACTCGATCTCTCCCCGTTCGCGGGTCGCATCCCGGTCGACCTGACCGGCGGCTCGACATTCCCGCCGGTCGGCCAGCTGCCTTATCTGCTGACGCTGCCGCCGTTTGCGTTCTACTGGTTCATCCTGTCGACCACCGCCAGCCTGCCCGCCTGGCATTTGCCGGCCCCCGAGCCGATGGCCGAGCTGCGCACGCTGGTGGTGCGCCACGGCACCGACGAGGTGCTCGCGCACCGGGCGGCGATCGAGGAGGCGCTGCCGGCCTATCTCGCCCGGCGCCGCTGGTTCGCGTCGAAGGACGAGGCGATCGGCGGCGTCCGGTTGTCGATGGCGCAGCCGATTGCGGGCCCGGCGCTCGACATGATCCTCGCCGAGCTCGAAGTGTCGCTGCCGCGGCGCACCGAGCATTACCTGCTGCCGCTGGCGATCGCCTGGGAGGACGGTCTCGTCGACGCCCTGCCGCAACAACTCGCGCTGGCGCGGGTGCGGCGGGGCCGAAGGGTCGGCTTCCTGACCGACGCCTTTGCCGTCGACGCCTTGCCGATCGCGGTGCTGCGCGCGCTCAAGTTGTCCGCGGTGCGGCCGCTGGCCGATGGCGAGATCCGCTTCCTGCCGACCAGGCGGCTGGCGGAGATCGAGATCCCGCGCCAGCCGGAAATCCGCCGCTTGTCGGCCGAGCAGTCCAACAGCTCGCTGACGATCGGCGATTTCGCCGTGTTCAAGCTGGTGCGGCGGGTGTTTCCGGGCATCCATCCCGAGGCCGAGATGGGCCGCTACCTGACCGAGCGCGGCTTCGCCAACACCGCGCCGCTGCTCGGCGAGGTGACCCGTTACGACGCCGACGCCACGCCGCACACGATGGTGCTGGTCCAAGGGTTCATCCGCAACCAAGGCGACGGCTGGGGATGGACGCTCGATTACCTGACGCGCGTGCTCAATTCGGCGGCGGTCATCGACCCCGACGCACAGATCGACGACATCGCCGACGCGCTCGCCGGCTATGAGAATTTCGCCGCCGCGATCGGCCGGCGGCTGGCCGAGCTGCATGCGATCCTCGCCGCGCCGACCGACAATGCCGATTTCGCGCCGGCCCCGGCGACCGGCGCCGACGGCGCGGTCTGGGCCGAAGGCGTCCGCGCCCAGCTCGAAGCGGCGCTGGGCGCACTGGCCGCCGTCCGCAACTGGCCCGACGAGAGCAGCGGGGAAGCCGCCCGGCTGCTGCAAGAACGCCATCCGGCGCTGAACCGGGCGGTCGACGAACTGGCCAAGGCCGCCGCCGGGACCCTGAAGACGCGGACGCACGGCGATTTTCACCTCGGCCAGATACTCGTCTCGTCCGGCGACGCCCACATCATCGATTTCGAGGGCGAGCCGGCCCGGCCACTCGAGGAGCGGCGCGCCAAATCGAGCCCCCTGCGCGACGTCGCCGGCCTGCTGCGCTCGTTCGATTACGCCGTCGCCGCCGCGGCGAGCCGCAGCGAGGGTCCGGCGCAGAACGCCCCGAGCAACACCACCGTGCTCGACCGCTTCGCCGCAAACGCATCGGCGGCGTTTCTCGCCGCATACCGCGAGGTGCATGCCGAGAGCCCGCGCCGCTGGGCATCCGAGGCAAACGAGCCGGCCTTGCTCGACCTCTTCCTGATCGAGAAAGCGGCCTACGAAATCTGCTACGAGGCCGCCAACCGGCCGGCTTGGATCGGCATCCCGCTGCACGGCCTGGCACGGATCGCCGACCGCATCCTGACACCGGTCATGGAACCCGCCGATGGATGACGATCTGGGCCTCACGCCCGTTCTGCAAGCCGTCATCGACGGGCGCAGCCTCGATCCTTTCGCCGTGCTCGGCCGGCATGCGACGCCATCGGGCGACATCATTCGCGTCATGCTGCCCGGTGCGTTCGCCGTCACCGCGGTCGCGCGCGACGAGCCGAGCCTGCGAGCGGAATTGCGCCCGATGCGCCAGACCGGCCTCTTTGTCGGCCCCAGCCCCGGCGCCGGCGCCTACCGGCTGCGGATCGATTGGGGCGGGCCGATCCAGGAGACGGAGGATCCGTATTCATTCGGCCCGCTGCTCGGCGAACTCGATGTTTATCTGCTCGGCGAAGGCAAACATCACGATCTGGCGCAATGCCTCGGCGCGCATGCGATGATCGTCGACGGCGTGCCCGGCGTCCGCTTTGCGGTCTGGGCGCCCAATGCGCGGCGCGTCTCCGTCATCGGCGACTTCAACACCTGGGACGGCCGCCGCCACCCGATGCGGTTGCGGCACGGGGCCGGCGTCTGGGAGATTTTCGTGCCGCGGCTGGCCCCCGGCGCGCTCTATAAATACGAGCTGCTGGGCCCGGACGGCGCCCTGCTGCCGCAGAAGGCCGACCCGGTCGCCTGGCGCACCGAGCCGCCGCCCGCGACCGCCTCGATCGTCGACGACCCGGCGCCGTTCCGCTGGTCCGACGCGGCGTGGTGCGCCGGACGGCCGCAGCGCCAGGCGCTCGACGCGCCGCTGTCGATTTACGAGGTGCATGCGGCGTCGTGGCTGCGCCACCCCGACGGGCGTTCGCTCGACTGGTCCGAGTTGGCCGACAAGCTGGTCGACTACGTGTCGCGCATGGGGTTTACCCATGTCGAATTCATGCCGGTGATGCACCACCCGTTCACCGGCTCCTGGGGATATCAGGTGCTCGGCCAGTTCGCCCCGAACGCGCTGCTCGGCACGCCGGAAGAATTGGCCTTGCTGATCGACCGCTGCCACGACGCCGGCATCGGCGTGCTGCTCGACTGGGTGCCGGCGCATTTTCCCACCGACGCGCACGGTCTGGCGCGGTTCGACGGCACACCGCTCTACGAGCACGGCGACCCGCGCGAAGGCTACCAGCAGGACTGGAACACCTTCATCTACAATCTCGGGCGCAACGAGGTGCGCAATTTCCTGATCGCCGGCGCCTTGCACTGGCTCGAGCGCTTTCATGCCGACGGGCTGCGCGTCGATGCGGTCGCCGCGATGCTCTACCGCGACTACAGCCGCAAGGAAGGCGAGTGGGTGCCCAACATCCACGGCGGCCGGGAGAACCTGGAATCGATCGGCTTCCTGCAGGAGTTGCGGCGGGTGATCGACGAGCGCTGTCCCGGGACGATCCTCGTCGCCGAGGAGTCGACGGCCTGGCCGGGGGTGACGCGTTCACCGGACGAAGGCGGGCTGGGCTTTCACTACAAATGGAACATGGGGTGGATGCACGACACGCTCGACTATATCGGACACGAGCCGATCCACCGCCGCTACCACCATCATGAGATGACGTTCGGGATGCTCTATGCGTTTTCCGAACGTTTCATCCTGCCGCTGTCACATGACGAGGTGGTCTACGGCAAGCACTCGCTCATTGGCCGCATGCCGGGCGATCACTGGCAGCGCTTCGCCAACCTGCGCGCCTATCTCGGCTTTATGTGGACGCATCCCGGCAAGAAGCTGTTGTTCATGGGCGACGAATTCGGCCAGGAGGGCGAGTGGAACCATGACGGGCAGCTCGAATGGCACCTGCTCGACGACCCGGCCCATCGCGGGGTGCAACGCCTGGTGCGCGATTTGAACCGGGTCTACGCGGCCGAACCGGCGCTTTACGAGCTGGATTTCGCACCTGCCGGCTTCCGCTGGGTCATGTCCGACGACGATGCGCAAAGCGTCCTCGCCTATCTGCGCATGCCCGCCGGCAACGGCCCGCCGGTGCTGGCGATCAGCAACTTCACCCCGATCCCGCGCGACGGCTATCGGCTCGGCGTTCCCGAAGCCGGCAACTGGCGCGCCGTCATCAACACCGACGCGGGCTGCTACGGCGGTTCCGGCTACGGCAACGGCCACGACGCGGCCGCGCAGGCGGCGCCATGGCACGACCAGCCGGCCTCGCTTGTTCTCGACCTGCCGCCGCTGGCGACCCTGATACTTCGATTGGACCAATCGAAGCGCCTCTAAGAGCCGCCGGCAGCGGGATCACGCTACCACTTGTAGACTTTCTGCAACGTACCGCCCATCAGCGCCGCCTTGTCGCTGTCGGACAGGCGTGTGGTGTCGCGGAACGGCGCGACGCCCTGCTCGTAGGTCAGCATGCCGATCGTCCGCGTCCAGTCGGTGCCCCACATGCAGCGATCCAGCCCGAACGCATCGATCACCCGCAGCACCGGCTCCCAGATATCGTCGTAGGGGAACGGTTGGTACGACATCGTGCAGGCGCCGCTGATCTTCACCCTGACGTTCTCGTATTGCGCCAGGGCGAGCAGCTTGGGAAGGTCGGCCCAGACGTCGGCGGGGACCGGCGGGCGGGCCGGCTGCAAGAGGCCGAGATGGTCGATGACGATGACCGCATCGCGGTGTCGCCGGATGTGCGGCAGCCCTTTGTCGAGGATGCCCCAGCACAGCAAATTGACCGGCAGGCCATGTTTCGCCGCGGCGGCGAACGCGCGGTTCAACCCGGGATGGTCCGCGTCCATCGGCAGGCCGTCGCGCATGCGGATGCGAATGCCGCGCGCGCCCGGCGTCGCCGCCCATGTCGCCACCACATCGTCGATCGCCGGATCGGTCGCGTCGACCGGAGTCACCACCCGAAACTTGTCCGGATAGGCGTTGTAGACTTCGAGCGCATAGCTCGGATCGTATTCATAGGCGCTGAACGACGAGACCATGATCGCACCGTCGACGCCGACGCTGTTCATCGCCGCGACCATCTCTTCGCCCGTGGCGGAGTCGAGCCCGTGCGAGGGGCTGGCCCAGGGCCGGCCGGGATGATTGCGATCGAAGGGATGCACCTGAACATCGATGACCGGCATGGCCGTCCTCCTGCTTGTCCCACCGATTGTCCGCCATAGTGTCCGGTTTGCCCAGGGCGTGAGCGCGGCGCCATCAGTCCGCGGGATAGGTCGCGAAGCAGTCGTTCGGCCAGCGGAAGTTCGTGTAGGTGAGCGTGACGCTGAAATCGATCGACTTGACCTGGTGCCACCAGCCGAGCGGCACGAAAATGATCTCCCCCGGGTTCAGCGTCACGTCGTGGACGCGTGCCTCGGCCAGCAGCGGAAAGCGCGCCGGGTCGAGCGACGGGTCTTCGAGATCGGTGATTTCGCTGAACACGTGGCGGTGGTTGTAGAGCTTGCCGGCATCGGCGGCGGCGACCAGCTTCAGCCGTTTGCGGCCGACGATCTGGGCGATCAGATTGTTGGTCAGGTCATGGTGCAGCGCAGTCAGCGTGCCGGCCGGGCCGATCCACATCATGCCGTGCGGCGCCGCGCCCTCGCGCGTCAGGAACTTGTCGAGAAAGCCGAGGTCCTGCTGCAACGGCGACAGCGCCTCGACGTTGCGCGGCGCGTTGCCGGCGGTCATGTAGGCGTCGTTACCCGGCCGGCCGGCGATCAGGTCGATAAAGGCGTCGAACGGCATCTCGCGGCGGTGCGCGTCCTTGTCCATCTCGAAGGCAGGATCGGCGGCCCGTCCGCCCTGGTATTCGATGACCCGGCGGCCTACCGCGGCGCGCAGATAATCGGGCGTCCAGCGCGACAGCGCCGGCCACTCGGTCATCTCGCCGACCAGGATGACCGGCGATCCGGTCGAATAGTAGCGTTCGAGGAACTCCTCGCCCGACAGGCCGGCGCGGCGCTCGATCGCCGCGCCGGCCGACGACAGCGCCCGATGGCGTTCGATGGCGCCGAGCAGCCAGTCGCGCTTGGCCAGCGCCAGGTCGCCGGCCGCTGCACGCGCCGGCGCGGGCGCCCCAGACGGCGGCGAGGGCAGGTCCGGCGCTGCCGGCCGCGGTGGGTCGGCGCGGTCGGCAAACGCCAGCGCCGCCGCCGCTGGCGGAGAGAATAGGTCCGGCGCGGCCGGCCGCGGCGGGTCGGCTCGGTCGGCAAACGGCGCCAGGCGCAATTTGGCCTGGTGGTCGGCGACCCTCGGCCGCCCGGCCGGGTCGACGCCGCGGTAGTAGTGTTTCTGCCATTTGTCGGTGCCGGCGCGCGGCGGCTCGCGCGCCATCCGGGCGTGGAACTCGTCGCGAGAGCGGCTCCACGCCTTGAACTGTTCGAGCACTTCGGGCGCCGCTTCCATCGGCACGAAGCGCGGCGCGACCTCCTCGAGGTAGCCGCGCCGGACCGGAAAGAAAAAGCAGATCGGCTCGCCGGCCTCGAACCGCACCCAGCGGTAACGGCGGGTGAACCGCCAGTTCATCGTGAAGGTGTAGGGCGCCCAGTCGGTCTCGACCACCCCGGTCAGCGGATAGATCGCTTCCCGCGGCCGATTGGGCGGCCCGCCGACCCACAAATTCCAGCCCGGCGCGGTGCGGAACAGACCGGCAATGTGAAAGGTCAGCACGCCTTGGCCGAACAGCGAGACCGGCGCGATGTCGGCGGCCGTGCCCGGTGCAAGCCGGATTTCGACCTGGTCGGCGCCGGAGCCGCCCCACCAGCGGGCCTCGAAGGCGCAGGGCGACAGCACCTCCCAGCCATGGGCATTGGCAATGTTGAGCGGCAGGCAGCGATAGGCGAAGGCTTCCGGCGTCGCGTCCATCCAGTCGCGCGTCGCCTGCGCCGGTCGGATCAGCGGCTTCCACCCGGGATGGAGATAGCAGATCAGGTCCATTCAAGCCGGCCTATCGGGTTTGCGAACACTGCCCGCACCGGCGCGCGGCGAGGCTGCCGGGACCTGCTCAAAGCTGCCGCGGCACGAGCTGGCAGACATAGATTCGGCCGATCACAGCGAGTTCCAGGGTCGCGCGGTTGAGCACGTAGCTGTTGTGCGCGACCTCCCACGCAATCGTCGCGGGCGTCACCGCGAGCGGGACGTTGGCGTCGTCGAACAGGATGGTCGGCCCTTCATTGGTCGACCGCACCAGCCGCTTGCGCGCCAGATCGAGCACCAGCGTGCCGCCGATGCCGGGATCCTGGCGGTCGCGGCAGACGAGGATGGTCAGCGATTCGGGGGCCGGCGAAGGCGGCCCATCGGCATAGGCCGGGGAATGGACCAAACCTGACACGACCGCCGCCAGGGTCAGCGCAATACCTCGCCTCATGGCAACCCGGTCCGCGACTCGGGGTGCCTCCCTTCACGCCAGCTCCGCCATCCTTGGCAGCACTTCCTTGGAGAACATGGTCAGGTTGTCGACCGTGTCTTCGTGGCTGATATGACCGCCCTGCCCCATCATCAGCAGGTGGCCGAAGCCGCCGACATGGTCGTAGAACGCCTTGAGCTGGCCCCACACGTCGTCCGGCGTGCCGGCAAACACGAGACCGGCGTTGATCGCGTCCTCGACATTGACGGTGCGCGGGTTGATCGGCTTGCCGTCGCGGGTTTGCAGTCGGGTGGCGCGGGCGGTGGTGGCGCTGCCCCTGATCGCGGTCGCCGCCATCTTGGGCGCGACATAGCCCGGCGGGTTGGCGAATTGCGGCGCGACGATGCCCGAGGTGCGGCTGTAATCGAGGATCTGGTCGGCGCGGCGCCAGCCCTCCTCGCGCGTCCGCCCGACGCCGATCAGCGCCATGTAGGCGAGATGGTGCGGCGTCGCCTCGCGGCCGTGCTGCGCCGCGGTCTCGCGATAAGCGCCGAAGATGCCCGGCGTCGCCGCCCAGCCGGTGTTGAGCACGCCGATGACGATGCCGCGCGCGGCGGCCTCCCGGGCGCTGCCGGGGCTGCCGACCGGCATCCATACCGGCGGATGCGGCTGCTGGTACGGCCGCGGCCAGACGTTGACGCTGCGGTAGTGGAAATGCGTGCCCTCCCACGAGAACGGGCCGTCATGCGAGGTCATCGCCTTGAGGATCAGGTCGTGCGCTTCCCAGAACCGCTCCATGAGGTCGGCCGGGTTCGAGTTGGCCGGCGAAATCTCGAACGGCACGCCCTTGACGAACCCCATCTCGATGCGCCCGCGCGAGATCACGTCGAGCATCGAATATTCCTCGGCGACGCGGATCGGGTTCTCGCGATTGGCGATCGGCATGCCGAGCGCGAGCAGCCGTACTTTCTTGGTCTCGCGCGCGAGGATCGCCATCGGGATGGTGCACACCGAGTCGGCGCAGGTCGCCGTCGCGTGGTGCTCGTTGGTCATGATGTTGATGCCTAGCTCGTCGCACAGCGCCCACTCGTCGAGATAGCGGTGGTAGAGGTCGGCGCCCACCTTCGGGTCGTAGAGCCGCGACGGGATGATGACCCGGTAGGATTCGTTGAGCTGAGGCCAGGCCGGGTGGTAGGCCATCTCGCTGAACTGCCAAACCTGCATTCCCTTGGCCTGCATTCCCTTGGCCTGCATTCCCTTGGCTTGCATCATGATCGCGGTGCTCCTGTCCTCGCCTCATTGCGAGCGTAGCGAATGACGGCGTTGGCTATTTCCGGGCAAAGTTCTCGATCGCGGCGGCGACCTTTTCCGGCTGTTCGATCTGCGGGTAGTGGCCGGCATCGGCGATCGGCGCGAAGGTGGCGTTTTGCAGCCGCTGCGTCAGGTGGGCGCCGTAGGCCGGCTTGACGATGCGGTCCCGCTCGCCCCAGATCACCAGGCTCGGCACCTTCACCCGGTGCAGCCAGTGCCGCAGGCCGGGGTTGTGCATGAAGGGCCGCCAGCCGTAGAGCACCGCCGCCTCGCGGTCGCGCGCCACCTCCTCCAGCGCCGCGTCGTCGTATTCGGTGTAGTTCGGCGCGCGGGCCGGATCGGCAAAGTTATGCGCGACGACCTCGGCGGCGGAGAGCGCGTAAATATCGGTGATCTCGACCTCGTCCCGCCCGCCGAACTTGAGGCCCAGCGTGTCGATCAGCACCAGCCCGCCAAGCCGCGCCGACGAGCGCACCGCCGTCTCCAGCGCGACCCAGCCGCCAAACGACGAGCCGACGAGGATCGCGTCGTCGAGCGCAAGCCGGTCGAGCAGGTCGAGATAGAGATAGGCGATATCGGCGACGCTGCGCATCCAGGCGGGCCGGGCGGTGGCGCCGAAACCGGGATGGCGCGGCGCGATCACGCGGAAATGCTCGGCGAGGCGATAGAGGAACGGCACCTGCTCGGCGAAATAGTCGATGCCGTGCAGGAACAGCAGCGGCCGGCCCTCGCCGCGGATCAGCGCCTCGATCGAGATGCCGTCGACATCGATGCGTTCCATCCCGTCAGCCCCATATCGCCGCCGAATTGTCGTTGCGAGGCGCGGCGCGACAAAGCAATCTCGATCCGGCGGCGCAACGACGGGACGAGATTGCTTCGCTGCGCGCGCGATGACAAGGCGAAGGGACGACGATGGGCGAATTCGGCATCGGCCAGCCGGTAAAGCGCTTCGAGGACCGCCGCCTGCTGAGTGGGCTCGGCCACTTCCAGAACGACAACAACCTGCCGGGCCAGCTCCACGCCTTTGTGCTGCGCTCGCCGCACGCCCATGCCCGCATCCGGTCGATGGATTTGTCGGCCGCCCGGGCCGCGCCGGGCATGCAGCTCATCCTGACCGCCGACGATCTGGTCGAGGCGAAGCTCGGCGCCATGGGTGTGCCGTTTCAGCGCAAGCGCCCGGACGGTTCGCCGATGTTCGCGCGCGCCCATCTCGGCCTGGCACAGGGCACGGTGCGCTATGTCGGCGAGCCCATCGCGCTCGTCGTCGCCGATACGCTGGCGCAGGCGAAAGACGCCGCCGAGCTGATCGCGATCGATTTCGCGCCGCTGCCCTCGGTCACCGACACCGCCGCGGCGGCGGAAGGCAAGATCGCGGTGTGGCCGGACTGCCCGGACAACATCTCCAACCTGTTCGAAGCCGGCAACAAGGCGGCGGCCGATGCCGCCTTCGCCGGCGCCGCGCATATCGTCAAGCGGCGCTATGTGATCAGCCGGGTCTATGCCCATTTCATGGAGCCGCGCGGTGCGATCGGCACCTGGGACCCCGGCGAGGACCGCTTCACGCTCTATGCCGATGTGCAGTACCCGCACCGCGTCCGGCAGGCGCTGGCGACGCGCATCTTCAACATCCCGGAGAGCCGCATCCGCGTTATCGCCGGCGATGTCGGCGGCGGGTTCGGCACCAAGGGCTGGCAGTACCCCGAGCACCGTCTGGTGCTGCTCGCGGCGAAGAAGCTGCGGCGGCCGGTCAAATGGACCTGCGAGCGCAGCGAGTGCATCCAGGCCGACGAGCACGCGCGCGACAATGTCAGCGACGCCGAGCTGGCGCTCGACAAGGACGGCAGGTTCCTCGCGCTGCGGGTCAAGACGCTGGCCAATGTCGGCGCCTATATCTCCTCGGAGCGCAACCTGCTCGCAACGTTCGGCAATGTCGGGACGCTGGTCGGCACTTACGACATCCCCGCCGCCCATGTCGCGGTCTACGCGGTGATGGCCAACACCAACGGCACCGCGCCCTATCGCGGCGCCGGGCGGCCCGAGGCGACCTACGTCATCGAGCGGCTGATCGACGATGCGGCGCGCGAACTCGGCTTCGACCGCGCCGAGCTGCGCGCCAGGAACCTGATCCCGCCCGAGAAGCTGCCGATCAAGACCAGCCTCGGCCTCAATTACGATTGCGGCGACTTCCCCGCCAACCAGAGACGGGCGCTGGCGGAGGCCGACTGGACCGGGTTCGCCAAGCGCCGCGAGGCGGCGAAAGCGCGCGGCAAGCTGCGCGGCATCGGCATCGCCAACCCGATCGAAAAAGCCGCCGGGCCGGGGCAGGAATTCGCCGAAATCCGCTTTCATCCGAGCGGCGGCGCGACGCTGCTGATGGGCAGCAAGAACCAGGGCCAGGGCCACGAAACCACCTTCAAGCAGGTGCTCAACGAACGGCTCGGGCTCGATCCCTCCCTCGTCCAGTACATCGATGGGGACACCGACCGCGTCGCGTTCGGCATCGGCACCAACGGCTCACGCTCGACGGTGATCGGCGGCTCCGCGCTGTGGCTGGCGGCCGACAAGATCATCGCCAAGGGCAAGCGCATCGCCGCGCACCTGCTGGAGGCGGCAGAGGCGGACATCGAATTCAGCGACGGCAGTTTCGCCGTCGCCGGCACCGACCGGCGGATTTCGCTTACCGATGTGGCGAAGGCGTCGTTCCAGGCGGCGCGCCTGCCGAGGGAGCTCGAAGGCGGGCTTTACGAGACCGGAACCTTTGCGCCGGACGACAACACCTACCCCAACGGCTGCCACATTTGCGAGGTCGAGGTCGACCCCGACACCGGCGCGCTGGAGATCGTGCGCTACGTGGTGATCGACGATGTCGGCACCGTGGTGAACCCGGTCGGGCTCAAGGGCCAGATCCATGGCGGCGTCGCGCAGGGCCTGGGCCAGGCGCTGATGGAGCAGGTCGTCTACGACCGCGACTCGGGTCAGAACCTGACCGGCAGCTTTATGGACTACGCGATGCCGCGGGCCGATTCGATGCCGTACATGGAAATCCACTCGAACCCGGTGCCGACTAAGCGCAATCCGCTCGGCGCCAAGGGCGCGGGCGAGGCGGGCACCGTCGGCGCCCTGCCGGCGATCGTCAACGCGGTCATCGACGCGCTGGCGCCGCTCGGCGTCAAAACCCTGGAGATGCCGGCGACGCCGGCGCGGATCTGGCAAGCGATCCGCGCCGCGCAGCCTTAAGTTATTATTGCGTGACGGCTGGACCTATTTGGTGGCCTTGACCAGGCAGGCGAGGCCGTAGCCGATCGCGCCGGCGATCAACAGCGCCGGCCAGACATTCTCGCGGGTCAGGCTTTCCACCTGGCCGAGCATGTCGTTACCGGTGCTGTAAGCGGTTTGCGCCGCGGCGGTCGCCTGGCGGCCCGCCTCCGACGCATATTGCTGAGCTTTGCCGCCGATATTCGTGGCGGTGTCGCGTACGGTCCGGGCGGTTTCGGCCATCGCGTCCTGGGCTTGCTCCGCCGCCTCGATCATGCCGTTACGCTGGGTCTGCATTTTTGTCTCCGCACCCCGGGGTTCATTCTCGTCCCGGCAAACACGGCGGTTTCGTGCATCGTTCCAGCCGGTTCGGGGGTTTATCCCGATGCCGGCGCCCGCCACGAATCGCCGGGATCGCTGATCGGCCGCAGGCCGATGACCGACGCCGGCATCTCCGCCGGCACGCAGAGCATGTTGATCGACACCACCCCGCCGAAGATGTTCTCGGCGACACCGTTGAAGTTCCTGGCGTCGAAGATGTACGGCAGGTGCCAATAGAGCCGGTAGCGCAGCTCCGTGATCATCCGGATCAGCCGCGCGGAGTTCGCGTCGCGGTCGTTCTCCACATAGAGGATGGGCCGGTGCTGCTCGATCGTCCGCACCGCGCCGCCGAGGACCTCGGGCTCCATCCCCTCGACATCGATCTTGAGCAGACGCAGCGACGGGAGTTGGTAATCGTCGAGCCTGACGACGGGCACCGAATCGCCCCGGGCGCCGGGGCTCAGCCCGAGCCCGCCGAAATTCTGGCGGACCCGCGGATCGAGCACCGGCACCTGGATCGTCCCCTGCGTGGTCCCCACCGCCGCCCGGATCGGCTGGACGTGGAACTGCTCGTTGAGCGCGATATTGGCGCATAGCAGGCTGAAGATGATCCGCTGCGGCTCGAAGGCGAGCACCATGCCGGCCGGCCCGACCAGCTTCGCCAGATGCAGCGTATGTGCGCCGATATTGGCGCCGACCTCGACGACGGTATGGCCCGCCCCGACGAATTGCCGGAAAAGCTCGCCTTCCTGCTCGGAAAACTCGCCGTAAAGCTCCAGCGAGCGGCCGATATACTGGTCTTCCCGCAAGAACAGCATCCGCCCGTGCCGACACTGCTTAAGCATCGTCGCGGCAGCGGTTTCCGGGGCGGATGGAGGATCGGTTGCCATGGGCCAGCGTAACGCGCGCGTTACGCGCATGTCACCCGTCGTCGGCCAGACGTGCGATTCCGCATAGCGCCTGCCGCAAAGCGGGCATTGGCAAGACCCGGGCCAATCGCGCTACAGTAGCCGCCACGAACCGCAGCTGCCCGGAGGGAATCCACCATGCAATACAAGCGCATCTCCGCCGATTGCCATCTCGACATGCCGTGCATGCCGCCTGAGCTGTTCGTCGAGAACGCCCGGCGCGACCTCAAGGAGAGGATGCCGCATGTCGTCGACGGCCCGGACGGTCCGCATTGGGTCTCCTCCAACGGCGCCGATTACGGCCTGGTCAACGGCGTCGGCCCGGGCGGCCAGAAATATGTCCCCGGCCAGAACTACCGCGTCGACAAGATGAACGAGGCCGGCCTCTACGACGACGCCAAGAAGGGCAAGTACCGCGCCCGCGACCCGGACCTGCGGCTCAAGGACATGATGGATGACGGCGTCGACGCCGAAATCATCTACGGCATCCTCGGCTCGGCCTCCCGGCTCGACGACAAGGAAGCCTCGAACGAGCTGCTGCGCATCTACAACGACTGGCTGAAGGCGGTGTGGACCAAGTATCCCGAGCGCCAGCTGCCGCTCGCCTGCCTGCCCTACGGCGATATCGACGAGGCGGTGAAGGAAATCCATCGCGTCGCCAAGCTGGGCCTGCGCGGCCTCGAACTGTCGTGCTCGTGGGACATGGTGCCGATGTGGCACCCGGACTGGGAAAAGCTGTGGAAGGCGGTCGCCGATGTCGACCTGCCGCTGCATTTCCACACCTTCCCGACCACCAACCCGAAAGCGCGCCAGGAAGCCAGCCCGCTGGTCCGCCGCGCGGCGATGTTCACCGGCGTCTCGGCCTTCCAGATGGGCCTCATCAACATCATCGCGGCGATGATCGGCGCCGGCGTGTTCGACCGCTACCCGACCTTGCGCGTCTCGTTCGGCGAAAGCGGCGCCGGCTGGCTCGCCTATGCGCTCGACCGGATGGATTTCGAGTTCGAGGACCGGTTCCGCGACCTGATGAAGCTGAAGCCGTCGGAGTACTGGAAGCGCTCGTGCAAATGCACGTTCCAGTACGACCGCATCGGCGCCAAGCTGCTCGACGACATCGGTGTCGAGACGATGATGTGGGGCTCCGACTATCCGCACACCGACGGCGTGTGGCCGGAATCCGACCGCTTCATCCAGGAGCAGTTCGCCGAGCTGACGCCCGACCAGGTGCACAAGATCACCTGCGAGAACGCGGCGAAGTTCTACCGCTTCACCAACTGAGGACTTCCGGCGAAAGCCGGCAGCGCCTTACGAAAATCCCCTCCCGGCTTCCGGGAGGGGATTTTTATATGCCCGGTCCGCCGCGGCGCGGTGTTCATGGCTCGCGAAGACGTGATTCCAGCGTGCGCCCGACAGCCCGATATCGTACCGTTCTGACGATCGGAGGCGTCATGCGCCCCCTGCCGCGCATCCTCTCGCTCGCGACCGCTGTTCCGCCGCATGTGCTCGACCAGAAAGCGGTCATCGCCCGTGTCGAGCGCATGTTTGCCGGCGCACCGGATATCAACCGGCTGATTTGGGTCTATGCCAATAGCGGCATCGAACGGCGTTACTCGGTGGTGCCGCTCGACTGGTTCGACGCGCCGCACGGTTGGCCCGACCGCAACCGCGCCTATCTTACCGGCGCGCTCGCTCTGGCCGAGGCCGCCGCCCGGCGGGCGCTCGACCAGGCCGGGATCGGGCTCGACGAGGTCGGCGCGGTCGTCACCGTCTCGACCACCGGCATCGCCACCCCGGCCCTCGATGCGCTGCTGATGGAGCGGATGCCGTTGCCGCGTCACCTCGAGCGGCTGCCGATCTTCGGCCTTGGCTGCGCCGGCGGCGCGCTGGGCCTGGGCAAGGCGGCGGCGCTGGCCGCGACGATGCCCGACAAAGCGGTCCTGTTCCTGGTCGTCGAGCTGTGCACGCTGCAATTCCGGCGCGACGACTGGGAACGCAGCAATATTGTCGCCACCGCCCTGTTCGGCGACGGCGCCGCCGCGGCCGTGCTGCGCTGCGATCACCGGGGCAGCGGACCGGTCATCGCGGGCCGCGGCGAACACACCTGGCCGGAAAGCCTCGACGTCATGGGGTGGGACGTCGCCGCAGACGGGCTGCGGGCGATCTTCTCGCGCGATATCCCCCGCCTGGTAGCGACCGAGCTGGCGCCGGTCGCGGACCAGTTTCTCGCCCGGCGCAAGCTGACCCGGAGCGATATGGCGCGCTTCATCTGTCATCCGGGCGGACCGAAGATCATCGACGCCTATGAGACGGTGTTCGGCGCAAGCTTCCCCGGCGCCGCCGAGGCCCGGCGTTCGCTGCGCGACTGCGGCAACATGTCGGCGGCCTCGGTGATATTCGTGCTCGAAGCGATGCTGGCGGCATGCCGGGAGCGCGGCGAGACCTTGGGCCGCGCCTTGATGACCGCGTTAGGGCCCGGCTTCAGCGCCGGGTTCGTCCTGCTCGAGGATGGGTGACGGATTTGCACCTGGTACTGGCGCTCGTCGCGTTGCAGCGCGGCGGCGAACTGCTGCTGGCGCGGGCGAATACGGCGCGGCTGCGGCGGCGCGGCGGCATCGAGATCGACCGCGCGGGCTATCCGTACATTGTCGTGTTGCATGTCGGTTGGCTCGCGGCGTTGCTGCTCACGGTGCCCGCGGCCACGCCGCCGAGCTGGCCCCTGCTGGCATTGTTCGGCCTGTTGCAGGCGGCGCGTATCTGGGTCATCGCCAGCCTCGGCCGGCGCTGGACGACGCGGCTGATCGCGCTGCCCGGAGCGCTCCCGGTCGCGCGCGGCCCCTATCGGTGGATACGGCATCCGAATTACCTGATCGTCGCCGCGGAGCTGGCGATTTTGCCGCTGGCCTTTGCAGCCGTAACGATTGCGATCGTCTTTTCCGCGTGCAATGGTTGGCTGCTGGTGCGTCGCATCCGCCTCGAAAATGCCGCGCTCGACCGCCCTAGCTATCACATTCGCGAAACCCTGCCCCGCCGCAACTAGCTCTAGGCGCTGGAGAAAATTCGTTCTATTCCCTTATTATCACCTAGCGAAGGTATTTTTGAGGCAGTCTGGTGGATCCGAACAGAAGCTTTGGGTTTCTCGTGCATGACGTGGCGCGGCTGTACGGCCGGCGCTTCGACCGCAACGGCCGGCGGCTGGGGTTGACCCGGGCGCAATGCCGGACGCTCGGCTATCTCGCCCGTAACGAGGGCATCAACCAGGCCGGGCTGGCCGACCTGCTGGAGATTCGGCCGATGACCCTGGTCCGGCAGATCGACCGGATGCAGGAGGCGGGCTGGATCGAGCGCCGCCCCGACCCGACCGACCGCCGCGCCCGCCGGCTGTTTCTGACCGACAAGGCGCGGCCGGTGCTCGGGCGGATCTGGGATGTCTCGAGCGAGACCCAGGACCAGGTGCTCGCCGCCCTATCGCCCGACGAAGCCGAGCAGCTGATCGATCTGCTGCGCCGCGTCCATGGCGCGCTCGCCGACCGCACGCCCTCGCGTCCGCTGGCCGCGACGCTGCGCCCGCTCATGGGCAAGTCCCCGGCGGGTAAGTCTCCAGCCGTGGTCGAGGGCTCACGATGACGAGCTCGACCGAGGGTCAAGCGCCGGCGCCGTTGGCGCGCCGGATTCTCGGCGACCGGCGCGACAGGATCAGCACCCCGACGCGTTCGCTGCGCCAGCGGCTGCGCATGCCGTTGATGCTGGCCGGGCCGCTGGTCGTCGCGCTCGGCGCGTCGTACTGGTATCTGACGAGCGGCCGCTACGTGGAAACCGACGACGCCTATATCCAGGCGGCGCGGACCGTGATCAGCGCCGATGTCGCCGGCCGCATCATGGCCGTCGAGGTGCACGACAATCAGCGCGTGACCAAAGGCCAGGTGCTGTACCGGATCGACCCCGCCTACCTGACCGCGGCGCTCAACGACGCCAAGGCGCAACTAGGCATGGCGCGGCTGCAGGTCGAGGCCCTGAAGGCGACCTATCAGCAAAAGATCGCGGACAACAAATCGGCCGAAGAAACACTCGGCTACAGCCAGCGCGAATACGATCGGCTGAAAAAGCTGCTGGCCTCGGGCGTCGCGTCGCAATCGCAATTCGACCAGGCCGCCAACGCGCTCGAGGTGGCGCGCCAGCGCGTCGCGTCGACCGGGCAGGACATCCGCAACGTTTTGGCGCAGTTGGGCGGCAACCCGGACATGCCGGTCGACCAGCACCCGAACGTGCAGCGCGCCCAGGCGGTGGTCGACCAGAAGCAGATCGACGTCAACGACACCGTGGTGCGGGCCCCCGATAACGGGATCGTCACCAAGGTCGAGCAGCTGCAGGTCGGCGATTACATGCAGGCCGGCACGCCGGTCTTTTCGATGATGTCGGACCGGGTGTGGGTCGAGGCCAACTTCAAGGAGACCGAGCTGACGCACATGCGGGCGGGGCAGGACGCGACGATCGTCGTCGACACCTACCCGGACGCGGAGTGTCACGGCAAGGTCGTCAGCCTCAGCCCGGGGACCGGCCTCACCTTCTCGCTGCTGCCGCCGGAAAACGCGACCGGCAACTGGGTCAAGGTGGTGCAGCGTCTGCCGGTGCGCCTGTCGGTGGATTGCGGCGGCGACCTCCCGCTCCATGCCGGGCTCAGCGTCACCGCCACCGTCGACACGCATCACCAACGCCCCTGGCTGGTATGGCTCCAGAACGGGTATGATCGCCTCTTCGGGACGGCACGAGCGGCTGAGTCGAAGAAGTGAACTTTCGCAGGGGGGGAACGGCGCGGTCGCTGGGGACGATCGCCGGTGCGGCTTTGCTGCTTGGCGGCTGCACGCAGGGACCGAATTTCTTCTCGCCGGCGCCGCCGGAAGAGAAAGCCTATACCGGACCGAACGATCCGGTGCCGCCGTCTGACGATCCCGGCGTCAAGTCGCGCGCGGCGCAGCGGGTGGCGGTCGGCGCCAAGGTCCGCGACGACTGGTGGGCGCTGTTTCATTCGGCGCCGCTCGACCAGGTGATGCGCCAGGCGATCGCCGACAGCCCGACGATCGCGCAAGCCACCGCGACATTGGCGCAGGCGCGCGAGCAGATCATCGCCACCGCCGGCGGTCTGCTGCCGCAAGTCGATCTCGCCGCCAGCGTCGGGCGCCAGCAGTTCAACGCGGCGCCAAGCGGCGTCGACCGCGTCCCGGTGCCGGTCAACGTCTACTCGGTCGGGCCGTCGGTGAGCTACGCGCTTGATGTTTTCGGCAGCATCAAGCGGCAGGTCGAGGCGCAGGCGGCACTGGCCGATGTCAGCGACTACCAGCTGGCCGCCGCCTATCTCTCGCTCAGCGGCAACATCACCAACCAGGCGATCACCATCGCCGGGTTGCGGGCGCAGATCAAAACGGTCGACGCGATCATCGCCGACGACCAGAAGAACCTCGACCTCGTCAAGACCGCGCAGGCCGGCGGCACGGCAACCATGGTCGATGTGACCACCGCACAGACCCAGCTCGCCAACGACCGGGCGCTGCTGCCGCCGCTGCGCCAGCAGCTGAGCGTCGCGCGCGACGCGCTGACCGTCTACGCCGGCAGGGTTCCGGCCGACTGGTCGGCGCCGGATTTCGAGTTGACCTCCCTCACGCTGCCCTCGGTGGTGCCGGTCAGCCTGCCCTCCGCGCTGGTCCGCCAGCGCCCCGACATCCTCGCGGCCGAGGCGCAGCTGCATGCCGCCGCGGCACAGCTCGGCGTCGCCACCGCCAACCTCTATCCCAATTTCACACTCACCGCGAATGTGACACAGGGTGCGACGCAGATCGGCAAGTTCTTCTCCGGCATGTACACCGGGTACGACATCGCCGCGAGCATGGCGGCGCCGATCTTCCACGGTGGCACCTTGAGCGCCGAACAGCGCGCCGCGAGAGATGCGCTCAACGCATCCTGGGCGGCGTATCGCGGCACCGTGATCAGCGCCTTCGGGCAGGTTGCCGACCAGCTCCAGGCGCTGGTCCATGACGACGAGGCGGTGAAGGCGCAACAGGCCGCCGTCGCGGTTGCCGACCAGGCGCTGCGGCTCGCCCGGCTCAGCTATGAGGCGGGCAACTCGACCTTCCTCCAACTGCTCGACCCGCAGCGCCAGCGCGAGCAGGCCCAGCTCGGACTGGTGCGGGCGCAGACGCAGCGCCTGATCGACACCGCCCAGCTGCTCGTCGCGCTCGGCAGCGGCTGGTGGAACACCCCGCCCGCGGTACCGGGGCCGGAACCCGACCCGCATGCGCTGGTTCCCGGCTCGCCGACCTCGTCGCCGGCGCTGCCGGAGACCCAGGCACCGGACGAAGCCCCCTTCTGGACCCGCTGGTTCGGCGGGGCGTGATTCATCCGACGACACATCGGGTTCGCGCTAAACCCGATACGCCGTGACCGATTTTGCAACCCTGGCAGACGCCTTCGCGAGCCGAGAACTCTGGCAGATCATTGCCTTGTCGCTTTCGGTCAGCCTGTCCGCAACCGCCGCCGCGGCGATTGTGGGCTTGCCGCTGGGCGCGGCGCTGGCGATCGGCCGCTTCCCGGGGAAGCGGGCCATCGTCGTCACCGCCAATGCCTTGCTGGGGCTGCCCCCAGTGGTCGTAGGGCTCGGGCTGTACCTGCTGCTGTCGCATTCGGGGCCGCTCGGCAACCTCGGGCTGCTGTTTACGCCGGAGGCGATGATCGTCGCCCAGGCCGTGCTGGCGCTTCCCATCATCACCGCCCTGGCGCACCGCGCCGCCGAAGAATCCTGGGCCGCGTTTGGCGACGCCTTGATGGACCTCGGCGCCAGCCGGGTCCGCGCCGTGCCGGCGCTGATCGCGATGGCGCAGGCGGCGATGCTGACCGCGGCGCTGGCCGGCTTCGGGCGCACGGTGTCCGAGGTCGGGGCGATCATTATCGTCGGCGGCAACATCGCCGGCTATACCCGCACCATGACGACGGCGATCGTGCTCGAAACGATGAAGGGCAATTTGCCGCTGGCGCTCGGTCTGGGCTTGGTGCTGATCGGACTGACGGTGATGATCTGCGCCAGCGCCTTTGTTCTGGCGCGAACACCGTAAGGGGACGCACATGCCGCGCATATTGTTGCTTTGTCTGGCCGTCTTGCTGGGCGTCGCCTCCCCGGTGCGCGGTGCCGAGGCGCCGGGTCAGACGACGATCGTGCTGGCCTCGACCACCTCGGTCGACAATTCCGGGCTGTTGGGGGCGATCCTGCCCGAATTCACCAAGGCAACCGGCATCACGGTCCGCGTCGTGGCGCTCGGCACCGGCCAGGCGCTCGATACCGCGCGGCGCGGCGACGCCGATCTCGTCTTGGTGCACGATCCCGAGGCCGAGCAGAAATTCATCGATGACGGCAATGGGGTCAACCGCCGGCAGATCGCCTGGAACGACTTCATCCTCGTCGGGCCGAAGGATGATCCGGCGCATATCGCCGGCGGGCATGACGCCAAGCAAGCCCTTACCGCCATCGCCCATGCCGAAGCGCCGTTCGTCTCGCGCGGCGACAAAAGCGGCACCAACGCGCTGGAGCTGCGGCTGTGGAAGGCGGCCGGGATCGACCCGACACCGGGCGCCGGCAAATGGTATCGCGACATCGGCGGCGGGATGGGGGCGGCGCTGAATGCCGCGGCCGGCATGCCGGCCTATACGTTGTCCGACCGCGGCACCTGGATCAGCTTCAAGAACAAGGCGCCGCTCAAGATCGTCATCGAGGGTGATCCGGCGCTGCTCAACCGCTATGACGTGATCGAGCTGAACCCGCAAAAACACCCCAACGCCAAGCTCGCACCGGCGCATTGGCTGGCGACCTGGCTGAGCACGGCGCCGGGGCAGGAAGCCATCGGCGCTTACCGGCTCGGCGGTGAAACGCTGTTCCATCCCTCCGCCGCCGCCCCGAAATAGCTATCCTGCACGGCGGACGCCCGGACGCAAAACCGGCGGCTCGGACATCGAGTCCGGGCCGCCGGAGTTGAGCGGATGAGTTTCTTTATCGCTCCGGGCGTGAATGCCCGGTGTCAACCGCTACCAACCGCGGTGCCAGTAGTGGTGATGGTGGTGCCAGGGACCCCAATAGTGCGAGCAGCGAACGCCCCACGGCGTGCCCCAGCAGGCCGCCTGCGCCGGTACCGCCGTCGCCGCCCCCAACAGCATGACCGCGGCCAAGGCACCCAAAAGCGTTTTCATGACGTCACCCTTTTTTCGTTGCCAAAGCGGTTACTGCCCTGGATAACGCACCGAAGGCGTTTCATGTTCCCGAAAAATCTATCTACGTCAGATAGAAGGTGACGCCGCCCCGGTCGCGTCTAGGCCGCGGCAAGCTGGCGCGGGCGGTAGATCGAGACATGCTCGACCCGAGCGATGGGCCGCTTGTCGTCGGCCAGCACCAGCGCGTCGATGTCGACGAAGAGATGCCCCTTATGCTCGTAATTGCCGGTGATCCGGGCCCGCGCGCCGAGCGCCTCGCCGACCCGCGCCGCGGCGAAATGCCGGATCTTGCTGCCGACATGCATCCACGGACCAAAGGTGACATTGCGCGTCAGCACGAAGTTGCACATCCGCAGCACCACGACCGGATGGACGAGCCCTTCCCGCGCATAGAGCGGTGAGGTCTCGCGGACGTTGCCGAGATACTCCGCGGCGAGTTCGGGGGTGACGGGCACCGGCTCCATGCCGAGCCAGGCGCCGACCGGCAGCGACTTGTCGTCGGCCGCCGGCCGGCTCCGTCGCTCGGCGACCTTGTCGAACTCGTCGAGCGACGGCGGCGCGAGCGGCGCCGGCAGCGCCGCCGAGCCGGTCGCGCACAGGACGCCGCGGCTTTCGAGCGCGATGTCGAGCACGCCGTCGCGCTCGGCCGCGGTCACGGTGACGCGGTCGCCGTCATACACCGGCTTAGAGAAGCGGCATTCGGCGGTGCCGTGCTCCAGCCAGGCGCGGCCCCAGCGTTCGACCGGCTGGTGGCTCATATAGGCGTAGACATCAACGCCCGGCACCAGGCCGCCGCCAAAGCCGAATTTCCGCGCGACCGCGTCGTCGTGGATCTTGTTTTCCGAGACCTTGGCGGTGTTGAAGGCCTCGACATGGTACGGGGCGAGCGCGGCGGCCATGGCTGTCCTCACTTGCTCTTGTCGGCGATGATCGCGTTGATCTTGTTGATGTCCTCGTGCGGCTGCTCGATTCCCGAACGCTCGACCTGGAGCAGCATGCCGACGCGGCTGTCGCGCTGGCTCCAGCCGCGGGTCATCGCCTCGGTGAGCTCTTCGAGCGCGAGGTTGGCGAGGCGCATCGGCACGCCGACCTCCTTGCCGAGCCCGACCGCCAGCGACACGTCCTTGTGCAACAGGCGCAGGGCAAAATCCGCCGGGTCGTACTGGCCGGCGAGGAACTTGCCCAGGCGGTCGAAGGTCCGCGGCCGCCCGGTCGCCCCCTGCCGCACCGCCTGCCACAGGTCGAGCGGCGGCACGCCCGCCTTGATCCCCATGGTAAAGACCTCGGCCAAGGCGACGTTCATCACCGCGCTGGTGCAGTTGTGGACGAGCTTGGCGATGGTCCCGGCGCCGCTGGGGCCGATATAGGCGGCCTGGTCGCCCATCGCGCCGAGCACCGCGGCGTAGCGGTTGAATTGCTGCTCGTCGCCGCCGACCCAGATCGCCATCTTGCCCGAGGCCGCGCCGGACGGGCCGCCGCTGACCGGCGAATCGAGAAAATAGATGTTTTTCTCGGCGAACAACGCATTGAGCTTGCGCACCACCGAGACCGAATTGGTCGACATGTCGAAGAACGCGGTGTCGGGCTTCATGCCCTCGATGAGGCCGTTCGGTCCGATCGCCACCGCCTCGACATCGGCCGGCACCGGCAGCGAGGTGAACACCACCTCGCTCTGCTCGCCGACCGCTTTCGGGCTGTCGGCCCAGATCGCGCCGTTCGCCAGATACGGCTCGGCCGCCGCCCGGCGCAGGTCATGGACAACGAGCTGGTGCCCGGCCTTCTGCAGGTTGGCCGCCATGCCCTTGCCCATCATGCCGAGCCCGATAAAACCGACCTTCATGTTCCCCTCCTGATTACGCGTCGTTGCGGCCGAGGATAGACTACGCGCAGCAATCCTCTGCCGCCGTCTTGGCTCTCCGGCTAATCCCGGTGCCGGAGTTGGTTGTTGACCCGGTGGTCGCCGGCGAGCCAGCGGGCGAGTTCGCTGTGCGCGTCGGCGCGGCGCAGCGCGTCGATCTCGGCGACATCCGGCGGATCGCAGGTGAATTCGAGGATCATGCCGTCGGGTGAGGTCGTGTAGATCGACTTGCAATAGCCGTGGTCGGTCTCGCGAAACGTCTCGCCCGCCGCGGTAAGCCGCGCTTTCAGCTCGTCATAGGTCCGGTCACTGGCCTTGAGCGCGATGTGGTAGTGGCTGCCGACCTTGGGTGGCGATTTCGCCTGGGTCAGCGCGTACATCTCGGGGTCGGCGAACTGGAAGAAGGCAAGCGCGCCGCCGTCCTTCAGCCCGAAGAACGTGTGGCAGAAATCGACCTCGCGGCCGAGATCGGCGCGATAGGTCCGCTCGCACCAGGTCGCGACCAGCGGAATGCCGAGCAAGTCCTCGAGAAACCGCCGGTTCGCCTCGTGGTCTTTGACGACATAGGCGTTGTGGTGCAGGCGGAGCGGCAATTCGTCGAGCAGCTTGGCTTCGGTGCGGGGCCGTGGTTCGAGCGTGTCCATCGAGTCCTCCCTGGCAGGGGTGCTCCCTTACGCTAGGATCGAGCATATTTCCCGCCCCGCTCCGCCGCAAGGAACGCCGACGCATGACCCTGCCGCTCGAAACCAGCCTCAGGATCGGCATCCAGACGATCCATCGCCGCACCGAGCCGGCCACCGAGCCATGGCGACCGACGGTCGACGCGTTGGCGACGCTGGTCGAGCTGGTCGACGATTGCGGTTACGACTCGTTGTGGGTCGGCGACCACCTGGCGTTTGCGGTGTCGATCCTCGACCCGCTGCTGCAACTGGCGCAGGCGGCGGTGGTCAGCCCGCGCCTGACGCTCGGCACCAATGTCTACCTGCTGCCGCTGCGCCATCCAGGCCCGGTCGCCAAGCAGGTCGCGACCCTCGACCACCTGTGCGAGGGGCGGCTCATCTTCGGCGTCGGCGTCGGCGGCGAGTTCCCTCAGGAATTCGCCGTCGCCGGCGTGCCGTTCAACGAACGCGGCGCGCGGCTGTCGGCGGCGATCCCGCTGCTGCGCCAATTGTGGAGCGGCGCGCCGGTCAGCTACGGCGGCAAGTATTTCGGCGCCTTCGACGACGTGGCGATGCAGCCGCCGGCGCGGCAGCCGGGCGGGCCGCCGATCTGGTGCGGCGGCCGCGCGGATGCCGCGCTCGCCCGCACCGGACGGCTGGCTGACGGGTGGATGTCGTATGTCGTGACGCCGGAGCAGTACCGGGCGGCCTTGGCGAAGATCGCGGCGGCCGGCGACGCCGCGGGCCGCGACTTGCGACGGTTCGGCACCGGGCATCTCCTTTTCGTCCGGCTCGATGCCACGTACGAGGCGGCGCTCGACGCAGCGGCCAAGTCGCTGAGCCAGCGTTACGCGATGGATTTCCGCCGCGCCGCCGAGCGTTACGCGGCGCTCGGCAATCCCGAGCAAGTCGCCGCGCGCATCCGCGATTTTTACCAGGCAGGCGTCCGCCATGTCGTGATCGACCTGGTGGGCCCCTACGAGGAACGACCGCACCAGATCGAGCGCTTCGCCCGCAACGTGCTGCCCCTGCTTGCCGATCTGCGCGGCGGGTAGGCGCAGGCGATAGTCGTCAGGCTGTGTGCAGCAAGGCCGCGTTCGGACAACGCGTATCGCCGCCCTCCCATTCGCCCGAACGCAGCCAATGAGCGCAGGCCGCGCGGTGCTCGCAGAGGACGCAAGTCCACTCGGCATCGCGCAGGACTGCCGGCGGTATGGCGATGAGGTCGGCTCCGGCGGCTTTGGCCATCGGCTCGAACTGTCGTCCGGCATCGACCGGCCCGTTCGCCAGCACGTCGAGCCGCGCGCGGTCGATGCCGATATCGGCGAGCGTCTCGTCCAGGCGGCCGAACGCGGCGACCCGGCGCAATTCCGCCAGCCAGTGGCGCCGCTCACGCCAGTAGCCGAAACGCTCGACCAGCCGGACGAAGAGCGCCGTCAGCGGTTGCGATGGGGGGACGTACGCCGGAAGGACAGCAGACATGACGCACCTGCAAAAGCAATCTCCAGCCGAGACGCTATCCGCAGGCGCGTGCCCTCTCCTTGATCTGGATCAAATTACCGGCGGCGGCGCTATGCCGATTTGACCGCGCCGCTTTGGTGCAGCGCGGCGATCTCGCCGGCCGAAAACCCCCAATCGCGCAAGATGCCGTCGGTGTGCTCGCCGGCCCGGGCCGGCGGGCTTTGCACGCGGGTCGGCGTGCCGAGGAAGCGCGGCGCCGGTCCCGGCTGGGCGACGCCGTCGACCTCGACAAAGCTGCCGCGCTGACGGTTGTGCTCGTGCTCGATCGCCTCGGACATCGTCAGCACCGGGGCGAAGCAGATATCGGTCTGCTGCATGATCGCCACCCATTCGGCGCGGGTCTTCTGTTTGAAGATCTTGGCAAAGCGCTGCTGCATGGCCGGCCATTGCGAGCGGTCGGATTGCGGCGGCAAATCGGCGCCTTCGAGCCCGGTATGGGTCAACAGCAGGCGATAGAATTGCGGCTCGATCGAGCCGACCGAGATGAACTCGCCGTCCTTGGTCTCGTAGACATGGTAGAAATGCGAGCCGCCGTCGGTGCGGTTGTGGCCGCGCTGCTCGACCCAGGCGCCGGAAGCGAGCGCGCCGTACATCATCATCATCAACGACGCGGCGCCCTCGACCATCGAGCAATCGATCACCTGCCCCTTGCCGGTGGCGCGCGCATTGAGGACGCCGGCCAGCACCCCCATCGCCAGATACAGCGCGCCGCCGCCAAAATCGCCGATCAGGTTGAGCGGCGGCACCGGCGGCCTGCCGGCCTCGCCGATCGCCGCCAACGCGCCCGACAGGGCGATGTAGTTGATGTCGTGGCCGGCGACATGGGCGATCGGCCCGTCCTGCCCCCAGCCGGTCATGCGGCCGTAGACCAGCCTGGGATTGCGTTCGAGGCAGAGTTCGGGCGCGAGGCCGAGCCGCTCCATGACGCCGGGCCGGAAGCCTTCGATCAGCGCGTCGGCCTGATCGATCAGCCGCAGCACCGCCGCCTGCCCGTCCTTGTTCTTGAGGTCGACGGCGATATTGCGCCGACCGCGCAGCAGCAGATTGAAGCGCGCGTCGTTGCCGTCGCGGTCGGTGTCGGTGCCGACATTGGCGGCGCGGTCGACGCGCACGATTTCGGCCCCCATATCGGCAAACAGCATCGCGCAAAACGGCGCCGGGCCGATGCCGGCGAGCTCGATGATCTTCACTCCTTCGAGCGGTCCCATGTTTTGTCCCTTTCCGCTGGCGATGCTCCACTCTACCCGAAGCCGGGCGCCGGCGTTATCGTCGCCGTGCCTAAGCCGGATGCGAGGATAACGATGGACAGCACCGCGCTGCGCGAATTGCAAGCGCCGCTCAAAGAGAAATATCGCCACGACCCCGACGCCGCGGTGGTGACGTTGCGCGCGCACGGCGACCTCGCCGACGGCGCGATCGCCTGCAAGGTCGAGACCGGGCGCGCGCTGGTCGAGGCCGGGCTGCATCCCGCGACCGGCGGCAGCGGGCGCGAAGCCTGCTCGGGCGACATGCTGCTCGAAGCGCTGGTCGCCTGCGCCGGGGTCACGTTGAAGGCGGTGGCGACGGCGATCGACTTCAAGCTGCGCGGCGGCACGGTCAGCGCCGAGGGCGACCTCGATTTCCGCGGCACGCTCGGCGTCGACCGCACGGCGCCGGTCGGATTCCGCGACATCCGCCTGCATTTCACGCTCGACACCGACGAGCCGGAGGACAAGCGGCAGAACCTGCTGCGCCTGACCGAGCGGTATTGCGTGGTGCTGCAGACGCTGCGCAACGCGCCGGCGACGGCCGCCGATATCGCCGTAAAGGGCTGAGCGATGCGGATCGTCATCACCGGCGGGTGTGGCTTCCTCGGACGGCGCCTGGCGCTGCTGCTGCTCGAAAAGGGCAGCGCCGCGGGCGCGATCGACGAGCTGGTGCTGTTCGACAACGCGCCATCGGCCCTGCCGCTGCCCGACGACAAGCGCGTGCGCGTCGTCACCGGCGACATCGCCGACCGCGGCACGGTGGGCAAGCTGATCGCGCCCCAGGGATCAAAATCCGGCACGGACGCGGTGTTCCATCTCGCGGCGATCGTCAGCGGCCAGGCCGAGGCCGACACCGACCTCGGCTACCGGGTCAATCTCGACGGCACGCGGGCGGTGCTCGACGCCTGCCGCGCATTGGGCACGGCACCGCGCGTCGTCTTCGCCAGCTCTCTCGCG
>DASZOZ010000028.1:0-53888 GCA_035550515.1 Allostellaceae bacterium
TTTGATGACCTGGCCGGCGCCGAGCTTGAAGGCGAACGGCTTGCCGGCCTTGCTGGAGCTGTCGAATTGCGCCCCCTTGGCGCCGTTCTTGTACAGCCAGCCGGTATAGTTCATCGACAGGATGTAGCCCTTCTTCGCCACTTCGCCGTCGCCGACTTTGCTGTCGGTGTATTTGAGGCCGTCCGGAAGCGTGACCTCCTTGCCCTCCTGGGCAACCGCGGACACGGTCATCATCATCGCCAGCCCGATCGCCGCGGCGAGAGCGGCAAAGCGCAACGGCATCGCAAAACTCCTGACAAGGGGACGCGCCATGGGGACGCGCCCAAAAGGGATGTGCCACAAGGGGTGTGGCCGAGCCGCGGCACTATGCCGGGATGGCAGTGGCCGCCGCAAGCGGGCGCGTGCTAGCGTCGCAGCCCCAACTAGAAACCGGAGGAATTCCCCATGGCGCAGTCCCAACCCACATCCGCGCGCGAGGCGGTCCGCAATGTCGTGCCCGACCTGATCGGCTATACCGAGAAATGGCTGTTCGGCGAAGTCTGGGAACGGCCGCAGCTTTCCAAGCGCGACCGCAGCCTGATCGTCGTCGCGACGCTGATCGCGCTCGGCCGCGAGAAGCAACTCGTCGGCCATCTCGAACGCGCGCTCAACAACGGCCTCAGCAAGACCGAGCTCGGCGAAGTCATCACCCATCTCGCCTTTTACGCCGGCTGGCCGGCGGCGATGACCGCCGCGCTCGTCGCCAAGGACGTGTTCGAGAAGCACTGAATCTGTTCGTCATGGCCGGGCTCGACCCGGCCATCTCTCGAACGTGCAGGAGATCCCCGGGTCAAGCCCGGGGATGGCGACAAACAGGAGAACGAAATGAAAGTCGGTTTTATCGGGCTCGGCACCATGGGCAACGGCATGGCGGCGAACCTGCAAAAGGCCGGGTACGAGCTGGTCGTGCACGACATCCGCCGCGCGGCCGCGGAACCCTATCTCGCCAAAGGCGCGGTCTGGGCGGACACCCCCAAGGCGCTCGGCGAGCAATGCGACGTGGTCTTCACCTCGCTGCCCGGCCCGCCCGAGGTCGAGGCGGTAGCGCTCGGGCCGAACGGGCTGCTGGCCGGCATGAGGCCCGACAGCTGCTATTTCGACCTGTCGACCAACTCGCCGACCCTGGTGCGCCGGATCAACGCCGAGTTCGCCAAGAAGAACATCTACATGCTCGACGCGCCGGTGAGCGGCGGGCCGCGCGGCGCGGCGTCGGGCCGGATGGCGTTGTGGATCGGCGGCGACGAGCAGCAGTTCAACCGGCACAAGAAGGTGCTCGACGCGATCGGCGATGCGGCGCGCTATATCGGCCCAATCGGTGCCGGATCGGTCGCCAAGCTGGTGCATAATTGCGCCGGCTACGCGGTCCAGACCTGCCTCGCGGAGGTGTTCACGATGGGCGTCAAGGCCGGGGTCGAGCCGCTGGCGCTGTGGGAAGCGGTGCGCCAAGGCGCCGGCGGCCGGCGCCGGACGTTCGATGCGCTCGCCGACCATTTCCTGATCGACAGCTATGACCCGCCCGATTTCGCGCTGCGCCTCGCGCACAAGGACGTGACGCTCGCCACCGAGCTCGCACGCGAGATGAAGGTGCCGATGCCGATGGCCAATCTGGCGTTGGCCGAGCTGACCTCGGCGCTCAACCGCGGCTGGGACGGCCGCGACTCGCGCGTCGCGATGGAATTGCAGAAGGAGCGCGCCGGCGTGACGATCAAGGTCGACCCGACAGCGATGAAAGCGGCACTTGAGCGCGACGGCAAATAGAACGTAAGCTCGGTTTAAGCTACCGGGCCGTTCTTCGGAACGACCCGGTAGCCGAGCTTCGATAATCATCCGGCGGCTCTGCGCCGGCACAGGGAACGGGGAAGGAAATGCAGGGGAGGTTGCGCGTCCTGGCGCTGATTGGCGCCTTGCTCGTCGTCGCTGCGGCGCCGGCGAGCGCTCAGAAATCCGGCGGCATTCTCAAACTCTATCACCGCGACAGCCCCGCCAGCCTGTCGATCCATGAGGAAGCGACGGTCTCGGCGATCGCTCCCGGGATGGCCATCTACAACAACCTTGTGCTGTTCAACCAGCACGAGAAGCAGAACCGGCTGGAATTCATCCAGCCGGAGCTGGCCGACAGCTGGTCATGGAACGACGACCACACGCGGCTCAGCTTCAAGCTGCACCAGGGCGTCAAATGGCATGACGGCCAGCCGTTCACCGCCAAGGACGTCAAATGCACCTGGGACCTGTTGACCGGAAAAAGCACCGACAAGCTCCGTCTCAACCCGCGCAAGACCTGGTACCAGAACCTCGACCAGGTCATCGTCGACGGGGATTACGCGGTCACCTTTGCGCTGAAGCGGCCGCAGCCGGCGTTCTTGATGCTGCTCGCGTCGGGCGACTCGCCGGTCTATCCATGCCACGTGCCGCCGGCGCAAATGCGCATCCATCCGATCGGCACCGGCCCGTTCAAGTTTGTCGAGTACAAGCCCAACGAACACATCAAGCTGACCAAGAACACGGACTATTGGAAGCCGGGCAAGCCCTATCTCGACGGCATCGAATGGGACATCGTGCCCAACCGCGCGACGCAAAGCCTGGCCTTTATCGCCGGTCAGTTCGACATGACCTTCCCCTATGAGGTCACCGTGCAGATGGTGCACGACATCAACAGCCAGGCGCCGAGCGCGATCTGCGAGATCGACCCGACGATGGTCTCGATGAACCTGCTGGTGAACCGCGAGAAACCGCCGTTCGACGATCCGGACATCCGCATGGCGATGATGCTGACGATGGACCGCAAGGCGTTTCTCGACATCATCTCGGAAGGCAAGGGCGAAATCGGCGGCGCGATGCAAGTCCCGCCCGCCGGGTTGTGGGGCCTGCCGCAGGACCAGCTCGCGAAGCTGCCCGGTTACGGCCCGGATGTCGAAAAAAGCCGCGCCGAAGCCCGCAAGCTGATGGAAAAGCACGGCTACGGGCCGAACAAACACCTCGCGGTCAAGGTGCAGACCCGCAACATCGCGCAGTACCGCGACCCGTCGGTGATCCTGATCGACCAGTTGAAGCAGATCTATATCGACGGCGAACTCGATGTCGTCGAGACCGCCAACTGGTTTCCGCGCATCGCCCGCAAGGACTTCACGGTCGCCGGCAACCTGACGGGCAGCGGCGTCGACGATCCCGACGCCTATTTCTTCGAGCACTACGCCTGCGGCTCGGAGCGCAACTACACCAACTATTGCAATCCGGAGCTCGAAAAGCTGTTCGTCCAGCAGTCCGAAGAAGCCGACCAGGAGAAGCGCAAGAAGCTGGTCTGGGAGATCGACAAGAAGCTGACCGAAGACGGCGCCCGGCCGATCCTCTACCGCTACGCGCTGGCGACCTGCCACTATCCGCGCGTGCACGGCATCACCACCATGGTCAACAGCATCTTCAACGGCTGGCGGTTCGAGGACGCCTGGCTCGATCAGTAAACGGGTGTAGCGCGGGGGTAATAAGGCGCGGCGGCGATCGGCCGCGCGAGCCGCACCCGGCGCGCTGGTGCAAACGCCGTGCAGCTGAAATACTATGCCGGCGGCACCGTTGCGCTGTACATCTCCGCGGCTTCCCCTGCTGACAAGGCCCGACCGTGACCCAGCAAGCCTCATTGTCGGTGATCGCGCTGTTCGAGAATGCCGACGTCGTCGTCAAGGTCGTGCTGTTGCTGTTGCTCGCCGGCTCGGTCTGGAGCTGGGCGGTGATCGTCGACAAGATCCTGCGGCTGCGCGCCGCGCGGCGTTCGGCGCTTGGCTGGGCGACGCGCGCCAACGATGCCCGCACCGCCGAGGACCTGGTCGGCGAGCGCTACGGCCGGGAAGCCAATCACCCGGCCGGGGCCGTGCTCGCGGCGGGTGTCGACGAATGCATCGCCTTCGCCGACGATGCCGCCGAATCGATGGCGGAGCGGCGCGAGCGCATCGACCGCGCGATGCGCCTCGCGCTCGGCACGCAACTCCGCCAGCTCGAACACCGCCTGCCCTTTCTCGCGACGTTGGGATCGGCGGCGCCGTTCATCGGCCTGTTCGGCACCGTCTGGGGCATCATGCGCAGCTTCAACGCGATCGCCGCCGCCAACAACACGAGCCTCGCGGTCGTCGCTCCCGGCATCGCCGACGCGCTGTTCGCCACCGCGATGGGCTTGGCAGCGGCCATCCCGGCGGTCGTCGCCTACAACAAGTTCACCGTCGAGATCGGCCGCTTCGCCGGCATGATGCAGACGCTGATCGGCCGCAGCAGCGGCCTGCTGAGCCGCGCCGCGGTGGAGGGCGACTGACATGGCGATGGCGCTGCCGCCTTCCGGCGACACCAGCGAGGACCGCTACACACCGCTCGCCGAGATCAACGTGACGCCGATGGTCGACGTCATGCTGGTGCTGCTGGTGATTTTCATGGTCGCCGCGCCGCTATTGACGGTGGGGGTGCCGATCAACCTGCCGAAGACCAGCGCCGCCCAGATCACCCAGCCGCAAGAGCCCCTCGTCGTCTCGATCAATGCGGCGGGCGAAACCTTTATCGGCGACAACCTCGCGGCCGGCGACGACCTGAAGACCCAGCTTGCCTCGATCGCCGCGCAGGACCCGAGCCGCATCGTCTATGTCCGCGGCGACCGGGCGATCCAGTACGGCACGCTGATGGACCTGCTCGGCACCGTCAACACCGCCGGCTTCGCCAAGGTCTCGCTGCTGGCGGAAGCGGCGGGCGGAGCGCCGAAGCCGCAGTAGATTTGTACGTAGCACATCGACGTGCTACATAATCCCCCATGAGCAAGGTCATTACCCTGCGCGACGCCAACCAGCGGTTCTCGCGCTGTATTCGCGAGGTCGAAGCCGGCGAGGAATTCGTCATCACCCGCAACGGCAAGCCTGTCGCCCGCCTGATCCCGACCGGCGGCAAGCGTGTGCTGACGCCCGAACAAGAGGCGGCTCGCGAGCGGGCTTTGGCTGTGATGACCAAGGGCTGGCCGATCCATGCCGGGCCGCTCAATCGCGACGAACTATATGACGACATCATCGATCGCAAGATTTAGACCGCGGTTCACGCTTGACAGCAATCTGCTCGTTTACAGCGTTGCTCGCGAGGAAGGCGTCCGCCATGAAACCGCACGCGCGATTGTCGATCGAGCTGTCGACGCGGATTGCTGGCTGACGCTTCAATCGCTTTCGGAGTTCTATTCCGTATCGCGGCGCAGGAACGTCGCTCGTGAGGTCGTTGCGGCCCAGGTGGAAAACTGGCTTACGGTGTTTCCTTCGGTCGCGGTATCGGCCGCCGCCATTCGCTGTGCCCTGGCGGATCACCTCGGCGGACGCGCTTCGTATTGGGATGCCCTGCTCGTCGCCACCGCCAGCGAGGCCGGTTGTACCCTCGTCCTTTCCGAGGATATGTCGGACGGCGCGGTCCTTAGCGGGGTGCGTATCCATAAGCCGTTCAACGTTGACGGAGTGGTATCCGACCTGACGCGGGAATTGCTCGATCTCTGATCGGCGCGGTAGCATCCGGGGCATGGAAGAAATTTACTGCTTCGGCGGCAACCCGCTCGACCGTGCCAGCGAACGGCGGCGCGACAAGGAATGGATCGCGGGTCTGCTCGCCGATCCGCGGAGCTGCATCCTGCCGCTTTACGACCTCAAGCCGGCGGTTCGCGACATGGCGAACCCGGCGCTCGAATGGGAGCCGCTCGATTCCTGGCACGAGCGGATCGCCGCCGGCGCGACCTGCATCTTTCTCGGCATTGCCGAGGACGGCCGCGCGCATTTCGCGATCGACGCGACCGGCGCTGCCAGCGGCTCCAACGCCAACGCCGACAATGTCGACGTGCGCGCCCTCGCCCCGCTGGTGCCGGCCGGCGAGGCGGCGATCCTCGCCGAGGCGCGTTCGCTGATCGATTGGCACGCGCGGCACGGCTTCTGCGCGCAATGCGGTTCGCCGACCGACGTGTCGTCGGCCGGCTGGACGCGACGCTGCCCGAATTGCCGCGCGAGCCACTATCCGCGCTCCGACCCCGTCTCGATCATGCTGGTGGTGCGCGGCGAGCGGGCGCTGCTGGGCCGCAACAAGCGCCGGCCGGGGCAGCGCTTCTCGTGCCTCGCCGGTTTCATGGAGCCGGGCGAGACGCCGGAGGAAGCGGTGCGCCGCGAGGTGCACGAAGAGAGCGGCGTGCGCGTCGGCCGGGTCAAGTATCTCGCGGCACAGCCCTGGCCGTTCCCCTCGACCTTGATGATGGGTTTTCTCGCCGAAGGGATCAGCGAGGAGATCACCATCGACCCCGAGGAGCTGGCCGAGGCGCGCTGGTTCGAGCGTGCGGAAATCCGCGCGATGGTGGCGCGCGCCGCCGCCGGCGAAGACGACATCAACCAGTTGTCGCTGCCGCAGCCGATCGCGATCGCGCACCATCTCTGCCGGCGCTGGTCGAACGGCTTGGACGAGATTTAACAAGGAGCGCACGGTGCCCATCACCATCAGGAAACTGCACCCGCTGTTTGTCGCCGAGATCGGCGGGGTCGATACCGGGGAGCCGATGGACGACGCGACGTTCGCGGAAATCCGCGCCGCGCTCGACGAACATTCGGTGCTGGTGTTCCACGACCAGAGCCTCGACGACGAAAAGCAGATCGGCTTCAGCCGCCGCTTCGGACCGCTCGAAATGACCGGCAAGGCCAATCCGGCGACCGGCACGCCGTTCGCCCGCCAGTCCAACCTCGACATCGACACCGGCAGGGTGATCCCGCCCGAAGACCGGCGGATGATCTACCAGAAGGGCAATTACCTGTGGCACTCGGACAGCTCGTTCAAGCCGGTGCCGTCGCTGTGCTCGCTGCTGTCGGCGCGGGTCGTCCCGCCGGTCGGCGGCAATACCGAATTCGCGACGATGACCGCCGCCTACGACGCGCTGCCCGACGACGTGAAGCGCAAGCTCGAAGGCCTCGTCGCCGAGCATAGCCTGGTCTATTCGCGCGGCACCGTCACGCCGACCGGTGCGCTGACCGACGAGATGAAGGCCGAGTTGCCCGGCGCGTGGCAGGCCATGGTGCGCGAAAACCCGGTGACCCATCGCAAGGCGATTTATGCCGGCGCCCATTGTTCGCATGTGATCGGCTGGCCGCGCGAGGAGGGTCGGGCCTTTATCCGGTGGCTCACCGAGTTCGCGACCCAGCCGCAATTCTGCTACAGCCACCGCTGGCGCGAGGGCGATCTGGTGATCTGGGACAACCGCGCCGTGCTGCATCGCGCGACCGCCTATGACACCCTCGCCCATAAGCGGCTGATGCAGCGCACCACGGTGAACGGCGGCGTGCTGACCACCGCGCAGCCGGAGCGGTACGAGTTGGCGGCCGAGTAATTGGTAACCGCGGCGACCGGCACCCCCACCGCCATCGTCACCGGCGCGAGCGCCGGGATCGGCCGGCACACCGCGCTGGGCCTTGCCCGCGCCGGTCTGCGGGTGGTGATGGTCGGCCGCAGCGCCGTCCGCCTCGAAGCCGCCCGGCGCTTTGTGCACGACCAGGTTCCGGCCGCCGAGGCCGAGACCGAAATTGCCGATTTCTCCGCGCTCGACGCGGTCCGCGACCTTGCCGCCCGGCTGCTCGACCGGTATCCGCGCATCGATGTGCTGGTCAACAACGCGGCGCTCAATTCGCCGCGCTATGCGGTCTCGGCCGAGGGTTACGAGCTTGTCCTCGCGGTCAACCACCTCGCGCCGTTCCTGCTGACCAACCTGCTGCTCGACCGCATGAGGTCGTCGGCGCCGGCGCGGATCGTGACCGTGGCCTCGCAGGCGCATCACGGCGCCCGGATCGAGCCGGCGACGCTGGCGCATCCGCCGAACTGGACGCCGCTCGGTGCCTATCGCCGCTCGAAGCTGGCCAATATCCTGTTCACGCGCGCGCTGGCGAAGCGCCTCGAACCCGCGACGGTGACCGCCTGCTGCCTGCATCCGGGCGTCATCGCCACCAGTATCGGCGATCGCATCGGCTTTCCCATGAGCCTTGCCTGGCGCTTGGCCAAGCCGTTTCTCGCCGGCGCCGACAAGGGCGCGCGAACCCCGATCTTTCTGGCGACCGTCGGCGATCCGATGCCGTTCCACGGCGCTTACGTTATCGGCGAGTCGGTTGTCGAACCCGACGCCGCGGCACGCGACGACCGGCTGGCCGAGGCGCTGTGGCAGGAAAGCGCCCGGCTGGTCGGGTTGTGATCAGAGGTCCAGGCGGTTGAACACCGATGCCGGCAGCAGCCGGATGACCAGCATGATCCACCGCCAGAACCACGGGGCATAGACCACCGGGCCGCCGCGCGCGGCGGCGCGCCGCACGACCGCCGCGACCGTCCCCGGCGTCGCCCACAGCAAGCCCCGGCGGTTCGCAAAGCCCTCGGTCATCGGGGTGATCACCGGGCCGGGCTTGACGATCACGGCCCGCGGACCCGAATTCCCAAAGCGGTGCGCGATGCCTTCGACCAGCGTTGCGAGGCCCGCCTTCGCGGCGCCGTAGATGTAGTTCGCGCGGCGCCCACGGTCGCCGGCGACCGAGCCGAGTACGACCAGCGACCCGTGTCCCTGCCGCTGCAACATTTCGGCCGCCGCCAGAATCCACCTCGCCGCGGAGGTGAAATTGACCTGCAGCGTGGTCTCGGCACGTTCAAGGTCCTGTTCGCCGGCCTGCTGGTCGCCGAGGATGCCGTAGGCCAGCAGCACATGATCGACACCGCCGAGGCGCGCGACAAACGCGGCAAAGGCAGCGGCCGCGCCGGCAGCGGACAAGTCGCACACCGCCGTCTCGACCCGCACCGCGCCGCGCAGCCGCAGATCGGCGGCGATCGCGTCGAGGCGCTCGCGGTGCCGCGCGGCGAGCAGCAGTTCGCTGCCCTCGCCGGCATAGAGCCGGGCGGCCGTTTCAGCGATCGCCGAGGTCGCGCCGAGCACGATCACCTTCATCCCGCCTCCCCTTCCGCGACCCGCCGCCAAAACCGCGACGAGAAGGCGGGATCGACATGGCGCGCGAAATCGCCCCAATCCGGATAGCCGGCGCGGAACATTTCGGCCGTGATGCGGCCGTCCTTGGCCGGATAAAGCCGGCCGCCGGCCTCGCGCACGATGGCGTCGAGCCGGACGAACAGCGCCAGGGTCGAGGCGCCGCGATTGGGAAAGTCGAGCGCCAGCGTCGTCCCCGGACGCGGGAAAGACAGCATCCCGGGTGACGGCCGGTCGCCGAAGGTCTTGAGCACCGCGAGAAACGACCCCTCGCCCGAAGCCGAGACGGCCGCCAGCATCGCCTTGATCGCGTCCCGCGCCGCCGCCGGCGGCACCACCGATTGATACTGATAGAGCCCCCGCCGGCCGTACATCCGGTTCCACCCGCCGATGCCGTCGAGCGGGTAGAAGAAGCGGTCATAGGGCACCGTGGTCCGCCCCGCTTTCCGGCGGCCAAGCCCATAGTAAAGGCGGTTGAACGCCCTGACGGTCATCGGGTTGAGGGCGAACGCCGGAAAATCGATGGGCAGCGCCGGCCCGCGGCGCGCGCCGACGGCGAGCGGCCCGGAGGCCGCGTGACGCGCCCGGGAGAAGAGGCCACGGCCGAGCGCCTCACCCGCCGCCAGGCAATCGACCCAGGCGACGGTGTAGTCGAACGCGGCGTCGCTTTCCTCGGCGAGCGCGAAGAATTCATCGAGCCCGCCAAAGGGGATCGTTTCGACCTCCATCATGGCGCTGGCGAGCGGCATCAGCTCGATCTCGACCCAGGCGATCAGACCGGTCAACCCGAGGCCGCCGATCGTCGCCGCGAACAGCCCGGTCTCGTCGTCGGGCGTCAGCTCGATCTCCCGGCCATCCGATCGCACCAGCCCAAGCCCGCGCACCCAGCGCCCGAAGGTTCCGGTGCGGTGATGGTTCTTGCCGTGCACATCGTTGGCCACGGCGCCGCCGAGCGTCACAAACCGCGTCCCCGGCGTCACCGGCAGGAAAAACCCGCGCGGCACCAGCAGCCGCAGGACCGCATCGAACGACATGCCGGCCTCGGCACGGAACCGCCGGGCCGCCGGATCAAACGTGATCGCACGGTCGATCCCGGCCATGTCGATGACCGCGCCGTCGGGATTGAGCCCGCTGTCGCCGTAAGAGCGGCGCAGCCCGATCCCGAGCAGCTTCCGTCCGCCGCCCGCCCCTTCCCGCACCAGCGCCGGCAGCTCGTCGCGCCAGCGCGGGCGCGCCACGTCATGCCGCGCCCGGAGCACGCGGCCCCACGACAGGATGTCGTCGCTCGGCACAAATCGCGTCACCCGGCGAGACTAGCGCCGCATGGTTAACAATCCCCCACCGATGCGGCCGCGCGGGCGCCGACGCCGGTTGCGCCGACGCCGCCGGTTTTCTCCGGCAAATTGAGTTAGATCAGTACGACTTGTAACCGAATGCAGTAAAAGAGGGCTCGGTTGCGAAACCGTGGATAGGTTACCGACGTAAGAAGCCGGCAAGCCGCGGCAACTCGGCTGCCCACCTGCAGAAGGGCTACAATGATGAGAATTTCCCCGTATTCGGCCGTCGCGGCGGCTGTCGCCTTGTCGTTCGTCAGCGGGCCGGCGCCGGCGCAGGCGCCGCCGGACGGCTGGGCGCAGATCCAGACGACCTCGGCGATGGTCGGCATCGGCGGCCAGTCCGGCGAGGGCCAGCTGACGCTGCCGATGCTCGGCAGCAACTGCGTCTACCCGTTCAAGGTGTCGGGCTTCGGCGCCGGCATCCAGGTCGGCATCTCGAAGATTTCCGCCGCCGGTCCGGTCAAGGGCCTCACCCGGCTGGAGGATTTCCCCGGCAGCTACGGCGCCACGCATGGCGAGGCGACCATCGTCGCCGGCGGCGGCGGCACCGAGATGAAAAACAACGCCAACAACGTAACCATCGCGCTCTCGTCGCAGACCGCCGGTCTCAACATCGGCGTCGCCGGCCAGGGGATGACGGTGGCGATGCCGATCCCGCCGGTCAACGCGCCGCGCCAGCTGGTGCTCGAATTCGGCTACAACAAGGACTGGCTGAACAAGGCCAACAAGGCGCAGATCGACGATTTCCTGGCGACCTGGAAGTGCCGCTTCGCCAACATCAAGATCGTCGGCCACACCGACGCGGTCGGCAAGGAAGACGCGAACCTGAAGCTGTCGGTCACCCGCGCGACCGCCGTTCGCGACTACATCCTCGGCGCCGGCGTGTATCCGGCACGTATCGAGCCCTTGGCCGCCGGCGAGAACAACCAGCAGGTAACGACGTATCAGGGCGTCCGGTTGCGCGCCAACCGGGTCGTGGTGGTGACGATCGAATAGCGCCTCGGCCGAATAGCGCCTCGGCCGAATAGCGCCGCGGCGCATCTCGGCCTTCGCCTCCCCCGAGGCCTGCTCAAGGCTTGGCCCGGGGGGAGGCTGCCCGTCATCCTTAACGCTTTGATAAAGGCCCGCCGCTACCCTGCCGCCGTATCAAAGGCGTGAGGCGGCGGATGGCGGTACCGGCGGAACTGGCGGCGCGGCTGCGCAGCGGCGCGTGGCTGAACGCGCGGCGGCTGCGGCTTTACGTGACGATCCTGCTGGTCCTGGAGCTGGCGGTTTTTGCCTTCATCGTCGCCGGGACGCATGGCTGGATCGTGCCACTCGACGGCCCCAACACCACCGATTTCGTCAGCTTCTACGCCGCCGGCAAGCTCGCCGACGCCGGGACCCCGGCGCTTGCCTACGACCTCACCCGGCATCTCGCGGCCGAGGAAGCCGTCGTCGGCCGGGGCATCCAGTATCAATACTTCAATTACCCGCCGGTCTATCAGGCGCTGTTCGCGCTGGTCGCGCACCTGCCCTATCTCACTGCCTTCATCGCTTTCCAGACCGCGACGCTGCTGCTGTTCCTCTTTGTCGCGCGCCGCATTCTCGACGATGTCGGCACCACGGCGGTGATCGCCCTGCTCGCCTTTCCGGCGGTGTGGTGGAACTTCGGTCTCGGACAGAACGCCTTCCTGACCGCGGCGCTGTTCGGCGCCGGCACGCTGCTGCTCGACCGCCGCCAAGGGCTCGCCGGGCTGTGCTTTGGCGCGCTGTGCTACAAGCCGCATTTCGCGCTGCTGGTGCCGTTGGCGCTCGGCTTTGGCGGCTATTGGCGCGCCTTTGTCGCGGCCGGATGCACCGCGGCGGCGCTGGTGCTGGGCTCGCTGGCGCTGTTCGGCTGGCAGACCTGGCAGGCCTTTATCGCCACGGCCGGCGCCTCGCATTCGATGTACGAGTCGGGGCGCATCCTGTTCGGCGGGTTTGTCAGTCCGTTCGGCGCGATGCGGCTGATGGGTGCGGGCGTCGCGACCGCCTATGTCGTGCAGGCGATCGTCGCGGTGATCGCCGCGGTGGTCGTGGCGATCGTCTGGCGCCGCCGGCTGCCGGCGCCGGTGCGGAACGCGGTGCTGGCCTCGGCGACGCTGGTGGCGATCCCGCTGTCGCTGCTTTACGACATGATGCTCGGCGCGGTGGCCGGCTGCTGGCTGCTGCGCGGCGCCAGCCACGAGCCGATGCCCGCCTGGGAAAGGACGGTCCTCGCCGCGATCTATCTGCTGATGCTCGACAGCCGCGGCCTCGCCGAACTGCTCGCGCTGCCGGTCAACACGATCTGCGCGCTGGTGTTGTTCGGCCTGGCGACCCGCCGGGCCGCGCAGGAGCTGGGGCTCAGCGCGGCGCTGCGGCCGGCGCCGGTGCGGGGGAGCGCCGCGTCGACCAGGTGAAGATCGACGACATCACGTAGTTCCACACCACCGAGACCGCCGCCCCGGCGAGCCCCGCCAGCCACCACGAATGCTGCCCGGCGATCGAGGCGGCGACGCCGACATTGGCCGCGGCGCCGACCCCGCACACCGCATAGAACGAGCCCAGCCCCGACAGGATGCGCCAGCCCTTGAGCCGCCGGTCGCGGTAGGTGAAAAGGTTGTTGAGCAGGAAATTGCCGGTCATCGCCACCACCGTCGCCACCGCCTGCGCGGTCGCGAACGGCGCCGCGTGCAGCATCAGCCACAGCGTCGTCAGGTGCACGCCGACCCCGAGCCCGCCGATCAGCGCGAACAGCAGAAACCGCACCGGCACCGCCGGCCCGATCAGCTTCTGCAGCAGCAGCATCAGGTATTCCCAGGCGACCAGGGTATCGAGCTTGCTTTCACCGTGCAGCCGCTCGCGGAACTGCAGCGGGACTTCGGCAAAGGCAAAGGGCCGGGGGGCCGAGGCGAACAGGTCGAGCAGGATCTTGAACCCCTGCCCCGACAGCCGCCGCATCGCACCGGTGAACGCGGCGCGTTCGATCATGAAGAAGCCGCTCATCGGGTCGCTGAGCTCGGCCTTGACCACCAGGCGGCTCAGCCGCGTGGCGACACCGCTGATCCGGACGCGCGAGGCGGCGAAATTGCCGACGCTGCCTTCCGTCATGTGGCGGCTGGCGACCACCACATCGAGATGCTCGGCCTTGATCTTGGCCAGCATGCGGGGCAGCAGCGTCTCGTCGTGCTGTAGGTCGCCGTCCATCACCGCGAGGTAGGGTGCGCTGCTCGCGAGCATGCCCTCGATGCAGGCCGAGCTGAGCCCACGCCGCGCGAGCCGTTGCAGACAGCGCACATTGCCCTGCGCGCGCGCCAGGTCGCGCACCGCCTCGGCCGTGCCGTCCGGCGAATCGTCATCGACGAAGATGACTTCCCAGGCGATGCCGGCGAGCGCGCGGTTGAGCCGCTCGACGATCAGCGGGATATTGTCGCGCTCGTTGAGCGTCGGGATGACGACGGCGAGCTCGACGGGGGCGAGCTCCGCGGAGGCCGCAGCCAGCGGCGCGGCGGCCGGTGCATTCTTCAGCCACAGCTCCGCCACGCTCATCGGCACCCGTCCAAAACCCGGAGGCGGCGGGGGCTCCGCCTCGACCCGCAAAATCTAGCAGCGGATGGTTAAGAAAGGCTAATGATCCTGCTACACCCGCTCGATGACCGCGGCGATGCCCTGGCCGATGCCGACGCACATCGCGACCAGCGCGTAGCGGCCGCCGATGCGCTGGAGCTGGCGGGCGGCGGTCAGCGCGATGCGCGGACCGGAGGCGCCGAGCGGATGGCCGATCGCGATCGCCCCGCCATTGGGGTTGACGCGGCTGTCGTCGAACGGCACGTCGAGCCCGCGCAGGCAGGCCAGCACCTGCGACGCGAACGCCTCGTTGATCTCGATCACGTCCATGTCGTTGATCGTGAGGCCGGCGCGGGCCAGGGCCTTCTGCGCCGCCGGCACCGGGCCGTAGCCCATGATCCGCGGCGCCACCCCGGCGACCCCGGTCGACAGGATGCGGCAGATCGGCTGCTGCCCGGCCTTCTCGCCCGCCTCGCGCGAGGCGACGATCATCGCCACGGCACCGTCGTTGACGCCCGACGCGTTGCCGGCGGTGGTGACGCCGTCCGCGAACAGCGGGCGCAGCTTGGCAAGGGCTTCCATGTTGGTCTGCGGCCGCGGGTGCTCGTCCTCGCCGACCGTGACCGGGCCGGCGCGTCCGCCCGGCACCTCGACGGCGACGATCTCTCCGTCAAAGAACCCGGCGGCCTTGCCGGCGGCGTATTTCGCCTGGCTCGCGGCGGCAAAGGTATCGGCCTGCTCGCGGGTGATCTGGTAGTCGCGCGCCAAATTGTCGGCGGTCTCCGGCATCGTGTCGGCGCCGTAGCGGCTCTCGACCTTGGGGTTCGGAAAGCGCGCGCCGATCGTCGAATCGAAAATCCGCATCTCGCGGCTGTAGGGGCTTTCCGCCTTGCCCATGACAAACGGCGCGCGGCTCATGCTCTCGACCCCGCCGGCGACGAAGATATCGCCTTCGCCGCAGGTGATCTGCTGCGCCGCGACGGCGATGGCGTTGAGGCCGCTGCCGCAGTTGCGCTGCAGCACGGAGCCCGGGACCTCGATCGGCAGCCCGGCGACCAGCGCGGCGTGGCGCGCGACGCAGCGGCTGTCCTCGCCGCCCTGATTGCCGCAGCCGACGACGACATCCTCGATCTTTTCGGGGTCGAAGCCGCTTTCCTTGACGACCGTGGCGATGACGCTCGCCAGCATGTCGTCCGGGCGCAGCTTGGCAAGCGCACCGGCATGCCGACCGAACGGGCTGCGCTTACCGGTATACATATAGGCGTCGAGCATGGGGCGGTTCCTCCAATGGCTGCCGCATTTCCGTGCGGCGGCCAGCGGCTGTCAAGACCGCAATGAGGCCGTTGCGTCCGGGGCGCCCCGGGGATCCGGCGTCAGTTTGGGTGCACGATCGTGCGCAGCATGACGCGGCGCTCCTCGGGCGCCGCGTCGGCGGCGCCGCGGTGCATCGTGGCGATCTCGTCCCAGATCAGCACGTCGCCGACCCGCCATTTATGGTAGTAGGTATTGTCGTCCCGCACCGAATGGTCGCGCAGCTCCTCGATCAGCGGCTCCGACGCCGCGTTGCTCATACCGACAAAGCCGTGGCAATGCGTCGGGTTGACGAACAGCACCTTGCGGCCGGTCACCGGGTGCTCCTTGACCGCCGGATGCAGGGCTTCCGGCCGGTCCGCATTGCGCTGCCGGATATGCTCCGCGGTGTAGATCTTCCGCGAGTCCGGCCCGTCGGTATAGCCGTGCCGCCCGGTCATCCCGGCGAGCTTTTCCTTCATCTCCGGCGAGAGCGTCTCATAGGCGGCGTACATATCGGCGAAGATCGTGCCGCCCTTTTCGCGCGGCACCTCGACCGCGTGCAGGATCGCCAGCCGCGGCAGTTTCTCGGGCGGGTCGTAGGTCTCGTCGGCATGCCAGCTCGACGCGCGGGTCACGCCGAATTTGTCGACCCCGCCATCCTTTGCGACATTGGTGATGTACGACACGCGCGCATCGTCCGGGTGCCGGTAGTTTTCCAGGATGTGCTCGCGCAGATGGCCGAACCGCGCGCCGAACGCGGCGAGCTGGTGCGCATCGAGCTTTTGGTCGCGGAATACCAGCACCGGATGGTCGCGGAAGATGTCCTCGATCTCGGCGAAGGTCGCGTCGTCGAGTTGCGCGAGATCGACGCCCCGCGCCTCCGCCCCCAGCCTCTTGCCCAGCGGATGGATCGATAGTCCGGTCATGCAGCCCTCCGAAAAAGCCCTGTCACCCACTATATCCCTTCCGCCCCTGGGACCGGAGCGGGGTTTCAGTTCACCAAGATGATCTTTCCGATGTGCCGGCTCGACTCCATCAGCGCGTGCGCCTGCGCCGCCTCGGTCAGCGGGAAGGTCTTGTAGGTGCAGGTGCGCAGCTTGCCCTGATCCCATAGCGGCCAGACTTTGTCGCGCAGCGCCGCGACGATCTGCGCCTTCTGCTCGACCGAGCGCGAGCGCAGCGTCGAGCCGGTAACGGTCAGGTGCTTCCGCTGGATGATGCCGAAATCGGCGTCCTTGACCCTGGTGCCGCCCATCAGCGCGACAAAGCACAGCCGCCCCTCGCGCGCCAGCAGGTCGAGCTCGCGCGGGATGTAATCGCCGCCGACCATGTCGAAAATCGCGTCGACCCCGCGGCCGTCGGTGAATTTCTTGCCGATCTCGACAAAATCCTCGGTCTTGTAGTTGATCGCGACATCGGCGCCGAAATCGCGGCAAGCCCGGCATTTTTCTTCCGACCCGGCGGTCGCCAGCACCTTGGCGCCGAACGCCTTGGCGAGCGGGATCGCGGTGATGCCGATGCCGCTCGACCCGCCCTGCTGCAGCAGCACCTCGCCCGCCTTGAGGTGGATGCGGTCGAACACGTTGGTCCACACCGTGCAGAAGGTCTCCATCAGGCCGCCGGCGTCGATCAGCCCGACATTCTTCGGCACCGGCAGGCATTGCGCCGCCGGCACCGCGCAGTATTCGCCGTAGCCATCGGCGACCAGCAGCGCGCAGACCTCCTCGCCGGGGATGAACCCGCTCACCCCCTCGCCGAGCTTGACGATTGTCCCCGAGCATTCGAGGCCCGGGATGTCGCTGGCGCCGGCCGGCATCGGGTAGCGGCCCATGCGCTGCAGGCAATCGGCGCGGTTGATCCCGGCGGCGGCGATGCGGATCAGCACCTCGCCGGGTTTCAGCTCGGGCACCGGGCGGGTCGCCGGCACCAGCACCTCCGGCCCGCCGGGCTTGCTGATCTCGATCACCGTCTGGGTCGGCGGGATATTGGCGAGCATGATGGTCCTTTCCTCATCTGCGAGTGCCTGGGAGACTCCTTGCTCAGGAGATTGCTTCGTCGCTACGCTCCCCGCAACGACGTTCGAGGAGGAAAGCCATGCCGATGCTGGACGGCAAAGTCGCGCTGGTGACCGGGGCCGGCGCCGGGATCGGCCGGGCCATCGCGTTGGCGCTGGCGAGGGAGGGCGCCACCCTCGCCGCCGCCGATATCGACCCCGCCGCGGCGCAGAAAACCGCCAACGACGCCGCCGGCAACAAGGGCCTCGCGATCGAGGCCGATTGCGGTGACGTCGCGAGCATCGACGCGATGGTCGCGCGCGTCGTCAAGGAACTCGGCCCTATCGACATCATCGTCAACAATGCCGGCGTCACCCGCTATGCCTACATCATGGACCTGACCGAGACGGACTGGGACCGCATCCATCGGGTCAACGCCAAGGGGGTGTTCTTCTGCCTGCAACGCGCGGCGAAGGAGATGATCGCGCAGAAATCGGGCGGGCGGATCATCAATATCGCCTCGATCTCGGGGCGCGGCTATGCCGGCGCGTCGAACGCCGCCTATGCCGCCAGCAAGGGCGCCGTCATCGCGCTGACCAAGATGGCGGCGCAGCAATTGGGCCGCTACGACATCAACGTCAACGCGATCTGCCCCGGCGTGACGCGCACCGAACTCGGCCAGCGCAACGCCGTCGCCCGCGCCGCCCAGCGCGGCCTCTCCATCGCGGAGATGCAGCAGGAGCAGGAGCGCGGCATCCCGATCGGCCGCGCCAACACGCCGGACGACATCGCGGCGATGGCGGTGTTCCTCGCCTCGCCCGGCGCCCGCAACATCACCGCGCAATGCTACAACGTCGACGGCGGCCTGGTGCCGAGCTGACCGTTCGAGGCGTCGCTCGAATTGGTGACGACCGGGAGAGGAGGAAACGATGCCTGAAACATTCGATTACATCGTCGCCGGCGCCGGTTCGGCCGGATGCGTGATGGCGGCGCGGCTCAGCGAAAACCCGCGGCACCGCGTGCTGCTGCTCGAAGCCGGGCCGAAAGACAGCAGCCCGTGGATTCACATGCCGATGGGCTATGCCAAGCTGTTCGCGCACCCCAAGCTCAACTGGATGTTCGAGAGCGAGCCGGAGCCCGAGCTCAACAACCGCACGATGTACCAGCCGCGCGGCAAGGTGCTCGGCGGCACCAGCTCGATCAACGGCATGGTCTACATGCGCGGCAACCCGGCGGATTACGACGAGTGGCGGCAGCGCGGCTGCACCGGCTGGGACTGGGACAGCGTCCTGCCCTTCTTCAAGAAGGCCGAGGACCAGGAGCGCGGCCCCAGCGAGGCGCACGGCGTCGGCGGGCCGCTGCGCGTCTCGGAGCACCCGGTGCGCTGGAAGCTGGCCGAGCACTGGGTCGCCGCGGCGATCGAGGCCGGCCTGCCGGCCAACGACGATTTCAACAACGGCACCCAGGACGGCGCCGGCCATTTCCAGTGCACGATGAAAGAAGCGCGGCGCTGGAGCACCGCCGCCGCCTATCTCGGCCAGGCGAAGCACCGTCCCAACCTGACCATCGCCACCGAGGCGCTGGCGACCCGGATCCTGTTCGAGGGGACAAAGGCGGTCGGCCTGCAATACCGCCAGCGCGGCGTGCCGCAGGAGGCACGCGCCCGCGGCGAGATCGTCGTCTGCGGCGGCGTCTACGGCTCGCCGCAGCTGTTGCAGCTCTCCGGGCTCGGGCCGGGCGAACTGCTGCGACAGCACGGCATCCCGGTGGTGCGCGAGATGCCCGGCGTCGGCGCCGACCTCCAGGACCATTTCTATGTGCGGCTGGCCTATCGCTGCACCAAGCCGATGACCTTGAATGAAATCGGCAGCAGCTTTGTCAGGCGCACCGCCGCCGGGCTGCGCTATTTCCTCACGCATGGCGGCCCGCTGGCCAGCAACGGCATCTGCGCCGGCGGCTTCGCCAAAAGCGACGAGCGGCTGGCGCGGCCCGACATCCAGCTCAACTTCAGCACCTGGAGCTTTGCCGGGCGCGACCGCAACGGCGCCAAGCCGCACCCCTTCCCCGGTTTCAGCGTCAGCGCCGTGCATCTGCGCCCCGACGCGCGCGGCCACGTGAAGATCAAAAGCCCCGACCCGGCGGCGCCGCCCTCGATCCTGTTCAATTTCCTCAAAACGCCGTACGACCTGCAGGCGCTGACCGCCGGCATGCGCCTGGTGCGCAAGATCACCGAACAGCCGGCGATCGCCGATCTGGTCGCCGAGGAGATCCTGCCCGGCGCCGCGGTGCAGACCGACAAGGATTTCGAGGCGGCGATCCGGTCCTACGGCGTGTCCAACCTGCACCCGGTCGGCACCTGCCACATGGGCCTCGACACCACCGCCGTCTGCGACCCGCGGCTGCGGGTGAACGGGATCGGCGGCCTGCGGGTCGTCGACGCCTCGGTGATGCCCTGCGTCCCCGCCGGCAACACCAACGCCCCCACCATCATGATCGCCGAAAAAGCCGCCGACATGATCAAGGAGGACGCGAAGGCGGCGTAATTCATTCGTCGTAATCGCCGCCGACAGCAACTACATTGGCGCGAGAATGACCTTCGATACGCTCGAATTCTCCCGCCGCCTCAAGAACGCCGGCTTTACCGAACAGCAGGCGGAGGTGCTTGCGCAGGCGACGCGCGATCACGTCACTGACGAGATGGTCACCAAGAGCTTTCTCAAGTCCGAGCTTCAGAAACTTGATCAAAAATTGGAGTCGGAAGTCGAAAAGCTCGGTTCAGAAATAGAAAGGCAGTCGATGCAGCTGACGATCCGCATGGGCACAATTGCCGTTGCGGTCGTTGGCGCTTTGGCAGCGATCATCAAGCTGTAATCTCTAGTCGGAGGACGGCCCCGATGGCCATGAAACGGATGGTGCTCGAGCTCGGCATGGGCACCGATATCCGCGGTGCGGATTACACCAAGGCGGCGGTGCGCGCGCTGCGCGACGCGCTATGGCACAATTCTCTCAGCATCGCCGACGCGGTCGGGCTGCCGGTCGATTCGATGCAGGTCGAGGTGCGGATCGGCGTGCCGCATCCCGAAAAGGTCGACAAGGACGCGGTGCTGGCCATCCTGCCGCACGGCACCGGCACGGTCACGCTGGTCGAGGGCGGGCTGGAAATCCCCAACGACGCCGGTACCAACTCGACCGTGCTGGCGCATGCCTGCGCCATCGTGCGGCTGGACGTGTGAGGCTCCCATGGCGGCAAAACGCATCATCCTCGAAATGGGCAGCGGCAACGACCTGCATGGCGGCGACTACACCAAAGCCGCGATCCGCGCCGTGCAGGACGCGCTGCATCACTCCTCGCTGACCTTCCTGCGCTCGTTCGGCCTCGACTCGCGCCAGATGCAGGTCGACGTCACGATCGGCGTGCAGCATCCCGACAAGGTCGACGCGAACGCCGTCAAGGCGACGCTGCCGCACGGCCAGGTCGCGGTGAACGTCGTCAAGGGCGGTCTCGACATCCCGAGCGACGAAGGCCACGACACCGCGGTCGTCGCCAGCGCCGCGGTCGCCGTGCGCCTGCCGCTGCCACAGGTCAAGCAGTGACGTGGCAGGCCGCCAAGCCGGGCGCCGATCGTCCCTGGGGCGGCGGCTTCTCTTCCCGGCTGGTGCGGCAGCCGCTAAACTTGCCGGCGGAACAATCCCCCAACGACAAGGAGCACAAGATGGCAGTCACGTTGTATAGCGGCTTCGTGCCGGTGTGCGTGCAGCTTTTGACCGGCCTCAAGACCGTGCTGAAGAAGGGCGAGGAGCACGCCGCGGCGCAGAAATGGGACACCGCCACGGTGCTGAACCTGCGTTTCTTCCCCGACATGTTCCCGCTCGAGCGGCAGGTGCGGCAGGTCTGCAACCACGCCCTCGGCGCCGCCCGGGTCGCCGGCGTCGCGTTGCCGTCACTCCCCGAGCAGGACAACAGCTTCGCCGAGATCCAGTCGCGCATCGACAAGGTCATCGACTGCCTGAAGGGAATTTCCGCGAGCCAGATCGACGGCAAGGACGACGCCAAGGTCACGGTCACCATCGGCGGCCAGCCGCAGGAGCTCACCGGCCAGAACTACCTCTATCATTTCGCGATGCTGCAGGTGCAGTTCCACGCGACGACGGCCTACGACATCCTGCGCAGCGTCGGCGTCAACATCGGCAAGCGCGACTATCTCGGCCCGCGCCCGACGTAAGGTCCTCGACACCGACCCCTTCCCCCGCCGGCGGGGGAAGGAGTTCGCGCGTGCTTGCTTTCCCCTCCCCCGCTGGCGGGGGAGGGTTGGGGCAGGGGGCCTTCCAGCCCCTACCCCCGCCCGATATAGGGCATCTTGGTAGCCATCACCGTCATGAACTGGACGTTCGCGTCGAGCGGCAGGCTCGCCATGTAGCGGACGCCGTTGGCAACGTGTCTGACGTCGATGCGCGCCTCGGCTTCGGTGCGCCCGGAGGCTTGCAGCCGGCCGACCGAGGTGTCGGTGTTGCGCTCGGTCGCGGCGTTGCCGATGTCGATCTGGCCGCAGGCGATGTCGAGCGGCCGCCCATCCAGCGACAGCGACTTGGTGAGCCCGGTCAGGGCGTGCTTGGTCGCGACGTAAGGCGTCGAGTTGCGCCGCGGCACATGGGCGGAGACCGAGCCGTTGTTGATGATGCGGCCGCCGCGCGGGTCCTGCTCCTTCATCATGCGGAAGGCGTGCTGGGCGCACAGGAACGAGCCGGTCAGGTTGGTCTGCACCACCCCCATCCACTGCTCGTAGGTCAAATCCTCGAACGGGATGCCGCGCGTGCTGATCCCGGCATTGTTGAACAGCAGGTCGATGCGGCCGTAGGTGCGTTTCACCGCGTCGAACAGCGCGGCGATCGAGGCGGCGTCGGCGACGTCGGTCGGCACCGCCAGCGTGCGCGGCGGCGGCGCGGCGGCGAGCGCCGCGGTCTCCTCGAGCATGTTCCTGCGTCGCCCGGCGAGCACGACGGTCCACCCGTCCTCCAACAGCGCATGCGCCGAAGCGCGGCCGATCCCGCTCCCGGCGCCGGTGATCACCGCGATCTTTGCGGGCGTTGCCATCCCTTCCCTCCCTCCTCGTCGATTGCCGACGCCACTTTCCGCGACGCCCGGGCCGAGGGCAATTGCCATCTCCGGATCGCCCGCCTACATACCGTCGATGAGCGATATCTCCGACCGCGATCGCCGGCCCGAGCCCGAGATCATCCCGCCCGGCGCGCCGCTGCGCGGCGACCGGCGCATCTGGGTCAGCACCGACACCGCCCACACGCATTACGTCTACACAAAACGGCTCGGCCCGGTGAGCCTCGCGCTGATGACGCTCGCCGGCGGCGCCATCGCGGCGCTGGCCATCCTGTTCCTGCTGGGCACGGCGGTGATCGGCCTCGCGGCGATCGGCGTGCTGACGATCGCCGGCGTCATCGCCGGCCTCTTGCGCGGTCCGCCCCGTCAGCTACGCTGATCCCGCATTTTCGCGGGAGGCGACTGTGGCGGGGGTTCTGGACGGCATTCGCGTTCTCGATTTCGGCCGCTATATCGCCGGTCCGTTTTGCGCGGCGCTGCTGGGCGATCTCGGCGCCGAGGTGATCCGCATCGAGCGGCGCGAAGGCGGCGAGGACCGCGGGCTGATCCCCATCGGCGCCGATCGGGACGGCGGCGGCGCCATGTTCGTGGCGATGAACCGCAACAAGCTCGGCATGACGCTCGACCCGGCCGCGCCGAAGGGCCGGGAGATCGTCAAGAAGCTCGTCGCCACCGCCGATGTCGTCGTCGCCAACCTGCCGCCGCGCGTGCTGCGCTCGCTGGCGCTCGACCTCGACAGTCTGCGCCAGGTCAAGCCGGACATCATTCTTACCACTGTCACCGGCTTTGGCGCCGGCGGCCGGCTCAGTCACAAGCACGGGTTCGACGGCATCGGCCAGGCGATGTCGGGTGCGGTCCATCTTTCCGGCTTTCCCGAGCAGCCGATCATGACCAAGGTGCCGTGGGTCGATTTCGGCACCGCGTTCCTATCGGCGTTCGGCACCATGGCGGCGCTGATGGAGCGCGGCAAGACCGGCCGCGGCCAGAAGGTCGAGGGCGCGCTGTTGCGCACCGCGGTCGCGATCAGCAACGCCATGCTGATCGAACAGGCGATGACCGGCGTGAACCGCGCCGCGACCGTCAACCGCGCCTTCAACAACGCACCGGGCGATGTCTACCGCTGCCGCGACGGCTGGATCGTCACCACAGTGATCGGCCCCTCGATGTTCGGCCGCTGGTGCGAGATGGTCGGTGAACCGGGTTGGCCCAGCGACCCGCGTTTCGCCGACGACCAGGCGCGCGCCGATAACGGCGCGGCGATCACCGCGCGGATGCAGGAATGGTGCGCCGGCCGAAGCTGCGAGGACGCGCTCGCCGCGCTCGAAAAGGCGAGCATCGTCGCCGGCCAGGTCTATTCGCCGCAGCAGGCGCTCGACGAGCCGCATATCCGCGACGCCGGCCTGCTCGCCGAGCGCGAGTTCCCCGGGCTCGGCGGCCCGGTGCCGCTGGCCCCGACGCCGATCGACCTCAGCGAGACCCCCGGCACCTACCGCCGCCGCGCCCCGTTGATCGGCGAGCACACCGACGAGATCTTGCGGAGCCTCGGCTACGGCACCGTCGAGATCGCGGCGCTGCGGGAAGCGAAGGTGGTTTGACGGCCTACCCGATCAGCAGGCTCTCGGCGGGCACGTCCCACTTCGCGTGCAGCAACCGCGCTTGCTCCATCGTCAGGCCACGCTTTCCGTTGAGGATTTCCGAAGCGCGTGGCGCCGACCCGAGCAGCCTGGCTAGATCCGACTGGGTGTAGTTCTTGCGCGCCATGACTTCTTTGATCGCGCTCACCGCGTCTGGAGCTTCTATCCGCCAGTGCTTTTGCTCATAGGCACCAATAAGGGCCAGCAGAACCTCGAACCGGTCGCCCTCCGGAATTCCCGGCTCCGGTTCCTTGACAAAGTACTGATCGACCTCGGCGAGGGCCGCATCGTACTCAACCTCGTTGCGGATCGGCCGAACGTCCATCGCCCAACTCCATTTCGCAAGTGACCGGATCGATGCGGTTGTACTCGGTATGAGTACCGATGAACTTGATCTGTGCCTTGAATCGGTACACCACGCGAACAATCAGCCGGAACTTGTTGCCGCCGATGTCAAAATGACCTGCATGGCGTCATATAGATAATTCCAAATTTGGGAACAAGGCGCATCACTCCCGAAAATGGAATGCAATCGGCGAAGAGTTCCTCCTCGCGAAAGCCTCGGTGATGGACTAAACCTACCATTCTGTAGGCAGGGAGGAGCCTGATGGCCGCCGATCCGAACAAGATCATCCTGACCGGGGAGAACCCGTTCATCCGCCTGTCGTCGACCGGCGGCGAGCCGTTCACCACCAATGCCAGCTTCTGGCGGATCGTCACCTGCCCGGCCGGACCCGGTCATGTGCTTTATCTGAAAAGCGAGCTGACCGAGAACCGTTGGAAAATCTATTCCGACAACATCGCCATGGCGCGCTGGCTGCAGCAGACCGTGCAGGGCATGCTCAACCGCGAGACCGCGGACCTGTCGCTCCCGGTCGACGATGCCGAGTTCTCCAAGTCCGGCGACCCGCGCTATTTCTGGACGGAGACCGCGATCACCCATGACGGCGTCGTCGCGCTGACCTGGTACGATATCGGCGAGCCGCTGCTGATCCACACCAACCCCGGCGAAGGCGGCCGCCAATATGGCGTCTGCACCTTGCTGATCCCGGCGCTGGGCGCGCGGCTGACGGTCGACGGCGTGCAGGCCGCCGGCAAGCCGAACCCGCTCCAGCGCGAGGGCCGGCCGTTCAGCACTTGCGCCCTCGCCTTCTCGGAAAGCTGGACCGAAGCGCGATGAGCCTCGCGCGCGACCTCGCCGGTTTCCTGGCGCCGCTCGGCTATGACGCCCTGCCGCCGCGCGCCACCGATTACGCCGCGATGCTGATCGCCAGCACCCTGGCAAGCGCGGCCTGCGGCAAGGAGATCGTCTCGACGCAAATCGTCCGCGAGCTGGCGCGCGAGCGCGGCGGCACGCCGCAAGCCTCGGTGTGGTTCGACGGCGGGCCAAAGCTGCCGGCGGCCGAGACCGCCCAGGTCAACGCGATCATGAGCGACGCCGCCGCCTCCGACGACAGCGACCTGCGCGCCATCGTCCATTGCGGCACGCCGCTGACCGCGACCGTCCTGGCCCTGGCCGAGCGCACCGGCGCCGCCGGCCGCGAGGTGCTCGCGGCCATGGTGTGCGGCTACGAGGCGGCCGGGCGGATCAGTGGTCCGGTCAGCCCCGATTTCCGCGAGCGCGGCCATCACGGCTCGGCCATGGCGATCTTCGCCGCGGCGGTCGCGGCCGGGAAGCTGTTGCAGCTCGACGCCGACCGGCTGACGCAGACCGTCGCGCTCGCCGCGACCTCGGCGAGCGGCGTGGTCAAGGCGGCCGATACCAGCGTCGCGCGCGAATATCATGCCGGGCTGGTGACCCGCGCCGGCATCGACGCGGCGCTCGCGGCGCAAAAGGGCTTTATCGCCGAAGAAACCGTGCTTGAAGGCCCGACCGGCTTTCTCAAGGTCTATGGCGGCAAGGATGTCGCGAGCCTCGGGACGCCATTGGGCGAGGACTGGGACATCCTGACCGACATGGCCGTCAAGCTGGTGCCCGGCGGGCATCCCTACCATGCTTTTGGCGAGGCCGCCGCGAAAGCCGCGCGCGAGGGCGATATCGCCGCCGGCGAGGTCGCGAGCATCACCGTGTCGCGCCCGGGCCTCACCCGTCTCGGCGGGCCGAAGCATCCGAAAGACCTGATCGACATGGCGCACAGCCCGCACTACTTCACCGCCGCCGGCGTCGCCGACCGCGCCTTCGGCTGGGTCCATTGCAGCCCGGAAAAGATCGCCGACCCGGTGATCCACCGGCTGATCGACAAGATCGTGGTCGGCCCGCCGCCGAGCGAGCATGCCGAGCGCTACCGTCAGGGCGCCACGGTGACGATCCGCACCACCGACGGCCGCGAGGCCAGCGCCACGGTCTTCCTGCCGCACGGCGCCGCCGCGCTCGGCATCGACTGGGCCGATATCGACGCGAAATATCGCACGCTGATGCCCAATTCCGGGCTGTCGCCGGCACGGATGGAGCAGAGCCTGGCGGTGATCCGCGATTTCGCGAAAGCCGCGAGCGTCGCGCCATTGATGGCCCAAATCATCCCGGCGTAGGCCCGGCAAACACGAAACCCATCGCGGCCGGAAATCAGAAAAACGCCAGCGTCCGGATTTCGATGCTTTCGCGGAAGCGGGGGTTGGGCGGCGAGGTGGGGTCGTCGAACGCGGTATGCGCGGTCCAGCGCGAGCGCCCGTCGGTCTCGCTGTCGAACACCTTGAACACCAGCACCTCGTCGCGCCGCATATGCGGGAACCAGTACCAGCGGTGGTTGGGGTCCCAGGTGATCGCCATGGTCTGGCCGACGCGGTCCTGATAGCGCCGCTCGGTGACCACCATGTTCCGTTCGTCGAGCGTGCGCGAGTCGGCGATCGCCAGCGGCCAGCTCTCCACCGGCAGGCGGATCGGCCGCCAGGTCTGGACGATCGCGAAGCGGTGTTTCAGCAATTCCCCGGCCTCGCCGCCCATGATGTCGCGCACTCGCTTGCGGGCGGAGAGCTCGGTGTAGTCGTTGTGCACGCGGCGGACGACGTCGCGGATCTGCCGCGTCGCGCGCTGCGCCTCGTCCTGGGTGCGCAGCGTGTGGTCGAACACGACGACCCGCCGGGCGCTGGCCTCGCGTTTGATCAGTTCCTCCATCTCCGGGTAGTAGACCCGGCGCACCTCGTCATCGTCGTAGAAGTCGCGCATCTTGGTCGGGTGGGGCACAAAGACAAAGCCGTTGCGGTCGAGGTCGAATTCCTTGAGGTGCAGCCGGCCGTTGCGCAGCGTCACGCGGTGCGCCGCGTTCTGCCCGCCGCCGAGGCGGGTATCGACGCCGCCCGGCGCCGCGACCAGCGACACCGGCTTGTCGCCGGTGTCGACATAGTAGTTCAGCTCGGCCTGGAGCGTTTCGGGTGCGTCGAGTTCGGCGATCTCGGCCATCGGAACCTCTGCGAATTGGCTGATGGCGATGATATGGCAGTCAGTCCAGCGTCAACAAGCGGCCAAAACCGGGGACCGGCCGATTGACGCCGCAGGCGCGCAGCGCCAGCCACAGCATCGCCGAATTGCTCGAAATCACCGGCTTCTGCAGGTCGGTTTCGAGCATATCGATGACCGACACGGTCGGCATGCCGGTGCCGGAGAGAAACACCGCCTCGGCCTCGGGCCGATCGACCGCGCGCGCCAGGCGGTAGGCCTGCTCCGCGGTCGTGTCGTAGATGTTGACGACGCCCTTGAGGTTGTCGTGATGGACCACCGAGAAGCCGTGCGCTTCGAGATGCGCGCGGCCCTTGTCGGTGGTCGCGGGCGAATAGGGCGCGCCGAGCGCGACGCGCTTGACGCCGAGCCGCTCCAGCGCCGCCGCGACCGAGGCGAAGGCGGTGGTCACCTTTGTGCCGCTCGCCTCTGCCAGGCGGTCGAGCAGCCGCGCCTCCTCGTCGCGGCCGAGGTCGTAGCTCGTCGCGGTATGGGCGATGACGATGATGTCGGGGTTGACCAGCGCAAGCATCGCGATGCTCTCGTCGAGATGCGCCAGCATCGAGGCATTGCGCTCGCTCTGGCCGTCGAGCGACCCGGGCGCGCCGCGCGCCACCATGCGGTTGAAGTGCAGCGACACGCCCGCGGGATTTCCCGCCGGACACATCGCCATCATCTCGTGCTCGATCGTCGGGTTGCCCGGCGGCAGCAGAAAGCCGAGCCCGGCGCGAAAGCCGATCATGCGATGCCACCTTCAAGCAAGATAGTGTCCCCCCGTCCCAATGGGCGGAGAGTGATCTTAGACGGCACCATCTTCGCGCAGCCGGCGGAGCTGGTCGGGGTCGACGCCGCAGAGCGACGACAGCAGCTCGCCGGTGTGCTCGCCGAGCAGCGGCGGGCGGGTGATCTCCGCCGGCGAGTCGGACATCTTCACCGGGCAGCCGACCGTCTGATAGACGCCGCGGGTCGGGTAGTCGATGTCGACGATCATCTCGCGCGCCTTGAGGTGCGGGTCGGCGAGCACCTCGCCGGTGTCCTGGCAGGCGCCGCACGGCACGCCGGCATCGCCGAGCCGCTTCATGACCTCGTGCTTGGTATGGCTGCGGGTCCAGGCTGCGATGATCGGCTCCAGCACTGCGCGGTTGTCCCAGCGCGCATCGGCGGTGGCGAAACGGACATCGTCGATCAGCTCCGGCCGGCCCATCGCGCCGCAAAACCCCTTCCACATCTGCTGCTGGCAGAAGATCAGCACATGGTCGTTCGGGCCGCCCGGTCCGCCGTCCAGCCCGGCGCAGGGATAGGTGGTGCCCGGCACGGTATGGCCGAGCTGGTTGCCGTGCCGCTCCATCGGCCGACCCTGGCGCTGATGGTCGCGCAGCGAGACGCGGATGATGTTGACCACCGCATCCTGCATCGACACCTCGACATGCTGCCCTTTGCCGGTGTTGTGGCGCTGCTGCAGCGCGGCGAGGATGCCGATCGCCATCTGCATGCCGGTGCCGCTGTCGCCGATCGCCGGCAGCACCAGGGTCGGCGGGTTCTCCGGGAAGCCGGTCACGCTCATCGCTCCGCCCATCGCCTGCGCCACCGGCTCGTAGCTCTTGAACCCGGCATAGGGGCCATAGCTGCCAAAGCCCTTGATCGTCGCGTAGATCAGCCGCGGGTTGAGCTCCTTGAGCACCTCCCAGCCGAGCCCCAACCGCTCCATCGCCCCCGGCCCGAAATTCTCGATCAGCACATCCGACTGCTTGACGACCTCCTTGAACAGCCGCTTGCCCTCGTCGCTCTTGAGATTGAGCGTCAGGCTCTTCTTGTTGGCGTTGAACAACAGAAAGAACAGGCTGTCGCTGTTCTTTCTGTCGGCATGGACGGTGCGCGCGACATCGCCGGCTTTCGGCTCCTCCAGCTTGATCACGTCGGCGCCGAGAAACCCCAGCATCTGGGCACAGGCCGGCCCGGCCTGGTTATGCGTCATGTCGATGACGCGAATGCCTTGCAGCGCCTGGCTCATTCGAAACCTCCCGAAAGACGACAGCCGGCACCCTACCGGCATTCAAGCGGCAAGCGGGTTCATCCAGCGCAATCCTGGGAAACGCGCAAAACCCGCATCGGCCGAGCATAGGGTCAGTCCGTGGCTGATCGCCAGTGCCGCGAGATGGGCGTCCGGCACCAAGTTGGCCCGAACGCCGGCCCCCGATAGCAACTCGCCGAAAATCGCGGCGTGGCGTTCGGTCGGGAGCGGGATCCAAGCGGCGTCGCACGCCAGCCACTGCCGGACGACCTGCCATGCCCGCGCGGTGGAGGCGGCGTTCGAATAAAATCGCGCGTTTGTGACAATCCGCAGAAATGCCGACAGGCTTTCCCATGGCAGGCCGACAGGCAATGCCCCGGTCAGCCGGTCATCCAGCCACGGTCGCGCCGCGGTATGGTGCGGGGAAGCATTGTCAAACGCGTATATCAGCAAATTGGCATCGACGAGGATCACTTATGATCCTCACCCTCGCCGAGCGCGATTGCCTCGCTGACGCTGACGATGTCGCCGATCAGACAGCGACCAAGCGAAACCGATCGGGTGCGAAACGGCTTTCGCGGCTTTGCGGGCGCGTTTAGCTGTTCCAGACCATGACGCAGCGCCTGGTTCACGAGGTCTTTAAGGCTTTTGTCCCCGGACCGCCGCAGCCGCTCCAGCGCGGCGGCGACGTCATCATCGATGGTCAGCGTGGTTCTCACACATCATGACATAAGAAAGTTGATGTCTTGATGCAACGGCACTTCGCGTGCCGGAAATGTAGCGCTTCTCGTATCTCCCGGCCTAGGATCGTCCGACGTCACACGCGCATCGGGAGGCGACGGATGGAATTCGGCTGCACGATCTTTTTCACGGATTATTCGATCACCCCGGCCGAGCTGGCGGTGGCGATGGAGGAGCGCGGGCTCGACTCGGTATGGGTGGCCGAGCACTCCCACATCCCGGTGCCGCGCAAGACCCCGCCGCCGGGCGGCGGCGAGCTGCAGAAGCGCTATTACGATGTGATGGACCCGTTCGTGACCCTCGCGGTGTGCGGCGCGGTGACCAAGAAGCTGAAGCTGGCCACCGGCATCTGCTTGGTGATCCAGCGCGACACCATCCAGACCGCGAAATCGGTCGCCTCGCTCGACCAGGTGTCGGGCGGGCGGGTGATCTTCGGCATCGGCGGCGGCTGGAATGTCGAGGAGGTCGAGAACCACGGCACGCCGTTCGCCACCCGCATGCTGCACATGCGCGAGCAGATGGAGGCGATGAAGGAGATCTGGACCAAATCGACCGCCGAGTATCACGGCGAGACGGTCGACTTCACGCCGATGATGACCTGGCCCAAGCCGGTGCAGAAACCGCACCCGCCGATCATCGTCGGCGGCGCCTTCCCGTGGGCGGCGCGGCGCGCGGTGCGCTACGGCGACGGCTGGTACCCCAACGCGGCGGCGGGCGACCCCGAAGTCTATATGCCGGCGTTCAAGAAGATGTGCGCGGAAGGCGGGCGCCCGGCGCTGCCGGTCACCTTGGGCGGCGCGCCGCTCGACGCCGACAAGCTGAAGCGCTTCCGCGATCTCGGCGCCGCCGGGGTCAATACCGGGCTGATGTCGGAGCCGCGCGACCAGATCCTGCCGGTGCTCGACCAATGGGCCGCGCTGAAGCGGCAGGTGAACGGCTAGCGGCGACGCCGAAGGACGCTGCTCCGCCAAAAGAGCGGCCGCCCCTCCCCTTAGCCGAGCACTTCCGCGACCTTTGCGGTCAGTTCCTCGGCGCGGAAGGGTTTCTGCAGCACGGTCTCGCGCCGGCTGTCCTCGGAACGGGCCATGTCGGCAAAGCCCGTCACGAACAGCACCGGCAGGTCGGGGCGCTCCTGGCGGGCGGCGCGCGCGAGCTCGAAGCCGTTCATCCCCGGCATCGCCAGATCGGCGATCAGCAGATCGATCGGCGTCGTCCTTTCGACCAGGCGTTCGAGCGCCGCGCCGCCGCTGCCCGCCTCGATGACCGTGTGCCCGGCCTCGCGCAGCATCGTCGCGGCGACCGCGCGCACGTCCGGGTCGTCGTCGACCAGGAGGATGCCACTGACCTGGCGCGTGAGCCTGTCGTGGCGGCGGCGTCCGGTCCGGCCGCGCGGCGTCAGCTCGTCGGCGAGCGCTTCGGCGCGCGGCAGGAACACGGTGACCACGGTGCCCATGCCCGGCTCGGTCTCGATCCGCACGCCGCCGCCGAGCTGCTGCGCGACGCCCAGCACCTGCGACAACCCCAGGCCGGAGCCGCGGCCGACCTCCTTCGTCGTGAAGAACGGGTCGAACACCTTGCCGAGAATGTCCGCGGGGATGCCCGCGCCGGTATCGGTGACCGAGATCCCGACATAGTCGCCGGCCGGCGGCTCCTCCGGCCGTTGCGGCGGGCCGAGCGCGTAGTTGCCGGTGGCGACCGTGATCATGCCGCCGTTAGGCATCGCGTCGCGCGAGTTGATCGCCAGGTTCAACAGCACCAGCTCGATCTGCGAGGCGTCGGCAAGCGCCGGCCACAGCGCGTCGCCGGGCGCGATGTCGATATGGATCGTCGCGCCGATCGTGCTGTGCAGCAGCGGCACGATGCCGTCGATCACCTGGTTGAGGTCGAGCGCCTCGGGGTGCATGCGCTGCTGGCGGGAAAAGGCGAGGAGCTGCGCGGTCAGGCTGGCACCGCGGCCGGCGGCGGCGAGCGCCGCCCCCAGCAGGCGCGCGGTGCGCTCGTCGGACGCGCCGAGCCGCGCCTCGACCAGCTCGATATTGCCGATGATCGAGGTCAGCAGGTTGTTGAAATCGTGGGCGATGCCGGCGGTGAGCTGGCCCACCGCCTCGATGCGCTGGGCGTGGCGCAGCTGCGCCTCGGCCGCCTCGCGCTCCTCGATCTGCGCCGCGAGGCGGCGGTTGGCGCTTTCTAGTTCGGCCATGCGCTCGGCGACGGCCTGTTCGAGCCGCTCATTGGCATGCCGGATGTCGTCGATGTCGACCGCGGTGCCGAGCCAATAGGCGATCCGCTCGCCGGACCGCATCGGCCGGTTCTGGATGCGGTGCCAGCGATAGGCGCCGTCGTGCCGGCGCATGCGCGCCTCGACGATGTACTCGGCCGCGGCCGCCGCGGCGTCGCGGCGCGCCTCCATCAGCTTCGGCACATCCTCGGGATGCAGCAGCGCGTTGCGGTCGGCCAGCCCCGGGCCGATCGGCGCGCCGGCATAGTCGCGGAACTGCCGGTTGTAATAGACCGCCCGGCCGTCCGGCGCGATGACAAAGGCGATCTGCGGCAGCGCCTCCAGCATCGAGCGAAAGCGTTCCTCGCTGTCGCGCAGCGCCGCTTCGGCGCGCTTGCGGTCGTCGATGTCGCGGAACACCACGACCAGCCCGCCCTGCGGGGCGGGGCGAATGTCGAGCTCGATCCAGCGATCGTCCAGCGCCGGCGCGGTCGCTTCGAGCTGCATCGGCCGGCGCGTGGCCAGGACGGTGCGGTAAGCGCGGTAGGGATTGCCGCCGGCGATGCCGGGAAACACGTCGAGCAGACGTTGCCCGAGCACCTCCCGGAGGTTCTTGCCCCACAGTTCGAGCGCGCGGCGATTGGCGAACAGGATGCGCTCATCCTCGTCCATCGCGTAGACCGCATCGCCGATGGCCTCGAGGACGTCCGCGAGCGCCAGCTGCGAAGGCTTTCCATCCGTCGCCAAAGCCGCTCCCTCGCGCCTTTTCCGCCGGGGGTCCGGGTTCGAATCAGGCTGCTCCGGGCATTCTAGCGCATCGGTGGACCATCGGCGCAAGTCGCCAAAACGCGCCGGCGCCGGGCCGACCCGGCCGCAAGCCGGTCGGAACTTGTCGCGCGGAACTTATCGCGCACAGGCACTGTTCGACCTTGGCACTCGTTCAGTTTGGGAGCCTGGGTATGGACAAGCAACGCATCGCCGGCGCCACGCAAAAGGCGACGGGAGCCGTGAAAAAGGCCGTCGGCAAGGCCACCGGCAATCGCGGCCTCGAAGCCGAAGGCCGCGCCGACAAGGCCGAGGGTCACGCGCGCTCGGCAGTGGGCAAGGCAAAGGACGCCGCGCGCGAACTGGTCGGCAAGGACTGACGCCGCCCCCCGGGGATAAACCGTGACAAACCGACAACCACAAGAAACAAAAGAGGCGGCCATGCGCCTGCTCATTCTCATTCTGCTGATCATCCTGCTGGTCGGCGCGCTGCCGACCTGGCCCTACAGCGCCGGATGGGGCTACTACCCGTCGAGCGGGCTGGGTCTGCTGGTGGTGATCCTGGTCATCGTCCTCCTGGTCGGATGACGCAGCCGGCCGGGTGCAATGCGCCGGGCTGGCGTTGACAGCCCCACCCTTCCCCCGCAAGCTTTGCGCCTGGTGCAAGCCTGCGGGAGGAAGCGGTGGCCGAAGAAAACCTGGTGCTTTACGAATGTGCCGACCGCGTCGCGACGATCTCGCTGAACCGGCCGGAAAAGCTCAACGCGGTCAGCGACGAGGTGGTCGCACAGCTCGCCGACGCGCTGCGCCGCTTCGACCTCGACCCCGAGGCCGAGGTCGCGATCCTCACCGGCAAGGGCCGGGCCTTCTCCTCCGGCGCCGACGTGCATCAGCGCCAGCTGCGCAGCCGCGACGAGTTCGAAAAGCTCGGCGGCCCGCAGGGTTGGGGCACCAACTCCGCCGACCTGTTCACCCGCTCGGTCAACTGGAAGCCAGTCATCGCCGCGGTGCACGGCTATGTGCTGGGGCTGGCGCTCGGCCTGACGCTCGAATGCGACCTGGTCGTCGCCGAGGCCGGGACGCGGTTCCAGCTCACCGAGACCTCGCGCGGGCTCGGCGCCTCGCGCTATTGGGCGCTGTTCCATTACCGCAGCGCCGCCGCGTTCGGCGACGAGATCGCGCTGACCGGCCGTTTCTTTACCGCCGAGGAAGGCATGGCGGCCGGCATCTTCAACCGCGTCGCGCCGCAGGGCCAGGTGCTCGCGGTGGCCAAGGAGCTGGCGCTGCAAGTGGCGAAAAACCCGCCGCTGTCGGTGCGCTCGACCGTGCGCACGCGGCGCTGGTACATGGACCGGCTGGTCAAGGAAGCGACCTTCATGGCCGCGCCGTTCCGGCTGTACCTGACGGAAGACTTCCAGGAAGCCGCCCGCGCCTTCACCGAAAAGCGCCCGCCGCGCGGGTTCAAGGGACGGTGATGCCGCCATTGCCCGGCGGGCATCCCGGAATGACCAGACAGAACATGCCCCTCGCCGGCATCACCGTGCTCGATTTCGGGCAGGTGTATCAGGGGCCCTATGCGACGCTGCTGATGGCGACGGCGGGCGCCGACGTGATCAAGATCGAGCCGCCGCAGGGCGAGCCGCTGCGCCGCCGCGCGCCGAAGGGGCTGAGCACCACCTTCCCGATCGCGATGCTCAATTCCAACAAGCGCGCGGTCACCCTCAACCTCAAGGACGAACGCGGCAAGCAGCTCTTGTTCCGCATGGCCGAAAAGGGCGACGTGCTGCTGGAGAATTTCGCGCCGGGGGTGATGGACCGGCTCGGGGTCGGCTTCTCGGTGCTGCACAAGATCAACCCGCGCCTGGTTTACGCTTCCGGGTCCGGCTACGGGCTCAGCGGACCGGACCGCGACAATTTGGCGATGGATCTGACGATCCAGGCGGTGTCGGGGCTGATCAGCGTCACCGGCGAGCCCGACCGGCCACCGCTCAAGTCCGGCCCCGCGGTGGTCGATTTCCTCAGCGGCATCCACCTCTATGCGGCGACCGTCACGGCGCTCTACGAGCGCTCGGTGACGGGTGTCGGGCGGCTGGTCGAAGTCGCCATGCAGGAAGCGGCGTATCCGACGCTGACCTCGCAGCTCGAAGCCTATTGGCGTACCGGCGAAGTCCCCCCGCGCACCGGCAACGCCAGCCACAACCGCGTGCCGATCAACGTCTACCCGGCCAAGGACGGCTATGTCGCGATGAACCTCGCGGTGGAGGAGCACTGGCATAACCTGCTGGCGGCGATGGGCCGCGAGGATTTGCGCGACGACCCGCGCTACGCCTCGCCGCCGGCGCGGGTCGAGAACCGCGCGCTGGTCGACGAGACGATCGCGGCATGGACCAGGACGCTGCCCAGGATGGAGATCTTCGCGATCGCCAAGCAGCGCCGCATCCCCCTGGCGCCGGTGCGCGAAGTCGACGAAGTCATGCACGACAAGCACATGCACGAGCGCGGCTTTCTCGACGACATCGAGCATGACGAGATCGGGTCGATCACCGTGCCGACCTCGCCGCTGCGCTTCCACGGGGCCGATCGCCGGGCGACAACCTCCAGCCCGAAGCTGGGCCAGCACAATGCGGAGATTTACGGCGACTGGCTGGGGTTATCGGCAACCGAGATCGACGACCTGAAGAGTGCCGGCGTCATTTAGAGATCTGCCCCTCTCCGGTCCGAATAAGGCAAAACATCGCGGCGACCGCGCCAGCCGTTGCAAATCGTTGACAATCGTCACCAATTGCTACGGAACATCGGGCAAAAGGTTTTCGTTTTCCTTTTGCTCGTGAACGACTTCAGAGGACGTTATGGCTACCGTGCTGTTTTGGGTTGGAATCCCGGTTCTTTTTCTAGCGGGCGTTATTCTGGTCAGCCCCGGGATCCTGCTTCACTGACCGCGCACGGGAGTGATCCATGCCACCACCCCGGCGCAGGCCGGGGTCCTTTTTTTGAGACGGTTACCGGCCGCGCCTGTTTGCGCCTTGCCCACGCATCGCGGCCGTCCATGAACCAGCTCCTTTCATCCATCGTGCCGAGCGGCCGCGGCAGCCGTGACGAGCTGCGCCGGTGGGGACCGTGGGCCGGCTTTGCGCTGGTGCTGCTGGCGCTGTGCCTGGCCTGGCTGCTGCTGCCGCTGCACGCGTGGATGGATGCTCTGCAGCATTGGTTCACCGGACGCGGCGCGTGGGGCGCGGCGCTGTTCGCGCTGATCCTGTTTGTCGCAACGTTTCTGCCGATGCCGGATTGGCCGCTGCCGATCGTCGCCGGCTATGTCTACGGCGTATGGGCCTTTCCGCTGGTGTATCTCGGCATCGCCGTGCCGAGCGCCCTCGCCTTTCTCGCCGCGCGCTATCTGGCCCGCGACCGCATTCGCGGTTTTCTCGGCCGCCGGCCGAAATACCGGGCGGTCGACCAAGCCGTCGCCAAAGACGGCTGGCAGGTCGTGCTGCTGTTGCGGCTGAGCCCGGTCGTGCCCTTCAACCTGCAGAATTACGCGCTCGGCGTGACCGCGATTTCCTTTGGCGAATACCTTGCCGGCACCTTGGTCGGCATCGCTCCCGGCGTCGCGATCTACGTCTATTTCGGGATTTTCGGCGCCGGCCTGGGCAAAGGCGTGAGCGCGCTCGACTGGCTGCTGCTCGGCGTCGGGCTGATCGCGACGATCGCCCTCGGCATCGTCGTCACGCGCAAGACCAAACATCTGTTCGAGCATGGTGGGGTGCGCCGCCGCTAAACCGCTTGCTTTGCCGCGGCGGCGTGGTCGAATTGACCGCGTCCCGTCCCCCGCAGCCAAGGAAGCCAACAATGCCCCTCCTCCACGAACAGCGCGGCCATGTCGCGATCCTGACCCTGTCGCGTCCCGCGGCGCGCAACGCCTGGGGCGAGGACTACAACGAGGGGCTCAAGGAGCTGCTGCCGCAGCTCGAGGACGACCGCCAGGTCCGCGCCGTGATCCTCACCGGCGACGACCGGGGCGGCGCGTTCAGCGCCGGCGCCAACATCAAGGACCCGAAAACCCATACCAGCGCGTCGATCGCCGACGCGATCGAGGCGTTGCCCAAGCGGCGGCGGCATCAGGCCTTCAACCTGCTGACGGATTTCGCCAAGCCGGTGATCGCTGCGGTCAACGGCTACGCGGTCGGCATCGGCTGCATCGCAACTTATTGTTGCGACCTGATCGTCGCCTCGGAGAAAGCCGAGTGGCGCCTGCCGCAAGTCGGGCTCGGCATATTGCCGGCGCAGGGCGGCACGGTGCGGCTCGCGCGCTGGGTGGGGCGCGGTCTGGCGATGCGCGTGGCGCTGGGCTTCCCGCTCAAGGCCGAGGAGGCGTTCCGCGCCGGCCTGGCGCAGTGGCTGGTGCCGCATGACGAGTTGATGGCAAAGGCGATGGAGGTGGCCGAGCATGTCGCGTCGCTGCCGCCGCTGGCGGCGCGGCTCGCCAAGGAGGCGGTGAATTTCGGCCTCGACGTGCCGCTCCGCGAGGCGGCCAACGCCGATCTCTACCGCTTCATGGCGCTCGAGCTGACCGAGGACAAGGCGGAAAGCCATCAGGCTTGGCGCGAACGGCGCAAGCCGCAAATCAAGGGGCGTTGACCGGCCGCCGCCTATTCCGCCGCGGGTCGCGCTCTGCTACGCTCTTTCAAAAGATCAAATAATTCTAATCCATGATGGGGAGCGCCGAATGACCGATACCACCGTTGTCACCTCCGGCCTATCCGATGAGGAGCATCGCGCCCATCTAAAGCGCGCGGTGATTGCCAGCACCGTCGGCACCACGATCGAGTGGTACGATTTCCTGATCTACAGCACGATGACCGGCCTCGTCTTCGGGAAGGTGTTCTTCTCCGGCAGCGACCCGATGATCGATACGCTGAAGGCCTTCGGCGTGTATTTCATCGGCTTTGTCGCGCGGCCGGTCGGGGCGGCGATCTTTGGTCATTACGGCGACCGTATCGGGCGCAAGGCGACGCTGATCGTGACCCTGCTGATGACCGGCATCGCCACCGCGGCGGTCGGTCTGGTGCCGGGCTATGATTCGATCGGCATTTGGGGCGCCGTGATCCTGACGGCGCTGCGTCTCGTCCAGGGCATCGGGGTCGGCGGCGAGTGGGGCGGCTCGGTGCTGCTCGCCATGGAATGGGCGCGCGGCAACAGCAATCGCGGCTTTATTGCGTCGTGGCCGCAATTCGGCGCCCCCGCCGGACTGTTTCTGGCGAATCTGGCGGTGCTGATCTTCAGCTGGATTTCCGGCGACCAGTTCCTGGTCTGGGGCTGGCGGATCCCGTTCGTGATCAGCATCATCATGGTCGGCATCGGGTTGTGGATCCGGCTCGGCATCCTCGAAACGCCGGTGTTCCAGCGCATTCTCGATCGCGCCGAGGTCGCCCGCGCGCCGGTCGTCGAGGTATTCAAGCGCCAGCCGAAGACGCTGCTGCTGACCGCGCTGCTGCGCCTCGCCGAGCAGTCGCCGGGCTACATCTTCAACGCGTTCATCTTCAGTTACGGGACGCAGGTGCTGCACGCCGACCGCAACCTGCTGCTCACCGGGCTGATCGTGACCACCGCGCTCGGCTTCGTCTGGGCGCCGATCGCCGGCGCCCTCTCCGACAAGGTCGGGCGGCGGCAGATGTACATCATCGGCTGCATCTTCGTGGCGGTGTTCACCTTCGTCTATTTCGCGCTGCTCGACACGCGCGTGCCGGCGCTGATCTTTATCGCGGTGGCGCTGTCGTTCATCCCGGTGATGACGATGTACGGGCCGGAAGCCGCGCTGATCGCCGAGGCCTTTACGCCGCGGCTGCGCTACAGCGGCGCCTCGATCGGCTACCAGCTCGCCTCGATCATCGCCGGCGGTCCGGCGCCGTTTATCTCGACCTGGCTGTTCACGACCTACAACTCGACCTTTCCGATCGGCATCTACGTCGCGGTCTGCGCCGTCATCAGCATCGTCACGACGCTGATGTTGCCCGATTACACCAACAAGGAAATCTCGACCGAGGCCGGGTACGAACCGGCCTTGTAGCCGCGCCGCACGCCGGTGGGGAATAGCCTTTCCCCGCCGGCGTTGTCGCGCCGCATGCCCCTCTCATCACAGCGCTTGCGGATCATCGTTGCCGGGATGGCCGCACAGTACCCGGTCGGCGGCGTCGCCTGGGATTACCTGCAATACGCGATCGGCCTGGCGCGGCTCGGCCACGAGGTCGTCTATCACGAGGACACCTGGTGCTGGCCGTATGACCCGTCCGAGCGGACGATGACCGACGACTGGTCCTATTCGGCCGCCTATCTCGACGATTTCTTCGCCCATTACGCGCCCGAGCTGTCGGACCGCTGGCATTACCTGCATCTGCACGAAACGAGCTGCGGCATGAGCCGCGCCAGCTTCGACGCCTTTGCCCGCACCACCGACCTGTTCATCAACGTCAGCGGCGGCAGCTTCTTTCCCGACGCGCTGGCGGCGCGCTGCCTCAAGCTGTTTATCGACACCGACCCCGGCTACAACCAGATCATCCTCAGCGAACGGCCGTCCTGGTCGGAGAATGTCGAGCGGTGGTGCACCGGCGTCCACGCGCACGACCGGCACTTCACCTATGCCGAGAATTTCGGCAACACCGACTGCCCGATGCCGGGCGCCGGGATCGCCTGGCGCAAGACGCGCATGCCCGTGGTGACGGAGCTGTGGCCGGCGCGGCCGGGCGAGGTGATGGCGGCGTCGCCGTGGAGCACGGTGATGACCTGGAACGTCTTCAAGGGAAAGCTCGAATACGGCGGCGTCGAATACCGCGGCAAAGCCGACGAATTCGCCAAGATCGCCGGCCTGCCGCGCCGCTTCGACCGCGAGTTCCGCGTCGCGGTCGGCGGCACCGAGGCGCCGCTCGACCGCCTCGCGGCGCAGGGCTGGATCGCCGAGGACGGCCCCAACGCGACGCTGACCCCCGAGGCGTACCAGGACTACATCGCCGGCTCGCGCGGCGAGGTCTCGGTGGCCAAGAACGTCTATGTGGCGCTCCGCACCGGCTGGTTTTCCTGCCGCAGCGCCTGCTATCTCGCCGCGTCCCGGCCGGTTGTCGTGCAGGACACGGGATTTTCCGGCATCCTGCCGACCGGGCGCGGCCTGCACGCCTTCACGACCGGCGACGAAGCCGCCGCGGCGATCGCCGCGGTCGAGGCCGATTATGCCGCCGAGATGCGGGCGGCACGCGACATCGCGCGCGCCCATTTCGACGCCCGCGACGTGCTCTCCCGCCTGATCGAGGACGCGTTCGCCACAAGCTGACGCAACGGCTCTAATACCGCCCGCCCAGCTTGGTATGGTCCCACGTCACGATGCGCAGCGGCGTCACCTTGAGCACGACGCGTTTGGGCGCACTGTCGTTGGTCTCGCGGCGGCGCTGGCGGCCGCCTTCGCCGGCGATGACCGCCCAGGCTTCGCGCACCGCCGCCTCGCCTTCGAGGATGTCGCAGATGCCGCGCACCATGACGCCCTTCAGCTCGCCATAGGACGCGCCGGCCTCGATCATCAGCCCGACTTTCGGGTTGCGGCGGATGTTCACCACCTTCTGCGCCTTGGCGTAGGAGGTCATGTAGAAGACGCCATTATGGACGCCATAGGTCATCGCCACGAGATGCGGGTAGCCGTCGCCATCGATCGTGGCGAGCGCGCATTTGCGGTTGGCGGCGAGGAATTCGGCCTGCTCGGCCTCGCTGAAGGTGATCTGCCGCCGGCGCGGCCCGGGGTTCCCAGGGTTCTCGGTCATGTTCTTCGTCACCGGCCGATGCCTGAGATCGTATTTGCGGCACGGGTCGAACCTGCCGCGATCACCGCAATCACCAATTTCATTGCATTTCTCCCTCCGGCCGCCGCGCTTCCGCCTTATCTTAGAGACGCAACGCAGATCATAGGGCGGTCATGAACAGCAGCAATCGTCCTGTCGCGCTGGTCACCGGCGCATCGAGCGGGATCGGCGCGGCGCTGGCGCGCGAGCTGGCGCGGCGCGGCCACGACCTGGTGCTCAGCGCGCGCCGCCTCGAACCGATGGAAGCCCTGGCGGAGGAGCTGCGCCAACTCGGCGCGGCGGCGACGATCGTCATCGCCGACCTGGCGCGCCCCGACGGCGCGGCGTCGCTGCTGCGCGATCTCGAGTCGCGCGGGCTCGAGGTCGAGGTGCTGATCAACAATGCCGGGCTCGGCCGCTTCGCACGCTTCGACCGGACCGACGCGACGCGCATCGACGAGATGATGCAGGTCAACATGGTCGCGCTCACCCAGCTGACCCATGCGCTGCTGGCGGCGATGCAGGCGCGCGGCCGGGGCAAGATCATGCTGGTGGCCTCGACCGCCTCGTTCATCCCCTGCCCCAACCTCGCGGTCTATGCCGCGACCAAGGCCTATGTGCGCAGCTTTGGCGAGGCGCTCGCCGAGGAGCTGCGCGGCAGCGCGATCACGGTCAACGTGCTGTGCCCGGGGACCACCGCGACAAACTTCTTCGACGTCGCCGGCGGCACGGTCAACGGCATGCAAGCCGGCCGCATGATGTCGCCGGAAGCGGTGGCCAAGATCGGCGTCGACGGCCTGCTGCGCGGGGAACGCGTCACCGTGGCCGGGCTCGCCAACCGCGTCCTGGCGTTTGCGGCGATGCATACGCCGCATTTCCTGACGTTGCCGGCGACGGCGAAGATGCTGGCGCAGGAATAGCCTTGCCGGCCGCGCCGCGTCATCGCCGGGCTTGACCCGGCGATCCGGGGATGGCCGGATCAGGTCCGGCCATGACCGGCCGGTGTGCGGGAGGAGCGCGATGGCGTCCGATACCTACCAGATTTACGCGGTGAAATACGCCCATCACGACCGGCGGGCGCACGAGAACTTCCTGCAAGGCGACCCGCACGACACCGCACCGATGCCGCTCGACTATTTCGTCTGGGCGATCGTCGGCGAGAGCCGGACCTTTATCCTCGATACCGGGTTCGACGCGGCGATGGCCCGGAAGCGCGGGCGCGACTTCCTGACGCCGCCCGGCGAGGGGCTCAAGATGATCGGCATCGACCCGGACGGCGTCAAAGACGTCGTCATCAGCCATATGCATTACGACCATACCGGCAACAACGACCTGTTCCCCAACGCGACCTATCACCTGCAGGACCGCGAGATGGCGTTCTGCACCGGGCGCTGCATGTGCCACCCGCAGCTGCGCCGCTCGTTCGAGGAAGCCGACGTGACGGCGATGATCGGCCGGCTGTTCCGCGGCCGGGTGCAGTTCCACGACGGCGCCGACGAGCTGGCGCCGGGGATCACCGTGCACCGTGTCGGCGGCCATACCGACGGGTTGCAGGTCATGCGGGTCAAGACCGCGCGCGGCTGGGTCGTGCTCGCCGCCGACGCGTCGCATTTCTACGCCAATTTCGAGCAGATGCGCGCCTATCCGACGGTCTACAACGTCGGCGACATGCTCGAAGGCTTTACTGCCGTGCGCCGGCTGGCGACCTCGCTGCAGCATGTCGTGCCCGGCCACGACCCGCTGGTCCTGCAGCGCTACCCGGCGCCCCGGCCGGAGCTGGAGGGCATCGCGGTGCGGCTCGACCTGGCGCCGGAAGCCTGACGGCATACGCGTTGCCGATGAGCCACGACCATCACGGCCATACCCATCATCATGCGCCGGCGGATTACGGCCGGGCGTTCGCGATCGGCATCGCGCTCAACCTGGCCTATGTCGCGGCCGAGGCGGGGTACGGGCTGGCGGCGGGCTCGCTGGCGCTGCTCGCCGATGCCGGGCACAACCTCGGCGATGTGCTGGGGCTGGGCCTGTCCTGGGCCGCGGCGCTGCTCGGCCGGCGTGGGCCGAGCAGCCGGTTCACCTACGGGCTGCGGTCGAGCTCGATCCTCGCGGCGCTCGCCAACGCGCTGATCCTGCTGGTGGTGACCGGCGGCATCGCCTGGGAAGCGATCTGGAGGCTGGACCACCCGGTCCCCACCGAAGGCGGCATCGTCGCGCTGGTCGCGGCGATCGGCATCGCAGTCAACGGCGCGACCGCGCTGCTGTTCGCCAGCGGCCGCGGCAGCGACCTCAACCTGCGCAGCGCCTTCCTGCATATGGCGGCGGACGCGCTGGTGACCGCCGGGGTGGTGGCGGCCGGGATCGCCATCGCGCTGACCGGCCTGCTCTGGCTCGACCCGGCGGTGAGCCTCGCGGTCTCCGCGGTGATCGTCTACGGCACCTGGGACCTGGTGCGGCAGTCGCTCAATCTCGCGCTCGCCGCGGTGCCGCGAGGGGTCGACGCCGCGGCGGTGCGCGCGCACCTGCTGGCGGTGACCGGGGTCACCGCGCTGCACGACCTCCACATCTGGGGCATGAGCACCACCGAGACCGCCCTCACCTGCCACCTGGTGATGCCGCAAGGCCATCCCGGCGACGACGCGCTGGCGCGGATCGCGCACGACCTGGAACACCGCTTCGGCATCCATCACACGACCCTGCAGATCGAGCTCGGCGACAGCACGGAATGCGCGCTGACCCCGGAGCATGTGGTTTGACGCGGTCTACAGCGTTTCTTGCCGACGTCGCGCGCCGCGCTTAGATTTCCGGCAAACCTTTCGGGAGACGGTGATGAGCGGGAAGATTGCCCTGCGCGAGGTCGGAATGCGCGACGGCTTGCAGTCGATCGCCACGGTGATGCCGACCGAGACCAAGATCGCCTGGCTCGACGCCGAATACGCGGCCGGCGTGCGCTATGTCGAGGTCAGCTCGTTCGTGCCGCCCAAGCTGCTGCCGCAGCTCGCCGACGCCGAAGCCGTCATCGCCCACGCGATGACCTTGCCGGGCCTGCACGTCTCGGCGCTGATCCCCAATTCGCGCGGCGCCGAACGGGGCATGGCGCTCGGCGTGCCCGAGATGAACTACGTGCTGTCGGTGTCGAACGGCCACAACCTGTCCAACGTGCGCCGGCCGACCGAGGAATCGATCGAGGATTTCCGCCGCGTCGTGCAGCTCTGCCATGCCGGCGGCAAGCCGGCGAAGATCAATTGCGGGCTGGCCACGTCGTTCGGCTGCACGATCGAGGGCGATGTCGACGAGGACCGCGTGCGCCGCATCGCCAACGAGGTGGCCGAGGCCGGCGCGGACGGCATCATCCTCGCCGACACGGTCGGCTACGGCCAGCCGGCGGCGATCGAACGCGTGTTCCGTAGGGTCATCGCCGATGTCGCGCCGCTGCCGGTCGCGGCGCATTTCCACGACACGCGCGGGCTCGGCATCGCCAATGTGCTGGCCGCCTACAATGCGGGCTGCCGCGAGTTCGACGCGTCGCTCGGCGGGCTGGGCGGCTGCCCCTACGCGCCCGGCGCGACCGGCAATATCGTGATGGAGGACACCGCATTCCTCTTCGAATCGATGGGCTGCGAGACCGGCATCGATCTCGACCGCCTCGTCGAAGTGCGCCGGATCATCGCCGCGGCGTTGCCGGACGTGGCGCTCTACGGCGCGATCGCCAAGGCCGGGCTGCCGCGCAACTACCATCCGGTGGCGCAAGCCGCGGAGTAGCCGTGCCGCGGACGGCGCCAGGCCGGCGCCTGCTGATCGCGGCGGTCCTCGCGGCAGGCATCGCAGCCGGCACGACGGCGTGCACCGTCGCGCATCGCACCGAAGTGTTCCGCCAGGACGAGCTGTCGGATGCACAGCAGGCCATCGCCGACATCCAATTCGCCGCCGCCGATTTGACCATCGACGGCACGGTCGACCGCGCCGACACCACATACAACCCGAACCAGCCGATCACGCTGTCGGTGCGGACCAGCAAGGACGCGAATGTCGCGATCCTGCGCGTCCTCGCCAATGGCGACACCACGATCGTCTTCCCCAACCGCGCGCATCGCGACGCCGCACTCCGGGCGAATACGACGCTCACCGTTCCCGCCGGCGGCGACAAGGTCAAGATCGCCGCCGACAAGCCCGGTGTCGTGCTGTTCGCGTTGATCGCCTCAGCGTCGGACAAATCCTGGCTGTTCAAGCGCCCGCCGGACGACGGGTCGGATTTCGCCGATCTCGGCGTCACCAGCCGCAATATCGCCAAGGACATCGCGTCTTCCTTGAAGGGTAGCGCCGCCGCCGCGGTGCATCTCACCGTGCGCATCAGCGGCGGCGGGCTCCTTTAGGGCGGGCAGCTCAGACCGGTGCCCGCCAGGAAGGGCTGCGCGTCCGAGGATGCTCCCGACAGGCAGAGCAATGTCGGCGCGCCGCGGCCGGCGGTCGCGGCCGCGGTCGAATTGTTGGTGCCGCCGCTCCCCGCAGTCGCGGCGGCCCCGGTCCCGCCGGCTGCCGAGTTCGATACCGGGGCCGCGTTCGATACCGGAATTGCACCTGCCGTCGGCGACGCGATGCCGTTGCTGCTCGGCACCGACGCGGTCCCGGTGTTGACCACCGCGCCGATCCCCTGGGTCGAGCCGGTCTGGCCGTGCGGCACGCTGGCCACGGCCGTCGTGCCGCTGGTGATCGCGCCCGGTCCGGTGACGGTGCCGGCGGTCGCCGCGCCGCCGCCGCCCGAGCCCGAGGGCGCCGTCGTCGTCCCGTTGGAAACCGTGCCTGTCGGGTTTGCGCTGGTCAGCGTGGTGCTGCCCGGCGGCGCGTTCGGATCGGTTTCGATTGCCGGGGTACTGTCGAGCGCCGGCAGCGTCACCGCCCCGTTGCCGACCTGGCCGGCGCTGCCGCCGCCCGGCGCCGCCCCGCCGACCGCCGGCAGTGCAGAGGGTGCGACCGCCGGCTGGGCGGCTGCGGACAGTGCCGACAGCGCCAGGATCGCCGCGACAGCCAAGGCACGCTTCATGTTCCGGCAACACGACGGAAAAGCCGCGGTTCCGCGATGCTGTCGGCGAGACGCACCGGTCCGCCGCGGTGCCGGTGCGGCGGGCCTCGCCGCCGCGCCCAAGGCGCGGATCAGCCAGGCCCCAGCACGGTCAGCAGCGTTGCGGCCGGGTCGAGATGCCACGCGGCGGCGCCGTCAGCGTTGTGCGGGTCGTTGGCCGGGTTGCCGTCCGCGTCGCCGAGAAGGCCCTGCACGGTTCCCGGTGCGCGATAAGCGGCCAGCGTGAAGCCGATGTCGAGCGAATCGCCGGCATCGTGGATCATCAGCCGGTCTTGCGTCGAAAAATCCACCGTCACGTCGTTGCCCTCGACCCGGACGGCGCCGTCCCCGACCGGGGCCGAGCGGCCGTCGAGCGTGGCGAGCGACCGGGCTTCGCCGTCAATGAAAAGCACGTTGCCGGCGGCGTCGAACGCGACGGTATGCGCATCGAACGACGCGGCGACGGCCGTATTGAAAAACCCCTGGGGCAAGGCGGCGGTCTGCACTTGCACGTCCATCCCGTCCGCCGTCGTGCTCTCGACAAGCTTGAAGGCGCCGGCGGCGTAGAGATCGTAATGTGCACCGTCGAAAGTGACGAGGTGCGGGTCGCCGGTCGACGATGCGGTGTTCTGCGCCACCGAGTCCGCCGCCACGACGCCATCGGAAAATTCGAGCTTCTGTACCCCGACCAGCGTGTCGGTGCCGTCGTTCCCGGTGGTGTCGCTGACGCTGAGCGAGCCGTCGCGGAGCCGCACGATCTCGTATTGACCGATTGGCCCGGAAAATACCGCGGTGGTGGTGCCGGCGCCGGCCCTGATCGTGTCGTCTCCCGCGTCGCCGGCGATGCGGTCGTCGCCGCCCAAGCCGAGAATCGTATCGTTCCCGGCGCCGCCGTGGATTTCGTCGTCGTTCGGCGTGCCGAGCACGAGGCCGTCGGCATTGCCGCCCCAGATCGGCACGCCGTTGCCGATCTGCTGCGCCAGGGTGATGCCGGAGCTGCCCCAGGCGATCTGCATCCACGCGCTGTCGGCGCTGTCGCGAAACTCGTTGGCGTGCGCGGTGGTGCCGCTATAGACCGGAAAATAGCTGGTGTCTTCGGCCAGATAGCCGCTCGATTTCGTCCACCCGTCGGGCAGCACCGCGGCGGCCACCGCCGCGGCGACCTTGTTCGGCGTGTCGTTGGCGGCGTTGACCGACTTCAGGATGTAGACGTTGCCCCAAGGGTCCGTCACGTAATATTGCAGCTTCGGGTTGCCTTGGGCGTCGGTGGCGTCGTAGATGTTTTCGTGGTTCTTGTCGTTGCTGTTGTACTGGATGGTGCCGGGCAGCGGCGTCGCCAGCTGATAGCCCGCCTGCACGGCGCTGGTCACCGGTGGATCGAAATTGGCGTAGTCGTCCGGATTGAACGGCCAGACGATGTTCTGCACCGCCGACACCGCCTCCCAGGTATACCCCAGCCGATCGGTGTAATAGGTGTAGACTCCCGCCGGCTGGTACGGGCTGCCGAGGACGTTCAGCACGTCGAATTGCGATGCCCGCGGCGTGTTCAGGATCCAGCCCGGGTCCGGCGTGTAGGTCTCCCAGGCTGCTTCCGTAATCGGGTTGGACCCGCTTTCGATGTAGACGACCAACTGCCCCGACAGATCGGCCCCGAGGCCGCGTGCGTCGGCGATTTCAAACGCCATACTATTCCACTCCCTCCCTCCGGCAGGTCGTTCTCAAGAAGCGCGCGATGCCGGCGGGCGCCCGGTATATGCCACAAGCGAAAAGGCAAAACCATCCGGCACGCCGCGGCGTCCGGCGGCGTTGCGCGGCGATTGGCGATCCTTTGCGGGCTCTGCTAGGGTCGCGCGGTCACAATCGAAAGTGCGCGAGCATCATGGCGACCACCGCCCTCGACGCCGGTCCGTCGACCGCGCCCGTCGTGACGATCGAGGAGGGTCGCGCGACGATCCGGCTCAACCGCCCGCGCGAGCATAACCGGCTCGAACCGGGCGACCTCGTCGTGCTGCGCGATACCCTGGCGCGGATCGATCACGACCCGGCCGTCCGCGTGCTGGTCATTACCGGGACCGGCAAGAGCTTCTCGTCGGGATACCATATCGGGGCGCTGCTCGAGCGCAACGCGGGGAAGGCCGAGCCGGGCCAGGCCGACGACACCTTCGAGACCGTGGTCAACCGCCTCGAAGCGTTGCGCGTGCCGACCATCGCGGCGCTGCAAGGCAGCGTCTACGGCGGCTCCACCGATCTCGCGCTCGCCTGCGATTTCCGCATCGGGGTCGAGGGCATGCGGATGCTGATGCCGGCGGCCCGGCTCGGCATCATCTATTACCCGAGCGGCATCGAGCGCTACGTGTCGCGCCTCGGCGTCGCCGCCGCGAAGCGCCTGTTCCTGACCGCCGAGCCGATCGAGGCCGAGGAGATGCGGCGCATCGGCTATCTCGACGAGATCGTGCCGGCCGGCCAGTTGGCGGCGCGGGTCGATGCGCTCGCCGCGGCGCTGGGCGCCAACGCCCCGCTGGCGCTCGCGGGTCTCAAGCGCGCCGTCAACCAGATCGCCGCCGGCCGGCTCGACCGCGACGCGCTGGCTGCGGCACGCGTCGCCTGCGCCGCCTCCGAGGACCACGCGGAGGCGCTCAAGGCCTGGTCCGAAAAGCGCAAGCCGGTGTTCCGCGGACGCTAGTCGGCGGCAAGAGTGCCGGCCCCCGAAACCGCGTGACAACATCGATTGATCACGCCACGCTGCGCCGCCTTTCCCGCCGCCCAGGAGAACCCGGATGTACGAGCAAAACGTCATCGTCACGACGAAATACGGCCCCTGCCCGAGCTTTGTGGCTTGCCCCGACGGTCCGGGCCCGTTCCCCGGCGTCATCTTCTACATGGACGCCCCGGGCATCCGCGAGGAGCTGCGCAACATGACGCGGCGCATCGCGCGGCACGGCTATATGGCGATCCTGCCCGACATGTATTACCGGCTCGGCACGCTGCGCTTCGACATCCCGCGCCGCGACGACCCGATGGCCCAGGTGTTCCTCGCCGCCATGCGCAGCCTGACCAATGCGATGGTGATGGACGATACGGCGGGCATCCTCGGCTGGCTCGACGCGCAGGACAAATGCAAGCCCGGCCCGGTCGGCTGCGTCGGCTATTGCATGAGCGGCCAGCACATCACCAACGCGGCGGCGTTCTTCCCGCACCGCATCAAGGCCGCGGCCTCGCTTTACGGCGTCGGCATCATCACCGACAAGGAGGATTCCCCTCACCTCTTCCTCGACCGGATCAAGGGCGAGCTTTACTACGCCTTTGCCGAGACCGACCGCAGCGTGCCGCCGAACATCCCGGGCGACCTCGACAAGCTGCTGTCGAAGACGAACGTCACATACGAGATCAAGACCTTCGCCGGCACCGAGCACGGCTTCGCGTTTCCGGAGCGGGCGATCTACAACACGCTCGCCGCCGAGGAGACCTGGGACAAGATGTTCGCGATGTGGGACCGCAACCTGAAGGGCTGATGTCATCCGCGGCACGGCCACACAAGGGTTCGGGAGCGCCGGAATGCGGCTCACGGTTTCGACGGCGGCGCTGCTTCTGGCGTCTTCGAACGCCATGGCCGACTGCAATCATCCGACGCCGATCAAGTTCGCCGAAGGCGCCGGCGAGGCGTCGATCGAGGAGAATGCTCCCAGCTCGACCATCGACTGCTACCAGTTCACGGGGACGACCGGCCAGCGCGTGACGGTCGATTTGTCGGGCCTGAAGGGCGACGCCGTGTTCGCCGTGTTTGCGCCCGGCTGGCAGGCGACCTGCGATGCCACCGACGATTGCGACATCGTCGGCGACCAGTTGAGCGACGACCAGACCAACAGCTGGTCGGACACCCTGTGGATCGACGGCGCCTACCTGATCGTGGTCGACAATTCACGCAGCGATGTGGACTATCGCCTCAACATCGACACTCGTTAGCCGGGAGACGACGCCGTGAAACTCCGCCACAACCCCGCCTCGCCTTTTGTCCGCAAGGTCATGGTGGTCGCGCATGAGCTGGGCCTTGCCGGCCGCATCGAGCTGCTGACCACCGCGGTCAGCCCGGTCGAGGCCAACGCGACGCTCGCCGGGGAAAACCCGCTGATGAAGATCCCGGCGCTCGTCACCGACGACGGCGAGGTGCTGTTCGATTCGCCGGTCATCTGCGAATACCTCGACAGCCTCGCCGGCGGCGGCAAGACCTTCCCCACCGGCAAGGCGCGCTGGAAGGCGCTGCGTCAGCAGGCGCTGGGCGACGGCATTCTCGACGCGCTGATCCTCTGCCGCTACGAGATCGCCGCGCGGCCCGAGGACAAGCGCTTTGCCGGCTGGACCGAGGGCCAGATGCGCAAGGCGCATCAGGGTCTGGCGGCGCTGGAGAAAGAGGATCTGTCGGGCCGCACCATCGGCACGATCACCGCCGGGTGCACGCTCGGCTACCTCGATTTCCGCTTTCCGAACGACGGCTGGCGCGGCCGGCATCCGAAGCTTGCCGACTGGTACAAGACCGTCGAGGCCACCCCTGCGATGCAGGCGACCAAGCCGGCCGCTTAACCTACCACCCGGCGTGGAAGACGAAAGCCGCGAAAGCGAGGTTGAGGATCACGACGCCGACAAGGAAAAGCCGGGGAAACACGCTGGAGGAGGACTGGGGCACCGGAGGTCTCTGCTGAGCGACACACTGCGTGTCGGCCCCAAGAGATTGTTCCGGCCGGTCTGCCGACAATGATCCAAAGCCGATGGCAGCACTGCCGCGGGCGCATTCCGGGTGAGGGCAAGTCAGATCAGCAGGGCTTGCGCCGGCGGGTAGACGATCGTGCCGTCGCGCTGCGGCTCGGCGCCGGACGTGAGGCTCGCCGGATCGATATGGCCCGGCCCCATGATGTGGCGGACCTCCTCGCCGGCAGCCAGCAGATAATCGGCGACGATGCGGCGGTGACAGCGCCACCACACCGCCTCGGCGCACATGACGGCGCAGCTGTGCCGGTGGGCGAGACGCCGCAGTTCTTCCAGCGCGGCGTGGAACGCCGGCGTCATCGCGTAATCGGCATAGGCCTGGAAAGCCTCGTTGCGCCAAAGCCCGTTCGGCGACGGCGGCGCCTCTTTCGGCCGATGCCGCAACCCGCCCAGCGCCGCGATATGGCGATAGCCGATCCCCGCCGGCGCCAGCGTCAGCGGCAGCGCATCGGCATTGAACTGCGGATTGAACCGCGACCGCGGCACGGTCCGCACATCCACCAGCAAATCCACCGCCGCCTCACGCAGCAGCGCAACCAGCTCTTCCGCCGAGCGCGTCGAATGGCCGATGGTGTAGATCATGTGCGACGCCCCGGCCGTAATGCCCGGCGAACATCACGGGCGCCGGGAAGAACGCGGACGATTTCGACCTCTTCTTCCGAAATTCGATAAAAGATCATGTAGCGGCCATAAGGGAGGCTTCGTAAGCCGGGCAGCAAGTCCTCGCGAGCAGGACCGAGCCGCGGATGCGCTTCGAGAAGCCGGCAATAATAAACCGCCGGGCATTAACCGGGCTATCGGCAGCAATGAATTCGCCGAACTCGATCAGATCGAGTTCGGCGCGATCCGAAAAGCGCAACTTCGCCATCCGTCAGCCAGTGCTGAAGCGCTCCTTCAATCTGGCGAAAACGGCAGCGGCGTCGCTGCTGTTGCCGGCTTCCAGTTCGTCGATGCCCGCCTGCAAGTCCCGCCGTAAGGAAGCGGCCTTGTCGGCCTCGCTTTCAGCCGCTTCGATGGTGACGGCGACACGCGTCATCTTCGGCAACTGCCTTGGCAAGCGCGACACGATCTTCTCGGGCAAATCCGCAACGGCGACCCTCTATGGTGAAAGGTTCCAGGGTCCTGGTCTCGTCGCTCATGCCCGCCTGCCCGTAAGGTCGCTTAGTACATATGCTGCCCGCCGTTCACCGACAGGGTCGAGCCGGTGATGAAATCGGCGTCGTCGGCGACGAGGAACAGCACGGTGCGGGCGATGTCCTCGGCCTTGCCGAGGCGGCCGACCGGGATGCGCGCGACGATCTTCTCCAGCACGTCGGGGGGTACGGCGCGCACCATGTCGGTGTCGACATAGCCCGGCGCGACGGCGTTGACGGTGATCCCGCGCGCGGCGCCTTCCTGGGCCAGCGCCTTGGTGAAGCCGTGGATGCCGGACTTGGCGGCGGCGTAGTTGACCTGGCCGTATTGCCCGGCCTGGCCGTTGATCGAGCCGACATTGACGATGCGGCCGAACTTGCGCTCGCGCATGCCGTCGATCACCGCCTTCGACATGTTGAAGCACGACGACAGGTTGGTCTGGATCACCGCGTTCCACTGCTCGAACGACATGCGGTGCATCGTCGTGTCGCGGGTGATGCCGGCGTTGTTGACCAGCACGTCGATCGGGCCGAGCTCGGCCTCGATCGCCTTGACGCCGTCCTGGCAGGACTGGAAGTCGCCGACATTGAACTTGAAGACCCGGATGCCGGTCTCGTTCTGAAACCGCTCGGCCGCCGCGTCGTCGCTGCCGTAATTGGCCGCGACCGTATAGCCCGCCTTCTTTAAAGCGACGGCGATCGCGCGGCCGATACCGCGCGTGCCGCCGGTGACCACCGCCACTCTGGCCATGGTTTCCCTCCCGTATTTTATCCCTTCGTCACCCGCGGGCTTGCGCTAGTCACGCGCAACGCACATCGCAATCCCCATGCCGCCGCCGATGCACAGCGTGGCGAGGCCCTTCTTGGCGTCGCGCTTTTGCATCTCGTAGAGCAGCGTCACCAGAACGCGCGCGCCCGACGCGCCGATCGGGTGGCCGAGCGCGATCGCGCCGCCATTGACGTTGAGCTTGTCGGGGTCGAAGCCGAGGTCCTTGCCGACCGCGCAGGCCTGCGCCGCGAAAGCCTCGTTGGCCTCGATCAGGTCGAGCTCGTCGACCGACCAGCCCGCCTTCTTCAGCGCCGTCCGGCTTGCCGGGATCGGGCCGGAGCCCATGATCGCGGGGTCGACCCCCGCGGTCGCCCAGGAGACGATGCGCGCCAGCGGGGTGCGCCCGCGCCGGGCGGCCGCATCGGCGGTCATCAGCACGACCGCGGCGGCGCCGTCATTGATGCCCGAGGCGTTGCCGGCGGTGACCGTGCCGTTCTTGTCGAAGGCCGGGCGCAACCCCGACAGCACCTCGAACGTGGTGCCGTGCTTGGGGTGCTCGTCGGTGTCGACCACCGTATCGCCGCGCCGGCCCTTGATCACCACCGGCACGATCTCGTCCTTGAATTTCCCCGCCTTCTGCGCCGCCTCGGCCTTCTGCTGCGAGGCGGCGGCGAACTGGTCCTGCTGCTCGCGGGTAATCTGCCAGCGCTGGGCGACGTTCTCCGCGGTGTTGCCCATATGGTAGCCGTTGAACGCGTCCCACAGCCCGTCCCGGATCATCGTGTCGACCAGATGGGCGTCGCCCATCTTGGTGCCGTTGCGCAGATGCAGACAGTGGGGCGCCTGGCTCATGCTCTCCTGCCCGCCGGCGACGACGATGTCGCTGTCGCCGTTGCGGATCGCCTGGTAGCCGAGCGCCACCGTGCGCAGCCCCGACCCGCAGAGCTGGTTGACGCCGTAGGCCGTCGCCTCGAACGGGATGCCGGCGCCGACCGCCGCCTGACGCGCCGGGTTCTGGCCTTCGCCGGCGGCGAGGATCTGGCCCATGATCACCTCGTTGACCTCGCCCGGCTCGACCTCGGCGCGGCGCAGTGCCTCGGCGATCGCCACCTCGCCGAGCTTGTGCGCCGGCAGGCCGGCAAGCCCGCCGTTAAAGGCTCCGACGGCGGTGCGGGCGGCGCTGGCGATGACGATGTCGGGCATGGGACTCTCCTCGCG